>QCGY01000007.1 GCA_003279715.1 Pelagibacteraceae bacterium AG-390-D18
TGATAGCTCTATAAAACCTGGATCATCACACTGAATTTTTGTTATTGTCAAATCTTGAGCAACATCACATAATCTTCTTGTTAAATAACCTGAACTAGCTGTTTTAAGTGCTGTATCAGCTAGACCTTTTCTGGCCCCGTGAGTTGAATTGAAGTACTCCAGTGCAGTTAAACCTTCTTTAAAGTTTGATATAATTGGGCTTTCAATAATCTCTCCTGAGGGTTTTGCAATTAAACCCCTCATTCCTGCAAGTTGTTTCATTTGAGCCGCAGATCCTCTAGCCCCACTATCAGCCATCATATAAACTGAATTTATTTTTAGTCCTTCTGGTGTTTTTTCTGTAGCTGAAATTCCTTTCATCATTTCACCAGCAACTTTATCAGTACATTTAGACCAAGCATCTACAACTTTGTTGTATTTTTCACCTCTTGTAATTAATCCTTCAGAATATTGAGTTTCGTAATCAGCAATTAAACCTTTTGTATCTTCAATTAATTGAGTTTTACTCTCAGGAATTACAAGGTCATCTTTACCAAAAGAAATTCCTGCTTTAAAAGCATGTTTAAAACCTAAGTCTTTTAATTTATCACAAAATATAACTGTTGTTTTTTGCCCACAAAACCTAAATACAACATCAATAATTTCAGATACCGTTTTCTTAGGTAATAATCTGTCGATTAAAGAAAATTTAATGTTACTGTTTTTTGGAAGTAAGTTCGCTAATAAAAATCTTCCGGCTGTTGAGGTGTATTTTTCAAATTTTTTGTTTCCATTTTCATCAACAGTTTCAATTCTTGATATGATAGTGCTATGAACTTTAATTTGATCAGAAGCTAATGCAAATTCTATCGCATCAACATCAACAAAATAACCTGAAGGTTTATCCGTTAAAGGTTCTTGAGAAAGATAATAAATACCTAAAATCATATCCTGACTTGGTACTATGATTGGTTTTCCATTTGATGGGGATAAAATATTGTTTGTAGAAAGCATTAATATTCTTGCTTCTAGTTGAGCTTCAAGACTTAATGGAACGTGCACAGCCATTTGATCACCATCAAAGTCAGCATTAAAAGCAGCACAAGTTAAAGGATGTAATTCAATTGCATCTCCTTCTATAAGTTTCGGTTCAAATGCTTGAACACCTAATCTATGAAGTGTTGGTGCTCTATTTAAGATTACAGGATGCTCTCTAACAATTAATTCTAATGCATCCCAAACAGCATTTGTCTCTTTTTCAACTAATTTTTTAGCTTGTTTAATTGTAGATGCCAATCCAAGTTTGTTCAATCTTGCGTACAAAAATGGCTTGAATAGTTCTAAAGCCATTTTTTTTGGTAAACCACATTCATGAAGTTTTAAATCTGGGCCTACAACAATTACTGATCTTCCAGAGTAATCCACCCTTTTTCCAAGTAAGTTTTGTCTGAATCTTCCTTGTTTACCTTTTAACATTTCCGCTAAAGATTTTAGTGGTCTCTTTCCTGTTCCTGTTATAACTCTTCCTCTTCTACCATTATCAAATAATGCATCTACAGATTCTTGAAGCATTCTTTTTTCATTTCTAACAATGATGTCTGGAGCTTTAAGGTCCATTAATCTTTTTAATCTGTTATTTCTATTGATAACTCTTCTATAAAGATCATTTAAATCTGATGTTGCAAATCTTCCACCATCCAATGGTACTAAAGGTCTTAATTCAGGTGGGATCACTGGTACTACTGTTAAAATCATCCACTCAGGTTTTTGTCCAGTTTCAATAAATGACTCTACCAATTTTAGTCTTTTGATTGCTCTTTCTTCATTAACTTTTGATTTTGTTTCTTTAATAAAGCTAACAAGATTTTTTCTCTCTAACTCTAAGTCTAAATTTTTTAACATTTCTAGTACTGCTTCAGCACCTATCCCAGCAGTGAATGACTCTTCACCAAATTCATCTTGGTATTTTGCAAGTTCTTCTTCATTTAAAAGTTGGTTTTTTTGTAATCCGGTTAAACCAGGTTCAATTACGATAAAGTTTTCAAAATATAAAACTCTTTCAATTTCTTTAAGCTTCATATCAACTGCTAAAGCTATTCTGCTAGGTAAAGATTTTAAAAACCAAATATGAGCAACAGGCGTTGCTAAATTAATATGACCCATTCTTTCTCTACGAACATTAGATTTTGTAACTTCAACGCCACATTTTTCACAGATAATTCCTCTAAATTTCATTCGTTTGTATTTTCCACACAAACATTCGTAATCTTTAATTGGTCCAAAAATTCTAGCACAAAAAAGACCATCTTTTTCTGGTCTAAAAGTTCTGTAATTTATCGTTTCTGGTTTTTTAATTTCACCAAAAGTCCAAGATTTAATTTTTTCAGGGCTTGCTAATGAAATTTTAATGCTATTAAAATTTTGAGCTTCAGAAATTTCAGTGTTTTTAAATAAATCTGTTAATTCTTTTTTCATTTTTTAATTAAGCTCCACGTTTAATGCTAATGATTTAATTTCTTTAACTAGTACGTTAAATGACTCTGGTATACCTGACTCAAAGTTTTCTTCACCTTTAACTATAGTTTCGTAAACTTTAACCCTACCTGCTACATCGTCAGATTTAACAGTTAATATTTCTTGAAGTGTATAAGATGCTCCATAAGCTTCTAATGCCCAGACTTCCATTTCACCAAATCTTTGACCACCTAATTGAGCCTTCCCACCTAAAGGTTGTTGAGTAACCAAACTATAAGGTCCAGTTGATCTTGCATGTATTTTATCTTCAACTAAATGATGGAGTTTAAGCATATAAATAATACCTACTGTTACAGGTCTGTCAAATTTTTCACCTGTTCTTCCATCCCATAAATATGTTTGTCCTGACCCTGGTAATTTTGCAAGTTCAAGCATTTCAGTGACATTTTTTTCTTTAGCACCATCAAATACTGGTGTTGAAATAGCTATTCCATCTTTTAATGTTTCAACTAAATCTATGAATTCAGGTTTGTTTAGTTTTTCAACCTTATCTTCAAAAATCTCTTTTCCATAAACAGATTTAAGAAATTTTGATATTTTTTCTGTTTTTTCAATTTTTTTATTATTTTCATTTACTAATTTTTTAACCTCTTCACCAAATTCTTTACAAGCCCATCCCAGGTGAGTTTCTAAAATTTGCCCAACATTCATACGACTAGGAACACCAAGTGGGTTTAAAACTATATCTACTGGTCTTCCATCCTCTCTATAAGGCATATCTTCAACAGGGACAATTTTACTTACAACACCTTTGTTACCATGTCTTCCAGACATTTTATCACCTGGTCTTAGTCTTCTTTTTATTGCAACAAAAACTTTAACCATTTTCATTACACTTGGTAATAAGTCATCACCACTTCTAATTTTCAAAACCTTATCTTCAAATCTCTCGGTAATATCTTGTTTGGCTTTGTTATACTGATCTTTAAGTTGAGCTAAAGTTGCTTCATCATTAACATTACCAACTGTAATTTTGAAAACATCATTAATAGATAAGTTATCTATTGCTTCAAAATCTAATTTAGTTCCTTCAGATAAATCTTTTACTTTTTTAGTTAAAGATGATCCAGATAAGAACTGAGATGCTCTTTGTTTAATACTTCTTTCTAAAATTTCTTCCTCAACAATTTTATCTTGTTGTACTTCTTCAATTTCTGCTCTTTCGATTGTAATAGACCTCTCATCTTTCTCTATACCGTGTCTATTAAATACTCTTACATCAACAACAGTTCCACTACTACCTCTAGACATTCTTAAAGATGTATCTGTCACATCAATTGCTTTTTCACCAAAAATTGATCTCAATAATTTTTCTTCAGGTCCTGAAGCAGAATCACCTTTAGGTGTAACTTTTCCAACTAAAATATCGCCCGCATTAACTTCTGCCCCAATATAAACAACGCCAGACTCATCAAGGTTTTTTAAAGCCTCTTCATTAACATTTGGTATGTCCCTAGTAATATCCTCTTCACCTAATTTAGTATCTCTTGCCATGATTTCATATTCAACAATATGAACAGAGGTAAATACATCATCAGTTACACATCTTTCAGAAATCAAAATTGAGTCCTCAAAATTATAACCTTGCCATGGCATAAAAGCTACGGTAACATTTTTACCTAGCGCTAATTCACCTAATTTAGTAGATGGACCATCCGCTATAATGTCTCCAGATCTAACTTTATCACCAACTCTTACTAATGGTTTTTGGTTAATACAAGTATTTTGGTTTGATCTTTTAAATTTTTGTAAATTATAAATATCAACACCTGATTTAGAAAAATCAGTTTCTTCAGTTGCTTTAATTACAATTCTTTTACCATCAATTTTATCAACAGTACCATCTCGTTTTGCAACAATAGTAACACCAGAGTCTAAAGCGACATCACTTTCAATACCTGTTCCAACTAATGGAGACTCAGGTTTTAATAATGGAACAGCTTGTCTCATCATGTTTGATCCCATTAACGCTCTGTTAGCGTCGTCATTTTCTAAGAATGGTATTAATGATGCTGCAACTGATACTAGCTGTTTAGGTGATACATCTATATAATCAATAGTATCAGGTTTAGCTAAAAGGAAATTTAAATTTTGTCTGCAAGAAACTAGTTCTTCTGTTATTTTTCCATCTTTATCTAATTTTGTATTTGCTTGTGCAATAGTAAATTTAGTTTCTTCCATTGCAGACAAATACTCAACATTGTTTTGAACAACTCCATCTTTAACTTTTTTGTATGGGCTTTCTATAAAACCATATTTGTTAATTTTTGCATAAGTTGATAAACTATTTATTAAACCAATATTTGGTCCTTCAGGTGTTTCGATCGGACAAATTCTTCCATAATGAGTTGGGTGAACGTCACGAACTTCGAAACCAGCTCTTTCTCTTGTTAAACCACCAGGTCCTAATGCTGAAACTCTTCTTTTGTGTGTAATCTCAGATAAAGGATTAGTTTGATCCATAAATTGAGAAAGTTGAGAACTTGCAAAAAAATCTTTTAAAGAAACGGTTAATGGTTTTGCATTAATCAAATCTTGAGGCATTGCTGATTCAACATCTAAAGTTGTCATTTTCTCTTTAATAGCTCTTTCCATTCTGTAGACGCCTATACGAGCTTGATTTTCAACTAGTTCACCAACAGATCGAACTCTTCTATTTCCTAAA
This sequence comes from Pelagibacteraceae bacterium AG-390-D18, assembly GCA_003279715.1. Taxonomy (GTDB): domain Bacteria; phylum Pseudomonadota; class Alphaproteobacteria; order Pelagibacterales; family Pelagibacteraceae; genus Pelagibacter. Next base: position 5,180 of record QCGY01000007.1, read on the forward strand.
TGATCAATATCATCAACATCATCTTTTCCATCTCTTAAATCTAACATTTTATGAACAATAGCTATTATGTCATCATTTCTTAAAATAGTAATTTTATCTGAACATTCTTGCTCTAATCTTGAATTCATTTTTACTCGACCAACATCAGAAAGGTCGTATCTATCTGAACTAAAGAATAGATTATTAAAAATTTGAGTAGCTATTTCAATTGTTGGTGGTTCACCAGGTCTAAGCATTTTGTAGATTTCTGTAATAGCTTCATCTTTAGAATTATTTTTATCGTTTAAAATAGTGGTTAATAAGTATGAACCCTTATTAATTGAGTTTGTCACAGAGATTTGTAAAGAATTTATATTTGCATCTAATATTTGTTGGATTACAGTATCATTAAGCTCTGTTCCTATTGAAAAAGTACCCTCTTCTTCATCATTAACTTTTACATCTCTATGTAAAAATTTACCAAATAATGAGTCTCTTGTTACTAAGATATCTTTTAGACCTTCATTAGCAAGCTTTTTAGCATTTAAAAAATTGATCTTATCACCTAATTTAATTACTACTTCACCAGTTTTAGCATCAGTAACTTCTTCTGAAAAATTTTTTGCTTTATAATTTTCTGGATTAAATTTTGTTTTCCATTTTTCAGTTTTTGGTTCAAAAGTATATTGTTCGCTTTCATAAAATTCATCAGCAATTTCTGCTTTAGAATACCCCAGTGCTAATAATAAAGTTGAAGCAAAAATTTTCTTTTTTCTATCAATTTTAAAATAAAGAAAATCTTTAACATCATATTCAAAATCTAACCAAGAACCTCTGTTTGGAATTACTCTTGCATTAAATAATAGTTTTCCACTTGCGTGTGTTTTGCCTTTATCATGATCAAAAAATACACCTGGACTTCTGTGCATTTGATTAACCACAACTCTTTGAACACCATTAGTAATAAAAGTACCACTATTAGTCATCATAGGTACTTCACCCATATAAACTTCTTGTTCTTTTGCAGAAAGAATGTCTTTAGTATTATTTTCTTGATCTATTTCATAAACAACCAATCTTAAAGTACATTTAAGAGCAGATGAATAAGTTAAACCTCTAGTGATGCATTCTTCAACATCAAATTTTGGTTTGTCTAATCTATAAGAAACATATTCTAATGTTGCTTTATCATTTAAGTCTTCAATAGGAAATATACTTTTAAAAACTCTATCAAAACCTTTGATCAACTCTGCTTCAGAATAAAATTCAGTTAACTCTTTATAAGAATTTTTTTGAACCTCGATTAGATTTGGAATAGATAAACTTTCTTTTAGTTTACCAAAACTTTTTCTTATGTTTTTCTTTTCAGTAAAAGATAGTTGCATTTATGTTTAATAATACTGATTAAAAATAATCAGTATTCGAATTCTTTCTTATTAATTTATTTAAGTTCTACTTTAGCGCCTGCAGCTTCTAACTTAGCTTTGATCTCTTCAGCTTCTTTTTTATTTACACCAGATTTCACTTCTTTTGGTGCACCTTCCACAAGATCTTTAGCTTCTTTTAAACCTAATGAAGTTGCTGCTCTAACTTCCTTAATAACGTTAATTTTTTTCTCACCTGCTGATACAAGCATAATTGTAAAATCATCTTTATCTTCTGCTGGAGCTGCACCACCTGCTGCTGCTGGAGCCGCTGCTGCCATTGGAGTTACACCCCATTTTTCTTCTAATTGTTTTGATAGTTCTGCTGCCTCTGCAACAGTCAAACTTGAAAGGTCTTCAATAATTTTATTTAGGTCAGGCATAATTTACTCTTTGGGTTGTGTTTCAGAATTTTCTGCCGACAAACTACTCATTTTTTCTGAGTATGCAAGCAAAATACTCACTAATTTTGATGCTGGAGCATTTAAAATACCAACAATATTCGCTCTTGCTTCGTCTAATGTTGGTAAACTAGCTACATTTTGGACACCAGCCTGATCTAAGACTTCGTTACCCATTATTCCACCAATCAATTTTAAATTTTCGTTATCTTTTGCAAATTTTGAGAGAATCCTAGCTGACATTATAGCATCTTCGCCAAATGCAACCGCTGTTGGACCAGTAAATAAATCAGACAAATCTTTACACTTTGTGTTTTCTAAAGCTAATTTAGTTATTCTATTTTTTGTTATTTTAAAGATTATGCCATGTTCTCTCATCTGAGCTCTTAACTCATCTAATTGTGTCATTGTTAAACCTTGATAATGAGTGACCATTACAGCCTTACTATTCTCAAACTGTGTAATCATTTCTGCAATATAACTTTTTTTCTGTTCTTTAGTTAACATGATTATATCGACTTCCCTAATTTAACTTTATACGAAACACCCATTGACGATGTAACAAAAGTGTTTTTAATTAAATCACCTTTTAAAGTATTGTTAGATTTTTCTTTTTCTAATGCATCTAATATTGCGTGAAAATTTTTTAATAATTGATCGTCATGAAATGATTTTTTTCCAATACTTACACCTAAATTTCCATCTTTATCATTTCTTATTTCAACTTGACCAGATTTAGCATTAGTCACTGCTTCTTCTATATTTTCAGAAACAGAACCAAGTTTAGGATTTGGCATTAATCCTTTTGGACCTAACACTTTACCTAGTTTAGAAAGTTTGATCATCATACCAGGTGTACAAATTAATTTTTCAAAGTTTAATTCACCACCTTTAATTTTTTCAACAAATTCGTCACCACCTACAATATCAGCTCCAGCATCTTTAGCTTCTTGAGCTTTGCTAACTTCACAAACAACTGCAACTTTAACTTTTTTACCAGTTCCACCTGGTAGATTAACAACAGTTCTAATATTTACTTCACTTTTCTTTTGTTTATTATTTATTTGAAAACTTAAATCTACCGACTCATCAAATTTAGTCGTACAATTTTTTTTTACTTCAGGTAATAGTTTTTCTATAACTTCAGCGTTTAAATCTTTAGTTTTTTCGGGTAATTTTTTATATCTTTTTGATGGCATTATTCCTTTACCTCTATTCCCATTGATCTAGCTGATCCTGCTATAATTTTTATTGCTTCTTGTAAATCATGTGCATTTAGATCATTCATTTTTTGATTAGCAATATCCTCTAATTGTTTTTTTGATATTGATGCAACAATATTTCTTCCAGGTTCTTTAGATCCACCTTTAAGCTTTACCGCTTCTTTAATAAAAAAAGATGCTGGTGGAGATTTAATTTTAAAATCAAACTTTTTATCTTTGTAGACTGTAATTTCTACTGGAACAGGTTTTCCTGCCATTGATTTAGTTTTATCATTAAAAGCTTTACAAAACTCCATGATGTTCACACCACGTTGACCAAGTGCTGGTCCAACAGGAGGTGCTGGGTTAGCTTGACCGCCTTTAATTTGTAACTTTATAAATCCACTAATTTCTTTTGCCATTAACTTACTTTCTCAACTTGGTTATATTCTAAATCTACAGGTGTTGGACGTCCAAATATAGAAACTGAGACCTTAAGTCTAGACTTTTCTTCATCTATGTCTTCCACCATTCCATTGAATGACGCAAAAGGACCATCAACAACCTGAACTTTTTCACCAACACTGTACTCTATACCAGATTTTGGCTGAGCCACACCATCTTTTATTTGTCCTAAAATCTTCTCAATTTCTTTATCAGAAACTGGAACTGGAATTCCCTTAGAGCCTAAAAATCCACTTACTCTCTTTAGATTTTTAATCATATGATAAATGTCATTATTCATTTCACATTTAACTAGGACATAACCAGGAAAATATTTTTTTTTTCTCTGAATTCTTTTTCCTCTTTTAACTTCTGTTACATCATGTGTTGGAACAATAATTTCCTCAAACTTATCAGAAATCTTTGCTTTCTCGGCTTCTTCTTTGATTAAACCTGAAACTTTGTTCTCAAAATTAGAGTGTGATTGAACTATGAACCAATTTTTCATTAAATGCTTACCTTAAGTAATAATTCTAAGAAAAACTTTAAAACTTGATCTAAAAGAAGAAAAAATAATGACATTACAACAGCCATTACAAAAACCATCAAAGCACCTTGTAAAGTCTCTTTCCATGTAGGCCATGAAACTTTAAAAGCTTCTTGTTTAACTTCCTGAATAAATTTCATTGGGTTTTTCATAATATTTTAGCTCTAATTGGCAGGAGCGGAGGGACTCGAACCCTCAGCCTCCGGTTTTGGAGACCGGCGCTCTACCAATTGAGCTACACTCCTATTTATAGAGTTACTCTATAATTTTAGTTACTACTCCTGCTCCAACAGTTCTTCCACCTTCTCTAATAGCAAAGTTTAATTGCTCTGACATTGCAATCGGTGTAATTAACTTAACGGTAAACTTAGCATCATCGCCAGGCATAACCATTTCTGTACCAGCTGGTAATTCTACTTCTCCTGTTACATCTGTTGTTCTAAAATAAAACTGTGGTCTGTATTTAGTAAAGAAAGGAGTGTGTCTTCCACCTTCATCTTTTTTCAGTACATACGCTTGAGCTTCAAATTTAGTGTGTGGAGTAATTGAAGAAGGCTTACAAAGAACTTGGCCTCTTTCGATATCAGATCTTTCTATACCTCTCAACAAAATTCCTACGTTATCACCAGCCTCACCTGAGTCTAAAAGTTTTCTAAACATTTCAACTCCAGTGCAAACTGATTTTTTAGTTTCTTTAATACCAACGATTTCAACTTCTTCACCAGTTTTAATTACACCTGACTCAATTCTTCCAGTTGCAACTGTTCCTCTTCCTGAAATCGAAAATACATCCTCAACAGGCATCAAGAATGGTTTATCAACATCTCTAGCTGGTTGTGGAATGTGTTCGTCAACAGCTTTCATTAATTCTAAAATTGAATTTTTTCCAATTTCTTCATCTCTTTTTTCTACTGCTGCTAAAGCTGAACCTTTGATAATTGGAGTTGTTTCTCCAGGATATTTGTATGAAGTTAAAAGTTCTCTAATTTCTTCTTCTACAAGTTCAATCATGTCTTTATCATCAACTTGGTCTACTTTATTTAAGTAAACAACAATTGCTGGAATTCCGACTTGTCTTCCTAAAAGAATATGCTCTCTTGTTTGCGGCATAGGACCATCAGCAGCGTTTACTACTAAGATAGCTCCATCCATTTGTGCAGCACCAGTGATCATGTTTTTAACATAGTCTGCGTGACCTGGACAATCTACGTGAGCGTAATGTCTTTTTTCTGTTTCATATTCAACGTGTGCTGTTGAAATTGTAATTCCTCTTTCTTTTTCCTCAGGAGCTTTATCGATTTGATCGTAAGCTACTGCTGATGCTCCACCTGCTTCTGCTAATGTAATTGTGATAGCTGCAGTAAGAGTTGTTTTACCATGATCGACATGACCAATAGTCCCAATGTTACAATGGGGTTTACTTCTAACAAACTTTTCTTTTGACATTACTTTTTTACCTCAGTTTTTGTTTTCATTAATAATTTTTTTTCTTGGAGCGGGTAAAGGGAATCGAACCCTTACATCCAGCTTGGAAGGCTAGCGTTCTACCATTGAACTACACCCGCACGACCCCAAGAGTAACACTCCATGTTACTTAAAATTTATTGAATGGTGGAGGGGGAAAGATTCGAACTTTCGAAGACCGAAGTCAACGGGTTTACAGCCCGCCCCATTTGACCGCTCTGGAACCCCTCCTCTGGGGAAGTGTCCCCTGTTCAATAAAGCTTCAAACAACATGCGTTTTATATATTTTATTTATTCAAATGCAACACGTGATTTAGTAGGTAAATATACAAAAAAACGTGTAAAACTGATAAAAATTTATGAATAAATCCTCTTTTTTTATCGCTGGTCAGCATGCTGTTATCGAAGCTCTTAGAAATCCTGATAGAAAGGTTTTAAGAGTATTTTTGACAGAGGATGCTAAAAAAAATATACACAGAAAAAATCCAAAAAAAAATGTTTTAGAAGATGTTAAAGTTTATTTTAAGTCTAAAAAAGAATTAGACAAATACACATCCAAAGAACAATTGATGCATGGAGGATACGTTGCAGAAATTGAACATTTAGATCAACCTGATTTAAAAGAATACATTAAAGAAAAAAAAAATTGTACTTTTGTTTGTCTAGATGAGGTAACTGATCCGAGAAATATTGGTTCATTAATTAGAAGTGCTGCCTCATTTAAAATAGATGGTTTAATTATCAAAGAAAGACAATTTCCAAAAGATAGTAAGCTTATGTACAAATCAGCAAGTGGCTGTATGGAACATCTAAATATTTTTCAAGTATCTAATATCAATTCAACTCTTAAAAACTTAAGAGAAAGAAATTTTTGGGTTTATGGTTTTGACGCAAATGGTGAAAAAGATTTTACAGAAGTAAAATGGGAAGGAAAAAATGTTCTTCTCTTTGGATCAGAAGGTTTTGGTATGAGAGAACATACAGGTAAATATGCAGATTTCTTTGTAAAAATTGATATGAGTAAAGACATAGAAAGTTTAAATATATCTAATAGTGCAGCAATAGTATTTCACCATCTAAGTTATTTAAAAAAAAAGAGTTGATTATTTAACAAATAATTAATAGTTATTGCGCATGCCCTTGTAGCTCAGTTGGTAGAGCAATTGATTTGTAATCAATAGGTCCGCGGTTCGAATCCGTGCGGGGGCACCACTTCACTTACTTTTTATCAAAATAATTTATGCAAAAGTTATTCTTACTACAATAAGTGTGGTCAGAGTGTGGACAGATTTGTAGACCAATCAAGTGGTTACTAAAAGTTTTTTTTAATTAATCAACTGGTTTACTTTGCATTGTAATATCAACTTCATCTTTCGATTTACCAACTCTAATTTCATCATAATAAATTATTGAAGTAGGAATTTTGTTTTCCCAATTTAATTTAAAAGGGTATTTAACAACTGTCTCACCACCATCAGGGTCGAGAAAGTACTCTAATTTTTGTGGATGGTTCTTGTTATTTGACATTAGCCACTTTCCTACGTTAGGTCTGTAAATACCATATCTAAAATCTACTTTTCCTGAATCTTTGTATCCTTTAGAGTTGGACTCTTTTAAAGTTTTCTTGTTTATGAGCGGAAAGCTATGAGAACAAGATTTTATATATTTTCCATTAATCCACAGTTCAAATGTTTTATAGTTTTTTTTAGATTTTTTTTCTTTAGCATAGTCTGCTTTTACAATTATATCTATCCATTCCCCAACTTTAAAATTTCCACAATGCATTTTTGCAGTAATAGTACTTTGGGTTAATCTAATAAAAAATCCTTTTTCAGCTTTTAAAGCTTGGCTACTTATAGCCATCGACCATACTGGCATTCCAACACCTTTCATTTTAACTTGTCCAGTAAGAGTTTGTGATCCTGCCCAATTAGGATTAAATTCCTTTGGAAAATAAATGCTCCAAGCGTAATAAAGTGGTTTGCCATATTTTTTTGAGGGTCTGTGATAACCTTTGACTTTACGTTCTACTCTTTGAGCTGACCATTTACAATCTTGTCCGTTGCACACTCCATGAGGTAAAATAAACTTCTGCGATTTTTTACCAGCTCTAACAAATTCATTGTCAGCCATAAAATAATTTTTAATAGGTTTTGGTGTTAAATGGTGATTTGATGTTTTTTTAATTGTTATATCTTTAGCAAGCGAGTTTATGCTAAATAGTAAAGCCAGAACCACGATCCCTAAAAGTTTTTTCATTGTTTAAATTTTGCCTCTACATCTCCAAATTCTGATGAAGAAACTTTAATTAATGTATTGTTATTTATAGGAACTGGAAAACCGTACGCCCCAGTTAAAATTAAATCATCTTTTTTTAAAATAACATTTATCTTGGCTTGTTCTTTAACTAACCATTCAACTTCAGACAACATATCAAAGGGCCATTTTTTATCCGTCCAAGTATCTATTATTTTATTTTCATAAATTAGTTTTAAATCTGTTATTTTTTGATCTTTTGAAAATTCATTTTTTGGTCCTAAAATAACGCCAGCGTGTAATGCATTATTTGCTAATAGTTCTGCACCATAAGGTTCTTCTCCGTTAAAAACTAAATTATGAATTTCTATTAAAGGATAAATTGAATCGATAGAGTTGAGTATATAATCGAAAGAAACAAGTTTTGGATCTATGTCACGATTTAACTTAACACCGAATTCAGCTTCCATAGCAGGATTAGAATAATCTTTTTTATTTAGCTCTACCCCACTTTTGTATAATTCACTTTTCCAAAGTGTTCCCCAAGCAGGCTGAGTGAAACCCATTTTTTTTTGGGTATCTTTAGAAACACAACCAATCTTATAACCTATAACTTCTTCACCTCTATCAATTCTTAATTTTGAGATTTTTGACTGGATAAGTAGCGCATCATTATTGCTTAATTTTATTTTTGTTTTAAAAATTGAGCTTGGATTGTTGCTATCATAATCATTTAAAATAGTATTTGCGTATTTGTTTAATTCCTTTTGATTTAATTTAATCATCGATAAACTTTTATCACTGTACCTATAGTGTGTACAGAATTGAAATAACTTTCAATTAACGTTGATAGTATTTATCTTTTTGAATTTAGACTCTCGATTTGTAATCAATAGGTCCGCGGTTCGAATCCGTGCGGGGGCACCATCATTCAATAATTGATTACTACCAAGCTGTTAACTTCCAGCAAGCATCAACATCTTCGATACGCACATAACAACCAAAAAAAGACATAACTTTAAATGCTAAAAAGCCAACAAATAAAACAATTAATACTAACACAATTGGATTAATTTGTTTCATTCAATCTAGCTAGTTTCTTTTCTTATTTGTTCAATTTTAATCTTTTTTTGTAAGCTTCTGTTTTTATCGTAAAGAAGATTAAATTTAATTTTATTCTTAGTTTGAATAGAAATAGTTTTGGCATTTCTTACTTCTAGATTATCAGCAACTGCACTGATTGGTCTTTTAATAGGGTTTAAGTTAGTAATTGTTATTTTTAGTTTATCACCAATTATTTTACCCTTCCATCTTCTTGGTCTAAATGGGCTAATAGGAGCTATTGATAATTTTTTTGAGTTTAAACTTAAAATAGGTCCATGAACTGAAAGATTATATGCAGTACTACCAGCAGGTGTTGAAACTAGAACACCATCAGAGACTAAATTTTTAATTATCTGACTTGATCCATGCTTAATCGATAGCGTTGCTGCCTGTCTACTTTGTCTTAATACCGAAACTTCATTAATGGCTAAAGATTTTCTTTTTTGATTATTTTTATTTTTAACAACCATTTCTAGAGGTGAAATTGAGATCATATTAGCATTTAACAAATTCTTAATTATATTTTTTGATGAATACTTATTCATTAGAAAACCATAATTTCCTGAATTAATTCCATAAAATTTCTTTTTTGAATTCTTATTTTTTTTTAATGTTTCAAGCATAAAACCATCTCCACCAATAACTATAACAAGATTTTTTTGCTTAAATTGTTCGTTATTAATTTTCTTTATTAGTGAATCTTTTATTTTTAGAGATTTTTTGTTTTTATCAAAAATTATCTGGGGCTTACTCATTTAGTGGTGCCCTCGGCCAGACTCGAACTGGCACTCCGCAAGCGGCAAGGATTTTAAGTCCTTTGTGTCTACCAATTTCACCACGAGGGCATTAATGAATTTCATGAGTATTTATGCTAATATTTATAATTGAACAAGTGGAATAAGTAAATTTTTTTAATTTTATTTTATTAAGCTGTAAAGCTTCTAATGAATCGTTATTCTATGCATTAATCTATTACCTTTAAATGGTGTTGCTTGATGAAGCATCGATCTATTATCCCAAATAGCTAATTGGTTTTTTTCCCATGGCATTGAATATTGGAATTTTTTTTTAATTTGATGGCTAAATAGGAATTTCTTTAATTTAGATTTGTTTTTAAAATTTGGTTTAAAATCAATAAAATGCCCTGGACTACAATAAATTGCATAATTCTCATTAATTTTTTTTAAAACTTTATGAGTAGATTTTAATTCTTTAATTTTTTTTCCTTTTTCTTTCACTCTTTCTTTGGTGGTAATTGATATTGGGCCCTCTGATGAGTAACTAGCTTTAATTTTTTTTAATTTATTTTTAATATTTAATGGTAGTTGCTTATAAGCTAAGTATTGAGAACAAAACTCAGTATTGGCAATACCTTTTTTTGGAACAAGTTTAGATAACAACATAGTAAATCTTGGAGGTTTCTTTGTATAAATTGAGTCAGTATGAAATTGTTCACCAAAACTTGGTCCTTTATCAGTTTTCTTTCTTTGAACTACTGTAATTTGTGGGTATTTTTTACTCAATCCTTTAAGTCTTGGATAATTTGCTAATTTTCCAAAATTTTTTGCAAATTTTAAATATATGCTAGATGTTAAATTTTGGTTTTTAAAAAAAATAACACCGTATTTATAAAGTGCAGATTTTAATCTTGTTAAATCTTGTTTTGAAAGTTTTCTTAAATCACAAACAATTTCAGCTCCAATATTTTTTTTATTTGGAATTACTTTAATCATTTGGTTCAATTATAAATTATCTAATACAGCTTTAGCACATTGAACAGTATTACTAAATCCACCTAAATCTTTTGTTCTATTTTTTTGATCAAACAATGTTTTTTCAATTGATTTTACAATTGAATTAGCAGCTTCGTTTTCACCAAGATAATCTAACATAAGAGCTCCAGACCAAATTTGGCCTATAGGATTTGCTATACCTTCTCCAGCTATATCAGGTGCTGAACCGTGAACTGGTTCAAATAAGGAAGGGAATTTTTTTTCAGGATTTATATTTGCAGATGGTGCAATTCCGATAGTACCCGTACAAGCTGGCCCCAAATCAGATAAAATATCTCCAAATAAATTTGAAGCTACAACAACGTCAAACCATTCTGGATTTAAAACAAATCTTGCAACTAGAATATCAATATGAAATTGATCAGTTTCAATTTCAGTATAATCTTTTTTATTTTCATTAAATCTTTCGTCCCAATATGGCATAGTGATTGAGATTCCATTTGATTTTGTTGCGCTAGTTAGTTTTTTTCTTTTTCGTGTTTTTGCAAGTTCGAAGGCAAATTTTTGCACTCTATCAATTCCAAGTCTGGACATAATTGTTTCTTGAAGTACAATTTCTCTTTCAGTTCCTTCATACATCTTGCCACCAACTGATGAATATTCACCTTCTGTATTTTCTCTAACAATTATCATGTCGATTTCACCTGGCTTTTTATTAGCTAACGGTGGATTTATTCCTGGGAATAATTTTACTGGTCTTAAATTGATATATTGATCAAACTCTCTTCTAAATTTCAATAATGATCCCCATAATGTTATATGATCGGGGTATCTATCTGGCATACCAACAGCACCGAAGAAAATAGCATCATGTTTTTCAATTTTTTCTTTCCAATTGTCAGGAAGCATCTTTCCATGCTTTTCATAATAATCACATGATGCAAAATCGTACTCATCGATTACCAATTTAAACTGGTGTTGTTCAGCAATTTTTTTTAAAATTTTATGAGCTTCAGGAACAACCTCTTTTCCTATTCCATCGCCCTCAATTGATGCAATATTATAAGTTTTCATGATCTAATTTAAAACTTAACATTCTAACAATCCTTTTTTAAGGTATCTTTTATCTAAAGCACAGTCGTTATAACCTCTTTTTACAATATTAAGATATCTTTCCGTAGGGAATTTAAAAGGAGTCTTTTTAACCATAGTATAGGTCATTACCTTTTTACCGTAATAATAAAAATAATGCTTCTTATATAAAGTTGGAAAATCCTCATAAACATCTAGTTTTTTTTCATCACTTTTAGAAATTTCAAATAACCCCCCTGGAACAATTGAATTTTTTTTAGGCTCAATATCTGCAGCTCTATATTTACTTCTAAATGTTAACTTAAAATCTTTTAGATTTATTTTTTTTAAATAAACACTGTCTTTGCATCTTCTCTTCATTTGAAAGTGATGAAGATTACTACCATAAGCAAAATAAAGCATTTAACGATCCACTACTTCAATATTTTTTTCATCAACAAATTTTAAAATTTGAGAATTACAATTATCAATTTTAGATTGATTTTCAGATCTAATTACAATTGATACACCTAATTTTCCTGCTTGAAAGAAAGGATAGCTTCCAATTTCTACATCTTGATTATCTTTTTGGACTTTTGTTAAAGAGTTGGCAATTTCACTTTCAACCGTTCTGAGGCTGATTGTTAAACTTAAAATAGGTTTTCCACCAACAATGCTATTAGTTAAACCCCCTAACATTGATTTTAAAATTGATGGAACGCCAGGTAAACAAAACACGTTTTTAACATTAAAACCTGGTGCACCACTAGTAGGATTTAAAATTAGATTAGCATTTTTTGGCATCCAAACCATTTTTTGTCTGCCTTCATTAAATTCACCTGGCTTATAGTATGCTTCTAAAATTTTATATGCCTCTTTATGTACTTCATATTTCAATCCAAATGCTTTTGAAACGGACTCAGCGGTAATATCATCATGAGTTGGACCAATACCCCCCGTAGTAAAAATATAATCATACGTTTTCTTAAGTAAATTAAGTGTATCAACTATTGTTTCTTCGACATCAGGAATAACTCTAACCTCTTCTACTTTAACTCCAATGGAATTTAACCAAGTAGCTATTGTTGAAGTATTAGTATCTTGAGTTCTGCCAGATAAAATTTCATTGCCTATAATTAATATTGCGGCATTAACTTTTGTGTTTTTGGTCATTTTAAATGTATAATTTAGTAATGGAATTTACCAAGTCTTTAATAAAAGGCAAATTAATCAGACGTTATAAGAGATTTTTTACTGATGTTAAGTTAGATAAAAAAGTTGTCACAGCTCATTGTCCCAATACTGGATCAATGAAAGGTTTGCTTGATGAGGGAAACGATGTCTATTTACTTCCAAATAATGATCCTAAAAGAAAACTGAAATATGGGCTTGAAATTATTAGGACAAGAAAAAACCTTGTTGGAGTTAATACTCACATGGCAAACAGAATAGCTCAACATGCTTTAGAAAATAATCTGATTAAAGAGCTTAAAAACAATGACCTAATTAAACCAGAGGTATTTTTTAATAAAGAGACAAGATTTGATTTTCTAATAGAGAAAAATAAGCAAAAAAGCTTTGTAGAGGTTAAAAATGTTACTCTTTTTAGAAATAAAGATATAGCCGAGTTTCCAGATGCTGTAACAGCTCGAGGGACAAAACACCTGCTTACACTTATTGATGCCATAAAAAAAGGTTATAAAAGTTACCTATTATTTTTAGTTCAAATCCAAAACATGGAAAAATTTAAAATAGCTAAAGATATAGATGAGGAATATTATAATAATTATTTAATAGCTAAAAAAGCTGGAGTTAACTTTTTAGCTTATAGATGTGATATAAGTTCTAAAAAAATTTTTATAGATAAAAAACTAAAAATTATTGATGACTGATTACAAAGAAAAATTTGAAAAAATGAGAGTTGCTGGAAAGTTAGCGGCCCAAACTTTAGATATGTTAACAGATAATATTAAAGAAGGGGTATCAACTGATCATATTGATAAATTAGGTTATGAATTTATTAGAGATAACGGTGGATACTCTGCTCCACTTTATTACAGAGGTTTTACAAAATCTTTATGCACATCATTAAACCATGTTGTTTGTCACGGTATTCCATCTGATAGAGTTTTAAGAGATGGTGATGCTATTAATGTTGATGTGACAGCTATTGTTGATGAACATTATGGAGATACTAGCAGAATGTTTTCTATTGGAAATACTTCTGTTAAATTAAATAATCTGATTGATACAACTCACGAGTCTATGATGCGAGCTATTAAAATTTTAAAACCTGGAATTAAACTAGGAGATATAGGATATGAAATTCAATCATTTGTTGAGGATAAAGGTTTTTCCGTAGTAAGAGATTTTTGTGGTCATGGTATAAGTACAATATTTCATGAACCACCTAATATTCTACATTATGGAAGTAAAAACTCTGGTATGGATTTAAGACCTGGAATGACTTTTACAATTGAGCCTATGATTAATGCAGGTAAATATGATGTTAAAATGTTAAATGATGGCTGGACTGCTGTTACAAAAGATAAATCTTTATCAGCACAATTTGAGCATACACTAGGAATTACTGAAAATGGTTATGAAATCTTTACAGAATCTGCTAAAGGTTATGCAAAGCCTCCATACTTATAATTAATGATTAAAAGATACTCGCGAAAAGAATTAACTGATATTTGGTCAGAAGAAAATAAATATAAAATTTGGCTAGATGTCGAAGTTGCAGCTGCTGAAGCAATGGAAAAACTTGGTCAAATTCCTAAAGGAGTAGCATCAGTTGTAAGAAAAAAAGCTAAAATCAAGGTAAGTAGAATTCATAAAATAGAGTCTGAAGTTAAACATGATGTTATAGCATTTTTAACTTCTGTTACTGAAAAAGCAGGCATTAAAGCAAGATACTTACACCAAGGAATGACTTCATCAGATGTATTGGATACAACTTTTAACATTCAAATGGTTCAGTCTGGTAAAATAATACTAAAAGACTTAGATCAAATTTTAAAAGTTCTTAAAAAACAAGCTAAAAAATACAAATTCACACCATGCATGGGTAGAAGTCACGGTATTCATGCTGAACCAGTAACATTTGGTTTAAAATTGGCTTCTTTTTATGAGGAATTTAAAAGAAATAGAAAAAGATTAGTTGATGCAATTGATGAAGTTTCAACTTGTGCAATCTCTGGAGCTGTTGGAACTTTTGCCAATATAAATCCAAATGTTGAAAAACATGTTGCAAAGAAACTAGGTTTAAAAGTTGAGCCAATTTCAACACAAGTAATTCCAAGAGACCGACATGCTTTTTATTTTTCAGTGCTAGGTATCATTGCTGGTTCTATTGAAAGAGTTGCAGTTGAAATTAGACATTTACAAAGAACTGAAGTCTACGAATTACAAGAATTTTTTTCAAAAAACCAAAAAGGTTCTTCAGCAATGCCTCATAAAAAAAATCCAATATTAAGTGAAAACTTAACAGGACTTGCAAGAATGGTTAGAAGTACTGTAATTCCTGCTTTAGAAAATATTGCCCTTTGGCACGAAAGAGATATTTCTCATTCGAGTGTTGAAAGAAATATTGGACCTGATGCAAATATTACAACTGATTTTGCATTAATAAGATTAACTAATATTTTAGATAACATGATCGTTTATCCTAAAAAAATGTTAGAAAATTTAAATATAACTAAAGGATTAATTTTTTCACAAGAAGTTATGTTAGAGCTAACCAAATCTGGATTAAGTAGAGAGCAATCTTACCAAATGGTTCAAAATTATGCTAAAAAATGTTTTGCTGAAAATTTAGATTTATTTGATGTTATTAACTCAGATAAATTAATTATGAGCAAAATCACTCCTAAAAAACTAAAAACGATATTTAGTTACGCAAAACACTTTAAAAATGTGAATTTCATCTTTAGAAGAGTTTTTAAATAATGAAAAAAGGAAAAAAACTATACGAAGGTAAAGCTAAAATCATTTATGCAACAAATGATAAGAATTTAGTAATTCAATATTTTAAAGATGATGCTACTGCATTTAACAATCAAAAAAAATCTACCATTGAAGGAAAAGGTGTTTTAAATAATAGGATTTCAGAACATATTCTCTCAAACCTTTCTCAAATTGGAATTAAAAATCATTTAGTGACAAGACTAAATATGAGAGAACAAGTTATTAAATTGGTTGAAATTATTCCAATTGAATTCATTGTGAGAAATATTGCAACTGGATCTATTACTAAAAGATTAGGAATTGAAGATGGCACAGTTTTAAAAGAACCACTTATTGAATATTGTTTAAAAGATGACAAATTAGGTGACCCTTTAATAGCAGAAGAGCACATCTTAGCTTTTGATTGGGCATCAAAAAAAGAAATCGAAAAAGTTAAAAAAATGATTTTAAGAATTAATGACTTTATGATTGGTATGTTCAGAGGTGTTGGAATTAAGTTGATCGATTTTAAACTAGAGTTTGGAAGACTTAAAGTTAATGGTAAAGATGAAGTTATTCTGGCTGATGAAATTAGCCCTGATACTTGCAGACTTTGGGATAGTATTACTGATAAAAAATTGGATAAAGATAGATTTAGAAAAAATTTAGGTGATCTTATTCCGGCATATACAGAAGTTGCAAAAAGACTGGGAATACTTCATGAACAATCTAATGTTTCAGCAGTTAATGTTACAAAATTATCATCAGTCAAAAGGAAATAAAAATGAAAATTTCAGTAATTATCACTCTTAAAAAAGATGTTTTAGACCCTCAAGGTAAAGTTATTCACCAAACATTAGATGGTATGGGTTTCAATAATATCAATGAAGTAAGACAAGGAAAGTATTTTGAAATAGATATAAAAGAAAGTGATCCAAAAAAAGCCAAAGATAAAGTTGAAGAAATGTGTAAAAAACTTTTAGCTAATCTTGTTATTGAAAATTATAAAATTATTGATGTACAATAATTAATGAAATCATCAGTTATTACATTTCCAGGTTCTAATTGTGACAGGGACATGGATGTAGCGTTAAAAAAATTTGGATTTAAAAATAAAATGGTATGGCATGATGATATTGAGCTTCCAAAAAGTGATTTAGTAGTTTTGCCTGGTGGATTTTCGTACGGTGATTATTTGAGATGTGGAAGTATGGCGTCAAAATCAAAAATAATGAAATCTATCATTAACTTTGCAAACTCTGGTGGAATGGTAATGGGAATTTGCAATGGTTTCCAAATTTTAGTTGAAACAGGTTTGGTTCCTGGTGTTTTATTAAGAAATAAATACTTAGAATTTATTTGTAAAAATGTCTTTGTTAAAATCAAAAACAAACAAAATACTTATTTTAAAAATATTGATAATGATGTTTTGGAATTTCATATTGCTCACAATGAAGGGAACTATTTCTGTACAAAAGATCAATTAAAAGAAATTGAAGATAATGAGCAAGTTGCAATTAATTATTGTAATAAATCTGGTAATACTGAAGAACAATTTAATCCTAATGGATCCATTAAAAATATCGCTGGTATCTTTAATAAAGAAAAAAATGTTTTAGGAATGATGCCTCACCCTGAAAGAATGATTGATCCTTCTCTTTCAGGTGAAGATGGATCTATTTTTTTTAATAATTTAATTAATAATCTTAAATGATTGTAAACGAACAATTAGCAATTGATCATGGTCTTAAAAAAGATGAGTACGCTAAAATCTGTGAGCTACTTAAAAGAACTCCAAATATTACTGAACTAGGCATCTTTTCGGCTATGTGGAATGAGCATTGTTCTTATAAATCCTCAAGACTTCATTTAAAAAAACTTCCGATTAAAGGAAAACAAGTTATTCAAGGACCAGGAGAAAATGCTGGTGTTGTAGATATTGGGGATAATGATGCAATAGTATTTAAAATAGAAAGTCACAACCACCCATCTTTTATTGAACCTTACCAAGGGGCCGCAACAGGAGTTGGTGGTATTATGAGAGATGTATTTACAATGGGAGCACGTCCTATTGCAAATTTAAACTCTATTCATTTTGGATCTCCTCAACACAAAAAAACGAAAAATTTACTGAGAGGTGTTGTTCATGGTATTGGCGGTTACGGAAACTGTATGGGTGTTCCAACTATTGCTGGTCAAACAAACTTTGATAGCTCTTATAACGGTAATATTTTAGTTAACGCCATGACATTAGGATTGGTTAAAAAAGATAAGATTTTTTATTCAAAAGCGGCTGGTCTTAATAAACCTGTAATTTATGTAGGTTCTAAAACAGGACGAGATGGAATTCATGGTGCAAGTATGGCCTCAGCTAGTTTTGATGAAAAAATTGAAGAAAAAAAACCAACTGTACAAGTTGGAGATCCGTTTACCGAAAAATTGTTACTTGAGGCTTGCTTAGAATTAATGGCAGGAGACTCAATTATAGCTATACAAGACATGGGGGCAGCTGGACTTACATCATCAAGTATTGAAATGGCTTCAAAAGGAAATCTTGGAATTGAAATTAATCTAAATAAAGTTCCTTGTAGAGAAACAAAAATGAGTCCTTATGAAATTATGCTCTCTGAAAGCCAAGAAAGAATGTTGATAGTTTTAGAAAACGGTAAGGAAGACCAAGCAAAAAAGATATTTGATAAATGGAATTTAGATTTTGCAGTAATTGGTAAAACAACTAAATCCAAAAAAATTGAACTTTATTTTGACGATGAGAAAGTAGCTGATATTCCAGTTAATATATTAGTTGAAAATTCACCAATGTATGATCGTAAATGGAAAAAATCAAAACTACCAAAAAAAAATAAAATAAAAAAAGAAGATCTAAAAAATTTAAAAATTATAGATGTTTTAAAAAAAGTTTTATCTAATCCAAATGTTTGTAGTAAAGATTGGATTTGGCAACAGTACGATCACACAGTTATGGGTGATACTATTCAAAAACCAGGTGGAGATTCTGGAGTAGTTCGTGTTCATGGAACTGATAAAGCTGTTGCCGCATCAGTTGATAGTTCTGCGGTTTATTGTTGGGCACATCCGTTAACAGGTGGAAAACAAATAGTTTGTGAAAGTTTTAGAAACTTAATTTCTGTTGGAGCAAAACCAGTTGCTATTACAAATTGTTTAAACTTTGGAAGCCCTGAAAATGAAGAAAACATGGGTGAGTTTGTTGAATGTGTTCAGGGTATTGGTGAAGCAGCTGAATATTTAAATTTTCCAGTCGTTTCTGGAAATGTATCTTTTTATAATCAAACTAAAGAAGAAGGAATTAAACCTACTCCAACTATTGGTGGTGTTGGTTTAATTAAAAAATATAAAAAAATGATTACAATGGATTTTAAAGAAGTTGATAATATTGTTTTAGCTATCGGAAAAACTGAAGGACATATTGATCAAAGTTTATTTGCAAGACATATATTGAATGAAAAAAATGGTCCTCCACCAGAGATTAATCTATTCAATGAAAAAAATAACGGTGAAACTTTATTGAAATTAATTGATGCCGGTCATATCAAAAGTGCCCACGATGTATCAATTGGTGGAATAATTACTGCTGTTTCAAAAATGTGTATTAAAGGTAACAAGGGTATTGACCTTAAAAAACCAAAATATTTAATTAATGAAATTGAATATTTTTTTGCTGAAGATCAAGGTAGATACATAATAGAAGTTAGCAAAGATAGTCTAAAAAAAGTGACTGATGTTTTAAACAAAAATGCTGTACATTTTGATGAACTTGGAACTATTAATGAAGATAAATTGTTTATTAATGATAAGACAAAAGTATCAATTGACGAATTAAAGACATCTAATACAAATTGGTTAACAAATTATATGAGCAAATAATGGCAATGGATTTGAAAGAAATTGAGAGTTTAATTAAAGAAGCGTTAACTGATGCTACTGTTGAAATTCAAGATTTAGCTGGTGATGGCAATCATTATTCAGCGACTGTAACATCTGGTCAATTTTCAGGTAAAAGTAAAATAGAACAACATAAAATGGTGTATAATTCTCTAAAAGGTAAAATGGGGAATGAATTACACGCCCTAGCAATTAAAACAAAGGAGCAATAATGGACGACAATACAAAAAATTTAATTCAAAATCATATTGATAGTAATGATGTATGTTTATTTATGAAAGGAACACCTGATGCTCCTCAGTGTGGTTTTTCGATGGCAGTAACAAACATGTTGAAACTTCTTGAAGTAAACTTTCAAAGTGTAAATGTTTTAGAAGATCAAAATGTTAGAGAGGGGATTAAAGTTTTTAGTGACTGGCCAACTATCCCGCAACTATATGTTAAAAAAGAATTTGTTGGTGGATGTGATATTGTAAAAGAAATGTACGAAAGTGGAGAATTATCAAAACTTTTTGAATCTAAAGGTATAAGTTTTAAAGCTAAAAATTAATTATTATTATCTAGAATAATATTCGATGACAAGGTTTGGTTCCATCACAATTGGATAAGGAACTTCTTCAAATTTAGGAATTCTTACAAATTTAACTTTTTTGTTTTTTTCATCCATTTGAATATATTCTGGGGCTTCTCTTTCTTTATTAGCTAAAGCAATATCAATAATAGCAAGTTGTTTAGACTTGTCTCTGATTTCAATTGTGTCTTCTTCTTTAACTAAATAACTTCCAATATTTACTTTTTTCCCATTCACTCTAACGTGACCATGATTAATTAATTGCCTTGCTGAAAATATTGTAGTTGCAAATTTTGCTCTGTAAATTACTGCATCTAATCTTCTCTCAAGTAAACCAATTAAGTTTTCACCAGTATCACCTTTAAGCATAACAGCTTTTTTATAAATATTTCTAAATTGTCTTTCGTTTATATTGCCATAATAAGCTTTGAGCTTTTGTTTAGCTTGTAATTGAATTCCATAATCTGAAGGTTTACCTTGTCTTGATTGACCATGCTGACCAGGTCCATAAGCTCTAGTGTTAAAAGGACTTTTTGGTCTTCCCCAAAGGTTAACCTTTAATCTTCTGTCTACTTTATGTTTAGAGTTTAATCTTTTTGTCATTTGATATGGGGGTTTATAAGCTTACAGAACATTTTGTCAATCAACGTTTTTTACCTAAACTAGCAAATACACTAGATAATATACGAGTTTCTTTATCTGATAACTCCATTCTATAGAAAATATTTCTTAAGTTTTCTAGCATAATAGGCTTCTTCTCCTTAGGTTTAAAAAAGTTTATTTCATCCAAGTTCTGAATACATAGATTTGTCATTGAATGTATCTCTTTTTTGGAGGCAGATTTAACCTTTTTAGATTTTTTAAAATTAGAGATTTTGAATTTGATTATACTTGAAACATATTGAGCAATGATAATTAGGCTGTGAGATAGATTTAGAGATTTAAACTCAGGGTTAGTTGGAATTTGTAACGTATAATTTGCATAACTAACCTCATTGTTTGATAATCCTGATGCCTCAGACCCAAATAGAAATGCTACCTTTTTTGTAAAATCAATTTTTTTTAAATCTTCTAATTGAATATGTTTAATATTCTTATTTCTAAATCTTGCAGATGTTGCAATCACATAATCTATATTTTTTAATGCAGGTTCTAAATTGTCGAATATTTTACTTTTATTAATTATGTTCTTAGCACCAACTGAAGTGGCTAGAATTTTATCATTTGGAAAAATAGGTTTTGGATTTATCACTGATAGTTTTTGAAAATTAAAATTCTTCATCCCTCTTGCACATGCACCAATATTTTCTGATAACTGGGGCTTGTGTAGAATAAAAGTAATATTATTTGCTGACATTATTTATGACAAATCAAACTTATAGACTAGCTGGAGCCTTATCTTTAAATAGTTTATAATCCAAACTGTCAACCAATGCTTTAAAAGATGCATCAATTATATTTGGAGACACTCCAATAGTAAACCAGTTAACTCCTTTTGAATCTGTGCTTTCAATTGAAACTCTGGTTACTGCTTCAGTACCAGTATTTAGAATTCTCACTTTATAGTCTACTAGTTTTAAATCTTTTAAATATTCAGAATACTTGGCAAGTTTATTTACATTTTTTCTAATCGCATTATCAAGCGCATTGACAGGACCATTCCCTTGACCTTCACATAATATTTTTTGGCCATCGACTTCTAATTGTGCTTTAGCATAGGAAATAATTTCACCCATACTATCTTTTTTAACTGATACATCATATTCATTAATTAAAATATATCTTGGAATATCACCCATCAATCTTCTAGCTAATAATTCAAATGAAGCATCTGCCCCATCATAACTATAACCAATAAATTCTCTGTCTTTAACCTCGCTTAAAAGTTTTTTAATTTTCGGATCATTTTTTTCAATTTGAATACCTATTGATTTTAATCTAGACATTATATTTGATTGTCCAGCTTGATCTGAAACCACAATATTTCTAGAATTTCCTATTTCTTCTGGATCAACATGTTCATATGTTTTTGGATCTTTTTGAACTGCAGACACATGCATTCCTCCTTTATGTGAAAATGCTGAAGCTCCCACATAAGGTAAATGTTTATTAGGTTTTCTGTTTAACAATTCATCCAATAATCTTGAACATTGTGTTAAATTTTTTAAGTTTTCTCTTTTTATATTTAGCTCAAATTTTTCACTAAAATCTATCTTTAAAAATAATGATGGAATTAAAGACATTAAGTTTGCATTACCACATCTCTCCCCTAATCCATTTATCGTACCTTGGATCTGTCTAACCCCTGCTTGAACAGCAGCTAAACTATTTGCTACAGCATTTTCAGTATCATTGTGGGCATGGATACCTAAATTTTCACCTGGTATATGTTTTATAACCTCAGATACAATTTTAGACACTTCATGCGGAAGGGTCCCCCCATTTGTATCACATAAAACAATCCATCTAGCCCCTTGATCAAATGCTGCTTTTAAACACTTTAGTGCATAATCTTGATTAGATTTGTATCCATCAAAAAAATGTTCAGCATCAAACATAAATTCTTTACCTGAACTAATAATGTGTTTTGCACTTTCACTAATATTTTCTAAATTTTCTTCATTAGTAATGCCAAGTGCTACATCAACTTGAAAATCCCATGATTTACCAAATAAACATACTGAAGAACTTTTCGAATTAATCAATGATGCTAACATTGGATCATTTTTTGCACTATGTTCTATTTTTTTAGTCATTCCAAAGGCTGTAAGTTTTGCGTTTTTAAAACCATGATCTTTATTGAAAAATTCAGTATCTGTTGGATTAGCCCCAGGCCATCCACCCTCAATATAATCCACACCTAGGGTGTCCAGAGAGTTTGATATTTTCTCTTTGTCATCAATTGAAAAATCAACACCCTGTGTTTGAGCACCGTCCCTTAATGTGGTGTCAAAAATATATAGCTTTTCCTTACTCATTTAAATTTCCAAATTGTTTTACCATCTTTATCTTCTATTAAAACACCTTTATCCAAAAGGTAGTCTCGAATATTGTCAGCTTCATTGTAGTTTTTATCTTCTCTTGCTTTATTTCTAAGATCTATTTTATTTTCAATTTCTGTCTTTGTAATATCTACTTTTTCTTTTTTATAATTTAACCACTTTTCTTTGGTTTCTTGAAGTAAACCTATAAAATTACATGCTGAATTAAATATTTGTTTATCCTCATCATTTCCTTTGTTAGCTTTATCATAAAGTTTATGTAAATTTGCAATATAACCTGGCGTATTAATATCGTCGTATAAAGGTTGAGTAATTTCATCCTCCAAAATTTTGTTTGAGGGAAAATACACACTGTACCATTTATCAATTGTGTTTTGACAATCCTCTAATAATTTATCATTCCAATCTAATGGTTGTTTATAGTGAGCACTAATCAAAGCTAATCTTAAAACTTGTCCACTAACTTTGTTTCTAAAGTCTTTTATCTTTAAAATATTTCCTTGGGATTTTGCCATTTTCTCATTCGACATGGTAATAAAAGCATTGTGTAGCCAATAATTAGCAAAGACCTTAGAGTCATTTGCACATCTTGATTGGGCAATTTCATTTTCATGATGTGGGAAAATTAAATCTATGCCTCCACCATGTATATCAAACTCATTTCCTAAAAATTTCTTGGACATTGCAGAACATTCTAAATGCCAACCAGGTCTGCCTTTTCCCCATGGTGATTCCCAAGAAGGTTCGTTTTCTGTAGAAGGTTTCCATAATACAAAGTCTTCTGAGTTCTTTTTATTATCGCTAACTTTAATTCTAGACCCTGCTATTAAATCCTCTAACCTTTTGTTAGATAATTGACCATAGTCATTAAATTTTTTTACTTCAAAATAAACATGTTTGTTATTTTCATAAGCAAAACCCTTTTTAATTAATTCAGAAACCATCTCAATCATTAAATCTATATGTTCAGTAGCTTTAGGTTGTTGAGTTGGATTTTCACAATTTAGATAATTACAATCTTCACTGAAACTTTTAATTACACTTTGTGTTAAATCTGTAATAGATATTTTTTTTTCATTAGATGACTTAATTATTTTGTCATCAACATCAGTAATATTTCTAACATAAGTGACTGATGAAAATTTACTTTTAAGTATCTTAAAGAGAATATCAAAAATAACTATTGGTCTGGCATTACCAATATGCGGATCATCATAAACTGTAGGGCCACAAACATACATTCCTACATTTTTTTCATCTATTGGAACAAATTTTTCTTTTTTGTTACTTAGATTATTTGTTAAAAAAATATCTTTATTCATCATTTTAGAAATATACTTAATTTATAGATTTGTGAATCTATTTGATTAATTTGGAATTTTGCATACTGGAATTGGCTCCATTTTATGCAAATTTTGTTTTCTTATAGTTTCGTACTTAGCTCTATTCGTTGAGTTTGGATTGTTCATAGCTTCTTCTAATTCATGATATTTTAAACCAAGCTGGCCTTCATCTGTTCGACCATCATCCCATAAACCATCTGTTGGAGCTGCCTCAATTATTTCCTTTAAAATTCCAAGTTCTTTTCCTATCTCCCAAACTTCACTTTTATTACAATCAGCTATTGGAGATATATCAACCCCACCATCACCGTATTTTGTATAAAACCCAACTCCAAAATCTTCTACTTTGTTACCTGTTCCAACAACTATGCCTTTGTTTGCTGCAGCCACCTGATAAAGAGTAGTCATTCTTAATCTAGCTCTAGAATTTGCCATTCCATGTTCATTATTAAATTTAGATAAACTAAAAGAAAAAGCTGAGAATAATTCATCTAAATCTATTGTGTGCGGTTCAACATTATCAAATTTATTAACTAGCCACTCTTGATGTTTTAAACTTAAATCATGTTGTTGAGATTTTTGTTTAATTGGCATTGATAAAACAATTGTTCTTAATCCAGTCATTGCACTTAATGTGCTTGAAACAGATGAGTCTATCCCACCAGAAATTCCAATAACTAATGATTGAGCCTTACTTGGCATATTATTTGCATAATCTTTTATCCAATTAGATATAAAACTTACTTTTTCTGCAACATTCATAATTTTAAAATATTATTAGTTGGTATCTTTTACAATGATTTAAGATGCCGCTCTGTGTGCATTTTTAGAATATGAGCTATTCTTTTTAATCTCATCAGAAATTAAAAAAGCCAATTCTAAGGCTTGATTTGCATTAAGTCTTGGATCACAGTGAGTATGATACCTAGACGACAAATCTTTCTCTGATATTTTTTGAGCTCCACCGATACATTCAGTTACATTTTGACCAGTCATTTCTATATGTAATCCTCCAGCGTAACTTCCTTCACTTTGGTGACAGGCAAATACATTCTTAACTTCTGTCAAAACACTATTAAAAGGTCTTGTTTTGAATCCTGTTGCTGCTTTAACTGTGTTACCATGACAAGGGTCACAAGACCAAATTACATTTAGACCTTCCTTTTTGATTGCTCTAATTAGTTTAGGTAAATGTTTTGAAACGTTATCTGCTCCAAATCTTGAAATTAAAGTAATTTTACCCTTTTCATTTCTTGGATTAATTTTATTACAAAGGTTTATTAAATCTTCTGGTTTTAATGTTGGTCCACACTTAATTCCTATTGGATTTTCGATACCTCTACAAAATTCAACGTGGCCTCCATCAATTTGTCTAGTTCTATCTCCAATCCAAACAAAGTGTGCTGAAGTATCGTGATTTTCACCAGTTGTAGAATCTGTTCTGGTCATTGTTTCTTCAAAAGGTAACAATAATGCTTCATGAGAAGTCCAAAAATTAACTGTCTTTAATCTTCTATTAAAATCTGAATTAATTCCACAAGCATCCATAAAAGCTAGGGCATCAGCTATTCTATCTTCAAGTTCTTTAAATCTTTTTAATGCTGGGCTATTTTTAATAAACCCTAGGTTCCAATTATGAACATTTTGAAGATCAGCAAAACCTCCGTGGCAAAAAGCTCTTATAAGGTTTAATGTTGCAGCTGATTGAGAATATGCTTTAAACAATCTTTTGGGATCAGGAACTCTTGATTTTTCATTAAATTCCATACCATTAATATTGTCCCCTAAATAACTTGGAAGTTCTATACCATCTTTAGACTCAATTGGTGAACTTCTAGGTTTAGAAAATTGACCAGCAATTCTTCCAACTTTAACAACTGGCAAAGATGCTGAATAAGTTAATACTAATGACATTTGCAGCATTAATTTAAATGTATCTCTAATATTATCTGGATTAAATTCTGCAAAACTTTCTGCACAATCTCCTCCTTGAAGCAAAAATGCTTTTCCATCCACTACATCAGCAAGTTGATCTTTTAAATGTCTGGTCTCACCTGCAAATACTAAAGGTGGGAACGTTCCTATCTTATCCAAAACTGTATTCAATTCTATTTTGTTTGGATATTCAGGTATGTGTTTTACAGGATATTTTCTCCAGCTATTTTTTTTCCAATTTTTCATATTCAACCCAAGATTGTTTTAGCAAAGATAAAAAAAAATTCAACTAACTAAAATTAATAGAACATTATAAAGGCTAATATTCCAATTATTTCTCTAAAAAAAATATTAAAAGATTGCCAATTTTCAGCAATATTTAATCTTTGATAATAATTTAAAATATTAAAATCATTTATAGATCTAAAATCCACAGCATATGGTTTAATATTTAGATCTAATTCTTTCGCAATCAGCATCGACCTTTTCATATGAAATGCGGATGTAATTAAGATATTAGATTGATTGAGATTATTAATATTTTTAAAAGCTTTTAAGTTTTCTATTGTATTTCTAGTATTATCAATAAAAATAATTTTTTTTAAATCAAAATTAATGTTTGAATAAAAAATTTTAGCTACATGAACTTCATTAAATTTACTTTTAACAATTCTACCATCACCACCTAAATAATATATTTTTGAATTTGGGTATTCTAAAGCTAATTTTACACTAGTAATAAGTCTTTCCGAAGCATCATTAAGAGTTAATTTTTTAGTAATTTTGGTTGAAAAAATATTTTCTGAACCAGCTAATACAACTATATTATCAATTTTATAAACATTATCTTGTAATATATAATCTTTTTCTAAATATTTTAGACCCAAGTTTCCTAAAGGAAAAAAAGAAATTAGAAGTAATAATATTAAAATTATATTTGAAAAAAATTTAAATCTAAATTTTGTTTTTAAGTTTATTAAATAAAAAATTATTAATAAAATAAATAATAAATTTGTTAGATTTAATATTGGAGCTAAAAATTTTGATAAGTAAAAATACAAAACTATTCTACAGTTACTGATTTAGCTAAATTTCTTGGCTTATCTATATCGTAGCCTTTTTTAAGAGCTGAATAATATGCAAGCTTCTGAAGTGGTATTGTTAAAAGAAATGGAAGTAAGTCATCATTTGTAGTTTCTACCTCAATTTTTTCCCAAATATTTTCAGATACAATTTCATCTTTGTTTTTATTGGTAATTAATAAAACTTTAGCTCCCCTTGCTACAACTTCCTGCATATTTGAAATAGTTTTTTTATAATAATTGTCTCTTGGAGCTAAAACTACAACAGGCATACCCTCTTCTATTAAAGCTAATGGTCCGTGTTTCATTTCACCTGCAGGATAACCTTCGGCATGAACATAAGATAATTCCTTAAGTTTTAATGCACCCTCTAATGCAATTGGATAAGAGAAACCTCTTCCCAAAAACATTGAACCTTTAGCTTCATTGAATGTTGATGCGATAGCCTGAACATCGTTGTCAATTAACAATGTTTCTTCAATTAATTTTGGTAAATTTTTTAGATCTTTGATTTTTTCTTGGTAAACTTTATTTTCAATTTCTTGCCTTAAAGATGATAATTTTAAAGATAGAATATATAAAATAAGTATTTGACCTAAAAAAGCTTTAGTCGAAGCAACTCCTATTTCAGGACCACAATGAATTGGCAAAACAAAATTTGAATCCCTTGCGATTGAACTTTCAATTACATTAACAACAGCACAAGTCTTCATTTTATTTTTATTACATAAGTCTAACGCTGCATAAGTATCAGCAGTTTCACCTGATTGAGAAACAAAGATATATAAAGTCTCTTTTTTGAACCTATTTTTTCGATATCTAAACTCTGATGCGATATCAATATTAACATCTAAAGTTGTTAATTCCTCAAACCAATATTTAGCCATTAAGCAAGAGTGATAAGCTGTTCCACAACCAATCAACATAATTGATTTAATTTCATCTGTTTTCCAAGGGAAATTATAGATATTGATGTCATTATTCATGCTATCTACATATTCTTTAATACCCGTTTTCAAAGTTTGAGGCTGTTCTTCAATTTCTTTAGCCATAAAATGTTTGAAATCACCTTTATCATAATTTTGCTGGTCAGTAGAAAGCTCTAAAACTTTTTTGTTAATTTTTATACCGTCTTCATTAAAAAAATTAACTTCATCTTTTTTAATAAAACAAAATTCACCATCCTCTAAATAAGTTATCTTATTAGTCATTGATTTTAGAGCATAAGAATCTGATCCAAGATAATTTTCATTAGGACCATACCCCACTGCTAAAGGAGAGCCACGTCTTGCACCTATTATTAAATCGGACATATCTTTAAAAATTATTCCTAGGGCAAAACTACCATGAAGTTGTTTTAAAGTTTTTGTAATAGCTTCTTGTAATTCAAATGTTTTAAGATTTTCTGTAATAAGATGAACAATCACTTCAGTATCTGTTTGAGATTTAAACTTATGTCCTTTGTTCAATAAATATTTCTTTAATAATGTTGAATTTTCAATAATTCCATTATGAACTACTGATACATTCTCTGATGAATGTGGGTGAGCATTTATACTATTTGGCACTCCATGAGTTGCCCATCTGACATGACCAATACCAATATTTCCTGAAAGATTTTTTAAATCAAAATTATTCTCTAAATTTTCAACTCTACCTTCAGATTTAACTTCATTAATAAAACCATCAGATAAAGTTGCAATACCAGCAGAATCGTAACCTCTATATTCTAATTTTTTAAGAGAATTAATAATGCTGCTTGATACTGACTTATTGCTAGATATTCCTATTATTCCACACATAGATTATTTTCTTTTATAATTCTTTATTTCAGTTTGTAATGTTCTTGTTAATGCTAAAGATTTCTTTTTTACATTTTTAGTAATTACCGAACCTGCTCCAATAATACTTTCTCGATCTATAGTTAGTGGAGCAACTAATGATGAATTAGATCCTATAAAAACGTTATCACTAATTTTTGTTTTACTTTTTTTTACACCATCATAATTACAAGTAATAGTTCCAGCACCTATGTTAACAGATTTTCCAATTTCACTATCCCCAATATAAGATAAATGATTTACTTTTGTTCTTTTACCAACAGTACTTTTTTTAACTTCAACAAAATTTCCAATTTTAGATCCTTCTTTTAAAATAGTATTTGGTCTTATTCGTGCGTAAGGTCCAACTTCAACTTTATTTTCTATTATACAAGACTCTAAATGTGAAAACGATTTTATTATTACATTATTGCCAATTTTTACATTTTTACCAATAACAACATAAGGTTCAATAGTTACATTTTTTCCAATTTTTGTATCATTTGAAAAAAAAATTGTTTCTGGTCCAAACATCTTCACACCGACATTCAAAAATTTATTTCGAAGTTTGTTTTGAGTTATTTGTGAATTTAATTCTTTCATTTTAAAATGCTTTATATTAAGAATATCTCTTAATTAATTCACATAATATTTCTTTAAAAAACTTTTGAAATGAAGCAAAAATTCACAATTTTATTTGATTTAGATGGTACGCTAGTAGATACCGCTCCTGATTTAATGTTGGCTCATAACCATGTGATGAAGAAATTTGGTTATCCCACGAAATCAACAGAAGATATAAGAAATTTAGTAGGTAAAGGTGCTGGTGCTTTAATCGGAAGATCTATATGGGGCCAAGCAAAAAAAGAATTTAGTAAAGTCTTAGATGCAAAAATAAAAGATGAAATGGTTAAAGAATTTGTAAATTTCTACGGCAAAAATATAGTTAATGAAAGTACTCTAGTAACTGGAGTTAAAGATTTTTTAATTTGGTGCAAAGAACAAAATATTTCAATGGCAGTTTGTACAAATAAACAAGAACATCTTTCCATTGATCTTTTAAAAAAAATTGGAATTTATGATTTTTTTGAATACGTGGCAGGATCAGATACGTTTGACTATTGTAAACCGGATCCAAGACATCTGACAAATGTAGTAGAAATTTTAGATGGAGATATAAAAAAAACTATAATGATTGGAGATAGTGAAACTGATGCAAATGCTGCTAAAGCTGCAGAGATACCAGTTATTCTGTTAGAAAATGGGTATACTGAAAAAAATACAACTGAAATATATCACAATCACCTTATAAAAGATTTCACAGGTGTTGAAAAAATAATTAAAAAATATCTTTGATAATGGAGCAAAAATTAACTGTTTTGTTTGATTTAGATGGAACACTTGTTGACACAGCGCCCGATTTAATTCGCGCACATAATCACGTAATGAAAAAATTTGGCTATCCAACAAAATCTATAAATGAATTAAAAAATGCTGTTGGCAAAGGTGCTAAAGCTATTATGGCAAAAGGTAATGGTAAATGGGAGTGGTTTGATGAGAAAATTAAGAATGAAATGACAGATGAATTTTTATCTTTTTATAAAAAAAATATTTTACATGAGAGCACTCTTCTTAATGGTGTTAAAGAATTTTTAAAATGGTGTAAAAATCAAAATATATCAATGGCAGTTTGTACTAATAAAACTGAACATTTGGCAATTGATCTTTTAAAAAAAATTGAAATTTATGACTTTTTTGAATATGTTTCGGGACATAATACTTTTGAATACTGTAAACCAGATCCTAGACATTTGCTTAGGACTATAGAAATGTTAAATGGTGATAAAGACAAATCAATAATGATAGGTGATAGCGAAACAGATGCAAATGCAGCTAAAGAAGCTGAAATTCCAATGATTTTACTTAAATATGGATATACTGAAAAAAGATCAGAAGAAATTTATCATAATCACCTCATAAAAGACTTCATTGGTATTGAAAAAATAATATCTAAATATCTTTAATATTGATTAATTTTTTTTAACTATTAAAACAAAATCACTATTAAGGAGTTATTTTGTTATTACATACAGTTAAAGTTTATCCATCTAAAATCAACCTTCCTAAGAAAAAGCAACTTGCTTGGAAAATAGCTGAGATTGCAAGTGACAATGCTAAATTAAATAAAGACGCTATTGAAATGGTTATAAATAGAATTATTGACAATGCTTCAGTTGCAATAGCCTCACTAAATAGAAAGCCTGTTATTTCTTCAAGAGAAATGGCTTTGAAACATTCTAGAAAAAATGGAGCAACTTTATTTGGTGTAAACTCAAAATTTAAATTCGATTGTGAATGGGCGGCTTGGTCAAATGGAACTGCTGTTAGAGAGCTCGATTTTCATGATACTTTTTTAGCAGCTGACTACAGTCATCCAGGAGATAATATCCCTCCTCTTTTAGCTGTTGCACAACAAAACAAAATAAATGGATTAGATTTATTACGTGGAATTATTACAGCATATGAAGTTCAGGTAAATTTAGTTAAAGGAATTTGTTTACATAAACATAAAGTTGATCACATAGCTCATTTGGGTCCAAGTGTTGCTGCAGGACTTGGTTCAATGCTTAAACTTAATACCGAAACAATTTACCAAGCAGTTCAACAAGCACTTCATACAACTGTATCAACAAGACAATCTAGAAAAGGTGAAATTTCAAGCTGGAAAGCTTACGCACCAGCTCATGCAGGTAAGCTTGCAATTGAGGCTGTGGATAGAGTTATGCGAGGTGAAGGTGCACCTAGCCCAATTTATGAAGGAGAAGATAGTGTTATAGCTAGAATATTAGATGGTAAAAAAGCTAATTACAAAGTTCCACTTCCAAAAAAAGGGGAGGCTAAAAAAGCTATTCTTGAAACATACACTAAAGAATATTCTGCAGAATACCAATCACAAGCTTTGATTGATTTAGCTAAAAAACTTAAAACTAAAATATCCAATTTAAATCAAATTAAAAAAGTTGATATTTTTACAAGTCATCATACTCATTATGTAATTGGAACTGGAGCAAATGACCCTCAAAAAATGGATCCAAATGCAAGTAGAGAAACGTTAGATCATTCAATTATGTATATTTTTGCTGTAGCATTAGAAGATGGAGATTGGCATCATGTGAAATCTTATACAAAAACTAGAGCTAACAGAAAAAGTACTATCAAAATTTGGAAATCAATTACAACCCATGAAGATAAAAAATGGACTAAAAAATATCACGACCCAAATCCAATGAAAAAATCTTTTGGTGCTAAGGTAGTTGTAACTTTAAATAATGGTAAGAAAATTAGTGAACAACTTGATAGAGCGGATGCTCATCCTTATGGATTAAGACCATTTAAAAGACAAAATTATATCAATAAATTTTTAACTTTAACTGATGGCATTCTAAATAAGAAAGAAAGTGATCGTTTTTTAAAAACAGTTCAAAATTTAAAAAATTTAAAATCAGGTGAATTAAATAAACTGAATATAGAAATTAAAAAAAGTGATTTAAAAAGAAATTTAAAAAAAGGAATATTTTAGTGCATTTTGTTGAGAAAGAACCAAGTCAAAAAAGAATAGATTTTGTTGAAAAATTAAGATCTAATAAAATATTAAGGGTACCAGGAGCCTACAATCCATTAACTGCAAAACTAATCGAAGAAATTGGATATGATGCTGTTTACATTTCAGGTGGTGTGATGGCTAATGATCTTGGTTTTCCTGATATAGGCTTAACAACATTACAAGATGTAAGCACTAGATCATATTTAATATCTAGAGTTACAAATTTACCTACAATTGTAGATATAGATACAGGATTTAAATCTTGCAAAGAAACTATTGAAACTTTTGAAGAGTTTGGAATTGCAGCAGTTCATTTAGAAGACCAAATCGAAAGAAAGAGATGCGGTCACCTTGATAATAAAGAGTTAATTTCAACAGAGGCTATGGTTGATAAAATTAAAGAATGTGTTGCTGCTAAAAAAGACAGTAATTTTAAAATAATTGCAAGATCAGATGCTAAGGGTGTAGAGGGAATTAATAAAATGATTGATAGATGCAAAGCATACATTGATGCTGGTGCTGAAATTATCTTTCCAGAAGCATTACAAGATGAAAAAGATTTTGAAAAAGTAAGAAAAGAGCTTTCTTGTTATTTATTAGCCAACATGACTGAATTTGGTAAATCAAAACTTTTCAACTACAAAGAATTAGAGAATTTTGGATATAATATAGTAATTTATCCAGTCACTACGCAAAGATTGGCAATGAAAAATGTGGAAGATGGATTAAGAGACATTTATGCGAATGGACATCAGAATAATATTATTGATAAAATGCAAACTAGAAAAAGGCTCTATGAGCTAGTTGAGTATGAAAAATACAACTCTCTCGATGAAAAAATTTATAACTTTAGTACGGAAGGACATGAATAATGAGCGAAGATATTAAAAAAGGGTTACTGGGAATAGTGGTTGATGAAACAGAAGTTTCAAAAGTAATGCCAGAAATAAACTCTCTAACTTATAGAGGATATGCTGCTCAAGATTTATGTGAATATTGTAGGTTTGAGGAAGTTGCTTATTTAATTTTAAATAAAGATCTTCCAAACTCAATTCAATTAAAACATTTTGAAAAAGAAGAAAAAAATAACAGAGAGTTATCAAAAAACTTGTATGAGATAATTAAGCATATGCCAAAAAAATCTCACCCGATGGATGTTGCAAGAACAGCTGTTAGTGTGATGGGCTTAGAAGATAAAGAGACATCTGACTCTTCATCAGAGGCGAACATGAGAAAAGCTTTGAGAATTTTTGCAAAAACACCTACTGCACTAGCTGCTTTTTATAGAATTAGAAGTGGTAAAAAAATTATCAAACCTAAAAAAGAATTAACTTTTGCTGAAAACTTTTTCTACATGTGTTTTGGTAAAGTTCCTCAAAAAGAAATTGTTAAAGCATTTGATGTATCTTTAATTTTATATGCTGAACATAGTTTCAATGTTTCAACTTTTACAGCAAGAACTATTACTAGTAGTTTATCTGACATTCATGGAGCTATTACGGGGGCTATAGCAAGTTTAAAAGGTCCACTTCATGGTGGTGCTAACGAAGAAGTAATGCACATGATGAGAAAAATTAAGAAACCTGAAAATGCATTAAAGTGGATTAATAATGCCCTAAAAAATAAAGAAGTGGTAATGGGGTTTGGTCACAGAGTTTATAAATCTGGAGATTCTAGGGTTCCTACCATGCGAGAATATTTTGGAAAAGTTGCTAAAATTAAAAGAGATAAAACTTTTGAAAAGATTTACGACATTGTTGAAAAAGTGATGATAAAGAAAAAGAATATTCATCCAAATGTAGATTACCCAACAGGTCCTACTTATCATTTAATGGGATTTGACACCGATTTCTTTACACCAATATTTGTTATTTCAAGAATTACCGGTTGGTCCGCGCATATAATGGAGCAACATGCTGCAAATAAACTTATTCGACCACTTGCTAGCTATAAAGGTAGCAAACATCGAAAAGTAATGCAGTTAAATCAAAGATAATTTAATCTAAATCTAAGTCACCACACTGAGTTTTGGTAAATATACATGTTGAATAGTGGTATGTAGTTTTAACATCTTTAACTACACCAAGTGCAGTACCTTCTATACTCCCGGTAACAGTATTACATCCTGTTATAGCTAATAAGATAAATATAACTAGTAAACGCTTAAATATCACTTTTAATTAACTAAAAGCTTCAACCCAAGTACCCTGTGTTGATGCTTTAGAATATTCTGTTGCTCGACCTTCAAAGAAGTTCATATGCTCAACGGCATTAAGCATTGTATCTAACCAAGTTAAAGGGTTTTTCTGTACATCATAAATTGGTTCCAAACCTAATTGCGTAAGTCTTCTGTTAGCTATAAATCTGATGTAATCTTTAACTTCTTGAGCAGTTAAACCTTCCATTGGACCCATTTCAAAAGCTAGATCGATAAAAGCATCTTCATGTTCAATGATAGTTCTACATGCTTCATAAAGTTCTTTTTTAAGTTTTGGAGTCCATATTTCAGGGTTCTCTTTTATGAATTCTTTAAAAACTCTAATCATAGAATTACAATGAAGAGTTTCATCTCTAACAGACCAAGTAACAATCTGTCCCATTCCCTTCATTTTATTATGTCTAGGGAAGTTTAAAAGAATTGCAAAACTAGCAAACAATTGAAGGCCTTCTGTAAACGCACTAAACACTGCAACTGTTTTTGCAATATCTTCTTTAGAATTTACGTTAAAACCTTGCATGTAATCATACTTATCTTTCATCTCTTTATATTTCATGAAAGCAGAATATTCTGACTCTGGCATTCCAATTGTATCTAACAAATGAGAGTAAGCCGCTACATGGACAGTTTCCATTGAAGCAAAAGCTGTCATCATCATTAAAACTTCTGTTGGTTTAAATACTGTTGTGTAATGTCTTAGATAACAATTGCTAACTTCTACATCTGCTTGAGTAAAAAATCTAAATATCTGCGTTAATAAATTTTTTTCTGATTGAGTTAGATTTTTTTGCCAATCTCTAACATCATCTCCTAATGGCACCTCTTCTGGTAACCAATGAATTCTTTGTTGTGTTAACCACGCATCGTAACACCATGGATATCTAAAAGGTTTGTAAACTGGGTTTTCAACTAGTAAACCCATTTTTTTTGGTTGGATTATTTCATTGTTTGGTGTCTTAATTTTTTCTGCTACTGACATGATAGGCACTCCTCGTATTCTGGTTCTTCAGAATTAGTTTGTTTGTTTTTGTAAACGTTGGCTAAAACATCTGTTGATTTTGCATCATTAATATTTTCAGCTCTTTGAATTGATTTTGATCTACAGTAATAAAGGCTCTTCAAGCCTTTCTTCCAAGCATCAAAATGAATTTTGTGTAACTCTTTTTTATGGACATCAGCTGGTAAAAATAAATTTACTGACTGGGCCTGAGATATAAATGGAGTTCTGTCTCCACTTAATTCAATAATCCATTGTTGGTTTAGTTCAAATGCAGTTTTAAAAACATCTTTTTCTAAATCAGTTAAAAAATCTAAATGAGATACCGAACCTTGATTTGTTGTGATTGTAGACCAAGTTTCATCATCATTTTTTCCATGGCCCTCTAATATTTCTTCTAAATATCTATTTCTAACATTAAATGAACCTGACAAAGTTTTATGGGTATAGCTATTAGCTGCAATTGGCTCTACTCCGGGTGATGCTCCACCACATATAATTGATATTGAAGCCGTTGGTGCAATTGCTGTTTTATTTGAAAATCTCTCTTGATAACCATACTCTGCAGCATCAGGACAAGCTCCTCTTTCTTCAGCTAAATCTTTTGAAGCCTTGTTAACCTGTTCGTCAATTTGTTTAAATATTTTTTTATTCCAAGATTTAGCCATTACTGACTCAAGTGGAATTCTATTTTTTTGTAGAAAAGAATGGAAACCCATTACACCTAATCCAACACTTCTTTCTCTTTCAGCAGAGTATGTTGCGTCTTTAAATTGATCTGGAGCTTTGTTGATAAAATCAGATAGGACATTATCTAAAAATCTCATTACATCATTAATCATGTCTGGATCATCTTTCCATTCATCGTATTTTTCTAAATTAAGTGATGACAAGCAACAAACAGCTGTTCTGTCTCTTCCATCTTTATCAATTCCTGTAGGTAATGTTATTTCACTACATAGGTTTGAAGTTTTAACAGTTAAGTTAGCAAGTTTGTGATGTTGTGGAATTAATCTGTTAACTGTATCGATATAAATAATATAAGGTTCACCTGTTTCTATCCTTGCAGTTAACAATCTTATCCATAAGTTTCTAGCTGATATTGTTTGTTGAACGGTACCATCTGCAGGACTTTTTAGTCCCCACTGCTCATCATTTTCTACAGCTCTCATAAATGCATCTGAAAGTAAAACACCATGGTGTAAATTTAAAGCTTTTCTATTTGGATCACCACCTGTAGGTCTTCTCATTTCAATAAATTCTTCGATCTCAGGATGATCAACTGGTAAATAGCAAGCAGCAGATCCTCTTCTTAAAGAACCTTGGCTAATTGCCATTGTTAAAGAGTCCATAACTTTAATGAAAGGAATTATTCCTGATGTTTTTCCAACTTTACCAATTTTTTCACCAATGGATCTAAGGTTACCCCAATAACTTCCTATACCACCACCTTTTGCAGCTAGCCAAACGTTTTCACTCCAAAGGTCAAGGATTCCTCCTAAGCTATCTGAAGCTTCGTTTAAAAAACATGAAATAGGTAATCCTCTTTTAGTTCCGCCATTTGATAAAACGGGTGTTGCTGGCATGAACCAAAGATTGCTTATGTAATTATAAATTCTTTGTGCATGTAAATTGTCATCAGCATATGAACTTGCAACACGTGCAAACAAATCTTGGTAAGACTCGTTATGACCAAGATATCTATCTTTCAAAGTTGCTTTACCAAAATCAGTTAGGTTTGCATCTTTAGATCTATCGATCTTAATTATAATTCCTTTGTCATTTTGAAAAAGTTCAGTTTCAGTGCTTAGAGAAAAAAGATCAGGTCTATTTCCTTTTGATACCTCTTTAACTTCTGGGCTATATTCGGAGACAGCTTTCTTTAGGGCCTGTGATAGAATTTTATTCATAATAAGTACTATAATTTGTTATTGTGACGAAAACAACTATATGTTGTATGCGTTTATTGTTAATATACTATATAAACAACTATTCAATAGAACATTTATAGAACGCGACAAAATATATTTCAATAAAAAAATTTAAAAAAGGTTAAGTAATTAACAGATGAATCAAAATATAAAAATAGATCCTTATGGTTTTAGAGAATATGACGCTCGCTGGTTGTACGAAAAGGATATCAGTAAACAGGGAATCACGAATCTTGGCAAGGGTCTAGGTACACAAATAAAAAAACATACTCAAAAAGAGAATCCAAGAGTAATCGTTGGACACGATTACAGATCTTATAGTGAAGAAATTAAAAGTGCTCTTAAAAAAGGTTTAATCTCAACAGGCTGTCAAATTGAAGATGTGGGCTTATCATTATCGCCAATGGTTTACTTTGCGCAATTTAATTTAGATTCTGATGCAGTTGCCATGGTTACTGCAAGTCATAATGAAAATGGATGGACTGGTGTAAAAATGGGTATCAAAAAAGGTTTAACTCATGCGCCTGAAGAAATGAAAGAATTAAAAGAGATTACATTAAATGAAAATTTCTCAAGCGGTGAAGGGACTGAGAGACAAATAGAAAATTTTCAACAAATTTATAAAGATGATTTAATAAACGGTAATAAGATTAATAAAAAATTAAAAGCAGTTGTTGCATGTGGAAATGGTACTGCTGGTGTTTTTGCACCTGATATATTAAGAGGAATTGGATGTGATGTTATTGAACTTGATTGCAATCTTGATTGGAACTTTCCAAAGTACAATCCTAATCCAGAGGATTTAGAAATGCTTCATGCTATAGCAAAGGCTGTTAGAGATAACAAAGCAGATATAGGTTTTGGCTTTGATGGTGATGGAGATAGAGTTGGCGTCATTGATAATGATGGAAATGAAATATTTTCAGATAAAATTGGCTTATTAATTGCAAGAAACCTATCAACAAAACATAAAAATTCTAAGTTTGTAGTAGATGTTAAATCAACAGGATTATATTCAAAAGATAAGGTTTTGTTGGAAAATAATTGTGAAACTATTTATTGGAAGACAGGACACTCTCATATTAAAAGAAAAGTTAATACCGAAAAAGCACTAGCTGGTTTTGAAAAAAGTGGTCATTTCTTTTTTAACCAACCTCTAGGTTATGGTTATGATGATGGTATTAATTCTGCTATTCACGTGTGTCATTTATTGGATAATCAAAGTAAAATGATGAGTGAAATTATTAATGAATTACCAAACACGTATCAAACACCTACTATGGCTCCTTTCTGTAAGGATGAAGAAAAATACCAAGTGGTTGAAGAACTAGTTAATCAAGTTGAAGAAATAAAAAAAAATCAAATTAAGATTGATCAACAAGTAATCAAAGAAATTTTAACAGTAAATGGTGTAAGATTTACTTTTGAAGATGGATCATGGGGATTAATAAGAGCATCTTCAAACAAACCTTCACTAGTAATTGTAACAGAAAGCCCAACATCAGACATAAGGAAGAAGAAAATCTTTGATTTTATTGATGATT
Source organism: Pelagibacteraceae bacterium AG-390-D18 (assembly GCA_003279715.1). Classification (GTDB taxonomy): domain Bacteria; phylum Pseudomonadota; class Alphaproteobacteria; order Pelagibacterales; family Pelagibacteraceae; genus Pelagibacter. Next base: position 44,721 of record QCGY01000007.1, read on the forward strand.
TACTTCAAAAAACTGGAAAAGTTGGTGAATATGATCAAAAAATATAGCCTAATTTTAATATTATTCATATTAATACCCCTAAAAAGTTATGCTTTTAGCGAGCAAAATGAGCAACAAATGTATATTGGCTGTTATCAAAACTCAAAACAGTACTTAGGTGCAGATAAAGCCAAAACATATTGCGAATGTACTGTTAATAAATTAAGCAAAAAATTTTCAGATGAAGAACTAGATAGAGTTTTCAAACAAAAACCAGAAAATATAATTAAAGATACTGAATTTGCATCTAAATTCTGTGAAAATAAAATCCTTCAATAAAGTTATACAATAAATCAAAGATTCAATCAAAACGTGCTTAGTTATTTATCAAGAATCAGATAGTTATTTAAGTGAGGTGATGGAGGGAGACTGAAGTCACCTCTTCTTATTTAAAAGCTTTCCTAACCTTTAGCATCATAATAATTAAAGCTGTTTCTGTATAATTTTTACCTTTCACAACCCATACAGATAGTGGCCATGAACTATCTTTTTTACTTCTTGCAATAATATGAATGTGTAACTGAGGAACCATATTACCAATTTTTTCAATATTCAGCTTTGAAGTTTTAAATAATTTTTTCATAATTTTACTTACGTGAACAATTTCTTTCATAAGTAAAATTTGATCTTTAGAATTTAGATCACTTATATCGGTAATCTTATTTCTTTTAGGAATTAAAATAATCCATGGAAATTTAGAATTATCATTAAGCCTAATACTACATAATTTAAGTTCTGTTACATGATGTGAAGACTTTAAAAATTTGTTATCAATCTTAAAAGGCATATTTATAATTTTATGTACTCGTAGAAAAACTTAGCTGCAACTAATAATAAAAAAATACCAAAAAATTTACTAATTTTATTTTTATCTATTTTATGAACTGTTCGTGCTCCAAGTCTCGCCATAAAAGTCGTAATAGGAATAAAAATAAAAAAAGCTGGAATATTTAAAAATCCAATACTTAAAGGTAAGTTTGTCTTTAAATAACTTCCTGAAATTAAAAAACCTGTTGCACCGAATAATGCAATTAAAAAACCAATTGCAGCAGCACTCCCAATTGCTTTATTAATTGAATAACCAAAGAATTTAAGGATTGGCACGTTCATTACAGCACCTCCTATACCCATTATCGAAGATATAAAACCAACAATAAAACCAAGAACAACCTTTAAATGTAATTTCATTTCTGAGATTATATTTTGCTCTCTCTCTTTTATTAAAAGTAAATAAATACCTAAAAATAAAATCACAATTGAAAAAAAAAGAACTAAAGATTTTGTCTTTAGCGTTGCAGCAAATATTGTTCCAATAATTACCCCTATAACAACAAAAATACCGTAGTTTTTAACTATATCAAAATCTACAGCATTGAATTTATGATGAGTTAAAACTGAAACAATTGATGTTGGGATAATAATTGCAAAAGAAGTTCCTACTGCTAAGTGCATTATGTATTGTTGATCTATTCCCAAAGATCCAAAAATATAATAAAGAAATGGAACCGTAATTAATCCACCACCAATACCAAATAACCCAGCAACAAAGCCAACAGGAACTGCTATGAGTACCATTAATAAAATTAAATAACTGTATTCGTTAGCTAGAATTGAATTAAGCAGATTGTCCTACACTTGTATCTATGTTGTTGTATTTGATCTTATCCATAATGTGATCAATTTTCTTAACATCAGCATCTCTAACACACATATTTTCACTTAAATACCTTTTCCAATAACTAGCACCTGTTTGACCATGAAATAAACCTATAGTGTGTCTCATTATTTGATTTAATCTTGTGCCCTTCTTTATTTCATCTTTTACATAAGGAATTAATTGTTCAATTACATCTTGTCTGCTCAAGACTTCTTTGGTTCCAAAAATTTCTTTTTCAATATCTGCTAACATATAAGGTGTGTGATATGCTGCTCTTCCAATCATAACACCATCTGTTTTTTGTAGATGTGGCTTTATTTGATCAACAGATGTTATTCCACCATTTATTATTATTTCTTCATTTGGGAAGTCTTCCTTTAATTTATAAACATACTCATATTTTAAAGGAGGAATATTTAGATTTTGTTTAGGTGTAAATTTACCTAACATTGCCTTTCTAGCATGAATGATAAATGTCTTAACTCCCGTTGATTTTAGAGTTGTAATAAAATTATGAAGATTTTCATAATCTTCAACATTATCATATCCAATTCTAGTTTTTATGGTTACTGGTAAACTAGTTAAGGCTTGCATTTTACTTAAACAGTCTGCAACTAAATTAGGCTCTTTCATCAAACAAGCACCGAATTTACTTTTTTCAACTTTTCTACTTGGACAACCTAAATTTAAATTAATTTCATCATACCCAAAGTCTTCTCCTAATTTAGAAGCTTCTGCTAAAAGTTTTGGAGAAGATCCTCCTAATTGAAGGGCTACTGGTTTTTCATTAATATTAAATCCAAGTAATCTTTTTTTATCTCCTCTATTGATTGCTTCATCAACAACCATCTCTGTATAAAGAAGTGTATTTTTTGAAATCAATCTTAAAAAGTAACGCTCATGACGATCTGTGCAATCCATCATAGGAGCAACTGATACTTTCCTATTCATGGTTTAACTTTATATTATTTTATTATGAGTTTGAAGCGTCTGAATCTTCTGTAATTGCTTCCGCTTCTTGATTTTCTTGTTCTGAAACTTCATCTAAAGAAACTTCACCTTGATCATTCATTGTTTCTTCACCTGCTGAAACATCGACATCTGGTTTGGCTGTCTCTGATAATTCTGCTAGATCTTCTTGAGAAACTTGTATTTTTTCTGGAGTTTTTCTTGCTCTTTTAGAAGGTAGAATTGGAGTACCACTTTTTGAAATTTCACCTTTATACATGTTTTCAAAATCATCACCAATTTCTTCATCATCCTCAGCACCATCATCAACTTGCTCAACATGTTTTCTAAGTTTGTAAACAGCACTTTCTGTTAAATCTGAAACTTTAATTTTTTCTTCTGCAATTTCTCTTAAAGAAATAACTGTATTTTTATCGTTATCTCTATCTAAAGTCGGTTCTATACCTGAGTTTAATTGAGTAGCTCTTTCTTTAGCAACAAGCACTAATTCGTATGGGCTTTCTACTTTGTCTATACAATCTTCCACTGTTACTCTTGCCATGGGCGATTATTTATACCTCAGACTTTAAAATTGCAAGGGTTTTCTAAATTATTACCGGATTTAGCTTTTTTCTTACTAAGAAAAGAAGGATTAAAGAAACAAAAATATAAGTGCCTGATACAACAGCTATATCACCCACGGTAAAACCTAAATCTATCAAATATCCAAACAAAGCAGTTCCAAAAGCGGTAGCAAACACCATCAAAGCAGTAGTTAGAGCTTTAATGGATCCTAGATATTTAACTCCATATAACTCAGCCCAAGTAGAAGATCCCAAAATATTAGCAAATCCATTAGATATCCCTACTAAACCTAAAAATACAAAAGCTGTAACTGGTGTATCAAAGAAAAATAGAACAATTACAGATAATAAAAGTGGAATATTCATATAAATTAGTAATTTTCTACTTGTAAACTTATCAATTAAAAAACCAGATAAAAATAAAGTTAGCACTGACAAAATTGAATAAGACATGAATGATTGAGCAATTACATAGGGTCCCCATCCTTTTGAAGTTTGAACAAAAGATTGAAAAACAGCAAAGCCAGTAAATATCCAAGGCATTGCTAACATGTTAGAGCTAATAATGTAAAATCTATAATCTTTTATTACCTCTATTCTCTTCCATTGTTTAATTTCAACTTCTTTAATATTTTCATCGTTAGCTTCTCTTGAGTCTAAATTTAAATTTTTAATTAAAAGAAATGATGCAATAGGTAAAACTATTAAAACAGTTATAGAAAAAATAAGCCAAAGATTTTGCCAATCTATAATTGTTAACAAATAAACCATTAATACAGGCATAATGAATTCTGCAGATGATAGACCAAACCAACTGATACTTAAGGCTTTACCTCTGGTTCTGGTAAAGTATCTAGAAATAGTAGTTGATGCTGTATGAGACATCATTCCCTGACCTGAAAATCTCATTAAAAAAATTGCTACAAACAATAAAAAAACTGATGTTATTCTTGAAAAGAAAAAACAAGCAAAAGATAACAAAACAGTTACAAAAAAAGCAAATTTAAAAATATTTACATCATCAATTTTTTTTCCAACCCATATTAATAAAAGACTACTGCACAAAGTAGCAGAAGCATAAATTGAGCCAAATTGTCCATGGGTAATAGATAACGCTTCTCTAATACTGGAATTAAATAGACCAAGAAAATAACTCTGTCCAAAGCTAGAAAAAAATGTAAAAATAAATCCGAAAAGAATTACTTTAAACTTCAAACTATTAAACATAGGAAATAAAAATTATGTCTTGTAATGTTGCTTTCATAGGTCTTGGTGTCATGGGTTATCCAATGGCTGGTTATATATCAAAAGCTGGTCACAATGTAACTGTTTATAATAGAACAGCTGCTAAAGCTGATAAATGGATTACAGAATATAAAGGCTCAAAAGCTGATACACCTGCAAAAGCTGCTGAGGGTGCAGACTTTATTTTTACCTGTGTTGGAAATGATAATGATTTAAGAGAAGTTTCTCTTGGAGAAAACGGATTATTTAATACTGCAAAAGAAGGTTGTGTTTACATTGATAACTCTACAGTATCAGCTGAGATTTCTAGAGAACTATATAAAGCTGCAAAAGATAAAGGTTTTGATTTTTTAGATGCGCCTATCTCAGGTGGTCAAGCAGGAGCTGAAGGTGGAATACTAACTGTAATGGTTGGTGGTGATGAAGATGTGTTTAATAAAGCTCAACCAGTTATTGATTGCTATAGTAGAAAAGTAAAATTAATTGGTGCTACTGGAAGTGGACAATTGACTAAGATGATGAACCAAATGTGTATAGCTGGAGCTGTTCAAGGTTTGTCAGAAGCTATTAACTTTGGAATTAATGCTGGATTAGATATGGATAAAGTAATGGAGACCATATCAAAAGGTGCTGCGCAATCTTGGCAAATGGAAAATAGATATCGAACTATGACAGATGATAAGTTCGATTATGGTTTTGCTGTTGATTGGATGAGAAAAGATTTAGCAATAGTTATTGAAGAGGCTAAAAAAAATGGCTCTCCAGTTCCTATTACTGAATTAATCGATGGCTACTACGCAAAGGTTCAGGAAATGGGTGGAAACCGTTGGGATAGTTCAAGCTTAATTGCTCTATTAAAAAAGAAAAAATAATATTAGTGACTGATACCGTTCCTTATTACGAGGACTTTACTGAGATCAAAAAGAAAATTTGGTCAATGTTAACTAATGCGGTCAAAGATAGAAGTTCACCATTTAGAATACCAGTTTTTATTTGTGGAAATCAATCTGAATTTGATGGTCGGATAGTTGTTCTTAGAAAAGCAGATGAAACAAATAATTTTGTTCAATATCACAGTGATATTAGATCAGATAAAATTTCAAAGTTAAAAACTAATCAAAATGCTGCGATGTTATTCTATGATAAGGAAGAAAAAATACAGGTAAGACTAAAAGTAGAATGTACTGTTAATCACGAAAATGAAGTTACAAAAGAATCTTGGTCTAAAACACAACATATATCTAGAAAATGTTACTTGGTAGATAATGGGCCTGGGACAAGATCTGATATTCCAACTTCGGGATTAAAACCTGAGCTTGATAACTTTGATTTCACAAAAGAACAAAGCGAAGAAGGTTATAAAAACTTTACTGTTATTCAGTGCAAAATAAAATCTATTGAGTGGCTTTATTTGGCAGCCAAAGGTCATCGAAGAGCTAGATTTGATTTAATGGACAATAAAAATTACTGGTTGGTTCCATAGATGATTACCGGATACATATTTACATCATTTTTAATAATTTTAGGATTAGTTGTAATGAAATTTGGTAGTATTCATGTTAAAAAATTTAAAGAAGGAAAAACAAAAATTAAATCAAAATTAAGTGGGCAAATTTCTTTTTTAATTTTATTCGTAATAATAATTGGATTAATAATTTATTCAGTCAATGGTCTACTATTTAAGTAAATAAAATTATAAGTTAATTTCCAACATTGTAAGTACACCACGTCCTCTTTTTTTTAATTTTTTGAAGCTTTTTATGAGAATACCTTTTTCTCCAATCATAATTTTCTTTTGGAGCTTTACCACGTCCAACCTCAGCTGCCATTGCACATTTTAATTCCACTGGATTAAAAGGATTATCAGATGTTGGATCTAGAAAAACAGAGTCTTTAAAATCTGGACAAGTATCGTCACCATGGTCATATAAAACCCCAAGTTTATATGAATCATCACCAACTGGTCCACCAATTATTGTTGAGCTTGAGGTATGTCCATTAGAATTACCTTTTGTGCATGGCCACGCAAAACCATTTACATGCAATATTTCATGCAATGTCATCATCATTCTTTTATTTGCGTTTGAAATGTATTTGCTTTGTAAAAAAATATATCCATGATGGACACTTCCCTGTCCTCCCTCACTGTGTTTAACATCTGCCCAAGCAAAATATAATTTATTAGGATCGTTAAATCCTTTTTGTGTTAAATAAGCGTCAGGATAGTTCATCCCATAATTACCCTTATATTGTTTATTAAATCTAACAAATGAAATATCTAATTTACCATCTTCTCTCATATCATATCTAAATTTTTGTTTACCTTTTGTCATTTTTAAAACTTTTTCATTTGCTGCTAATAACTCTTTTTCCATTTTACCATTAATATCCCACTCATTATCTTTACTATCTTTGTTTAATATATATATAAAATGAACTTGTGGTTCATTTGTAGTATCAGGCTGATCTTCAAAATATCTTCCTGACTTTCTATCATTCTCATCAATTTCTAAATTCATCTTGGTACTTGCAATTGGTCCATCAATATTTGTCCAAACAATTTTGTTATTAATTGCAAACAAAAAACAATCATTTTGTGTATATTTTTTTGCTTTCTTCATACACTTTGCGTAAGCTTTTTCATGAGCTTCATCATTAACTTCTTTTACAATTATAAATCCTGGAGCCCATCCTCCACCACTTGTAGATCCGTAATAAATTAAATTTTGTTTCTTTTTTTCAGATTTCTTAAGTTGTTTTTTGTAATATTTCTCAAAATCATCCCAGTAATTAATACCACCTGATCCTGGAACTTTAATTTCTGCAAAAAGATTTGTTGATAAGAATAAAGAAAATAAAATTATTATTAATTTTTTCATATCCCTTTAATAATTATATTTGTCCCTTCAGAATTATCGAGTCTTATTTGTTTTATTGGTTTGTACTCTTCGGAGTTGTACCACTCTAGCGCTTTTTCATAACTTGGGAATTTAACTATAATTATTCTTGGAAATTGAGTTTCACCATCAAAAATTTTATATTCTCCATTTCTTACAAGAAATTCTCCACCAAATTTTTTAACAATTGGAGTAACTTTTTCTACATACTCTTTATAATTTTCTGGATTTGTGACTTTTAATTGTGCAATTACAAAACCCGCAGGCATTTACTCCTCCCTTCAAAATATTGATTTAGAATATTTTTTCCAGTTATCTTGATAATGTTTGGTGTTCTCTAAAACTGATTTTTTTTCTTCTTCTGTCACTTCTCTGATTACCTTACCTGGTGAGCCAATTACTAATGAATTATCAGGTATCACTTTGTTTTCAGTAATTAATGCTTTTGCTCCAATAATACAATTTTTACCTATTTTAACTTTATTTAGAATTACAGCTCCAATACCAATCATACTATTATCTCCAATAGTACATCCATGAAGCATAACAAGATGGCCAACGGTTACATCTTTTCCAACTTTTAAAGGACAGCCTGGATCCGTGTGCAAAACACTTCCATCCTGAATATTAGACCCTTCTCCAATGTGAATATTTTCAATATCTCCACGTAAAACTGCGTTAAACCAAATACTAGAGTTTTTTTCTAATGTAACGTCCCCTATGATGGTTGCATTTGGAGCCACCCAATTTTCGCCAGAGTTTTGAGGTTTTTTATCTTTTAAATCATAGAACATAATTTATATATTATTACAGTATGCCAGTTCAAACTCCAATATGCGATTTTGGTCAAAAAGCTTTACCCTTTGAATTAAAATCTACAGAAAATAAAATCATTTCTTTAAATGATATCAAAGGTGAAAACGGTACCTTGATAATGTTTATTTGTAACCATTGTCCCTATGTGAAAGCTGTAACAAGAGAAATTGTTGAGGATTGTAGTGAATTAAAAAAAGTTGGAATTAATTCAGTTGCTATATGTTCTAATGACTTCATAAATTATCCAGAGGACTCATTTGAAAATATGATTAAATTTTCAAATGATAATCAGTTTAATTTTCCGTATCTTCAAGATGATACACAAGAAGTTGCTAAAGCGTATGATGCTGTATGTACTCCAGATTTTTTTGGCTATAATAAAAATTTAGAACTTCAATACAGAGGTAGATTGAGAGAACTTAAAAATTTTATCCCAGCAAAAGATGGAGAAAGTGATTTACTAAAAGCTATGAGGCAAGTTGCTGAAACTGGCAGCGGACCAAAAGATCAAACTCCAAGTGCTGGTTGTGGTATCAAGTGGAAGTATGATTAATGTATCTATTTGTTACTAGATCTTTCCCACCTGAACTTGGAGGAATGCAAAGCTTAATGTGGGGACTTGCAAGAGAACTTTCAAAAAACTTCATGATTAAAGTATTTGCCGATTATATTGAAGACCATAAATCTTTTGATGAGCAAGCTTCATTTTCTATTGAAAGAGTTGGTGGACCTAAATTGTTAAGAAAATATAGAAAAGCTTATCTAATTGATGAGTTTGTTAAAGAAAGTAAAGTTAAAGGGATTATTGCCGACCACTGGAAAAGTTTAGAACATTTAAAAACTAATAAAAATAAATATTGCTTAATCCATGGTAAAGAAATTAATCATGCAAAAGGATCAGGTATTAATAAACGTTTATTAAAAGTTTTAAATAATGTTGAAAAAGTAATTGCTAATTCAAAATATACTAAAAATTTAGCGATAGAACTTGGGGTAGATCAAGATAAAATTATTGTCATTAACCCTGGAATTGATCCAATAAAAGATCTTGATAAAAAATCATTAGATAAAGTTGAAAGTTTACTTAAAGTAAAAACACCAAGATTAATTACAGTTTCAAGATTTGATAAGAGAAAAAATCATGAAAAGGTAATAATGGCTTTAAGAAATCTAAAACAGATTTATCCTGATATTGTCTATATTTGTGTTGGTTACGGTGATGAGGAAGAAAATATTAAACACTTAGTTAAAGAATTAGATTTAGAAGGTCAGGTAATGTTTTTTAAAGATATAAGTGATGAATTAAAAAATGCTTTAGTAGCTAAATCAAATATATTTGTCATGCCTTCTGGTATCTATAAATCTTCAGTCGAGGGATTTGGCATAGCTTATACTGAGGCCGCTCAATATGGTATTCCTTCTATTGGAGGCAAAGATGGTGGAGCCTCTGATGCTATTGAGCATGAAAAAACAGGTTTAATTTGTGATGGTAATAATTTAGACGAAATTTATTCATCAATAAACTCCTTATTAGAAAATAAAAAACATCTAGAGTATGGAAAAAATGCAAAAGACTTCGTTACTAAGTTCTATTGGTCCAATATAATTGAAAAATATAAAGATATCCTAAACTAAGATTGTTTATACTTCAGTTATACTTATAGTCATTTGTTAATGTCCAATAACAAATTAGCTATTTTTTTAATAATCACTTCTGTTTTTTTTGGAACTGTAATGCTTTCTTTTTTAAAGATAGCTCAAGAAGATGTTAATGTTTATGTGGCTGGTTTTTTTAGATTTTTTTTAGGATTAGTAATTATTTTACCTTACATAATTAAAAATAAAGATGCTGTCCTCAAAACAATTCATCTTAAACAACATTTCTTAAGAGCAATACTTGGTTTACCTGCAATGCTTTTATATTTTTCAGCTTTAGTATTGCTTCCTATCGAAAAACTTACTGCGATATCTTTTGTAGTTCCTTTAATTGTGACAATTCTTGCAGTTTTTTTTCTAGGTGAGAAGATTTATATATATCGAACTTTAGCGTTAATACTTGGTTTTAGTGGAATGTTGGTAATTATTCGACCTGGTTTTGTTGATATATCTATTGGAGTTTATATGGTTTTATTTTCAGCATTACTTTGGTCAATTAATATAATTATAACTAAAAAAATTTCCAAAGATGATAGCGCAATTACCATTCTTGCCTATCAATCTATTTTTATGAGCTTACTTAGCTTTTTTATTGTTTTATTTTTTTGGGAAATGCCAAGCTTAAAAACATTCATCTATTTAATTTTAGCTGCTATGTGTGGAACAGTTTTACATTTAACTCTCAACCATGCATTTAAACTAGTCGATGTAAGTATGACTCAACCCTACTCATTTTTAAATTTAGTTTTTGCATCTATTATTGGATATTTTGTATTTGATGAAATTCCAGATCTGTATACTTGGATTGGCGCTCTTATAATATTTACTGGTGTCCTAATAATTTCTTATAGAGAAATGAAGCTAGACAAAGAAATAATTAGAAAAAGAGTAGATATAAAGAATTAATTTTTTTTCTTAAATGTTTTATAAATTTGCCATCCAACAATAAGGATTGTAGTAGCCAATATACAAGCTGTAAGAGTTCTGTCCCATAAAAAAGTCCATGAGCCATCGCTTAATAATAAAGATCTTCTTAAATTTTCCTCCATCAATCCACCAAGCACAAAAGCTAAAATAAGAGGTGGCATTGGAAAATCATATAGGCGCATAAATGTTGCAACTACAGCAATTCCAATCATTAAATAAATATCAAAATTGTTAAATGACATTACATAAATTCCTGTAATTGAAAAAAATAAAATAAGTGGAATTAAGTAGTTTTTAGGTACAGCTAGAATTCTAGCAATATAAGGAATTAAAGGTAAGTTTAGAATAAGAAGTATTACCATTCCAATATACATCGACATTATAACAGACCAGAAAATTTCTGGATTAGTCATATAGAGTCTTGGACCTGGTTGAATACCAAAACCTAATAGAGCACCTAACATTACAGCAGTAGTTCCACTTCCCGGTATACCTAAAGTTAACAATGGAACAAATGCACCAGAACACGCTGCATTATTTGCAGTCTCAGGTGCAGCTAATCCATGAACGCTACCTTTCCCAAATTTTTCTTTCTCTTCGTCTTTAACTAAATTTCTTTCCATCCCGTAAGCTAGGAATGATGCAATAGTTGCTCCTGCTCCAGGCAAAACTCCAATTATAAAACCAATAATTGATGTTCGAGGAATAGTTTTTAACATTTTTGCTCTTTCCTCTTTGTTAATTCTAATTGAACCTAATTCAGTTAAGGACACTTGTTTTGCAGCAGCTGTTGGATCATTACGTTTTAAAATAATAGTTAAGGCTTCACTCATTGCAAATGTTGCCATTACAACAAGAACAAAACTTATGCCATCTGTTAAATTCATATTATTAAATGTAAATCTTGTAATGTCAGACAAGCTATCTTGACCAACTGAAGCTAACATTAATCCAAGAACTACCATCATCATTGCTTTAATAAATTGACCCTTAGATGAAAAAGCAGCAATTGCTGTTAACCCTAAAATCATTAAAGCAAAATAATCTGGCGATCTAAACGACAAACTTACTTTTGATAAACTAGGTGCTAAAAACAATAAATAAATTGCAGCAAGTGTTCCACCAGCAAAAGAACTCCAGGCTGCTATAGCTAAAGCTTTACCAGCTTTACCTTGTTGAGCCATTGGATAACCATCAAATGAAGTTGCAACAGTGCCAGGAACACCAGGTGCATTCAATAAAATTGAAGAAGTAGATCCACCAAATACAGCACCATAATAAACACCAGCCATTAAAATTAATCCAGTTGCTGGATCAAAACCATATGTAATTGGTATCATTAACGCAATAGCTGTCATTGGTCCAAGACCTGGAAGCATTCCAATAATTGTTCCAAAGAAACAACCAATCATAACCATGAATATATTTTGAAAAGTTAAAGCTGTTGTTAGACCAATTAAAATTCCTTCTATCATCCCATCACTCCAATTAACTTTAAAAATGGATCTCTAAGATAAATGTCAAGAACACCGTGTAATAAATACATAAATGCTGCAACAAATGGAAAAGATAGCATAAACATTAAGATCCATCTTCTCTCACCTAGAAAATAATATGACCCCATCAAAAAGAAAGAGGTTGTTAAAAAATAACCAACTTTTAAGATGGTTGCTCCATATATAATTGCAATTAAGACCAAGATTGCAGTCTTTTTATATTCTAGAGTTTTATGCTCTACTTTAATTGTATTTGGATCTGGTAAGATTAATTTTAATCCAGAAAAAAATAAACCAGCATAACCTAAGTAAATTGGAAATGTTCTGGCATTAAAAGGTGCATTTTCATCAAATGCAAAAACTTGAATTTGGTAAGCGGTATATAAATAAAATGCTGAAAAAATAAAAAAGAGCAGTGATATAATTTTTGTAGTATTTATATTCACTGCTCTAATTTTTAAATAACCCTAAGGATTATATAACTCCTAATTTCTTCATAAGAGCTGTCATTTCTTCTGTTTGTTTTTCTAAGAAAGAAACAAACTTGTCACCTGGATTGTAAATATTAACCCAAGCATTTCTTGCTCTAACAGTTTCCCATTCAGAAGTTTTTTGTACATCGCCTAGCATTTTAGCAATTGCATTTTTATCTGCACTGCTCATACCTGGAGGGCCAAAAAATCCTCTCCAGTTAACGAATTGCACATCATATCCTTGTTCTTTTAGAGTTGGTGCATCTGGAGCATCAGAAACTCTTGAAGGAGCAGTAATACCAATAATTGTTACTTGGTCTCTTGCACCCATCAATTCACCTAAACCTGTAGAGATAATTTGAGTCTCTCCAGATAAAAGTCCAGCTAACGCTTTTCCACCAGCATCATAAGGAATGTAAGCTACATCATTTGGGTTAGCACCAGCAGCTTGGAAAGCTAAAGCACCAATTAAATGGTCCATACTTCCTCTTACTGATCCACCAGCCATTTTGATTGAGCTTGGATTCTTCTTATATGCATCAACTACATCTTTAAAGTTTTTGTAAGGTGAGTTTTTTGCAACAGCAATTGCACCATAATCACCAATTACACCAGCGATCGGCACAACATCTTTATATGATAAAGTACCACTACCTTTTACATAACCTTTGTGTCTAGTGATTGATCTTAAAACTAATGGTGTAGACTGAACTAAAACTGTATTTGCAGGTTTAGTATTAATCATGAAAGCTAACGCTTTACCACCACCACCACCTGACATATTTTCAAATGATGCACTTTTTAACATACCAGCTTTTGTTAAAGCTTCTCCAGTACCTCTAGCAGTTCCATCCCAACCACCACCAGCACCACCACCAATTACGAAGTGAATTTTATCAATCGCAATTGAACTAGTTGTAGTTGCTGAGAATAACAGGATTGCTGAAAATAATACTGAAACTATTCTTTTTAAGTTTTTCATTATTTTTCCCTCTCTAATTTAAAAAACACAGTAAATTACACTATAAATATTAATGCAACTTATAATATTATCATTCAACTAATGGTTGATTCTAATTATTAAGATAAAAACTCATCATTAACTATTAATAAATTTTATTAAAAAATTTAAATTCACTTTTTTCGTTAACTTCTTTTCTATTATTTTTTTTCAAAGTGGTGATAGAAGAGCTGATTATGAACGAGTCTAAAGTTACTTTTTATTATTCAAGTTTTAAACAACTTTTCTCTAAAAAGTTTATTTCAGTAATATTAATTTCAATTCCTAGTGCGATAGTTGCTGACTATTTCAATGTTCCTTTAGCTTGGATGTTAGGCCCCATGATTGTGACATCTATTGCTGCATTAGCTGGATTAAAAATTGTAATGCCTAAAATAGCTTTAAGTTCAATTTTAATTATCCTTGGACTTCATATAGGTAACTATATTGATCAAAACCTATTTAATCAGATGATCAATTGGATCTGGACATCGGTAATAATGCTTATCTACATTATTATTTGTATTTTAATTGTTTCAAAGTATTTGCAAAAATATGCAGCTTATGGGGAAAAGGCCTCAATATTTTCTTCAGCACCAGGTGCTTTAGGTCCGTTAATGATTTTAGCAGAAAATGAAAAAACTGATTTATCTCAAGTGGCAACTTCACATCTAATTAGATTAATTATAATCATAACAGTTATTCCATTTATTATTGTTAATAATACTGGTTCAGAAGCATTGCTATTAGATAACTTTGATTACATGGGTCAAAATCATCTAAATCTAATTTTACTTATCATTGCATCTTTATTTTTTATTTTTGTTTTTGATAAGATTAGAGTTCCCGCAGCTTTATTATCAGGAACGCTATTTGCTAGTGGATTATTACAAATTACAGATATTGCCTCATATAAATTGCCTGATGCATCAATTAACTTTTGTCTTTTAATACTTGGTGCTTCTGTTGGATGTAGGTTTGCTGAAAAAACTGTTAAAGAAATTGCCAATAATTCTTTACATAGCATAGTTGCTACAGCTATATTGGTCTTACTAGGTTTGTTTGCTGCATATGTTGCAACTTTCTTTGTTGATACTAATATTTTAACTTTAATATTATCTTTTAGTCCAGGTGGAATTTATGAGGTAGCTGTTATAGCAATTGCTTTTGATTTAGATCCAGACTTTGTAGCATTTCATCATATAATAAGATTACTTTTTATACTTTTCACAGTTCCTATATTTTTAAGAATATTAGAAAAACTTAAGAAATAATCTCAGATAATCTTTCAAAAACTTTTTCTGCTGACAGCTTAGATAATTCTGGAGCCTGTATTGCTTTAAAGTTTTCTCTTTCGATACTAACTTTAAAAGGAGTTGTATGAGAGCCAAATAAAGCAATTCCTTTTGATCCTAAATGAGCTGTCATATGAGCAGGTCCAGTATCATTAGCAACTACAAACGAACTATCTTTAATTAATGCTGCTAACTGAGAAATATCTAAAGCTTTACCATTATCTAAAACACAAAGTGCATTAATACTTGATGCTTCTTTAATTTCACCAGGACCAGGGGCTATAACTACTTTAAATTTATTGTCTGATTTTTCATTAATCATAGAAATCAAATCATTGTAATAAGGCCACTTCTTAGAGGTTAAATGAGGAGAACAAAAAGGAAAAAGAACAATATATTGGTCCAATTGATGATAATTTTTTATTTGAGATATATCTGATGGGCTCCATGAAAAATCAGGGCTTAAAGTATGATTGGTATTAATACCAGAACTTTTTAATTGATGATCAAATCTAGATAAAACTGAGTCTTTATCGAAATCTTCTTTTGTAGTTCCTTCAGGTAATGTGGTTTCGGTAGATGACCATATTTCTTTTGTTGCTTTAGGAAATAATATATTTTTATAAAATGCTGTTCTGCTTGAGTTTTGTAGATCATAAACTTTAGAAAATTTGTATTTCTTAATATTTTTCATCAATGAATATAAGTAGATGAGGTTTAGTCTTGATAACCGCTTATCTAAAATAACATTTGAAATATGGGGGTTTTTTTTAAATAAATCAAAATATGGTTTTGTTGTTAGTAAATGAACTTCGTCATTACTATGATTTTCAGAAATATCTTGAATTGCACCACATGCTTGAGCTATATCACCCAAAGACCCATGTTTAATAATTAAAATATTAGACATATTTAAAACAACATAACATAGTATAAAAATTTATGAACAAAATACTAGTTGAAGTATCAGTTGGTGAACTTTTTGATAAAATGTCAATTTTAGAAATCAAAAAAGATAGGATTAAAGATTCTGAAAAACTTAAATTTATAAATGATGAATATGAAGTTTTAAAAAGTGAACTTGAAAAAAATGTTAAACTAGATGAAAAATTAGAAAAATTTTTTGTTGCATTGAAAAATGTAAATTCTAAATTATGGATTATTGAAGACGATAAAAGAAAGTGTGAAAAAGACTCAAACTTTGGAGAAAATTTTATAAGATTATCTCGAGATGTGCATTTTCTTAATGATACTCGAGCTAAAATTAAGCTCGACATAAATAATCATTCAGGATCAAAAATTAAAGAAATAAAAGAGTATACTAGCTACTAAAAACTCTGGGAAACCAATCCTCTCGCATTAAATCACCAGACTTTAAGTTAATTCCATCAAATGGTGGTGAGGATGGCCCTCCTCTATTAATATACTTAACATCATCACCTATAAATCTCATTGAAAATGCCCTTCGAGATTTAGAGGTATTATTTCCAGTTGAGCCATGTACAGTTTTAAAATTAAACAATACTGCATCACCTAAACTTAACTCAGGTATTAAAATATTTTTTTTAAATTCTTCTGACGAAGGTAAATTCATAAATGAAGTATCATCTTTATACCAAGGCTGATCATTAGACCATTTTGTTGGTCTAATTAACTTTAACCATTTATGAGAGCCTAAAATTAATTGAAGATTATTTTTATTATCAACCTCATCTAGTGGTATCCACAAACTCCCTGTATCATTGCCATCAACACAGTAGTAAGGCATATCTTGATGCCAAGGTGTTTTTTTATTAGTGCCTGGCTCCTTAATAAAAATGTGTTCATGAAAAATTTGAGCTGATTTAGAATTAGTTGCCTCAGCAACAATCTGGCCACCTAGTGAATTAAAAATACAATCTTTAAACTCTTCTATTCTTTCCCAATTACAATAATCTTCAAAAAATCTACCTTTATCATCATTTACGTTTTCTCTTCCATATTTACTTGGGTTATCTAAAACTTTTTGAAACCCTTTTCTTAATGGTTCAATCCAGTCTTTAAAAATATCTTTAATAATTAGGACACCATCAGTTTGATAATCTTTAATTTGTTTCTCTGATAAGAACATTTTTATTATTGAAAACTATATTTTTTCTCTAGGTATTTAATAACGTTATGGATGATAAAAGTCATAAATAAATAAATTCCACCTGCAACAATGAATACTTCTATTGGTTTGAATGTTGTTGAAATAATATACTTTGCAACACCCGTTAGATCCATTAATGTAACAGTACTTGCTAAAGAAGTTCCCTTCATCATCAATATTATCTCATTCCCATATGCGGGCAATGATTGTCTAATGGCAATTGGGATTTGTATTTTATAAAATATTATTTTGTTTGATATTCCTAAGCTTTTACCAGCCTCAATAATACCTGGTTTTATTGTTTGAAATGCAGATCTTAAAATTTCAGAGGTATAAGCACCAGTATTTAAGGTAAAAGCTATAATTGCACACCAGTAAGGTTCTTTAAGAATAACCCACAAAAATGTTGATCTTAAATATTCAATTTGTCCTAAACCAAAATAAATGATGAAAATCTGAACCAACAAAGGTGTTCCTCTAAAAACATAAGAATAACCGTAAGCAAATTTGTTAATAAATATATTTTTGTTTAATCTTAAAATTGCAAACAATAATCCAATAAATAAACCAAAGAATAAAGAAACAGATAAAAGTTTTAAAGTAACGACAGTTGCTCCTAATAATTTAGGGAAACTAGTAAACATTAAATCAAAATCCATTAATATCCCCTGCTATATTTTGCTTCTAATCTATTGATTAGTTTCATGCTTAAATAAGTTAACAATAAATATAAAACAGCAGCAAATGAGTAAAAGAGTAATGGATCTCTAGTAGAGCCTGCTGCAATATAAGATTGTCTCATAATTTCAACCAAACCTGTGACTGAAATAAGAGATGTATCTTTTAAAGTAATTTGCCAAACATTACTAAGATTAGGAATGGCTAGTCTTAACATTTGAGGTAAAATTATTTTATAAAACTGTGCAAATTTATCTACTCCCAAAACTTTAGCAGCTTCAAACTGACCTTTGTCAATTGATTGTATTGCTCCACGAAATACTTCAGTTGAATAAGCACCAGAAATAATTCCAATTGCCATTGAGCCAGTTATAAAAGCATTAATCTCTATATATTCAAAATACCCAAAGATTGATGCCACATACATGATTGCGCTACTTCCGCCAAAAAAGAAAAGATATATTACTAAAAGTTCAGGAACACCACGAATAACGGTTGTATAAAAATTTCCAATTAAATTTAAAGATTTATATTTTGATATTTTAAGTGGAGTAAAGATTAGGGCAAAAACAAATCCTATCAACATTGCTGTAACTGAGACAGCAATGGTCATCAGGGTTGCGTAAAATAACTCATCCCCCCAACCTGTTTTACCAAATGCGAGAAGTTCCATATAGATCGGCGACTATATATTATAGTCGCCAAATCTGAAATTAATTACATAGAAGCGTCGAAACCAAAGTGCTTAATAGCAAGTTTGCTAATAATTCCTTTTTTTCTAGCTTGATCTATTGCTGAATTAAAATCGTTAATTAGTTTAGTATCAGATTTTCTGATTCCTACACCAACTCCATTACCAAATGCGCCTCCAGAAAAAGTAGGTCCAGTCAATACAACAGCTTTACCAGATTTGTTAGCATAATCTGTAAACGCAACTGCAGCTGCTAATGCAACATCGCATCTTCCAGATGTTAGATCTAGATTTACTTCATCTTGAGTTTTATAAGTTCTGACATCAATTTTACCTACATCACCAGATTGTAGAAAATTTTGGTGAATTGTTCCAGTTTGAGTACAAACAGTTTTTCCAGCAAGTGCACCCTTTAATATCTTAAGAGCTTTATCCACGCTTGCCCCTCCTAAAGAAAGATTAATACCTTCTGGAGTATCTAAATTTTCTAACTTAGATCCCTTCATTACAGCAAGAGATGCAACTTCGTCTGCATAGCCTTGAGAAAAACTTATTGTTTTCATTCTCTCTTCAGTTATTGACATTCCAGCCATGATAGCATCAAATTTTTTTCCAGTAAGGGCTGGTATCATTCCATCCCAATCTTGTTCAACAATTGTGCAATCATGATTCATAATCGAACAAAGCTCTTTTGCTAACTCAACCTCAAAACCTATAAGATTACCTGAAGCATCTTTAGAGTTCCATGGAGGATAAGCACCTTCAGTTCCAATTTTTATTTTGTCAGCGTAAACATTTCCGATAACTAATAAAGAAGCAAGAACTGTTAAAATAGATTTTTTAAATATATTCATTATTTTCTCCTTTAATTTAGAGCAATTATTTCACAGATTTAATAATTTAAAAAGAAAAATTAATGATTTATTGATGACGAAAAATTCCAAGAGCAATCAAAACTTGGGATATACACTCTAGATAACTTAGTATTTCCAAAATGATGGTTGAATACATTTAACCAACTATCAACTTGTTTTGGTTTTTTGTCTTGGCTACCGACTTGAGCGGTAATCACACCTTTTGGTTTTAAAATCCTAATCATAGAGTCCATATTTTTAGCAGCAAGGTCTATGCAAAATTGATCATCATTAAGATCAACAAAAATATGATCATATGTATCATCTTCAATTAATTTAATACTTTCAAAAGCATCTCCCCAAACACATTTTACAGAATTTTTTTCAGTAGCCTTTTTACCTATATCTCCAAGATGTTTATTACAAACATCAACAACTTCTGGATCTAATTCAAACCAATCTACAAAATTAAAATCTTTAGAAATACATTCTCTTGCAACACCACCATCCCCACCGCCGATAATTGCAGCTCTTTCATTATTTTTATTCAAATTTAATCCAGCGCCAACAAATGTAGAGCTATATAAATGCTCGTCTGTGGCAGCAACTTGTATTTCTCCATCAATAAATAATGATTTTCCAAACTGTTCTAATTCTAAAATTTCAATGTGTTGACCCACTTTTGATTTAAAATCTTCAAGAACATCATTTACAACATACGATTTTTGTAATCCTGGTGAACTATAAATATCATGATAAAGAGATTTTGTATCTCTATTAAATTCTTTTTTTACAATTCTTTTATGTTCAAAATTTTTTTTAATTATATCTATAGCAACTGATGGATTTACTTTTCCACAAGTAAAAAAATCAAAACTTATAATTCCATTTTCAGGAAAGGTATGGAAGCTAATATGGCTTTCAGCTAATAAAGCTAAAATAGTAAAACCTTGTGGTTCAAATTTATATTTTGAAATATTAAGGATTGTTACATTTGCAGCTTTTGCAATTTCTTTAATAACTTTTTCAAATACTAAAGGATCATACTCCTTAGTGGTCCCTATTATATCTAGTGTTATATGTTCGCCTACTTTTGTCATTTTTAAGTGTGATTGGATCTTACTAGTAGTATTTTTTGCTTCTTTCAATCAAAAAACTATTATAATACTTCGCAGAGGTTGAAACTGTGAAAAACGATTGGTCAAATTTAGAGGCAAAAAAATATATCAACAAGTATAAAAAACTTGGTTATTCTAAAGACATTGCTTTAAGGGTTTATACCACAAGATTATTAGGAAGAAATAGTGAACTTGTTCTTCATGGTGGAGGTAACACTTCGGTAAAAACTTCTATTAAAGATATCGATAACAAAAACTATGATGTTTTATGTGTTAAAGGCAGTGGGTGGGATATGGCAGATATTGAGCCAGCAGGTCTACCAGCAGTAAAACTTGATCCATTACTAGCACTTAAAAATAAAAAACATTTAAGTGATGAGGATATGGTTGCTTATCAAAAAAGAAATTTGATAGATATCAAATCTCCAAATCCATCAGTTGAAACTTTTCTACACGCATTCTTGCCATTTAAGTTTGTTGATCACACTCATTCGGATGCCATAATGAATGTTACAAATAGACCAAATGGTATAGATTTTTGTAAGAAAATCTTTGGTTCTAAAGTCAGTATTGTTCCTTATGTAATGCCTGGTTTTGAATTGGCTCGAAAAATTAATGAAGTTTACTCAAAAAATCCTAATATCAATTGTTTAATTCTTTTAAATCATGGAATTTTTACTTTTGATAATGATGCTAAAAGATCTTACGATTTAATGATCAGATACGTATCAATTGCTGAAAGAGCAATAAAAAAGATTAAAAGAAAAAAGATAAAACAGATAAAAAAATATAATATCTCATTCAAACCACATGAAATTTCTCCAATACTAAGAGGATTACTATCTGAAACTAAAAACGTTAAGTTTATAGTAAATTATAGATCTAATAAAATTTTAGACTACTTTATTAATGGTAAAGAAGTCAGAAGATATACTGGTCTTGGTACCGCTACACCTGATCATGTTATAAGAGTAAAACCATTTCCATTAGTTATCACACCAAAACCAAAATCTACTTTAAAAGATTTTAAGAAATTAGCTGAAAAGTGTTTTAAAGATTATAGAAAAAAATATGTCAAATATTTCGATATAAATAAAAAGAAAGTAAAAGACAAAAAAACCATGCTAGATACTTCCCCAAGAGTTATATTAGTTCAGAACGTTGGACTATTTAGTGTTGGAGATAGTTTGGGTGCTGCTAAAATTGCTGGAGATTTAACTGAGACAAACGCAAGAGTTATTTCATCTGTTGAAGAAACATCAAAATATAAATTTATACCTGAAAAAGATTTATTTGATGTTGAGTATTGGTCTTTAGAACAAGCTAAAATCAAAAAACCAAAAAAAACTCTACAAGGTAATGTTGTTGTTATAACTGGAAGTTTTGGTGCAATTGGTTCTGCTACTTATAAACTTTTTAAAAGCTATGGAGCTGAAGTAGTCTTACTTGATTATAACTTACAAAAAGTAAAAGAAATCAAATCAAAAGTTAAAGACCTTTGTTTGCATTGTGATGTAACAAGTAAAAGTAGTGTTAAAAAAGCTTTCAAAATTATTACAGAAACTTATGGTGGAATTGATATTCTAATCTCCAATGCTGGAACAGCAATTGGTGGCTCTATAGCAGAAGTAAATGATAAAATTTTAAGACAAAGTTTTGAAGATAATTTCTTTTCTCATCAAAATTGTGCTTCAGAAACAATTAAAATAATGAAAAAACAAAATATTGAAGGATGTTTATTATTCAATATCTCAAAACAATCAGTAAATCCTGGTAAAAATTTTGGACCTTATGGATTACCTAAGTCTGCTTTATTAAATTTATGCAAACAGTATGCTGTTGATTACGGTTCACTTGGAATAAGATCAAATGGAGTAAATGCAGACAGAATAAGAAGTGGTTTGTTAAATGATGGAATGATTAAATCTAGAGCTAAAGATAGGAAAGTTTCTACAGATGAATATATGAGAGGAAACTTACTTTTAAACGAAGTCAAAGCAGAAGATGTAGCAAAAGCATTCTTCCATTTAGCTGTTTCTAAAAAAACAACTGGTGCTGTTTTAACGGTAGATGGTGGAAATATAGCTGCTTCTTTAAGATAGTTTATTAAATTTTACTCTTGCAATTTCAGGATTTTATCTTCAAAGTTGAAGATATAAAAAATGAGCGATACTATTAAATATTTTTTAGAAGAGAGTAAAATGCCGAAGACTTGGTATAACATTGCTGCGGATTTACCTAAACCAATGGAGCCCCCTCTTCATCCAGGAACATTAAAACCAATTGGACCAGATGATCTAGCTCCTTTGTTTCCAATGGCTTTAATCGGTCAAGAGGTTTCTCAAGATAGAGAAATAGAAATACCTGAACCTGTCAGAGAAATTTATAAACAATGGAGACCATCACCGTTGTATAGAGCGAGAAAATTGGAAAAACATTTAGATACTCCAGCAAAAATTTACTACAAATACGAGGGTGTTAGTCCTTCTGGTAGTCACAAACCAAACACTGCAGTTGCTCAAGCTTTTTACAATAAAGAAGAAGGTACAAAAAAAATAACTACAGAAACAGGTGCAGGTCAGTGGGGAACTTCACTGGCATTCGCATGTAAATTATTTGGAATTGAGTTGGATGTTTATATGGTAAAAGTAAGTTTTGAACAAAAACCATATAGAAAACTTGTTATGCAAACTTATGGAGCAAGATGTGTTGCAAGTCCATCAAACGAGACGGATAGTGGTAAAGCAATTTTAGCAAAAGACCCAAACAATACAGGAAGTTTGGGTATAGCAATTTCTGAAGCTGTAGAAATGGCTGCTAAAAATCCTGATACAAAATATGCATTAGGAAGTGTTTTAAATCATGTTTTAATGCATCAAACTATCGTAGGTAACGAAGCATTATTGCAAATGGAAATGGCAGATGATTATCCTGATATTTTAGTTGGTTGCACAGGAGGTGGAAGTAATTTTTCAGGATTAGTGAATCCATTTTTGGGAAAAAATTTTAGAGAAGGAACTAATACAAGAGTGATAGCATGTGAACCAAAATCGTGTCCTACATTAACAGAGGGTAAATTTGTTTATGATTTTGGCGATACGGGCAAATTAACACCTTTGGTAAAAATGCATACTTTAGGATCTCAATTTATACCACCAGCAACACACTCTGGTGGTTTAAGATATCATGGCATGGCTCCACTTGTCAGTCACTTAAAAGAAATTAATGCAATCGAAGCAAAAGCATATGGTCAAAAAGAATGTTTTGAAGCAGGAGTAAATTTTGCAAGAACAGAAGGTATAGTTCCTGCACCTGAAGCAACACATGCTGTTAAGGGTGCTATTGATGCTGCTTTAGAGTGCAAAAAAAATGGAGAGTCTAAAACTATATTATTCAATTTATGTGGTCATGGTCATTTTGACATGAAAGCATATGGAGATTACTTCGAGGGAAGCTTAGCGGAAGATAAGTTTGACAAAGGAAGTATGGACAAAGCTTTAGAAGATCTTCCAAAAATTGCTTAATTTTCAAAATTGAGTCTAATTAAACCATTTAGCGGAATAAGACCCAAAAAAAAATTTGCAAAACAAGTTACCTCTCCAAACTTAAGTTATGTTGATAATTACAAACAAACCAAGAAATTAAATTTTCTTAATATATTAAACACTCCAAACATAAATAAATCAAAAAAAATGCTTCAAAATCTTAGTGATAAGGGCATTATTCATCAAGACCGAACAAATCATTTCTATTTATATAGAATTACATACAACAAGAAAAAATTACTTGGGATAATTGGAAAAATAAATTTAGAAAATTATGATGACAAAAAAATATTAGGTCATGAAGAAACCTTTGTCGAAAGGATTAAAAAAAGAAAAGAGCAATTATTAAAATTTAATAGACAAATTAGCCCTATATATACTGCATATAAATCTAGCCCAAATTCTTTAAAAAAATTAAATAATATTTTTAAATATAAGCCAGATTATAGTTTTAAATCTGAGGATAAGTGTAGGCATGAACTGTGGGTTGTTAAAAAAGTAAATATAGAAAAATTACTTAAAAATTATCTAAAAAATATTAGAAAAATATACATATGTGATGGACACCACCGAATCCAGGCCATGTTAAAAAGTAAAAAAAAAATTGCTCCTATGATAATTGCTTTTCCTGATAACCAGGTAAATATACTCGATTACAATAGAGTTATAAAAACTAGCTTGAAATTTGAAAAAATTAAAAAAATAATTTCAAAAAACTTCTCTTTAAATATCTCTAAAAATAATAATAAACTTAAACAAAACCAAATTGAAATGTACGTAAATAAAAAATGGCATACACTTCAGCTATTCAAGCAATCAAAGGAATTAGATGTAACTATATTGAGGAAATTAATATTAAATAAAATATTAAAAAACAAAAAAAATATTAAATTCGTATCAGGTTTTAAAGGTAAAAAAGTGTTAGAAAATTTTGTAAATTCTAAAAAATACGATTTAGCATTCAGGTTATATCCTACCAATATTTTAGAAGTTTTGGCTTATGCTGATAAGAAAAAATATATGCCACAAAAATCCACATGGTTTCATCCTAAACCACTTGATGGTTTGATTTCTTCCAGAATTATTTCTTAAATAATTCTTTTAAACCATTATATGATGCTTCACAAATTCCTTTTTCTGTAATTAAATTAGTAACGTATTTTGCTGGTGTCACATCAAATGCTAAATTCATTGCTTTACTTTTTTTAGGATAAATTAAAACTTTTTTGATCTTATTATTTTCATCCACTCCCTCAACATGAGACAACTCTTCTGATTTTCTCTCTTCTATTGGGATATCTTTACCTTCTTTAATTTCCCAATCGATAGTTGAACTTGGTAATGCAACATAAAAAGGTACATTGTTATCATAAGCTGCTAATGCTTTTAGATAAGTCCCAATTTTATTACAAACATCTCCATTTGATAAAGTTCTATCAGTCCCAACAATACACATATCAACCTCACCTCTTTGCATTAATATTCCACCAGTATTGTCAGCAATTATAGTATTAGGTATTTCTTCCTCATTTAATTCATAAGAAGTTAAATTCGCACCTTGGTTTCTAGGTCTTGTTTCATCAACCCAAACATGAACAGGAATACCTTTTTTATGTGCATGATAAATTGGTGATGTAGCTGTCCCCCAATTAATAGTTGCTAACCAACCAGCATTGCAATGTGTTAAAATATTAATTGTACCTTTTTTTTTAATATAAATTTCCTCAATAATTTTTAATCCATTAATACCTATGTTTTCACAAAATTTTTCATCTTCAGCGCATATTTCTTTAGCTTCATTTAAAGCAATATCTAAAATTTGATCACTATTAATACCTGATAATTTTTTCATCATACGATCTACGGCCCACTTTAAATTTATAGCAGTAGGTCTAGATTGAATTAATTCTTCTGCACTTTTTTTTATAAATTCAGTATCGTTATTTTCCTGAACTGCCAGTGCCATTCCATACGCAGCTGTACCACCAATCAACGGTGCTCCTCTTACTTCCATTACTTTAATGGCTTTAATTGCATCTTTGACTGTTTTTAAATCTTTAATAATAAACTGATGTGGAAGTTTTGTTTGGTCAATAATTTTTACAGCATTATTTTCAAACCAAATTGTACGATATTCTTTACCTTCTATTCTCATTTATTAAGAACTCTACCAGCTATTGTTTTAAGTTTATCTATTGTTTTTTGAGTTCTTTTTTCTGGAGCAGTTATTATTGCTACATCTAAACAATTGTTAGTTGGGTCATTTGGATCAATGTGGTCTTCAAAATTATTAATTAAATTTTTAATCATTATCTTTGCTTTTTCAGCATTTCCTAATAAAACTTTGACTACTTGTTGAACATCAACATTTTCATGATCAGGATGCCAACAATCAAAATCTGTTACCATTGAAACAGATGCATATCTAATTTCTGCTTCTCTTGCGAGTTTTGCCTCCGGCATATTGGTCATGCCAATTACATCTGCTTTCCATGATCTATATAATTTGGATTCTGCTAATGTTGAGAACTGGGGACCTTCCATAACGACATAAGTTCCATTTCTTTGGTAATCAATATTAGATTTTTTAATTGCATCTTCACATGCGTTCATCAATCCATTTGAAGTTGGATGTGCCATTGAAACATGAGCTACAATTTCATTATCAAAAAAAGTTTTAGCTCTTGCAAAGGTCCTGTCTATAAATTGATTAACTATAACAAATTTTCCAGGCGGCAAATCTTCTTTAAGAGATCCTACTGCAGATACAGAAATAATATCTGTAACTCCTAGTTGTTTGAGAGCATCTATATTAGATCTAAAATTAATATTTGAGGGAGAAACAAAGTGCCCCCTTCCATGTCTTGGTAAAAAATAAACTTCTTTATTATTATAATTTGTTTTTAAAATTTGATCTGATGGTTTTCCCCATGGAGTATTTAAATCAAGTAATTCTCTATCTTTAAACTCTTCAACATCATAAAGACCACTTCCACCAATTATTGCTAATTTATTAGTTGTCATAGTTAAAAATTTAATTATTTATACTTTTATATTTAACTATTATGAATTTAAAAGATTTTATTAGATCTATCCCTGATTATCCTAAAAAAGGGATTTTATTTCGAGATATTACTACTTTAATTAAAGATGAAAAAGCTTTTGCAGAAACCATAAATCGAATAGTTGAAAGGTCAAAAAAATATGACTTTACAAAAATTGCAGCAATTGAGTCTCGTGGTTTTGTATTTGCATCAGCGGTTTCTTACATTTTAAAAAAACCATTTATAATGTTAAGAAAAAAAAATAAATTACCTGCTGACGTACATTCTATTGATTTTGAACTAGAATATGGGACAGCTACAATTGAAGTTCATAAAGACTCTTTGGATGAAAAAGATACGGTTTTGATTATTGATGACTTAATTGCAACTGGTGGTACTGCTGAGGCAGCTGCAAAACTTGTTGAAATTTCAAAGAGTAGAGTTGCTGCATTTATTTTTGTAATAAACTTATTTGACTTAGGTGGGTCTGATAATTTAATTAAAAACAATTATAAAGTTGAAAATCTAATAGATTTTCCAGGACATTAATTGGTAGCGGGAAGTGGGATCGAACCACTGACCTCAGGCTTATGAGTCCTGCGCTCTAACCAACTGAGCTACCCCGCCATT
>QCGY01000008.1 GCA_003279715.1 Pelagibacteraceae bacterium AG-390-D18
TATAGTGTCATTAAATTTTTTTGGTTTTATTAATCCTTCAAAATAATCTACATTTGAACTTCTCAGTATTGATCGAGCTATTTCCTGGGATTTTGGAACAATTATTGATAGAAGTATAATTTGGATAAACATAATTAATATTGAAACCCAGAAAAAAAAATTAACAACATTTATTTTATTAACCCCATGGTTCCAAAAAATAATCAATTCGTTGCTAGTCTCATATTTAATAAAAGTGTATGAAAAACTAAAAAACAATGCAAAAGGTAAAATTCTACTGATGATTTTTGGAAAATTTAATAATGTATAATTAAAATAAACATTATAATTTCTACCATCCTCAATCATAATATCTAAAAAATTTACTGCCTGAAAGACCCAGATAATTGCACTGATTCCAAATAAGGCGAGAAAAAAAAATGTCAAACAGTCTAACAATAGTTTCCTAAAAATAATTTTTTTCATTGAAATATCTTAATTTTAACAATATATAGCACTCTACTCGCGCAGAGTGTATTTAAAATTTATGACTGTAGAAATTAATTATAAAAGTAATAGCTCTAAAAAAATTTCATCAAATTATATCTTATTTGTTGATGAAAAATTCAATATTAATGATTTAAAAAAATATACTTCAAATTCTGAATTTTCATACATTTCAGATTTATTAAAGACTAGCGATTTAAAAAAAGACTTACTTTTTTTTGAAATTAATTCAAAAAAAACGATATTTTTAGTATCCATTAAGAAAGATATAAAAACCTCTGACATAGAAAAATTAGGAGCCAAATTTCATGGTTATTTAAATTATGATAAGAAAAATGATTATGTTGTAAATTCTGATACTGTCAGCAACAAGATAAAAAATTTTGTAGGATATTTTTTACATGGAATAAAATTAAAATCCTATGAATTTAATATTTATAAATCAAAAAAAAATAAAAAACTTGTTTCGATAAGTGTTATTGGAAATAAAAATAGAATATCTATACAGGATCAATTGAGATTTAAAGCTTTAGAAGAGGGAACCTTTTATGCAAGAGACCTCGTTTCAGAACCAGGTAATATTTTGCACCCTGACGAATATGCAAAAAGAATAAATTCACTTAAAAAATTTGGATTAATAATTAATGTTTATGATGAAAAGAAATTAAAAAAACTTGGAATGAATGCTTTGCTTGGAGTTGGCCAAGGAAGTATTAGAGGATCTTATCTAGTCACTATGGAGTGGAAAGGTGCGAAAGATAATTCTAAACCTTTGGCATTTGTTGGAAAAGGTGTTTGTTTTGATACAGGTGGTATTTCACTTAAGCCAGCTAAGTTTATGGAGGATATGACGTATGATATGGCAGGTTCTGCTACAGTAGTTGGTTTAATGAAAAACCTAGCTGTAAGGAAATCAAAGATTAATGCAGTTGGCGTTGTAGGACTTGTAGAAAATATGCCAGGTGGGAATGCTCAAAGACCTGGAGATATTGTTAAATCATATAGTGGTAAAACAATTGAAATATTGAACACAGATGCAGAAGGTAGATTAGTTTTAGCAGATGCTCTTGCGTTTACAGAAAAAAAATTTAAACCGAAATTTATGGTTGATTTAGCAACACTTACAGGTGCAATTATAGTTTCTCTTGGATCAGAATATGCTGGTCTTTTTTCAAACGATGATAAATTAACTAATCAATTAATGAAAGCAGGAGAAGAAGTTGATGAAAAATTATGGAGGATGCCTCTTCACAAAAACTTTGATAAATTAATAGACTCTAAAAATGCTGATATGCAAAATATTAATTATGTTGGTGGAGCAGGATCTACGACTGCAGCTCAATTTTTACAAAGATTTATTTTAAACAAAACACCATGGGCACACCTAGACATAGCAGGTATGGCTTTTTCAAAATATGGTGGAGCATTAAATTCAGGTGGTGCAACAGGTTACGGTGTAAGATTATTAAATAAACTAATAGAGGATAATTATGAGTAATATTGAACAAACATTATCAATTATAAAACCAGATGCTGTTGAAAGAAATTTAGATAATGAAATTAAGGAAATGTTTAAAAATAAAGGTTTTTCAATCGTAAAAGAAAAAAAAATTCAGATTGAAAAATTAGAGGCTGAAAAATTTTATAAGGTGCATGAAACAAAACCATTTTATAATGATCTTTGTGCTTATTTATCATCTGGACCAATTGTAGTTATGATTCTTGAAAAAGAAAATGCAGTATTAGGTAATAGAGAATTAATGGGTGCAACTAATCCAAATGATGCTGAAGATGGCACTATAAGAAAAAAATATGGAATTTCTATTGATAAAAATTCTGTACATGGATCAGATAGTGTAGAAAACGCAAAAACTGAAATAGATTTTTTTTTTAAAGACTAAATATTTTCATAATAGCTGCTGGATAGAGTTTATGCTCCTGTATCAAAATCTTTTTCGCTAAGATTTTAGGGGTATCAAGTTTTTTAATTCTTACTTTCTTTTGATTAATAATTTCACCAGAATCAAGTCTAGAATTTACAAAGTGCACAGTGCAACCAGAATATTTATCTTTATTTCTAATTGCTCTTTCATGAGTATTTAATCCTTTATATTTTGGAAGTAGGGAAGGGTGAATATTAAGAATTTTTCCTTTAAAATTCTTAATAAAACTTTTCGATAAAATTTTCATAAAACCTGCAAGACAAATTAAATGAATATCGTTTTTTTTTAATTCATTGATAACTTTTTTCTCAGATAAAATGTTTTTAAAATTAAATACTTTTTTTTTAATTTTATAAATATTTGCATATTGTAAACCTTTTGCTTTATAATTATTAGAAATAATCATTTTTATAATTATTGGTGATTTTTTAAGTTTTGAAAATTTGATAAGAGATTTTAAATTACTGCCTGTTCCTGAAATAAAAACTGCTATATTTATTTTATTAGATCCAGTTAACAGAGCCATTTAGTTTAACTTTTTCTTTAAAATTTTTAGTAATTTTTCCTATTACATAAGGTTTATAATTATTTGTAAAATAACTTTTAATTTGATTTAACTTTTTTGGGTTGACGATTAAACAAAAACCAACACCACAATTGAAAGTTTTAAGCATTTCTTTATCTGATATTTCTTTTTTATGAAGCCATTTGAAAATTTTAGATGTTTTTATTAAGTCTAAATTTATTTCGGCCGTGAAATTATCTGGAATAACTCTTTGAATATTATCAGCTAAACCCCCTCCAGTAATATTGGCACATCCATTAATCAAATTTTTATCTATTAATTTTAAAACTTCATTTACATAAATTTTAGTTGGTTTGATTAGCTCTTTTTTTAAAAAAATATTTTTTTTAATATCTATTTTTTTCTGTTTAAGAAGATAACGTACTAGAGAGTATCCATTTGAATGAAGACCACTTGAGGGTATAGCTAAAATTAAATCATTATTTTTAATTTTATTTTTACTTAAAATTTTATTTTTACCGACTATCCCAACTGCAAAACCTGCAATATCAAATTTACCTTTTTCATATGTGCCTGGCATTTCAGCTGTTTCACCACCAACCAATTCACACCTAGACAATTTACATCCTTTTACAATACCTTTGATGATTGATTTTAATTTTTTTAAATCAATTTTATTAATAGAAATATAATCTAAAAATAGTATAGGTTTTGCACCTTGAACAATTAAATCGTTTACACTCATTGCAACTAAATCAATTCCAATAGTGTCATATTTATTAAGCATGTTTGCGATTTCAACTTTAGTTCCAACACCATCTGTGCAGGCAACAATTTTAGGTTGTTTTATATGATTTGGAATATCTGATATTGAACCAAAACCACCAATATTTGAAAACTTTTTTTTGCCCTTTTTTTTTGATGAAACAGATGAAATGAAATTTACAAATTTATCAGCAGCATTTATGTTAACTCCACTTTTTTTATAGGTTATTAATTTATTATTCATTAATATGTTTTATGAGATTTAATATTAAACTTTTTAATTATAAAATATTATATATTTATTTTTGTTTACTTGCCTTGTTAAATATTTTTTTTTCCACAGAAAATATTCAAGCAAAGACTTTTAATATTAATGATATTGAAATATCCACTCCATTTGAGATCAAATTTGACAAAAATAAGATAATTGAAGAAGGATTTTCCCAAGCTTTTGATAGATTAATTTTATCTATCGTTCAAACTAAAGATAAAAAAAAACTTGGCCAAACATCTCTAAATCAAATTAAAGGTATGATTGAAACTTTTTCTATCAAAGAAGAAAAATTTATAAATGAAGTTTATTATTTATCTTTAAATGTATCTTTTAATAAAAAAAAAATACTGAACTTAATGGAAAACAAAAATATTTTTCCATCTCTTCCTGCAAAAAAAAATATTTTTTTTCTACCTATAATTATAGACAAAAATAAAAATGAAATTTTAATTTTTTCTGAGAGCTATATTTTTAATAATTGGAATTCTTATATTCAAAAATACCATTTACTTAATTATATTTTACCCACTGAAGATCTTGAGGATTTTAATTTAATAAAAAGAAACTTAAAAAATATAGAAAGTTATAACTTTAAAGAAATTATCCAAAAATATACTCTTGATGAATATATCATATCAATTATCTTTAAAGATAATAATGATATTAAAGTTTTAAATAAAATAAATATTAATCAAAAGATAGATGTCAAAAATATAAGTTTTTCAAATCTTAATATAGATAATTTTCAGGAAACAAATAAATTAATTGAAAGATTAAAAGAAGTATTTGAAAATTATTGGAAAAGTAAAAATGAAATTAATACATCGGTCAAGTTATCTTTGACAATTTCAATAACTAACAGTGATAATTTAAAAATTTCAAATTTTGAAGAAATATTAAATAATACCGATTTAATATATGATTTTTATATTTATAAATTCAACAACAAGGATAATTTTTATAAAATTATTTTTAATGGATCACCAGACCATTTTCTTAAAATTATGAAAGATAATAACTATGAATTTGATATTCAAAATCGTATATGGGTCATTAAATGAGTAATTTAAATCAATTAATCTTAAATTTTGATTATGAACAAAATTTTAAAGATCAAGATTTTTATGTTTCTAAGAGTAATGAATTTTCTTTTAAACTTTTAAATAGTTGGCCGATGTGGGAAAAAAATTTCATAAACTTAATTGGTGAAAGGTTTTCAGGAAAATCTCATTTAATAAATATATTTTTGCACAAGTTTAAAGGAATTAAAATCGAAGCCAACGATATTAACAATGAATTTTTAAAAAAGATTAAGGTCTTTGAAAACATAATCATTGAAAATTTTAATGATAAAATTGATGAAAATTTATTATTTACTATATTAAACATCATCGATCAGGATAATAAATATCTAATTTTAACATCAAAAACCCCAATTGTTGATTACTCCTTTAAGTTAAACGATTTAAATTCAAGATCCAAAAATTTTTTATTGTGTAGAATAGAAAAACCGGGAGATGATTTAATATTTGCGCTTATATTAAAAAATTTATCTGATCGACAAATATTTATAGATAAGAAATTAATAGATTTTATTATTAAAAGAATTGATAGATCGTATAGTAAAATTTTTGATTTCATATATAAAATTGACAAGATTAGTTTAAAACGAAAAAAACCAATCGATTTTAAAATTATAAAAGAAGCTTTAGGAGAATAATTGAATAAATATAGAACACATAATTGTAATGAACTGAGAAAAGATGATTTAGATAAAGAAATCTCAATATCTGGATGGATTAATAAAAAAAGAGATCATGGGAACCTCTTATTTATCGATCTAAGGGATAATTATGGAATTACCCAATGTATTATCGATAAAGAAAATAAAAATTTTTTAGATTTAGAAAAAACTCAACTTGAAACAGTTATAAAAGTTAACGGGATAGTAGTTAATCGTTCTGATGAAACAATCAATAAAGAAATTGAAACAGGCGAAATTGAAGTTGTTATAAATAAATTTGAAATTTTAGGAACTTGTAAAGAATTGCCAATGCCTGTTTTTAGCGATCAAGAATATGCTGAAGAAATAAGATTAAAATATAGATTTTTAGATTTAAGAAGAAAAAAAATCCACGAAAATATAATCTTAAGGTCAAAAGTGATTTCATATATTAGAAACGAAATGACTAAACTTAGTTTTTTAGAATTTCAAACACCAATTTTAACTTCATCAAGTCCAGAAGGCGCAAGAGATTTTTTAGTTCCAAGTAGACTAAACCCTGGAAAATTTTATGCATTACCACAAGCGCCTCAGCAATTTAAACAATTAATTATGGTTTCTGGTTTTGATAAATATTTTCAAATTGCTCCTTGCTTCAGAGATGAAGATGCGAGAGCTGACAGAAGTCCAGGGGAATTTTATCAATTAGATTTAGAGATGTCTTTTGTGGAACAAGAAGATGTTTTTAATGTTGTTGAAACTTTAATGGTTAATACTTTCAAGAAATTCTCAAATAAAAAACTATTGTACGATAAATTTCCAAAAATTTCATATGCTGATGCAATGTTAAATTATGGAAGTGATAAGCCTGATTTAAGAAACCCATTACTTATAAATGATATTACGGAAATATTTACAAGAGAAGATGTATCGTTTGAGATATTTAAAAAACTTGTAAAATCTGGTTCAAAAGTCAGATGTATTTCAACTAAAAATACAAAAGATAAACCTAGAAGCTTTTTTGACAACATTGATAAATGGGCGAAAGAACAGGGTGCCTCTGGATTAGCATATTTTACTTTTGAAAAAGAAGATCAACTTTCAGCTAAAGGACCGATTGGAAAGTTTTTTTCACATGAAGTATTAGAGGAAATTATGAAAAAGACAAATTCAGAAGTAGGAGACAGTATTTTCATGGCATGTGGAAAGCAAAATGATTTAGAAAAAATTACCTCACTCGCTAGAGATAAAATAGCTAAAGATCTAGATTTAATTGACGATGATGTTTTTGCATTTTGTTGGATTGTTGACTATCCAATGTTTGAAAAAGATGAAGTAACTAACAAAATTGAGTTTAGTCATAATCCATTTTCTATGCCACAGGGAAATTTAACGGAAGAAAATTTCGAAAAACCTTTAGACATATTGGCTTATCAATATGACATTGTCTGTAATGGTATTGAACTTTCTTCTGGTGCTATAAGAAACCACAAACCAGAACTTATGTATAAGCTTTTTTCAATAGCAGGCTATGACAAGAAACAAGTAGATGAAAAATTTAGTGGTATGATTAATGCATTAAGTTATGGAGCACCACCTCACGGCGGAATCGCACCTGGTATTGATAGGATAGTAATGTTACTAGCAAATGAAAAAAATATAAGAGAAGTGACTATGTTTCCAATGAATCAAAATGCTCAAGACTTAATGATGAAAGCTCCTTCTGACGTGAGCGAAGACCAGTTAAAAGAACTTGGTATTGCTATAAAAAATAAGAAATAAAATTATTTTTTACCTTTTAAACTTATTTTAACGTCTGAAAGATCTACTAAATTTTTCTTATAATTATTTCTTACAAAACCTTTGCTGGTTATATCTTTTACAATTTTTAACAATTGGTTTTGGTCTTCAGATTGATTTTCTTCATTAGTAGCTGACTCGCTTCCACCGATTGAAGGTGTATGAGCTAGATCTTCTCTATTTTGATAAGATATTGCTAATTCTCTAAAAATATAATCTAGTATTGAACTTGCACTTAGTATTCTGTCATTACCGTGCACTTTTCCAGATGGTTCAAATTTTGTGCCAACAAATGCACTTATGAATTCATCAAGTGGCACACCATATTGAAGTCCTAATGAGACAGCTATTGCAAAATTATTCATTAGAGCTTTTACTAATTCTCCTTCTTTGCTTGTATCGATAAAAATTTCACCAATTTTACCATCTTCGTATTCACCAGTATGTAAATAAACTTTGTGGTCCCCGATAGTGGCTTTTTGGATATAGCCCTTTCTTCTATCGGGCATTCCAAATCTTTTACCTCCTCTTTCAGAGGATTTGTTGAAGTTTGAAATAATATTTTCTTTAGCTTGAGAATTTGATTGGTTTATTTCAGCAACTACTTCAATTTTTTTATTTTCAATAACTTTATTATTATTAGGATCAAGACTTTTTGTTTTACGATTGTCAAGTTTTACGTCTAGTACCTCGAATTTTCCATCATCTCTTTTTTCAAGATTTTTTAACTCTGTTTCATTTATATCATCCAAGTAATGATTAACTTTAAACGTACATGTGTAGTAAGTCTCAACTAAATATTTTGCCATTTAACTCCAATTTAAATTTTAATTTGAATATTGAATCAATTAATTTATATACAAATTCATATTTTAGTCTAATTTAAATTATACAATTTTTAATTGAATAAATAAAAAAATTTTATGTTGACACTTTTAAAAAAAATTTTCACTTGGTGGAATCAAGATACCTTTGGCACCAGATTAAAAACAATCTTTTTTGGAAATTTAGTTGGTAGTGATGAGCTTGGTAACAAATATTATGAGAGTAAAAACGGAAAGAGATGGGTTATTTATGCAAATACTATTGATGCATCTAAAATACCAGTTGAATGGTACTCCTGGATGCATTTTACACCTAATAAAATAGAAAAAACCCATGAACTTAAAAAATATGATTGGCAAAAACCTCATCAATCTAATTTAACTGGTACTAACAAAGCGTATTATCCAAACAAAGAAAAAGATGGAATCAAAAAGAAATATTCTAGCTGGAAACAATAAATTTAATTTTTATTTTTTTATTTTAGTTTATTTTTTTTTAATAAATCACTCAATTGCAAAAGATAATACTGAAGGTATTTTTACAGATTTAAAAATTTTAGATAAAATTAGTTCAAAAAATACCTTAGTAAAATTGAAAAATGGAGAGCTAATTACGTTTAAAGATCTCTCTATAAAAAGTTTAAAGTGTAAAAATTCAGAATTTGATGATAATCCTGAAATTACTGCCTATATACAAGTTAAAGATTTAACTGATGAAAATAATAATGAGGTGTTTGTATTTAATGGCTGGATGTTTTCATCAAGTCCATCAATTACTCCATTTGATCATCCAGTATATGATGTTTGGCTTGTTAAATGCTATTAGACTATAGTATCTTTATCTAACCAGCTTACGTTAAAATCAGAATTAATAAATTTTTTATGACTAAGTAGCTTTTTATGTAGAGGAATAGTTGTGGTAATTCCCTCTATTACAAATTCATCTAGAGACCTGTTCATTCTTTGAATTGCCTCAGTCCTATTTCTTCCATGACAGATTAGTTTGCAAACCATACTATCGTAATAAGGAGTAACTTTATATCCTTGAAAAATAGCTCCATCTACTCTTGTTCTAAAACCAGATGGTTGGTGACACATACCGATAGTTCCAGGAGATGGTTGAAAGTTTTTACTTGCATCCTCTGCATTTATTCTACATTCAATTGCATGTCCTCTTGGGTTTATATCACTCTGTTTCAATGCTGTTTCTCCAGAAAAAGCAATCCAAATTTGTTCCTTAATGATATCAATACCAGTTACCATTTCTGTTACAGGATGTTCGACTTGTACTCTTGTATTCATTTCAAGAAAATAAAATTTTCCATCCTCATAAATAAACTCTACAGTTCCAGCACCCATATATCCAATTTTTGCAACCATCTTCACAGTTCTTTCAAATAAATCTTTTCTAATTTCATCATTAAGAACAGGGCTCGGTGTCTCCTCAATTAATTTTTGATGTCTTCTTTGGACAGAACAATCTCTTTCATGAAGGTGAACAACATTATTTTTACCTGCTAAAATTTGAACTTCTATATGTCTTGGATTTTGAAAAAACTTTTCAATATAAACTTCATCATTACCAAAATATTTTTGTGCTTCTGATTTTGCAGTAGAAAACAAGGTTTCAAATTCTTCTTCTTTGTATACAATTTTCATACCTTTTCCACCACCACCACCTGATGCTTTGATTAAGACAGGAAATCCAATTTTTTTACATAGTTCCTTAGCTTGAGCTATATCAGTCACACCTCCCTCAGATCCTTCAATTACTGGTAAACCGTTCTCTTTAGCAATTCTCTTTGCTTGAATTTTATCACCCATCATTTCAATATGTTTTGATGATGCGCCAATAAAACTTATTTTATTTTCTTCAAGAATTTTTGCAAAACTAGCGTTTTCAGATAAAAATCCATAACCAGGATGTACAGCGTCAGCATTAGTAAGTTCTATTGCTGACATTAAATTGGGAATATTTAAATAACTGTTTGCAGGTTGGTGAGATCCGATGCAAACACTTTCATCTGCCATTCTTACATGCATACTTTCTCTATCAACATCAGAATGAACAGCTACTGTTGGAATTCCCCATTCTTTGCAGGCTCTAATAATTCTAACTGCAATTTCCCCACGGTTTGCAATTAAGATTTTTTTAAACATCTGTCTATTCTAGAATAATAATAGTTTGACCAAACTCAACAGGGTGACCATCTTCAACACAAATTTCTTTTACAACACCATCAGCGGTTGATGGTACATGATTCATTGTTTTCATCGCCTCAACAATCATAATGGTATCACCTTTTTTAATTTTTTTACCTACCTCGACAAATTTTTTTGCTCCAGGTTCTGGTGCATGGT
Organism: Pelagibacteraceae bacterium AG-390-D18; assembly: GCA_003279715.1. Lineage (GTDB taxonomy): Bacteria > Pseudomonadota > Alphaproteobacteria > Pelagibacterales > Pelagibacteraceae > Pelagibacter. The sequence goes on from QCGY01000008.1 coordinate 10,703, forward strand.
AAGCTGTTCCAATAATTGGTGAAGTAATTTCGGTACCTGATTTAATATTAGTTTTTTCAGAAACATTTTCATTTCTATCGTTAATATTTACTGAAGTTGCAGCTGGTTGATTACTAATCGATACATTATTTTTTGAAACCTTGATCTTTGTGTCTTTTTCAGTAATTTCTATTTCAGTAAGATTAAACTCGTCTAAATATTCACTTAATTCTTTAATTATACTTTTATCTATTTTCATTTTTTAAGATTTTCTCTATTGAAATTATGGCCAAAATATAACCCTCAACACCTAAACCAAAAATTCCACCAGTTGCTATATCACTTATTAGAGATTTGTGTCTAAAATCCTCTCTTTTGTATATATTTGATATATGTAATTCAATTATTGGTTTTTTGAATAAATCAAGAGCATCTCTGATTGCAACTGAAGTGTGAGTAAAACCTGCAGCATTAATAATCATTCCATCAAATTTTTTTCTAGCATCCTGAATTAAATTTACTAACTCTCCTTCAATATTTGATTGAGCAAATTCTATTTCAATACCAATTTTGTTAGACTCTTTTAAACAGTCTTCTTTTAATTGATCAAAAGTAGTGGAGCCATATTGTGATTGTTCTCTCTCACCTAATAGATTAAGATTTGGACCATTAATAATAATAATTTTATTATTCATTCAATTCTTATATACGATGAAAAAAATAAAAAAAATAAAAATTAAAGTGAATGGTAAATCTAAGTCTGTACCTGAAAAATATAAGATTTCAGATTTAGTAAAAGATCTTAAGATTCCTTTAAAAAAAGTGGCAATTGAGCTTAATCAAGAGATAATGGATAAAAAGAAAATTAGTAAAATTATTCTAAAAAAAGATGATAAAATAGAGATCGTTCATTTTATTGGGGGAGGTTAAATGAAAAATGATAAAATAGTCATAGCAAATAAAAAATTTAATTCTCGATTAATCGTAGGTACTGGTAAGTATAAAAATATGCCTGAATGTGCAAAGGCAATTAAGCTTTCTGGAGCAGAAATTGTAACCGTTGCTGTTAGAAGAGTAAATATAACTGATAAAAAAAAACCTCTTCTTATGGATTATATTGATCCAAAGAAAACCACTTATTTACCAAATACAGCAGGATGTTTTACTTCAGAAGAAGCTTTAAGAACACTTCGACTGGCAAGAGAAATTGGTGGTTGGAAATTAGTAAAACTAGAAGTGTTAGGAGACAAACAAAATTTATTCCCTGACATGATTGAAACTTTAAAATCAACAGAGATTTTGGCTAAAGAAGGTTTTAAAGTTATGGTTTATTGTAATGATGACCCACTCATGGCAAAACGTTTAGAAAACTCAGGTGCAGATGCAATAATGCCATTAGCTGCTCCAATTGGTTCTGGTTTAGGCATTCAAAATAAAACAAATATTCAAATTATCAGAAAACAAACCAAATTACCTCTAATTATTGATGCGGGCTTAGGTCAAGCATCAGATGCAACTATTGCAATGGAGTTAGGTTGTGATGGCGTTTTAGTTAACACTGCAATCGCTAAAGCAAAAAAACCATTTGAAATGGCACTTGCATTTAAAAATGCTGTGATTTCTGGAAGACAATCTTTTTTAGCTGGGCGTATTAATAAATATTTATACGGAAATGCATCTTCACCAAAAACGGGAATTATTAAATAGCTACTTTTTTTTTAACAAATTTTTTTTTGAAATAAGTTTTTTTTTTAAAATTTTTTTTGTGAAATTTTTTCACCTCAGTCTTATCAATAATTTTATCCTCTTTAATTTGTAACTCTAAATTTTTTAATTTTTCAAAATGCTCAATAAGTTCTATTGTTTTTTTTGATTTATTTTGAATATTTATAATATACTCTGGAATTATAAGTGTAGGATCACTGACAATATCTATTTTCATTTTATTCTTCTTTTCAAAATAAGTTAAATCATCAATAAAATTTTCTTTTAGAAAATCAGAGATTTTTTCACAAACTCTAAGCTCAACAAATTTAGCTTTATTAATAATTGCCTTTAACTCAACTGTTTTAAGTAATTTTTGAGCAAATGACTCATCAGTAAGAGTTACTCTCCATTTTATTGCACTTTCCCTCAATCTTTGTCTAGACATTTCAAGAAGACCAAAATTACTTATTCGACCAATTTGAATTCTGGCTCTATCAGTTCTACATTTTTCTTTAAGTTTTCTCTCAACTAATCTTCTATTTCCATAACTAAGCATATCGATAAAGTCGATTATAATTAGACCAGATAAATCTCTAATTTTTATTTGTCTTGCAATTTCTTCAGCTGCCTCAATATTTGTATCTAATGCAGTGCTTTCAACATTTTTACCCTTAATCGAACTACCTGAGTTAATATCAATTGAAACTAAGGCCTCAGTGGGATTTATTACTAAATAACCTCCTGATTTTAGCTTTATCTCAGAGTCAAATATCTGGTTTAATTTTTGTTCAATATTTTCTTCAATAAATAATGGAACTTTTCCTCTATATTTTTTTACCTTTTTAACACTTGATGGCATAATCATTTTCATGAAAGTTTGTGCTTTTTTATAACCTTCATTACCTTCAACTATTATATTCTTAGTATTATCATCAAACATATCTCTTAAAGTCCTTTTTATAATCTCACTTTCTTGATGAATTAATGATGGAGCTATAGAATTGATTGCGGTATCTTTAATTTGACTCCATGTTTTGATTAGAGTTTCTAAATCATTATTAATTTCATTTTTAGTTTTATTGCTTCCTGCAGTTCTCACAATTAACCCCATTTCTTTTGGAATCTCAATTTCATTTAGAATAGATCTTATTTTTTTTCTATCTGCTGGATTAAATATTTTACGAGATATTCCTCCACCTTTGGGGGTATTTGGCATTAAGACAATATATTTACCAGCAATTGAAATGAATGTGCTAAGAGCTGCACCTTTTTGCCCCCGTTCATCTTTGATTACTTGTACTAAGATAACTTGATTTGGTTTTATAACTTCCTGTATTTTGTATCTTTTGAATTTAAATTTAGTTTCTTTTTTTTTGCCTTTTTCATCACTTAAATTATTTTTTTCATCATGTATATTTTCATTTTCTTCAGTTGGATCTTTTTCAATATTAATAGGGTCGTCAATTTCAAGTTTTCCTTCAGCAATATTTTCTTCTTCCTTAGCCTCAACCTGTTTAGAAAGTTCTTCTCGAGCCTTTTCTTCTTCTTCTTTGATTTTATCTAAATCTGCTTTTGGTATTTGATAATAATCAGATTGAATATCATTAAATGATAAAAATCCGTGGCGCTCACGTCCAAAATCAATAAATGCAGCTTGAAGAGATGGTTCTATTCTACTTACTTTGCCTAGATAAATATTATTTTTTATTAAATTATTTTTTAAACCTTCGTACTCGTAATCTTCAATACTATCATCTGATTTAAGAACAACTCTGGTTTCATTGGGATGCGAAGCATCAATATATAAATTTTTTTCCATAATAATTTGATTAATTGACTCATTTAATATTTTAAGTGTTTGTATAATTTTGTTAATTCTATTGCCTTATCTTTAACAAATTCCAAGATATAATGGAAATAAAATGAATAAAATTCTTAGAAATATACTATTTATATCATTATCTTTACTTTTATTACTGAGTATTTTGATATTTGGAATTTTATGGTCTTATTCAAATGATATTCCCGATTACAAATTTCTTAAAAGCTACAAGCCACCTGTATCAAGCAAAGTATATTCCGGTAATGGAGAGCTTGTTGCAGATTTTTCAAAAGAAAAAAGGATATTTGTTCCATTTAACTCAATTCCAAAAAATGTAATCAATTCATTTTTATCTGCAGAGGATAAAAATTTTTTTTCTCACCCAGGTGTTGATGCAAAAGGAGTTTTAAGAGCTTTAATTAATAATATTTCAAACTTAATTTCATCAAAAAGACTTGAAGGTGCGTCAACAATCACACAACAAGTAGCTAAAAATTTTTTATTGACTAATGAGGTAAGTCTTAACAGAAAAATAAAGGAAGCTATTTTAGCATTTAGAATAGAAAGAGCTTTATCTAAACAGAGAATTTTAGAACTATACCTAAATCAAATTTATCTTGGGAGTGGAGCATATGGTGTTGCTGCTGCAAGTTTACAATATTTTGACAAGTCTATTAAAGATTTAGATTATGAGGAATCTGCTCTTTTAGCTGCTCTACCAAAAGCACCAAGTAGATATAATCCTTATAGAGATATTGAGTTAGCTAAATTTAGAAGAGATTTAGTTTTAAAAAATCTACATGAAAATAAGTACATAAATTTGAAAGAGTATAATTTTCTTAAAGATAAAAAAATTATACTTAATAAACCAAAAAAAATTTTTTTAGCAGATGCTCAATATTATATCGAAGATATTCGAAAGAATGTAATTGACACCTTAACTTATGACAAGGTTTATAAACAAGGATTTAATATTAATACACCTATTAATTTAGATTTTCAAAAAATAGCAACTGAAGCACTTAGAAATGGATTATTATCATATGATAAAAGAAAAGGTTGGAGAGGAGCAATTACCAGTAAAAAATATTCAAAAAATTGGAATAAAAATCTTGATAAGTTTTACTTAGAAGACTCAATTAGTTGGAAGCTAGCAATTGTAAAAAAAATAAATAAATTTTCAGTAGATATTGAAACTGAAAATAAATTAAATGGAAAAATTGAATTCAAAGATATTTCTTGGACCAAAAAAGAATTTAATAACTTATTGAAAGTTGGCGATATAATTTATGTAAAAAAAATTGGTGATAAAAAATTTAGTTTAAAACAATTACCTAAGGTAAATGGCGGAATAGTTGTTATGGATCCTTATACTGGTCGAGTATTAGCTTTAAGCGGTGGCTTTAGTTTTAAAAAAAGTGAATTTAACCGTGCAACTCAAGCATTAAGACAACCTGGTTCAGCTTTTAAACCATTTGTTTATGCTTTGGCACTTGAAAATAATTATACTCCAACATCTTTAATTTTAGATGCTCCAATTGTTTTAGATCAAGGGGAATATCTTAAAATGTGGAAACCAGAAAATTATGGAAAAAAATTTTATGGACCATCAACCTTGAGAGTTGGATTAGAAAAATCAAGAAATTTAATGACAGTGAGAATAGCTCAAGACTTAGGTCTTAAAAAGATTATAAATTTTTCAGAAAATCTAGGTATATATGAAAATCCTAAAGAGCTTTTATCTATTTCACTTGGTTCTGCTGAAACAACATTGTTGAAACTAACCTCAGCTTATTCTGTGTTTGTTAATGGTGGTAAACTTGTTGATCCAATATTAATTGATAGAATTCAAGATAGTGAAGGAAAAACTATTTTTAATAATGATAAAAGAGAATGTATTAATTGTGATCAAATTTCTTATTTGGGACAAGATTATCCAATTGTTAAAGATAATTATAAAAAGATTTTTTCTCCCCAGACATCTTATCAAATGACTTCAATACTAGAAGGAGTTATTCAAAGAGGAACGGCTAAAAAATTAAGAGACCTTGAATTAAATATTGCTGGAAAAACTGGCACAACTAATAAAAACACAGATACATGGTTTGTTGGATATACATCAAATCTTTTAATTGGAGTTTATGTTGGTCTAGATAATCCTTCACCACTAGGTAGATACGAAACTGGATCAAAAACAGCTTTACCTATTTTTAAAGAATTTATTCAAAAAACTGTTAATAAATCAGATGCAAGACCATTTAAAGCAGCAGAGGGAACAATAATGATGGTCGTTGATCCTAATACTGGTCAAAAAGCAAAATTTAATTCTAAAAATACTATTATTGAAGTCTATAAAAATCAAAATGTGATTGATGGAAAAGTTTTATATTCAAATAATGATAGATTAGACTCTAATAATATATTAAAGTTTTATTAATGGATGATAAATATCAAAATTACAAAAAAGAAATAGAAAAAATTAACTACAGAGTTAAGGAGTATCTTTGAAAAAAATGATATTGGCTCAAAACTTGAAATATTAAATACTAAAATGTTAGAAGCCAGTTTTTGGCAAGATAAAGATAACTCAAAAAGAGTAATTAAAGAAAAGAAACTATTTGAAGGTCTGTTAAACACTTACAAGGTTTCAATCGAAAAACTTTCAGATTTAACTGATTTAAGTGAGCTAGCATCAGAAGAAAAAAATGAGACATTTCAAAAGGAATTATTAATAAATATTAAAGAACTTAGGAATTTAGTAAAAAAAAATGAAATTAAATGTTTTTTATCAAATGAAGCAGACTCTCTTGACTGTTATATAGAAATACATGCGGGTGCAGGTGGTACTGAAAGTCAAGATTGGGCTGAGATGTTAAGAAGAATGTACTTAAAATGGGCAGATCAAAAAAATTTTAAATCAAATTTAATTAGTGAGCACAAAGGGGATGAAGCTGGAATAAAATCATCAACAATTAAAGTTGAGGGTGATTATGTTTATGGGTGGCTTAAAAAAGAATCTGGAATTCATAGGCTTGTCAGAATATCTCCATTTGACTCAGGAGCAAGACGACACACAAGTTTTGCAAGTATATGGGTGTATCCAGTAGTAGATGAGAATATTAATATCGAAATTATTGAAAAGGATTTAAGGATCGACACTTATAGATCTAGTGGAGCAGGTGGCCAGCATGTAAATACTACTGACAGTGCTGTACGAATTACGCACATACCTTCTAAAATTGTTGTTCAATGTCAAAATGAGAGATCTCAACATAAAAATAAAGAAACATGTATGAACATGTTGAAAGCAAGACTATATGATCATGAAATTAAAAAAAAAGAACAGGAAAATCAAAATACAGAAAATTCTAAATCTGAAATTGGATGGGGTCATCAAATTAGATCTTATGTTTTACAACCGTATAGACTTATAAAAGATAATAGAACAAATTTTGAAAGCACAAATCCTGATAAAGTCTTAGATGGAGAATTAGATGAATTTTTAGAACAATCCTTATATCAAATTAAATGAGCAAAAAATTTTCAAAATATATATCCATATTAGTTGGAGTTTTTGTTTTATTAGTAATTTATTTAAGTACAGTTGGTATTGAGACAGAAAAATTTAACAAACAAATTCAAAATCTTGTAAAGCAAAAAAATGATAAACTTGATACTAGTTTAAAAAAAATAAAACTTACATTAGACCTCCTAAATTTTAAGATTAATGCAAAAACAATAGACGCTAAGATATATTCTAAGGGTAAATTAATTGAACTAGAATATATTAAAACCCAAATATCACTAAATTCATTTATTCAAAATCAACTAGTTGCATCACAAATAGAAATATCAACTAAATCAACTTTAATTAAAAATTTTGTATCGTTTACAAGATCAATAAATAATAAACCTGAATTATTTTTTTTAGAACAATTTATTAAAAAAGGATATTTAATTGTCGATTTAAAATTTAATTTTGACGAACTTGGAAAAATAAAACAAGATTATAAAATTAGTGGATCATTAAAGGATGGTAAATTAAGTTTATTTGACAATAATAAATTTGAAAAAATAAATTTTCATTTTGATATTACAGAGAATAATTTCAATTTTAGAGATATTAATTTTGACACAAATAATATAAATTTTCTATCCGATAGATTAATTGTAAAAAAAAATAAAAAAAATTATTTCATTGAAGGTTCTTTAAAAAACAAAAAAACTTTTTTAAACAATGAGTTGCTTAAAATAATCAAATTAAAATATGATCTATTTGACTTAATAAATACAAATTTTGAATCAGTTAATGAATTTGCATTTAAAATTAATAACAAGCTGAAAGTTGAAAATTTAAAAATTAATTCAAATATTCTAATTGATAGCTCTCAATACAAAAAAAATGATTTAATTAATAATAGTTTAGTAGAAATTAACGAATTAATTTACCTAAAAGACCATAAGATAAAAGCATCTTATAACAATAATAAATTATCAATTAAGGGAAAAGGTAAAGTCAAACTTGTAAATAAATTTGACCTTATTGATTATGAAGTTACAAAAAAAGGTTCTGATTTTGATTTAGTGTCAAATATTGAATTAAGCGAAATAAATATTAAAAACCAAAATTTAATAAAAGAGTATTTGCCTAATACGAAGGATATTTTGAGTCTAAAAGACCATAAGATCAAAATTAATTATAAAGATAATCTCTTATCGCTTGTAGGTTTAGGAAAAATTAAATTAGAGAGAGAATTTAATAAAATAAAATATGTATTTTCAAAAAAAAATAATAAATATAATTTTGAAACAAACATAGAAGTAAATGATGCACCTTTAAAAATAGATTTCATTAATTATGAAAAGGATAAGAAATTAAATTCTCAATTAGAAATAATTGGTAGCTATACAAAAAAAATTGGACTTGATTTAAAAAAAATTAGTCTTATTTCCAAAAATAACAAAATTATAATTGATAATTTAATATTAGATTATAAAAATAAAATTATCAAAGTAGATAAAGTTGACTTAGATTATTTTGATAATAAAGAAAAGAGAAACAAATTAATACTCAGTAGAATTGAAAATAATAATTATGAGCTAAATGGATCATTATTAAATGCTGACAGTCTAATTACGAATCTATTAAAAGGTAAAGATGATCGAAAATTAGATATTTTTAAAGAAAATATCAATATGACGTTAAATATTTCTAATGTTTATATTGATAATGATAATACGGTTAAAGATTTAAATGGTAATCTTCAAATTGGAGATAACAAATTGACTCAAGCTAAAATTTCAGCAATTTTTGATAACAATGAAAATTTAAAATTTACAGTAAATACCAACAAAGAAGGTGAAAAAATAACTACACTTTATTCCTCTAAAGCTGAACCTTTAGTAAATAGATATAAATTTATTAAGGGTTTTGAAGATAGTAATAAAGGATATCTAGATTTTTATTCCTCAAAAAAAGATGGTATTTCAAATTCAAAATTGGTTATAGACAATTTTAAAGTCAAAGAAATTCCTGCATTAGCAAAAGTACTGGCTCTTGCTTCTCTCCAAGGGATAGCTGACTTACTTACTGGAGAAGGAGTTAGATTTACAGATTTTGAAATGAATTTTACAAATAAAAATAAACTTATGACGATCCAAGAGTTGTATGCAATTGGTCCAGCAATTTCAATTTTAATTGAGGGATATATTGAAGAAGATAATATAATTAGTTTAAGAGGTACATTGGTTCCAGCAACTACAATTAATAGATCCATTGCTTCAATTCCACTACTTGGAGATTTGCTTATTGGAAAGAAAGTTGGTGATGGTGTGTTTGGAGTAAGCTTTAAAGTGAAGGGACCTCCGAAAAAACTTGAAACAACTGTAAATCCAATAAAAACATTAACTCCAAGATTTATAACTAGGACGTTAGAAAAGATAAAGAAAAATTAGCCTAATTCAATTTTTAAATGCCTTTTTTTGCCAATAGAAAGTTTGATATAATTTTCATTAAAAATTTCACGAGTAATAATTAATCTTTCATTTGAGATAATTTTATCATTAATTTTTACTCCCTTACCTTTAATAAGTCTTCTTATTTCACTTTTAGAATTTTCTAATTTAGAGAGAATAATTAGATCAATTATATCAAAATTATTATCAATATTTTTTGAACTAATCTTTACAGAGGGTAAGCTTGATCCAAGTAAGTTACCTGAAAATGCCTCTTTAGCAGCTTGCTCTGAATTTTTGGCAGCTTTTTCACCATGAAGCATAGAGGTTGTTTCATTAGCTAAAAGTATTTTTAGATCATTGATATTATTGTTTTCAATTTTTTTAATATTTTCAATTTCTAAATCAGTAAAATTTTTTAAAAACTTTACAACATCTCTGTCATCCGTATTTCTCCAAAATTGCCAATAATCATAAGATGATAAAAATTTTTCATCTAACCATATAGCTCCATTTTCAGATTTTCCCATCTTAGCTCCTGTAGCCAAAGTAATCAAAGGAGTAGTTAGACCGTAACTTTGTTTATTTGAATATCTTTTAATTAGTTCTACACCATTAACAATATTTCCCCATTGATCTGAACCACCAATTTGTAAAACACAATTTTCTTTTTTACTTAACTCTAAAAAATCATAAGCTTGCAAAATCATATAATTAAATTCCATGTAACTTAAAGATTGCTCTCTATCTAATCTTAATTTTACGCTGTCAAATGTTAACATTCTATTGATTGTAAAATGTTTACCTATATCTCTAAGAAAAGAGATATAATTCAAATTTTTAAGCCATGTATAATTATTAACAAAAATAGGTTTTGTTTCAGGGTTATCATTGTCTAAAAATTTTTTTAGTATATTTTTTATATTCTTAATATTTTTTTCAATTTCTTCTTCACTTAATATTTTTCTTGTTTTATCTTTTCCAGAAGGGTCACCAATTCTAGTTGTACCTCCACCTAGTAGCACAATTGGTCTATGACCATTTTTTTGTAATAATCTTAAACACATTATTTGCAACAAACTTCCGACATGTAAGCTTTCAGCAGTACAATCAAATCCTATGTATGCTTTAATTTTTTCATTATCCATTAAGTTTGACAGCTCTTCTTCATTTGTACATTGATAGAAGAAACCTCTGTCTTTAAACTCTTTTAAAAATTTATTCATAAGCTTATAGTTACACAATATACAAATTTTTATTAAAAAGAATATCTATGAAAAATAAATTATATACAGCTATTGGGCTCATGAGTGGTACTTCAATGGATGGAGTTGATGTATCATTGATTAGATCAGATGGAATTAATCATTTTATTAATATTTTAGATGAATATTTTGAATATACCGAAAGTTTACATCATCAATTGGTAGAATTACGAAATTTAATTTTAAATATTGACGATTTAAAACAATACACTTTTCAATTAAAGGCAATTGAGAGAGAAATTACTCTATTTCATTGCAAAATTGTTAACAAGATATCATCAAAATATAAAGATAAAATTGACTTTGTTGGTTTTCATGGACAAACAATATTTCATAATCCTGAAAAAAAAATTTCAAAACAATTGGGAGATGGCAAGTTAATGTCCCAATTAACAAAAAAAAAAATTATTTATGATTTTAGGAAAAAAGACTTGATAAATAAAGGTCAGGGGGCGCCTTTAACGCCAATTTTTCATAACTTATTATCAAAAATTATAAATGAAAAATATTTAATAGAGCTTCCGATTTGCTTTCTTAATATTGGTGGGATCTCAAACATTACTAAAATAATTAAAAATGATGAAAACATAGAAGAAAATCTAGAAGCTTTTGATTCAGGTCCGGGTAACTGCATGATTGATGACTGGGTTAGAAAAAATTCTAAATATAATTTTGATGAAAATGGCTCAATTGCAAAATCTGGTAAAATAAATCAATTAATTCTAAATCAATCAATTGATAATTTTAACATAGACTCTTTCAATAAATCCTTAGATGTAAAAGATTTTAATATTTCATTTGCTAGAGGATTGTCACTAGAGGATGGTTGTGCAACAATAACAAATTTTACTGCTTATCTAATATCAAAAGGAATTGAACATGCAAATGGAAGTAATGATAAACCAATTAAATATTTAGTATGTGGTGGTGGTAGAAAAAATAACTTCCTTATTCAAAGTATTGAAGGTTATCTAATAAACAAAAAAAATATTAGTTTAAGTTCTATAGATAATTATAATTTAGATGGAGATTTTATTGAGTCACAGGCATTTGCATATCTTGCTATAAGATCATTTTTAAATCTGCCAATTTCTTATCCAAAGACTACTGGGTGCGAAACTCCTACACTGGGTGGCAATTTAGTTGAAAATTTTTAATAAAGAGCTGTTTCTTTTTTTATATACTTATCAAGATTCTTAATTAGAGAATCTTCTGTTTTAGAAAAAAAATGATTGGCTTCTTGAACTGATTGAAATTCTACTTTAATACCCTTTTGAGCACTTAATCTTTTGTCAAGTTCAGTGATATATTCTAAAGGAACTAATTCATCTTTTTTACCATAAATCATTAGTCCAGATGTAGGACATGGTGATAAAAAAGAAAAATCATAAACATTAGGCTGAGGAGATATTGCAATAAATCTATTGATCTCTGGCCTTCTCATTAACAATTGCATAGCAATTAAAGAACCAAAAGAAAATCCTGACACCCAACATTGTGAGTTATCAAAGTTTTCTCTCTCAAGCCAATCTAATGCAGCAGCAGCATCAGCTAATTCACCTTGGCCATTATCAAACTCACCATCACTTTTACCAACACCTCTAAAATTAACTCTACAAACTGAAAAATCATTATCCATAAAAGTATGAAAGGTATCAACAACAACTTTGTTATTCATGGTTCCTCCATATTGAGGATGTGGTTGCAATACTAGGGCAATTGGGGAAGTGTTTTTTTTACTTTTATAATATTTAGCTTCAAGTCTTCCAGCAGGGCCTGGAATAAATATTTCTAAAATTTTGTTATCCATATGCGATATTGATTATTATTCTCAAAAAAAAACTACGTTTATCATAAGTGAGCGACAATATGTTAGTTTTTTTATTATAAACTATACTTGACCAATTTAGTCAGGTATGTATAAAAAGCCCATATTTTAAAGGGTAATATGAAATTAACATCTAAAGGTAGATATGCTGTGATGGCATTAGTAGACTTAGCTAGGTTTGATAGCATCAATCCAGTATCATTAAGAGATATATCTTTGCGACAAGGAATTTCACTCGATTACCTTGAGCAAATTTTTTCTAAATTAAAAAAAGATCAAATTGTGAAAAGTATAAGAGGAACACAAGGTGGGTATGTTCTATTAAAAAAACCAAATGAAATAAAACTTACCAATATATTTCATGCGGTTGATGAAAAAGTTAAAACTGTACAATGTAAGAAAGAGTCCAAAAAAGGATGTAATGGTAAAGCAACTAAGTGTGTGACTCATAATCTTTGGGATGAATTAGAAACTCATATTAATACTTTTTTTGAAAAAAAAAGCTTAGAAGATTTATTAAAAAATAATACAGAACAAAGAACATAAAATGGATCAAAGACAAAAAGAAATAGATAATTTAAAAGATTATAAGTATGGTTTTTCAACTGATATTGAAAGTACTAAAGCTCCAAAGGGTTTAAATGAAGAAGTAATTAAATTTATTTCAAATATAAAAAAAGAACCTAAATGGATGCTTGATTTTAGACTGAAAGCATTTGAAAGATTTAAACAGTTAAAAGAACCAGACTGGCAAAAACCAAAGTATCCAAAGATTGATTATCAAGATTTATATTATTATTCAGCACCTAAAAGTATGGACGATAAACCTAAGAGCTTAGATGAATTAGATCCAAAACTTTTAGAGACATATAAAAAACTAGGTATACCTCTTCAAGAACAGGCAAGGTTAAATGGTATAGCTGTAGATGCAGTATTTGACTCAGTCTCAGTTGCTACAACTTTTAGAGAGGAATTATCTAAATTAGGTATTATCTTTTGTCCAATATCAGAAGCTATTCAAAATCATTCAGAATTAGTAAAAAAATATTTAGGATCAGTAATACCAACAACAGATCATTTTTTTGCAACTCTTAATTCTGCAGTTTTTACTGATGGTTCATTTGCATATATACCTGAGGGAGTAAGGTGCCCAATGGAATTATCTACCTACTTTAGAATAAACGCTTCAAATACAGGTCAGTTCGAAAGAACTTTAATTGTTGCTGATAAAGGAAGCTATGTAAGTTATTTAGAAGGTTGTACGGCTCCTATGAGAGATGAAAATCAACTGCATGCTGCAAATGTAGAATTGATTGCACTTGATGACGCAGAAATAAAATATTCAACTGTTCAAAATTGGTATCCTGGTGATAAAGATGGTAAAGGCGGGATATATAATTTTGTAACTAAACGTGGTTTATGTAAAGGTAAAAATTCTAAAATTTCATGGACACAAGTAGAAACAGGTTCTGCAATCACTTGGAAATATCCTAGCTGTATTTTAAAGGGGGACAACTCTGTTGGAGAATTCTATTCCATTGCAATAACAAACAACCATCAGAAAGCTGACACTGGCACAAAAATGATCCATTTAGGAAAAAATACAAAAAGTAAGATTATTTCTAAGGGAATAAGTGCTGGATTTTCGGATATGACATATAGAGGTCTTGTTGATATTTCATCTAAAGCTTCAAATTCAAATAATTATACTCAATGTGACTCATTATTAATGGGTAATAAATGTGGAGCACATACTGTTCCATATATTAAAAATAAAAATTCTGATTCAAATATTGCTCATGAGGCAACAACCTCAAAAATAAGTGAGGAACAATTACATTATTGTCAACAAAGAGGATTGAGTGCAGAGGAGGCTGTTGGATTGATAGTAAATGGGTTTTGTAAAGAAGTTCTACAACAGCTACCAATGGAATTTGCAGTTGAAGCCCAAAAGCTTGTTGGTATCAGTTTAGAGGGAAGTGTGGGTTAATGTTAAGAATAAATAAATTAAATGCTAAAATTGATAATAAGGAAATTTTAAAAGAGTTTTCTCTTAATATAAATCCTGGAGAAGTTCACGCTATAATGGGACCAAATGGTTCAGGTAAAAGCACATTGTCAAATATTTTATCAGGAAAAAAAGGTTATGAAGTTTCAGGAGAAGTTCTTTATGAGGAAAAAGATTTATTTGAACTTGAGACAGAGGAAAGAGCTCATAAAGGTATTTTTTTAGCATTTCAATATCCATTAGAAATTCCAGGAGTTAATACAAATATATTTTTAAAGACATCATTAAATGCAGTTAGAAAAGCAAGAGGTGAAAAAGAACTAGATGCTATAGAATTCTTAAAACTAGTAAAGAAAAAATCTAAAGAGCTTAAATTTGATGAAGAGAAATTAAATCGACAATTAAATGTTGGTTTTTCAGGCGGAGAAAAAAAGAAAAATGAAATTTTACAAATGTCATTATTGGCACCAAAATTATCAATTTTAGATGAAACAGATTCAGGCTTAGATATTGATGCTTTAAAAATTGTAGCTGATGGAGTTAATACATTAAGAGATGAAAAAAATTCATTTTTAATAATTACACATTATCAAAGGCTACTTGACTACATAAAACCTGATTTTGTTCATGTGTTGATGAATGGAAAAATTGTTAAATCTGGAGGAGCAGATTTAGCTTTGGAATTAGAAAAAAAAGGGTACGAAAATTTTAATTAGATGAAAGAACAATTACAAAGAGATTTTGATAATATTATTAAAAATTTGAGTTTGTCTCAAAAAGATATTGAAATAAAAAGATTTTATTTAGATAATTTTATAGACAGAGGTTTTCCTAATAGAAGAGAAGAGGATTGGAAATTCTCAGACCTTAACCAAATAATAAAAAAGAATATTGGAGAACTAAGTTTTTATAGTGATTATACATCTACTAATAAAGTTGATACTTCAGTATTTGTTGATGGACTTGAGCATAATAAAATAGTTTTTATAAATGGCAGAATAGAAAAAATTGATTTCGATTACGAAAAAAAAAACCAAATAGAAATAATTGATCAGTCTGAAACGATAAATGAATTTAGCAATAATAATTCTTTATCTGATCTAAATAATGCTTTTACTAATAAATCTTTTAAAATATTGGTGAAAAACGGTTATCAATTACAAAAACCACTTATCATTTATCACACAACAAACTCTAAAATCTGGTCTAAAAATATAAATTTAAGATTAGATTTTGAACTAGGCAAAGATAGTTCTTTAAGGTTAATTGACTTATTTAATGACACCTCTGAAAAAAATTTTTTAAATATTTTTTATAACTTTAACTTAAAGGAAAATGCAGTTTTGAAAAATTATAAAGTAGATAAATTAGAAAATAAAAATATCAAATACTCCTATAATAATATTGAACAAGATAAAAATAGTATTTCAGAAACATTTATTTTATCTTCAGGGTCAAATTTCTTTAAAAATGAAATTAATTGTAATTTAAATGGGGAATATTCATCAGCTTTTGTAAATGGTATTCTTTCTCTTAACAATACCAAACATCATGAAATTAGAACAATAGTAAATCATTTAACTGAGAACACGAAAAGTTATCAGTTAATTAAAAGTGTTTTAGAGAACAGCTCTAAAGCAGCATATCAAGGAAAAATTTTTGTCAATTCCAAAGCACAAAAAACAGATGGGTATCAACTGAGTAAAGCGATATTATTAAATAAAGACTCAGAGTTTAATGCTAAACCAGAATTAGAAATTTATGCAGATGATGTTAAGTGCTCGCATGGTTCAGCCTCAGGTAGTTTAAATGAAGACTCTATATTTTATTTAATGTCTAGAGGATTAAATTACCAACAATCAAGGGAGTTATTAATTAATGGATTTTTACTTGATGTAGTCGAAAAAATTACTGATTCAGAAATAAAAAATTTAATAAAAAACATGATTGGTATTAAAGAATGAATTTAGATGCAATAAAAAAAGAATTTCCTATCTTTGATGAAAAAATTCAAAATAATGATCTGGTTTATTTAGATAGTGCAAATTCTTCTCAAAAGCCAAAAGTTGTAATTGATAGAATTAATGAATTTTATACAAAACAATTTTCAAATGTTGGAAGAAGTGTTCATTATCTTGCGGTAGCTGCTACCAACTTATATGAAAATACAAGAACTTCAGTTCAAAGATATATTAATGCAAAAGATAAAAATGAAATTGTATTTACTAAAGGTGCAACTGAGGCACTCAACTTAGTTGCCAATACATTGGGCCAAAATTATCTTCAAGAAGGTGATGAAATTCTTATTACAGAATTAGAGCATCATTCTAATTATGTTCCATGGCATTTTTTAAGAAAATCAAAAAATATAAAAATTAATTTTGCTGAAATCAATAACGATGGAGAAATTACATTAGAAGAAATTGAAAAAAAATTAACTCCTAAAACAAAAATAATATCAATTACACATCTATCAAATGTTACAGGAGCTATTTTGCCAGTTAAAGAAATAACTGAGTTAGCACACTCCAAAGGTATTATAGTTGTGGTTGATGGCTGTCAGGGAGCCCCACATTTAAAGCTAGATATGCAAGATTTAGATTGTGATTTCTATGCTATTTCTTGTCATAAAATGTATGGTCCAACTGGTTTGGGTGTTTTGTATGGAAAAAAGAAGTGGCTAGAGGAATTACCACCCTATCAAGGTGGAGGCGGTATGATTAATGAAGTTAAAAAAGATAGGATTTCCTATGGTGATTTACCTAATAAATATGAAGCAGGAACAATGGCGACCGCTCAAGTAATAGCATTTGATCAATCTATTAAATTTTTAGAGAGTGTGGGAATTGACAATGTGATGAAGCATGAAGCAGAATTAGTTGAATATGGACAAGAGCTATTACAAAAAAATAATTCTGTTAAGCTAATAGGCAATCCAAAAAATAAAGGTGGTGTTTTATCTTTTACCATAGAAGGAATTCACCCTCATGATGTAGCAACTATATTAGATGAAGATGGTGTAGCAATAAGAGCAGGCCATCATTGCTGTCAAATACTTCATGATAAATTAAATATACCAGCAAGCTCAAGAGCATCAGTTGGAATTTATAATACTAAAGATGACCTTGATAAACTTAATGAAGCTATAAATAATTGTAAAAAAATATTTAATTTATAATGAACTTAAAAGAATTATATCAAGAAATAATATTAGAGCATGGTAAAAATCCAAGAAACCTTGGTAAGACCGATGACTTTAACAAAGATGCCAAAGGTCATAACCCTTTATGTGGAGACAATGTGCATGTTTATTTAAAACTAAACGGACAAAAAATTGTTGAAGATATTTCTTTTGAAGGAAGTGGATGTGCTATTTCAATGGCATCTGCATCAATTATGACTGATCTAATCAAAGGAAAAAATGAACATGAGGCTAAAGAGATTGTTGAAGATTTTTTAGGAATGATTAAAGAAAATCCTGAATTAAAATCAGATAATTTAGAAGATGATGAAAAAACAAAACTAATGTGTTTATCAGGAGTAAAACAATATCCAATGAGAGTTAAATGTGCAACTTTGTCATGGCATACTTTAGTTTCTGCTTTTGATGATAGAAAAGAAGAAGTTAAAACAGAAAATTAATTAGATATGGATAAAAGAGAACAAATTATTGAGGAAATTAGAAAAATTTATGATCCTGAATTGCCAGTTAATATTTATGAGTTAGGTTTAATCTATGATATAAAAGTTGAAAATGATAATTTTGCTAAAATTAAAATGACACTAACAACCCCCAATTGTCCCGTGGCTGAAAGTTTACCAAAAGAAGTTAAAGAAGGAGCGATGCAAGTTGAAGGCATTGATGATGTTGATCTTGAATTAGTTTGGGATCCTCCTTGGAACAAAGATATGATGTCTGAAGCAGCAAAATTGGAGTTAAATTTATAATGAGTCCTATAATTAAATTAAGTGATAATGCAGCATTAAGAATTAAAGAAATTATGTCTAATGCTGAAAAAGATTCGTTAGGTGTTAGGGTTTCAGTTAAAACAGGTGGTTGTGCTGGGATGTCTTATGTTATGGAATATACAAAAGATGTTAATCCAAGTGATGAGATAATTGAAGATAAAGGGGTTAAAGTTTTTGTTGATTCAGCTGCAATAATGTATCTGCTTGGCACTGAAATGGACTATAAAAAAGAAGAACTTTCATCTTCTTTTGTATTCAATAACCCTAATGAAACTGAGCGATGTGGCTGTGGTGAGTCATTCAAAATAGAGTAGGTTGTATTATCCCAATAATTGCATATCAGTATTGCGTTATATGCATATCTAGTGTAATTATTACCTATGAATAGATTTGAATTTAAAAATCTTGTTAAAAACCTAAAGAATTCTTTAAAAGAAAAAACTTTTTTTAAAGATCTCCGTAAAGAAGTAGAAACTGGTGCTAACGGTACCCAGGACTACGTTGTCAAAAAAGGCGTTAACAAAGATACAATTGCTACAACTAGACAGTAATTAATTACTAGCTACTGTAATACATCTCAAACTCAACTGGATGAGGTGCATGTTCAAATTTGTGAATTTCTTCAAACTTCAGTGCAATATAAGCATCAATTTGATCATCCGTAAACACACCACCTTGAGTTAAAAACTCTCTATCTTTATCTAAACTTTCCATGGCTTCTCTTAAAGAACCACAAACAGTTGGAATAGCTTTAACTTCTTCTGGTGGTAATTCATATAAATCTTTATCAAAAGACTCACCTGGATGAATTTTATTTTTAATTCCATCAAGTCCTGCCATAAGCATTGCAGCAAAAGTTAGATAAGGGTTTCCTGAAGCGTCAGGAAATCTTATTTCACATCTTGCACCTTTTTTACTTAAAGTAATTGGTATACGGCATGATGCTGATCTATTTCTAGCAGAATAAGCAAGAAGCACAGGAGCTTCAAATCCTGGAACTAATCTTTTATAACTGTTGGTAGTAGAGTTTGCAAAAGCATTAATTGCTTTAGCATGTTTTAAAATTCCACCAATGTAGTGTAATGCAGTTTCTGACAAACCTGCGTAAGCATCACCAGAAAATACTGGTGTATCACCTTTCCAAATAGATTGGTGAATGTGCATACCTGAACCATTATCACCTGCAACAGGTTTAGGCATAAAGGTAGCAGTTTTACCAAATGAATGTGTAACCATTTGCACAACATATTTATAAAGTTGAACATTATCTGCTTGATCAACTAAAGTTCCAAAATACATTCCAAGTTCATGTTGACTTGGAGCAACTTCATGGTGATGTTTTTCAACTTTAATTCCAACTTCTTTTAAATTTTTTAAATATTCACCACGCATATCCTGTTCACTGTCCACAGGAGGTACTGGAAAATAGCCACCTTTAACTGGAGGTCTGTGTCCCATGTTACCATTTTCATAAACTTTACCGGAGTTGTAAGGGCCTTCTTTACTGTCCAAAACAAATCCTGTGTTGTTTGGATCATTACTAATTCTTACATCATCAAATACAAAAAATTCTGGCTCTGGACCAAAGAAAGCTTTGTCTCCAACACCTGAAGATTTTAAATATTCTTCAGCTTTTTTCGCAACACCTCTAGGATCTCTTTCATAAGGAGATTTTTTCACAGCATCTAAAATATCACAAAATAAAACCAAAGTATTATGAGACGTAAAAGGATCCATAAACATTCTTGCAGTATCTGGTTTTAAAATCATGTCAGACTCATTGATAGCTTTCCAACCAGCAATAGATGAACCATCAAAAAATACTCCCTCGTTTAACATTTCTTCATCAACGACTGTAGAGTCCATTGTTAAATGTTGAAGTTTTCCTCTTGGGTCAGTAAATCTTAGGTCTACGAATTCTGCTTCTTTTTCTTTAATAAATTTTAAAACATTTGCTGCGCTCATTTTGTCTCCTATATAATTTTATGAGTGGTAATTAACAAAATAATCTCGAAAAATATTGCTTATTTAATAAATAACACCTATGCAATTTTCACATAAGTGGTGTATTTATGCAATATTAAACAAAGTTTTTTACATTATATGAACTCAATATTAGATAAAGAGCCCGTTAAAAGAGCTGAAAAATCAATAAAGGAATTTGATCCAAGTCTTAAAATTGTCTGCTTAGAACAAACAGCAAGAACTGCAGAAGATGCAGCTACAGCTTTAGGTTGTAATGTTGGGGCAATTGTTAAGAGTTTGCTTTTTAATACAGGAGATAACTTTGTACTTTGTTTGGTCTCAGGAGATAAAAGGTGCTCATTAAACAAGCTTAAAAAAATCCTAGATGAAAAAGATGTTTCAATGGCAAATCCTGATGATGTTAAAAAAATTACTGGTTATACAATAGGAGGTGTTTCACCAGTAGGTCATTTAAGTAAAGTAAAAATTTATATTGATACTAACCTTGATAGGTTTACAACAGTTTTTGCAGCTGCAGGACATCCAAATTGCATTTTCAAAATAGAATTTAATCAACTAACAAAGCTAACTGCTGGTGAAATTGAAGAGATCACTGAATGAGACAACCTAAATTAATTGATTATGTTTTATTGACTTTATTAGCCTTAATTTGGGCTTCAGCTTTTTTTAATATTAAAATTGCAACTTATTCTTTTGGGCCAGTAACAATTGCTTTCTTAAGAGTTTTTTTTGGAGCAATTCCAGTTCTACTTCTTTGTTATTATAAGGATATAAAAATTGAAGCATTTTCAAAAGACTGGCATTGGTTTGCAATGATAGGGTTTATAAATTTAGTAGCTCCATTTTTTTTAATAGCCTATGGAGTAAAATCTGTTCAGAGTAATTTAGCAGCAATTTTAATGTCAACTACACCACTAAGCTCAACAATTTTAGGTCATTTCTATACCAAAAATGAAAAATTTAATTTAGTCAAAACATTTGGAATTTTGATTGGATTTTCAGGAATAGTATTTTTATTTTCTGATAATATTTTGATTGATGAAAATAATTTTACATCAGCATTACTAATATTACTTGGATCAACTTGTTATGTGATAGGTGGTGTTTTAACATTAAAGATTAGTAAGAAAAAAAATGAAAATGTAACTGGATCAATATTAATTTGGGCTATTATAATATTATTACCATTAATGAGCTTTATTGAACAACCATGGCAATCAATTCCAAGGACAGACTCATTAATATCAGTTATTTATTTAGGAATTGTTCCGACTGGTGTTGCATGGATGTTACGATTTAGAGTTTTAAAAAATAATGGTTTAATTTTCCAATCTCAAGTTTCTTATTTAATCCCAATATTTGGAACTATTTTAGGCTACATATTCTTACAAGAATTAATTACTATTAAGGTTTTAATATCATTAATAGCTGTTTGTATTGGTGTTTATTTTGTTAGAAAAGCTGATAATAAAAAAATTATTTTAGACTAGATATCTCTCTTATGTGATTAGGATTAGTTTCACAACATCCACCTAGTATAGTTGCACCATTTTCTTTAATTTTTTTTGAGAAATCATAAAATTTTTTTGCCGAAATATCTTTCCTCCTTCCTAAAGCAATATTTGGATTTGTTCCAATTTCATCTGGTTTTGCAGTATTAAATGTTTTGACAGGTGTTGGTTCATCTATACCCCAAAGATTTGCTTTAAATCCAAAAGGAATATTTAATTTTATAATTTCAGAAATTGAACTTTCTACTATCTCAGGTGAAACACATGCACTTATTAGTCCAATCCAGTTATTATTTTTATATTTTTGAAACACGTCTGCAACTGTCTCACCAGATGGTAGCAAGTTATTTTTTTTTAAATGCATACCTACTAAAACAGGTTTGCTTAATTTCAATGCTACATTCGAAGCTATATCTATTTCTCTACCACTAGAAATCACATCAAGATAAAAAAAATCTACATGAGGGCCTATAATTTCGGCTTGGTCATAAAAATCTTTTTCGATTTCTTTTGAGCTCCTTGTATCTTCTAAATATGTGTCATCTTGAGCCGGTAAGCTTCCAGCAATTAATATATTTTTTTTAGATATTCTTTTAGCTTCAATTGCTAATAAACATGATTGTTCGTTTACATAATTAAAATGTTCTTCAACCTTATTTTTAATTAATCTTATCCTTCTTGTTGAAAAAGTATTAGTGAGTATTACATCTGCACCTGAATCAATAAATGATAAATGTGTTTCAACTACTAAATTATGAAAATTCTTATCCAAGATAGCACTTGCTGACCATAAAGTACCCTTCGAAATTAATCCTTTTGATAGAAGTTCTTGACCCATACCCCCATCTAAAATTCTTGTTTTTTTAAAAAAATCTAAATCCACAAAATACTTTATTTTTTGTATATAATCTTAATATTAAAAGAAAATGATCTACGCTCTCCCTCAATATTAAAAGGGTAAGCTGTATGCATTAAATAGTTTGGAAAGATCAACAAATCTTTAACTTTAGGTAATACATTATAAATACTTTTACTTAAAAATCCTCTTTGTCCATTAATAAAATCAATTGTTCCATTAGTTTTTAATTTTTTATTTTTTACTAATTTATTATTAGTCATACCTTTAGGTAATTTTAAATAACCTACACCAGACAAATCTCCTTCATGGTAATGAATTGGATTATATTCACCTTTAAATTGGCTAACTACCCAAAGATTTAAGATTTTAATATCTTTAATATCTTTAATTTTTTCATTAAAGAGAAACTTTCTTATATTAGCTTTAATCTCTTTTTCTAAACTTTTTTTAATAAAATTATTAGAAATCTTTATTTCATTTTTAATTTGACTTGCCAATTTTGAACTATAATCAATTTTTCTTGAATTAGACTTACTTTCAAATTCTTTATTTAATTTTTCAAAAAATCTTTTTGAAATTTTTGTTTTTCCAATTGTTGGTCCAAAGGGTTTAATATTCTGCATCAAGAGATTAAATATATTAAAAGATAATTAAATCAAGATTATGGTATTAATCTTATTCCCATTCTTACTGCTACAAAAATTACTAATAAGGAAGTAAATAAAGCTAGAGTTTTATTAGATAAAAACTTTATATTTAAAAAATTTCCTATTTGTCCACCAACTAAAACACATATAAAAAGAGGCCAGAAGTTTAAAAATTCATCAAATACTATATCTTTTGTAAGTTGGCCAGCTACCCCAAATATAGAATTTATTAAGATAAATAATGATGCGGCAGCAGCAATATGTTTTGGATATCCTGCTTTTATTAAAAATAATATTGGGCTTAAGAATATACCACCTCCAATTCCCACAATACCCGAAATAAAACCTATTATAGACCCAATTGAAATAGACAGTAAATTCGAAACTTTTTTTATTTGAAATTGTTCTTTATTGAAGTTTTTACTTTCGATAAACAAAAAGATACCAGCTACAGTTAAAACAAAAAACAACAATATTTCAAATAAATCTTTTTCTATTGAAATTGAAGCTCCAAAAAAAGCAAACGGAATGGATCCAGCAAGATATGGAACTAGTAATTTAAGATTTATGTTACCTGATCTTAGGTAGTTAATTGAATTTCCTGATACTACAATTATATTACAAAATAAAGCTAAAATGGGAATGATGTAATAGGGTAAATTCCAAATCAACATTAGTGCAAGATAAGTAGATCCACCACCAAATCCAACACTAGAATATAAAATTGCTGTTATAAAAAATAATACTGATAATATAATCATACTTATAAAATTTATTATGAACGTAAATATAGCTTTACTGACTGTAACAGATACCAGAACTTTTGATAATGATAAATCAGGAGCTATTCTTGTTGATAAAATTAAAGAAGCTAGTCACAATTTAATTGATAGAAAAATTTGTAAAGATAATAAAGAAGATATTGTTGTAATTTTAAAAGAGTGGATAAGACAAAAAAATATTGATGTAATTATATCTACAGGTGGAACTGGATTAACTGGAAGAGATATCACACCAGAAGCAGTTGAAGAAGTAGCTGATAAACAGATACCTGGGTTTGGTGAGATATTTAGAAATATAAGTTTAAAAACAGTGGGAACTTCTGCAATACAATCTAGAGCTTGTGCAGTTTTAGCTAATGGAAAATATATTTTTGCTCTTCCTGGTTCTTCAGGGGGTGTAACAGATGCTTGGGATGGAATTTTAAAACATCAATTAGATATCAATCACAAACCTTGTAATTTTGTTGAGTTATTTCCAAGACTTAAAGAAAAATAATTATTTTTGATATTTTTCTTTCCACTCAGGGTAGGGCATTCCATATATATGATTTCTTGCATCAGGATCTGAAATTTCAATCCCTTTTTTTTCTGCTTCTTCCCGATACCATCTAGACAAACAATTTCTGCAAAAACCTGCTAAGTTCATTAAATCTATATTTTGAACATCTTTTCTTTCTTTAAGATGCTCCATTAATCTTTCTAATGTTGCTGATTGAATTTCTTTTTTTGTATTTTCATCCATAGTTGATATCTCTTTTTTTTATTTTAATTCTTAATGCAAGCAAAACAACTATAATTGCAGTGTAAATAAGAGGTTTAAAAAAAATTGTTTTAGATAACCAAATATAATGAAGTGATCCAAAAATAGCTATAGCATATATCAATCTATGCAAATTTTTCCAATTATGTCTTAGTATTCTTATCATTTTTTGTGAGGAGGTGGCTGCTAATGGAATTAACAATAACCAAGCGGAAAATCCTATAAAAATATATTTCTTTTTCAATACATCGTTAATTATTGGTTCCCAATCAAATCTATAATCTAATCCAACATAAGTTAGTAAATGAATTGTAGCATAAAAAAATACAAATAAACCAAGCATTCTTCTAAATTTTATCCAAAAGGACAGATTGGTAATTCTTTTAAGTGGGCTCATTGATAAAGTTAAACAAATAAAAATTAAAGTCCATTCTCCAAAATGGTTCATAATTTTTTTTACTGGTTCAGGCCCAAGATCATTGTAATAAATATTTGTAATAATAATTCCAAGTGGCCATAAACACAGAAAAAAAATAAAAGCTTTAAAGTATTTAATCAATTTAATTTAAAAATATTTTTTTAAATCCATTCCAGAATATAAGTCTGCTACTTCATCTCCATAGCCATTAAACATTTGAGTTGGAATTCTTTCACTTAGAATTCCTGAACCAATAACTCTTTCTGAAGCTTGTGACCATCTTGGATGATCTACATTTGGATTAACGTTAGAGTAAAATCCATATTCTCTTGGAGAAGATCTCATCCATGACGACGTTGGCATTTTTTCTACTAATTTAATATTTACAATTGCTTTTGCACTTTTAAATCCATATTTCCAAGGTACAATTAATCTTAATGGAGCTCCATTTTGATTTGGAAGTTTTTTACCGTAAAGACCAGTCACAAGTGTTGTTAATGGGTGCATAGCTTCATCAATTCTTAAACCCTCTCTATAAGGCCATTGAAGTATAGGATATTTTTGTCCTGGCATCTGAGCAGGATCATATACAGATATAAATTCTACAAATTTTGCCTTGTTATTTGGTTTTGCTTTTTCTAAAAGTTTGCTTAAAGAAAATCCCATCCAAGGAATAACCATGGACCATCCTTCGACACATCTTAATCTATAAATTCTCTCTTCGCTTTCAAACATATTGTTGATTTCTAAAGCACTAATATTGAATTTATTCTCAACTTCACCATCAATTTTAATATTCCAAGGTTCTGTTTTAAAATTTTGAGATTTTTCTACAGGATCTGATTTTCTAGTGCCAAATTCATAGTAGTTATTATAAGTACTTATGTATCTGTATTCAGTTGGTTCTAAATTATTCGTTGAAGCATAAGCATTATTTAGAAAATTTTGACCAATCATTAAGGAACTTGTTGATAAGCCAAGTTTCTTAATAAAATCTCTTCTCTTTAAGTAAATTTTTTCAGGAGTTATTTCTGAGAAACTAATTTTTTTCATTAATTATAGGGTTTCCTTTTAACCATGCGCTATCATTATTTTGATAATGCTCTTTTTTCCATATTGGAGCTCTTTTTTTAATTTCCTCAATGATATATCTTGATAAAACATAAGCTTGATCTCTATGTTTGCAAGCAACTGCAATAATGATACTTATTTCTCCTAAATTTAAATAACCTTTTGCATGCTCTATATAAACGGATTTATCTTTAATGTTTAATTTTTGATCAGCTTCATTGTAGATTTCTTGAAAACTATTGGTAACAAGCGCATCATGGCTATCGTACGTAATTCCAATTACACTTTTATTATCGTTTTGATTTCTCACTGTGCCAGTAAAAAAAATTGAAGCTCCATAATCATGAGATGAAATGAAATTTTCAGCTTCTATAATTGATAATTTCTTTTCTTTAGTATCTATAATTTTAGCGTGAAGCATTAACCTCCTCCAATTGGCGGAATAATAGCAATCTTTTCATTCTTTGTTATTTTATAATTGTCGCTAATAAAATTATTATTTTCTGAGCAAAATGCTGACGAATTTACAATTTTTTTGAAATTTTCGTTTCCACTAAAATTTATATCAAGATAATTTAGCATTTTTTTTCTTATATCTTTAATTGTAGAATTATTATCAACGTCAAATTCTAATAAGTTTTGATCGCTAAAATCCCTACTAGCTCCAAATAGTTCAATTTTAATCTTCATTATGTTCTTAATTTAAAATAAGTCTTTTAAAAAAGGTGGAAGATCATCTGGATTTTTCCATAAACCACTTTTGCCACCTTCTTTAATTAAAAGTTTAACATTATCTATTTTTAAATTTGGATTTACTATTTTGCTAAGGTCATAAATAGTTATGAGTGCAGCATTAACTCCCATAATAGCTTCCATTTCAACACCAGTTTTTGCATAAGTTGAAACGACACAAAACACTTCTAACGAACAATCATCATCATGCATAATAATTTTAGTAGCTGTATGATCTATCGGCAATGGATGACACAAAGGTATTAATTCACTAGTTTTTTTAACTCCTAAAACTGCAGAAACTTCTGCTAAAGCTACAGGGTCTCCTTTAGGCATTTCTTTATTTTTTATTAAACTAAAAACTTCTTTACCAACATAAATTTTTCCAGAAGCCAAAGCCCTTCTAAAAGTTTCTTTCTTTGAAGAAATATCAACCATATTAAAAGAATTTTTTTTAAAAATTTCATCTGCCCAATCTTTTAATTCATTTTTACTTATTACTTTAAAATTTTTCATACTATCCACCCGTTGTTGATAAATTTTTTGTTAGACCAGTTTCTCCTAGCTCTAAATAATGTGATTCTTTTTTATAATTAAGTTGTTTAAGTATTAAATCTTTTAACTCTTCTATTTGATTATCTTTTTGCATTAAATGTCTTATATTTATTCCTGTGTTACCAAATAAACATAATCTCAAATCACCTTTAGCTGTTATTCGAAGTCTATTACAACTTTTACAAAAATCTTTAGAGTAAGGTGCAATAACTCCAAATTTACCTTTAAATTTTGGATTTAAATAATTTTTAGAGGGACCTGCATCTTTGCCAAAAGTTTGAACAATCCAATTTTTATTACTTAGATAGTTCGTAAATTTTTTTGCAGAAATATGATACTTATTAAAATAGTCCAAGTTGTCACCAGTTTGCATTAATTCTATGTATCTAAAATCTATTTCATTATCTTTTATAAATTCTGCCCATTGATCAAAGTCCTTCTCAGAGTCATTAATTCCTTTAAGTAATACTGCATTGATTTTAATATTGTTAAAATTTAATTCTTGTAAATTTTTGATACCTTTAAGAATTTCAGGAAGTCTATCGTGTCCAGTTATTATTTTAAATGTTTCACGATTTAAACTATCAATACTAATATTAACTCCATCTAATCCACTATCTTTTATATTCTTTGCAATCCTATCCAAACGATATCCATTTGTTGTAATAACTGTTTTTTTAATTCCAGAATTTTTTTTTATTATTTTTATTATTTCAAAAAAATCTTTTCTTACTGTTGGTTCACCACCAGTTAATCTAATTTTACACACACCAAGTTCTGACAGTGCTTTTGCTAATCTTCCTATTTCATCAGCATTAATAAATGTTCTGTTGTCACTTTTGTCAACTTTATATCCATCAGGTAAACAATACCCACACTTAAAATTACAAACGTCTGTAATTGATAATCTTATATAAGGAAATCTTCTACCGAAACTATCTTTAAGAATATTCATATGATGTAAATGGTACCAACAGTCTACAACAATTAAAAGTTAATTTAACTATTTAATCGACCCATTTCTTTAAGTTCAACTTCTAACTTATCTAACTCTTCACCACCAGCCATCATACCAAGTAGTTCTTCTCGACTGATATCTTTTTTATTAAAAGTACCCAAACTTCTACCTCTGTTCAGAACTGTGAAGCTATTTCCAACTGGATAGGCATGATGAACGTTGTGAGTAATTAAAATTACTGCCAATCCTTCAGAAGCTGCTTTTACAACATATTTTAAAACCATAGATGCTTGATGGACACCTAAAGCAGAAGTTGGCTCATCTAAAACTAAAACTTTTGCCCCAAAGTATATGGCTCTTGAAATAGCCAAACATTGCCTTTCTCCTCCAGACATTGTTCCAACTGCTTGAGATGGATCTCTAACATCTATTCCTATTTGGCCCATTCTTTCAGAGGCAATTTTATTTGCCTTTTCAATATCGAATGTTTTAATGAATGGTATCCCTTTTAATGGCTCTCTACCCATAAAAAAATTTCGAGTGACACTCATTAAAGATACTAAAGCAAGATCTTGATAAACAGTTCCAATACCAATATCCAAGGCATCTTTAGGAGAGTCAAATACAGTTTTTTTACCTTCAATTATAATTTCACCTTCATCAGGTCTGTGAACACCTGCAAGAGTTTTAATTAATGTTGATTTTCCAGCACCATTATCTCCAAGTAAACACATAATCTCACCTTTTTTAAGCTTCATAGTGACATCTTTAAGAGCAATTACTTTTCCAAAAAACTTACTGATATTATTAAATTCAATTAAATTTTCTGACATTATTTACTTTCGGTTACTCTTTTTCTTACATAATTATTGAATACAACTGCAATCAACATCATTGCACCTAAAAATACTTTAAACCAATCAGTATCAACATCGGTATAAAATATACCCATTGAAACAGTTCCAAAAATTAAAGCTCCAAAAGCTGCACCTATTGCAGATCCATAGCCTCCAGTTAACAAACAACCACCAACAACAGCGGCAGCAATTGCCTCCAATTCTTTTAAATTTCCTCTCATTGTGTCAGCTGATCCAGCATCTAAGACTTGGATTGTTGCAAAAACTGTTGCAGCGACTGCTGTTCCTATAAATAAACTTATTTTAACTCTACCAACAGGAACTCCAACATTAGTTGCTCCATTTTTATCTCCACCTGAAGCAAAAATCCAGTTTCCATATCTTGTTTTCATTAATATCCATGTTGCAAATAGTGTTGCAGCAATAAACCAAATTACAGAAGGAGGTATTCCTGTTGCTAAAGGAGTTCCATCAGTTCTTAACGCAATTAAATTCATTGAACCTAACCAATTAAATAGCCAAGTAAAAGTATCTGTCGCAAAGATCCATGCAATTGGATCATTTTCAATTAAAACTCTTAACCCTGGTACTTGAGTTCTACCAGTAATTAATCTTGTTATAGCTAATGTTGCACCTCTTAGGATAAACAACATAGCAAGTGTCACAATGAATGAAGGAAGTCCAGTTTTTACAACTAGAATTCCATTAAAATAACCAACAAGTACAGCCATAGCAAAAGCAAAAATAATACTTGTCCATAATGGCCAACCCCAATAGATAGCTGGAATTGCAATACAAATTCCTGCAAAACCAATCATAGATCCTATTGATAGATCAAATTCACCACCAATCATTAACATTGCAGCAGCAATTGCAATAATTCCTAAATTTGCAGATACATCTAAAAAGTTTAGCATACCGTAAGCACTAAACATTCCAGTATCACCAGCTACAATTCCAAAAAATATAAATACCAATATTGCACCACCAAGGGCACCTAATTCTGGTCTATTTAAAAGTAGTCTTAATTTAGAGACTTTTTGAAGTCTCTCATCTTGATCAAAACTTTTTTTTGAAGCTATACTTTTGGCTTTATCTGACATTAATTTTTTTTTGAATTTTTATAAAAAAAGGCCTAACTAAAAACTTAGTCAGGCCTTTTAAATTATTTCTTATCTGTAACCTTGAGCTGCCCACTTAATTACTTTAGCAGCATTAGCAGGAGTTACAAAACCAGGACCAGTCATTACTACACCAGCTGGCATTGTTCCATATCTCATATACTGTCCAAAGATAGCGATTGGCAAGTAACCTTGTAGGTATTGTTGTTGGTCAATTAAAAACTCTACTTTACCTGCAGCAGCAGCTTTTAACATGTCTGGTGACATATCAAATGTACCAAGTTTAACACTACCAACTTTTCCAGCAGACTCTAAAGCTTTAAGAGCAGCTTCACCTGCAAGACCAGCACCTAAAGTTAGGATAGTGTCATATCCACCACCTAATTTAGCAGCAACAGCTTTTTGAATTTCTGTTGGGTCATTAGAAGTTCCTAAGATATCAACTGAACCACCAAAACCTTTTTTGAATCCAGCACATCTTCTGTCTAGCGCAACGTTTCCAACTTCGTGGTTAACACATAGTGCTTTTTTACCACCAGCAGCTTTCATTTTTTGTCCGCCACCAACACCAGCTTCAAACTCAGTTTGTCCAACGTGAGCAGAAATACCTAGTGATTCAAAGTCATCAGAACCAGAGTTCATTGAAATTACTGGTATCCCAGCAGCGATAGCAGCTTTAACTGATTTACCTAAAGCAGCAGCATCTGGAAGAGTAATCACAATACCTTTTGGTTTTTGTGAAACTGCGTTGTCAATTAATTTAGCCATTTCAACCATGTCGAAAGTAGCGGGTGCAGTATATTTGCAAGATATTCCCATATCTGAACAACCTTTGTCTACACCATTCTTAGCAACAGACCAAAACGGGTCATTAGCTTGTCCGTGAGATACAACAATCACGTCTACTGCAAAAGCAGACACTGATAGCATAACCCAAGCAGCAAAAGCTAAAATAGATTTATATAATGTTTTCATTTATTTTCCCTCTTGTTAATAAAAGTTAACTTTTTTAAGCGCGGACCGTATCACAATAAAAAGAGATTTGTCAAAGTAGGTTATTTAAATATGTATAGTTATTATACATAGTTTATAATAAATCTAAATATACAATTGTAAGTTGTAATTAAAATTTTAATTTTATTTGTTTTTTTTGTTTTAAAGACAATGAAGCAGCATTTGCAATAATTAATGCTCTTCTACCATCTTCAAAAGTTGAGAGAGGCTCTGAATTTTTTTTAACAAATTTTGATAAGTCATTTAATTGGAGATTATAAGCTTGTTGATATCTCTCTATAAAAAAATGTTGCAATGGTTTTTTTTGCGCAGTGTTTGATTTATTGTAAATTTCAGTTTCATTTAGATTTTTATTTCCTGAAATTAACATTCCTTTGTTGCCGAATAACTCAACTCTTTGGTCATAACCAAAACTACAATGTCTTGAATTCGTAATAATACATTGTACTCCTTTTTTAGAATTAAGAATACAAGATGCTAACTCGTAATCATTTATTTTATTAAACCTTTTATCAGACATATTGGTTGCAGTTGAAAAAATTGAATTTAATTCATCTTTATCTAAATAAAATCTTAACAAATCAAAATCATGGATCATCATATCTTTGAAAATTCCTCCAGAAATTTTTAAATATTCTATTGATGGAGGTGAAGGATCTCTACTAGTGATAATAATCTTTTCTAAATTTCCAATAACTCCTCTTTTTAGATCTTTTTTTAATGAGTTATGACCTGGGTCATATCTTCGGTTAAATCCTAGTTGAATTTTTGGATTTAAACTTTTAATTTTTTTTTTACATCTATTAATTTTTTCAATACTTAAATCTAAAGGTTTTTCACAAAATATTACTTTTTTATATTTTACTGCTTCTTCAATTAATTTAATGTGAGTAGATGTACTTGAGGCAATAAATATTGCGTCTATCTCTTTATCTCTAAATGCTACTTTAGGGTCATTAATACCAATAGATAAAAATTTTTTTGCAATTTTATTTGTTAAATTTTTATCTAAATCAAATATATACTTAAGCTTAAAATCGTTGTGCAATAAAAGATTTTGGCCATGCATTTGACCAATTCTACCCAATCCAATTAATGCAATATTAATCAAATTTTAACCCATCTTTTTTTTCTAGATGAAATTTTACATGCATTAATAAATTTGGCAGTTTCTAGACCTTCATCTTCATTAGGATAAAAGTTTCTTTGTTTTGTTTTACTCTTTATGGATGTAGCAAATTCTCTATAAATGTTTGCAAAAGCATCTAGATAACCTTCTGGATGCCCAAATTTAATTCTTGAGAATTTTTTTGATAATTCAGCATTATGAAATCCTCTTTCAAGTAACTTAACAGCACCTCGGGAAGGATTAAACTTTAAGTAACCAGGATCATTTTGCACCCATTCAATACTCCCTTTTGATCCGAATATTCTAATTTTTAAACCGTAGACGCCACCTTTTGCCATTACACTTGTCCAAAACATTCCTTTTGCACCATTAGTAAAGTTGATCATTACTTGAGCATTATCATCCATCTTAATTTTTTTAGAAACTTGTTTTATGTCAGCAAAAATTGTTTTTCCTTTTAATCCAGATATATAAGAAGCCAAGTGATAAGCGTGAGTTCCTATTTCATTAAGCACGGCTGAAGCACCAACTATCTTACTATCAAGTTTCCATTTTAAATTTTTTTTTGCATTCTTACTCGTTAGATTTTTTCCCTCAGACCAATCCTGAACGTATTCAACATTCACATATTCTACTTTTCCTATTTTACCTTTTTCTACTAAAACTTTTGCTTCTCTTACCATTGGGTATGCTGAGTAGTTATGTGTTAAAGCATATTTAATTTTTTTATTAAATTTAATTTTTTTATAAAGTTTTTTTGCTTGTTCTAAATTTCCAGCAAAAGGTTTGTCTGAAATTACATGAATATTTTTATCTATAAATGTTTCGGCAATAATTTGGTGACTCGATGGGGGAGTCATTATAGACACAACATTTATTCCATCTTTTCTTTTTGCCTCTTCATTAGCCATTTGTTTATAATTTGAGTAACATCTTTCTTTAGAAACACCTATTTTTCTTCCAAATTCTGTTGATGATTTAACATTTCTAGAAAATACACCTGCAACAATTTCATATTGATCATCATATCTAGCAGCAATCCTATGAACATGTCCTATCCATGATTTAGAGCCACCACCAACTATTCCAAGATTTAATTTTTTTGTTTTCATTATTAATATTGTTTTATATATCATAACAAAAATTTTTATTATGTCAGTAAAATTAGGAATAGCACCAATTGCATGGAGTAACGATGACATGCCTGAACTTGGTGGTGAAACTTCTTTAGAACAATGTTTGGACGAAGCTAGTCAAGCTGGATTTATAGGAATAGAGTCGGGTGGAAAATTTCCAAAAACTTCTGAAGAACTTTTACCGAAACTAGATAATTATAATTTGAATTTATGTTCTGGTTGGTATGGAGGAAATTTAAGACAAAATTCAACTGATGAAGAAAAACAATTAATAAGGGGTCAGCTAGATCTATTTAAAGATTGTAAAGCTCCATGTATAGTTTTTGCTGAAGTTTCAGGCTCAATTCAAGGAGATCCTAACAGAAAACTTTCAACTAGACCTCAAATGGATAATGAAGAATGGAATTCATTCTGTAATAAATTATCTGAAATGGGAAAATTTTTAGAGGGTGAAGGCATGCCACTAGCTTATCACCATCATATGGGAACAGTTATTGAAACTCATGAAGATACTATCAGACTTTTAGAAAATACTGATGATAGTGTTAAGCTTACTTTAGATACTGGACATATGTTGTTTGCTCAAGGAAATTCAAAGAAAATTTTAGAAGACTTTAGTAGTCGTATAATTCACATTCACTGCAAAGATATTAGAAAAAATGTTTTAGACAATTCATTAGAAAATGATTTGAGTTTTAGAGGTGCTTTTTTAGATGGCGCTTTTACAGTGCCGGGAGATGGATGTATCGATTATAAACCTTTATTTGATATTCTAAAGGTTAAGAATTATTCAGGATGGCTAGTGGTTGAGGCGGAACAAGATCCAGCAAAAGCAAATCCATTTAAATATGCTAAGATAGGTTATAAGTATTTAACTGAAACTCTAAAAGCTAGTAATATTGAAATTTTTAAAAATTAGTTATCTATAAACAGAAGTTAATTCATTATTTCCAGCCGCAACACAAGGTGATTTAAAACATGTGCCAACTACCCATTCAGACCCAGGATCTGGTAAAAAATTTGATGACATTAAGAAAATAACTCCCATTTCAACAGATTGGCCTGCTTTACCTTCAGCTTTAATTCTTGGATCTGGGTCGGTTCTTACTGTCGTGTCTTCTGAAAAGGGATTTTCAATATTAAGATTTTTATTTATATAACCAACTACTTTGTCGGCTATCCATTCTCCATCACAAGGGTCGCCCCAAACAGTAGATTTCCCTTCATCATTATTCCCACAGTTATTGATTTCATCATTAATTAAATTAACAACTTTATTGTGATTATCCTTAACAAGATTTGCTCTTGCCTCTACAGCCGGTCTAGTGCTTGCAGTCCAAATTAACATACCAACAACAAAAATTGCAGAAAATGATACCAAAAATTCTAAAAAACCAAAATTTTTTAAATTAATTCTCATATTATAATTTTACAATTTTCGATTTATCTATTTTTTGATCAAAATAATCTATGATATTTTGAATTGTCTCCATACCCATTCTAATCATGCATTCATCAGTGAAAGCTGCAGTGTGAGGACTTAAAAATACTTTTTCATTTTTAATAAGTGGGTTATCATTTTCAGGAGGTTCTTTTTCAAATACATCAATTGCAGCTCCAAAAATAAGGTCTTCATTTAATGCTTTATCTAAATCTCTTTCATGAATTATCCCACCTCTTGCAGCATTAATTAAAATACAATTTTTCTTCATAGTCTTTAATAAATCATAATTAATTAAATTTTTTGTTTTATCGTTTAAAGGCATATGAAGAGATACTACATCCATGTCAGTTATTGATTGATTAAGGTCTTCAACCTTTTTTCCACCTAATGCTTCAATTACTTCTTTTTCAACAAAAGGATCATAAACAAAAACATTCATTTCAAAACCCAAACATCTTTTTATCAATGCTTTTCCAATTCTACCAAAGCCCATAATTAAGAAGTTTTTCTTCCATATTTCAATTGTTTTTGGAAGTTTATTTCTATCTTTGAAATTTCCATCTCTAACTGTTTTATCGAATAAATTTTTTCTTTTAGCAATATGTAACAAAACAAACATTACATGTTCAGCTACCGTAACAGCATTAGCATTTGCAGTAATAGCGATTTTAATATCTTTTTCTTTTGCTTTTTTTAAGTCTATATTGTCGTATCCAACTCCGTGTCTTGAAATAATTTTAAGATTTTTTGCTTCCTCAATTACTTCTCCTGGTAAATTTGCAATTCTAATTGATGCTCCATCACAATCTTTAATTTTAGACTTTAAGTTTTCCACAGAAACATCATCAGTAACATCAACTTCAAAATTTGGATGATTTTTGAATAGCTCCATTCCCTTGTCATGGACTTTTTGTATAACTAGTATTTTTTTTTTATCACTCATAATTTTATCTAAAGAAGTTTTTTAATACGCAAAAATATCAATATTGTAAATTAAATTTTCAAAAGATTATATATTATCTATATTTATTCAATTAAAGTTGAAATTATTTGATTATTAAAATAAATTTAACTGTGGATTTAACTTTCAAAACAATCTTATTTTTTTTTACCTTTCTTCAGAAAGTAAATACTTTTTTTTTAAGAATTGGTCGAAATTTTGCTTGGGTTGCAATTTTATTAATGGTTGTTGTGATAATGATACAGGTTTTTTTTCGATATGTGTTGAATAATGCTTTGCCGTGGCCAGATGAAGTTGCAAGATTTTTGATGTTATGGATGACTGGTCTGATTGCTCCATCTGCCTATAGATGGGGTGGATTTGTATCTATAGATATTTTAGAGAGATTTTTGCCAAAATTAATATCAAATTTATTAATTCTTTTTCTATTAACTTTATCATTAGGTGTTTTAATTATTGGGTTTGAGCTAGGTCTTAAACATATAAACGCTGGTTGGATATTTAGCTCAGCATCTATCAAGATACCTTACCACTTAATTGGAGGTAAAGCAGAAGCTATTAAATTAGCCTGGATGTATATGTCTTTACCTGTAGGTATTTTTTTTATGATTTCTATAAATATTGAATTAATTTTTAGAAATATTTTATCTAATTTTACAAAATTAGAATTACCAAATGATACAGATCAACAAAAATTAGAGGCTCAATAATGTTGATTTGGTTCTTGCCACTTTTTTTATTATTTTTAATGATTGGCTTGCCAGTTTTTTTTGGTCTTTTAGCTGCCCCAGGAATTTTACTTTGGTTAAATGATCAGGGAAGAGATGGGGCGATGCTTTATAGAAATATTTATAATGGCATCGACAGCTTTCCTTTAATGGCAATTCCATTCTTTATGTTAGCAGGTGAATTGATGAATAGAGGAGGAATTACTCTTAGATTAGTAGAATTCAGTCAGGCTATGATGGGTCATCTAAAAGGAGGTTTGGCTCATGTAAATGTTTTGACTTCCATGTTATTTGCAGGCTTATCTGGTTCAGCTGTAGCTGATACTTCAGCGATAGGCTCAATGTTAATTCCTGCAATGGAAAAACAAGGTTATACAAAAAAATTTGCTGCAGCTATTACAGCCGCAAGTTCAGTTATAGGTCCAATAATTCCACCTTCAGGAATAATGATTATATATGCTTATGTCATGGGGGAAAGCGTTGCAGCTTTATTTCTTGCAGGAATTGTTCCCGGAATTTTAGTTGGAGTAAGTTTAATGGTTACAATTAAATTTATGGCGAAGCGATATAATTTTCCAGCTGTAACCAAAAAAACAACATGGAGTCAAAGAGGCAAAGCATCTTTAAAAGCTTTTTTTCCTTTAATGACACCAGTAATAATTCTTGGAGGAATTCTAGGTGGAATTTTTACTCCTACAGAAGCTTCTGCAGTGGCTGCTGCTTATGCAATGTTTATAGGATTATTTGTTCTAAAATCTTTAGAGTGGAAAGAGATACCTAAAGTAATGACTAAAGCTGCAATGGTCTCATCAGTTGTGCTTCTTCTAGTTGGTGCTGCAATGGCATTTAAAACTGTTGTTAGTTTATCCCATGCTCCTGAGTATCTAGCTCAATTTGTGTTAGGATTAAGTGACAACCCATATATTTTATTATTTTTAATTAATATTTTATTATTTATTGTTGGAATGTTTTTAGACGCAGGGCCAGCAATAATAATCTTGGGTCCTATCTTAGGACCAGTTTTTGTTGAGCTTGGGGTTCATCCTGTTCATTTTGCTATCATCATGTCAGTAAACTTAACTGTTGGATTAGCTACACCTCCAATGGGGCTTGTTCTCTTTGTTGCTTCATCTGTGTCCGGTGAAAGAGTTGAAACAATTGCAAAAGCAATATTGCCTTTCTTAGCTGTGGAAGCAATTGTAATATTTCTAATCACTTATTTTCCAGCAATTTCAATGACTATTCCTCTTCTTACTGGTTTTGCTAAATAGTTATTTTATTTTTTATCGATAATAGACTCTCAATAATTTTAAGTATAATCTCTATACATAAATATTAAAAAGAGAGGGAAATAATTATGAACAATTTAATTAAATCATTTTTTTCATTATTATTGTTGATTGGTTTTACTGCATCTGTTTCAGCTGCAGATTACAATCTTAGAATGACAATGAACTCTAATGATCAAGATGAAGATTACGATGGTGCAGTAGTTTTTAAAAACTATGTTGAAGCAGCATCTAATGGTAAAATAGGTGTAGAACTTTTTGTAGGTACGCAACTTTGCTCAAAAGGAGCTGAGTGTTTACAAGGTGTATCTGATGGAAGTATAGATATTTATATATCTACTTCTGGTGGAGCTGCGGGTGTATTCCCATATGTTCAAGTTTTAGATTTACCTTATCTAATGGCTAATGACAGAATTGCTGAAGATGTTATGCAAGGTGATTTCGTAAGAACTATGAGAAAAATGGCTCTTAAAGACTCTAGTGACTCTATTAGATTGATGACTATTGGAAATACAGGTGGATGGAGAAACTTTGCAAACACAAAAAGAAGAGTTGCAGATCCATCAGATATGAAAGGTCTAAAAATTAGAACTGTGGTAGCTGATTTACCTCAAGAGCTTGTTAGAGCTTTGGGTGCTTCACCAACTCCTATTCCATGGCCTGAATTATTTACATCTTTTCAAACAGGTGTAGTTGAAGGCTCAAAAAATGGAATAACTGACATTATGAATATGAAGTTTCCTGATGCAGGTCTAAAATATGTAACGTTAGATGGACATGCATACATGGGAGCACTTTGGTGGATGAACAATGCAAAATATGAGTCTATGCCAACTGATCTTAAAAGAGTGGTTACAGATGGATTCTATGCTTTACAACAAGCAACTTTTGCATCTCCAAAAAGAAAATCAATCAAAGCTTATGAGGATTTTGTAGCTGGTGGTGGAGACTTATATGTCCCAACACCTGATCAAAAGGCAGGTTTCAAGAAAGCTGCAAGCCCAGTTTATGATTGGTTTAAGTCAAATGTTAAAGGCGGTGGAGAAATCTTTAACGCTTTAACTAGTGCAGTTGCTGATGCTGAAAAAAGAGCATCTAGTGATTATAAAAAAGACTTATAATATTAAATAAATTTTAATGGGGCGGATTTTAATTCGCCCTGTTATCTAAAAGGATAAATCCAAGATTTGTAATCTTTAATAAGTATATGAGCTTTTTCAATTTGTTCA
This sequence comes from Pelagibacteraceae bacterium AG-390-D18, assembly GCA_003279715.1. Classification (GTDB taxonomy): domain Bacteria; phylum Pseudomonadota; class Alphaproteobacteria; order Pelagibacterales; family Pelagibacteraceae; genus Pelagibacter. The sequence goes on from QCGY01000008.1 coordinate 50,423, forward strand.
GGAGTCATTTTCTTAATAACTTCTTCCTGAGAAATTGCAGCATCAGGGTCTCCCCCTATAGCAGACAAGCCATACCACATATAAGCTCTAACAAGGTCAGGGGCAGGAAGTCCTCTTCCAATTTCATAGTACCATCCTACACCAGATTGAGCACCGGGATGACCTTTCATAGAAGATCTAAGGTACCACTCAAAAGCTCTTACATCGTCTCTTTCAACTCCAAGACCCATAGCATACATAATTCCAATAAGTTCTTCTGCATCAGCATTTCCAGACCTAGCTGCTGGCATAAGCTCTTCCATAGCTTCTTTAAATTTTCCTTCTTCCATCAAATCTCTTGCATTTTCAATTTCAGCAAAAACTATAGAGGGAATAAAAAAAATTATAAAAATATACTTAATCATTTAAAAATTATTTTATTTATAGTTCTATTTTTAATTTCAGTAAATAAATCATACGCAACAGAATTACCAAAACCTTTAACCAATGATGATTTTCATCAAGCTGATATAGAAAAAGTTAAAATAGGTAGACTTTTGTTTCATGATAAAATTTTATCTGCAAATCGTAATATTGCCTGTGCAACATGTCATAGTCATGATTTAGGAGGTACTGATGGTCTTTCACTTGGTATTGGAGAGGGTGGACATGGTATTGGCTTAAATAGAACAGCTGGAATTGGAGCAGATAGGATTAAAAAACGAATACCAAGAAATTCTTTAGCTTTATGGAATTTGGGATTTAAAGAAATAACAACACTATTACATGATGGAAGGGTGACTAAATCAAATATGTTTGGTAATAATTTTAATACTCCAGCTCAAGAAGCACTTCCAAAGGGTTTAGATAATATTGTTGCGGTACAAGCTTTATTTCCAATGACTAGGCAATTTGAAATGGCAGGCAATCCAGGTGAAAACGAAATAATAGGACTAGTTTCAAAAGTTGGAAAAGATAGTATGACAATTGATAGAGTTTGGCCTGTAATTACACACAGAATTAGAGGAATACCTGAATATGTTAATTTATTTAAAAATGCTTTTGAAGATGTAGATAGTTCTTTAGATATTAATATTACTCATATCGTAAATTCAATTGCTGCTTTTGAAATTCATGAATGGACTTCTTTCGACTCTCCGTTTGATGATTATTTAAACGGTGACAAAAAAGCTTTAACTTCTAAACAAATTAAAGGAATGGAATTATTTTATGGAAAAGCAAATTGTAGCTCGTGTCACTCAGGATCTTTGTTGTCAGATCAAAAATTTCACTCAATAGGAATTCCACAGTTTGGACCAGGAAGAACTAGGCCTTTTGATCCTTATGCACGGGATGTAGGTCGTATGGTTGAAACAGATAATATAAATGATATGTATAAATTTAAGACTCCTGCATTAAGAAATGTTTCTTTAACCGCTCCTTATGGACATAATGGTGCTTACCCAACTCTCAAAGGAATAATCAAACAACATTTAGATCCGACTAAAATGAATAAAAATTGGAAACCAGCATATGCAAATTTACCTAATGCTCCTTGGTTAGAGCAGATCGATTTTGTAACTTTTTCAGATAAAAGGGAACAAGACAGAATACTATCAAGTATAAATATTAAGCCTGTAGACTTAGATGAAAAAGAAATCGATTTATTAGTTTTATTTCTAGAGTCGCTAACTGGCAAAAGTGGAAATCAAAGACCGCTCGGTAAACCAATTAAGGTACCAAGTGGATTAACAATTGATTAATTTTTTGAATTAAACTGATACAAGCAAAATATGAAAATAATTAAATATGGGATTATTGGAGCGGGAACAATGGCTCGTGAACATATTCTAAATATTTCATTAATTGAAAATGCAGAAGTAGTTGCTCTTTCTGATCCTCATGAAGCATCATTAAATCAGTGCAAGGATATACTTAAAACAAAAGTACCTTGCTTCAAAAATTATCAAGATATGATCAAAGAAAACTTAGTTGATGTATACTTAATTTCATCACCTAATTTTACGCATATTGAAATTTTAAAAGATGTTATTAAAACTAAAAAACATATATTGGTTGAAAAACCTTTATGCACCAATACAAAAGATTGTTTAGAAATTAAAAAACTTACAAAAGATTATCCATCACTTTTCTGGACAGCAATGGAATATCGATACATGCCTCCTGTTGCAAAATTTATTGATGAAATTCACAACAAAACAATAGGAGAATTAAAAACATTAACTATTAGAGAGCATCGATTTCCTTTTTTAAAAAAAATAAATAATTGGAATCGATTTGAAAAGAATACTGGTGGTACTTTAGTTGAAAAATGTTGTCATTTTTTTGACTTAATGCGTCTAATAGCAAAAAGTAAACCTATAAGTGTTTATGCAAGTGGAGCCCAAGATGTAAATCATCTTGACGAAGAATATGATGGTAAAAAACCAGATATCATTGATAACGCTTATGTAATTGTAAACTTTGAAAATGGAGCTAGAAGTTTGCTCGAACTTTGTATGTTTGCTGAAAATTCAGATATGCAAGAAGAGTTAGTTGCGACTGGAAATAAAGGAAAAATTGAAACATCAGTGCCATCTAATGAGTCTGGTAAAATTTCTTCAAATTTACGAATTGGTATGAGAGATGGAGAAACCAGACTTGAAACTATTGAAGTTGATAAAAAAATTTTAGAAGCTGGTCATCATCATGGGTCTACTTATTATGAACATTTAGCTTTTTTAAATGCAATTAAAAATAATTCTAATCCTGAAGTATCGTTAAATGATGGGTTGATTGCTGTAGCAGTAGGAGAGGCAGCAGAAAAATCAATTAAACTTAGAAGATTAGTTAAATTAGAAGAAATTATTGATTAAAAAATTCTGTTGTTTTTTTTACGATAAAATCACTCACTCTAATATTCGACTCAGTTGTAACACCGGAGATGTGTGGCGTTAAAATACAATTCATATCAGAACTAACTTTTTTATAAAATTCACTTTTTATTGGTTCGTTTTCAAAAACATCCAAGGCAAATCCAGAAATTAAATCATTATGATAAGCATCAATTAAATCATTTTCGTTTATAATACTTCCTCTTGAAGTATTAATTATTATTGGTTTATTTTTCATTTGTGAAAATGTCGATTTATTGATTAAATTTTTTGTTTCTTCAGTTAATGGAAGATGTAAAGAAATTATATCTGATTTTTCTAAAATCTCTTTTAAATTTGATAATTCAATTTTGATTTCTTTTTTATTTAATTCAGCAAGATAAGGATCATAAGCTAAAACAGTTAATTTATTTTTTAAAGCATATTCAGCAACTTTTTTTCCAATTGTTCCAAAACCTATAACTCCTAAGCATTTTTGATTTATTTCAGCTGATTTAATTGTTGTCCTCGGCCATTCACCTTTTACTGTTCCAGAATGAAACATAGGGATTTTTTTTACTAAAGACATTGAAGAGGATAAAACATACTCTGCAACTGAATCGGCATTCATACCTGTGGCTGGTTGAACATGAATATTTTTAACTTTACAATTTTCTGTATCAATATTGTCTAAACCAACACCTAATCTACCAATGAATTTTAGGCTACTAGCATTTTCTAAAATATTTAAGTTTACTTTAGTTTTGTTTCTAACAATCAATCCATCATAGTCTTTAATTATTTTTTCTAATTTTTTATTATTCTCCCAAAGTTTTTCATCGTATTTAACATCAAATTTATTTTTTAAATTATTTAGACTTTCTTGATTTATAAATTCTGTGATTAAAATTTTAGTCATAAAATATGTTATAGATCTCTAAACCAAAGACCTTCTGGTAAAGGAACTAACAATAAATTTTTAAATCCAAAATATAAGAACAGAACAAATATGCTACCAAAAATCATATATAAAGTTATTTTTTTAAAACCTGCGTTTAAACCTGAATTTACCAATATTAATAAATTAAAAGCAATTAAACTTGTTAATACAAACCCTGTTCTTTCTAAAAAATAAATCCATGCAAAGAAAACTATGATTAGTAAGAAAATTTTAACAGTATCTACCTTATCCTTTTCAACTTTAATCTCAATTTTAAAGGATCTAAAAATTAAAAGCACTGATAACAATAATAGTACAGAAGTTATTGCGTAAGGAAAAACAGAAGCAAAAGGGCTTAACTGATTTGCCTCGTGAAATAAAATAGTTGATAAAATAATTAAACAAATTCCAGATATGAAAGAAGTAAGATCCTTAATCATTTGCTAAATCTTTTTTTATAAATTTTTTTTAAAGCAGGGAAAAATAAACTCGTAATAATTAGTAAAACTAAAACAAAAGATATTGGTCTGGCAAAATAATTTGCAACAACACTACCTTGAGCACTTCCTATGATGTACGCTTGAACAAAACCCTGCTCTGCAATTTGACCTAAAACCAAACCTAATACAATTGGCGAGGCTCTAAAACCTGATCTATTTAAGACCCATCCGATTAAACCAAAGAAAAACATAAAATAAACATTTAAAATGTTATTTTGAATAGAATAACTACCAATAATTGTTAGAAAAATAATTATTGGAATTAAAACTTGTTTTGGAACTTTTAATAAAGACTTATAAGCATATCGACCCATCAATAAACCTAATGGCAACATCATTATAGTTGCTAAAAGCAATCCAAAAATAAATGTATAAACAATTGATGATTGTTGAGTGAAAAGAGTATCACCAGTTCTAATTCCCTGTACTAATAATGCTCCTAAAATTACTGCATCAGGAGGAGTTCCTGGTATTCCAAGACATAAAGTTGGAACAAAACCACCTCCAACCGTTGCATTGTTTGCCGTTTCAGAGGCAATCAATCCTTCGGGCTCACCTTTACCAAAATTTTCTTTATTTTTTGATGTTCTTTTAGCTTCGCCGTAAGAGACAATACTTGCAATACTTCCGCCTGCACCAGGTAAAATTCCAACAAATGTTCCAATTAATGCACCTCTAACTGCTTCAAATTTTTTAGCAAACATAATTAAAAATGACTCTTTTAATCTAAGACTTTTAGGAGTTTCGTTTTCTCCTAAATGTTTACCTTTCATACTAGTAAGATCTAAGATTACAGGAATACAAAAAAGACCGATCATTGCACTGACAATCTCTATTCCACTGTTTAAAAAACTTATATTCCATGTCATTCTGACGTCGCCACCAACCACCGCAACACCTATCATTGACATTAACAAACCAATACAAGCGCCAATTAAAGATTTGATATTATCTCCTTCTGATAATGTAGAAATTAGTGTTAATCCTAACAACGCTAACCAAAAATATTCTGTTGGGCCAAACATTAATGAAACACTTGCAAGTGGAGGAGCAAAAAGAGCAAGGCATATCACGCCAATTATTCCTCCTATGAATGAGGACATACAGCTAATTGACATAGCTAAATCACCGTCACCTTTTTTTGCTAATGGATAACCATCAAATGTAGTTGCAACTGCTGAAGGTGTACCAGGTGTATTAATTAGAATTGCTGACCACGATCCCCCAAAAATTGCCCCAGTATATATTGCCCCAAGAACAATAAGCCCTGATGATGGTTCAAGTGCAAATGTGAAAGGAACGAGAATGGCAACCGCCATCGTTGCGGAAAGTCCTGGCAAGGCACCAATGATGATACCCGCCAGAACTCCTGAAAATGCTAAACCTAAATTAATTAGGCTCAGTGATGACAAAAAATCTGCAAAAAGACTTGCCATCTAGAAACTTAATTATTTTATTAAACCAAGTTCTTTAGCTATCGCTTCATTAGCTGCTTGTTGTTGTTTCATAAAGTCATCAATTTGATCATGACCAATATTCACAACTACGAAAGCACCATCTTCCATCTGTTTTTTGAATTTAGGATCTGAATTAATTTTCATAATTCTATCAGACCATTCTTTAACAGTTGCTGCAGAAGCTGACTTAGGTAGCGCATAACCTCTGTAAGCACCTGAAACGATATCAAAACCTAACTCTTTAAATGTTGGAACATCTGGATATGCAGGAAGTCTACTTTCTGATGCAACAGCTAACATTCTAACTTTAGATCCTTGTTTAGCAGCAACAGTTGAATAACCTGCTTCAGCTACAACTTGTTTACCAAGTAGTGCTTGCACTGCAGCTCCTGTGCCTTTGAAAGGAACATAAGTTGTTTTGATATTTGCTTTTTGATTTAAAGAAATTGTTAATAAGTGGTTTGCAGAATAAGTTCCAGATCCACTAAAAGTTAATTTACCTGGATTGTTTTTTGCAAAGTTAATTAATTCAGCAAGACTATTATAAGGGCTAGATGCCTCTACTAGGATTGCATCTGGTGTGTAATGGAAAAAAGAAAAAACATTTACGTCTTCAGTTTTGTATCCAGCTTTATCACCTTTTGCAATTGGTTGCATAATAATATGTGGAAGGTTAACTCCCATTATAACGCTACCATCACCTTTTTCTGAATTTAAAGAAGACCAACCTACTGATCCTCCACCACCTGGTTTGTATTGAACAACAATATCGTCATTATAAATACTTTTATAATAAGGTTGTTGCATTCTAGCAGTTACATCAGACTCACCGCCTGGACCGAATGGAATTATATTTGTTACTCCTGCATTAGCACCACTTAATGTAATGACCAAAAGTGATATTGTAGCAAGGAATTTATTAATGAATGTTTTTAATTTCATTTATCTCTCTCTGTTAATTATTATTTTATAAACGATCAAGTTAGTTTTATCTTAAGTAGTTGTCAAAGACTCAAAATTATATTATTTCTAATGCGTCAATGTATCTAAGAAGTATTAATATAGTATTGTTTTAATACTATTCTAAAAATTAAGAATGAAAATTATAAATATTCAAGAAAAAATAGCTCCTATAAATTCAGAAATTAAAAATGCCTATATTAGTTTTGCTAAAATGGACTGTAGTGTTGTAGCAATTACAACAGATGTGAAAATTGATGGTGAAAATATTGTGGGTTATGGATTTCATTCTAACGGAAGGTACGCTGTAAGCGAATTATTGACTAAAAGATTTATACCAAGAATAAAAGAAGCAGAAGAAAAAGATTTACTAAACGATGAGGGTAACAACTTTAGTCCTAAAAAAATTTGGAGAGTTCTAATGAAAAATGAGAAACCAGGTGGACATGGAGAGAGAAGTACTGCTGTAGGAGTAATAGATATGGCGGTCTGGGATATTGTTTCAAAAATTGAACAAGCTCCGTTGTATGAACATTTAGCAAAAAAATATGGAAATGGAAAATTTACTAATAAAATTTTTGTTTATGCAGCAGGTGGGTATTATTATCCAGGTAAAGATATTCAATTATTACAAGATGAAATGAAAGGCTATTTAGACTTGGGCTATACTACAGTCAAAATGAAAATAGGAGGTGCTTCTTTAAAGGAAGACTTAAAAAGAATTGAAAGTGTTTTAAAAATTGTTGGTAACGGTAAAAATTTATGTGTTGATGCAAATGGAAGATTTGATCTTAATACTGCCATTGAATATGCAAAAGCAATTGAGCCATTTGATTTAAAATGGTTTGAAGAAGCTGGAGATCCTTTGGATTACAAATTAAATCAAGAATTATCAAAAATTTATAAGAATGGACTTGCTACGGGTGAAAATTTATTTTCCATGCAAGATGCAAGAAATTTAATTCGATATGGAGGAATGCGAAAAGATATAGATTGGTTACAATTTGACTGCTCTCTAAGTTATGGACTAGTTGAATATTTAAGAACATTACAAATGATGAAAGAAAATGAATGGAGCTCAACAAGAGTGATACCTCATGGTGGTCATCAAATTTCTTGTAATATTGCAGCTGGACTTAATCTAGGTGGTAATGAAATATACCCAAGTTTATTCCAACCTTTTGGTGGATTTCCCGACACTTCAATAGTCGAAGATAGCTATGTATCTTTTTCTAAGTTTATTGGAATGGGTTATGAAAATAAAAAAGAATTAAAAAATTTACTTATAAAATTGTTTGATTAAAAAAATATATAATTCAATTATTTCAAACTAATTTTGAAAGATCTTTTTTATTATTTTTAAATGTTGGTAGTGGATATTTAAAAGCATATTTTCTTTGAATACATTTTTCTTTTGCTTTTTCCCATAAAGCTAACCATTGTTTAAAGTTTTTGATTTTAAGATTTTTTTTATTTTTGCTTCTAACATAAAAGTTTGGTAACGGTTCACGTCCTGAAGGTTGTCCAGCAATATTATATCTAAGATCAGCACTTATTCTAAAATCATCTGATCGATTTGGTAAAGAACAGTGAATTGAATGTTTATGTAAAAGTATTATGTCACCAATATTTGCTTCCAAGTAAACATGTTGCATATTATCTAATAATTCACTATTTTTTAACTCTACTTGACCTCGATATCCTGATACATGATTTAATAATCCCATTTTGTTAATTTTTTTTACTGTTATCATGCAACCATTTTTAATGGTTGTTTTGGTAAAAGGGATCCAAACAGTAACCATATCAGTTAATTTTTGCCCTCTAGGGTTTAGTACGGCAGCATCCTGATGCCAAGGAGTTCTTCCACTTAA
>QCGY01000009.1 GCA_003279715.1 Pelagibacteraceae bacterium AG-390-D18
AAAGAAATGTATGAATGGGTAAAACCGAAGTGTGTCATCCCTGTTCATGGAGAGCACAGACATATGATTGAACATATAAAATTTGCTAAAGAAATGAATGTACCAAACCCTGTCCAAGTAGAAAACGGTGATATTGTTAAGTTATATCCAGGCAAACCTGAGATATATGATAAAGCACCAAGTGGTAGGCTTTATATAGATGGAAATGTTAGTGTAGTCGAAGATGCTCAATCGATTAAAGATAGAAAAAATTTAAGTGCCAATGGATATATTGAGGCTACTGTATTAATTACTCCAAAAGGCAACATTCATAAAAGACCAGTTTTAACTTTTAGAGGTATTCCTGTTGAGGATACTGAAGAGTTTGTTTATGGACTAGAGGATGCAATTGAAGAGATTACAAGAACTTTTAGATTGGGAAGTAAACAACAAGAACATAATTTAATAGATGCTCTTAAGATAGCATGTAGAAAATTTTCAAAAGAAAAAACTGGAAAAAAACCTTTCACAAATATTAACTTAGTAAGAATTTAATGAGCATCACAGGCTTAGCAATAATCTACATAATCATTTGGTGGATAGTTTTTTTTGCTATCTTGCCTATTGATGTAAACAGAACAAAAATAGTTAAAATTGATGGTGAGGACCCTGGATCACCTGAAAACCCAAAAATGCTAAAAAAATTCCTTTATTGCACAGTAATAACGACTGTTATTTTTATAATAATTTATCTATTAATAAAATTTGAATATTTAAATTTAAGAAATATTATTAACTAAGATGCTTTTATCAAAATCTTTTATTCCAATTTTAAAGAATAATCCTTCAGAGGCAAAAATTAAATCTCATCAATTAATGTTGAGAGTAGGAATGATCAAACAAGCTTCTGCAGGTATTTATTCTTGGTTACCTCTTGGATTTAAAGTGATGAAAAAAATCGAAGCTATTGTAAGACAAGAACAAGACAAAATTGGTGCACAAGAAATCTTAATGCCTACAATTCAATCAAGTGAAATTTGGAAAGAGAGTGGAAGATACGATGATTATGGAGAGGAAATGCTCAGAATTAAAGATCGTCAAGATAGAGAAATGCTTTACGGACCAACTAACGAAGAACAAGTAACTGAAATTTTTAGATCCTCATTTAAATCTTATAAATCATTACCTCAACTTTTATATCATATACAATGGAAATTTAGAGATGAGATAAGACCTCGATTTGGAATCATGAGAGGAAGGGAATTTTATATGAAAGATGCATATTCATTTGATGTTACAGATGAAGATGCATTTTATTCTTATAATAAATTTTTCTTATCATACTTAAGAACTTTCAAAAGATTATCATTAACAGCTATTCCAATGGCTGCTGACACTGGTCCTATTGGAGGGAATTTATCTCATGAGTTTATAATTTTGGCCGATACAGGTGAAAGTAAAATTTTTACTGACAAAAGAATTTTTGATTTAACTAGTGAAGGTACTAATTTGGAAAAATCATCCTTAGAACAAATGCGTAAAAAATATGAGCAGTTTTATTCAGTAACAGATGAAAAATTTAACAAAGATGAATTCGAGAAAATGGTTTCAGAAGAAAATAGATTGATAACAAAAGGTATTGAGGTAGGTCACATATTTTATTTTGGTGACAAATATTCAAAGTCTATGGATACTGCAGTTGATCTTCCTGGAGGTAAAAAAGATTTTGTTAAAATGGGCTCTTACGGAATTGGTGTATCAAGGTTAGTAGGGGCAATAATTGAGGCTAAATATGATGATAAAAACGAAATCATGAAATGGCCATTGTCTGTTGCTCCATATGACATTGCTTTAATACCTATGATAAATAAGAATGATACTACCGCTTTAGAAAAAGCAAATAATATAAATTCTGAACTAATAAAAAATAGTATTGAAGCAATCATTGATGATACTGATGAAAACTATTCATCTAAAACAAAAAAGATGAATTTAATTGGAGCTCCGTATCAAATTATTATAGGAAAAAAATCTGAGGGTGATCTTCTTGAATTTAAGGAGACAGGTGGTGAAACTCAGAATTTTAGTTTAGATAAAATAATAGAAATTATAAAAAAACAAAAAGCTTCAAATTGATTTCTACGTTAGAAAAAGAAATTACTTTTAGATTTTTAAAAGCTAGAAAAAAAGATGGCTTTTTAAATGTTATATCAATTTTTTCCTTTATAGGTATTAGTCTCGGTGTTGCTGTTTTAATAATTGTTATGTCTGTTATGAATGGATTTCGAACAGAATTAATAAATAAGATAGTAGGTTTTAACCCCCATATAACAGTAAAATCTTATGACAGTAATGGGATTGATCGAAATAAACTAGATAACAATAATTTAAAACTTATTACTAAAAATTTGATTTTTAGCAACTCTGGTGAAGCCATTATTTTAAAAAATGATACTTCAAAAGGTATAGTATTAAGAGGATATCAAGCTAAAGAATTTTCTAATTTAACAATAATTAAAAATGATAAATTCAAAGGTGATAATTCTAAATTAGATAAAAATTCTATATCTATAGGTAACGAACTAAGTTTTAGTTTGGGTCTTAAGATTAAAGATAAAATTACTATTATGTCACCTTCAGGAGTTGAAACTATTATTGGTAGTATGCCAAAACAAAAGACTTTTGAAATAACTTCAATTTTTAATAGTGGATTAGCAGATTTTGATAACAATATAGCTCTTATTAATTTAGATACATTAGATGATTTTTTTGGTTTTGATCAAAAAGATAGAAACTTAGAAATATATTTAAATGATCCTAAAAATATAGACTCACAAAAACAAATAGTTCAAAAAATTTTTGATCAAGAATTTATTTATACATGGGCAGACATGAATAGTTCTTTGTTTTCAGCATTAAAGGTTGAAAGAAATGTAATGTTTATAATATTATCTTTAATAATTATTGTTGCTGCATTTAATATTATATCTGGATTGACAATTTTAGTTAAAAATAAAACAAGGGATATTGCTATTTTAAAATCAATTGGTGTTTTAAATAAATCAATTGTTAAAATATTTTTTTTAATTGGGTTGATGATCGGAACATCAGCTACTATTTTTGGAATTTTCTTAGGAGTTACTTTTTCTTTATATATAGAGAATTTTAGGCAATTTTTAAGTTCAACTTTTAATATTAGTTTATTTCCTGAGGAAATTTATTTTTTAAGTACTATGCCTTCTGAAATTAATCCTACTTCAATTCTGTTAATAGCGTTCTGTTCAATATTAATAACAATTATTGTTTCTATATTTCCTGCATTTAAAGCTGCTAATTTAGATCCAATTAAAGCATTAAAATATGAATAATTTTTTAAGATTAAAAAATATTTCTAAGTACTTTAACAATGAAAAGAAAATTAAAGTTTTAAAAGATCTATCTTATGATTTTAATAAAGGGAAAACTTATGCATTAATGGGTCCTTCTGGGTCTGGAAAATCGACATTACTAAATTTGATATCTTTAATAGACAGACCTACTTATGGATCTATTAAATATAATGATGATAATGTTAATTTCACTAATAACAAAAAAAACGATATCTTTAGAGCTAAAAATATTGGTATAGTTTATCAGCAAAATAATTTACTTCCTGATTTTACAGCATTAGAAAATATTTATTTAGCAAACTTATCTATAAATAATAAAGACCAAGCTGTAAAAAAAGCAAAAGTTTTATTAAGAAAAATAGGTTTATCAAATAGGTCAAATCATTTTCCTTCCCAACTATCTGGTGGTGAATGTCAACGTGTAGCTATAGCTAGAGCAATTATTAATGATCCAGATATAATTCTTGCTGATGAGCCTACTGGAAGTTTAGATTTAGATACAGCCAAAGAAATATTTCAACTTTTAAATAACCAAAAAAAACCTAACAGACTTATTATATTTGCAACCCATAATAGATTTTTTGCCAATAAGGCAGATTGCCTTTTGGAGATGGCAAATGGTAGTGTAAAAACTATTAATGCCTGAGTCTTCTAACCAAAATTTTAACCATCTAAAAATACATTCTCAATACTCTATTTGCGAAGGTGCTATAAAAATAGATGATTTACAAGATTTTTCAAAATCAAATAAAATAAGATCATTAGCTCTATGTGATACCTCTAATTTATGTGGAGCATTAGAATTTGCTGAAAAAATTTCTAAAGTTGGGACCCAACCAATTATTGGTACTCAAATAAATTTTAAATATGGTGATTGTATTGGTTTATTACCTCTGTTTGCGCTTAATGAGGAAGGCTATAAAAGAGTTATCAAGTTATCATCAACTTCATTCCTTGAGAACAATGAATTAGCAGATCCACACATAGATTTTAACAAATTATTAGATGACAGTACTGGTGTTGCTGTTTTTTCAGGAACCATTTTTGGATTATTTGGTGAACTATTTAATAAAGGAAAATTTAGTGAAATTTCTGAATTATATAAAAAACTAAAATTAAACTTTGGTGATCGATTTTATATTGAAATACAAAGACACAATGATCAGAATGAATTAGGTTTTGAAAAATTTAACTTAAATAAATCATTAGAATTAGAAATCCCAATAATTGCAACAAATGAAGTTTTTTATCTTGATAAAGATATGCATGAAGCACATGATGCATTGATATGTATCGGGAATAAAACTTATATTAATGAAAAATCAAGAATAAGATTAAGTGATCAACACTATTATAAAAATAATTCAGAAATGACAGAATTATTTGCAGATTTACCAGAAGCTTTAGAAAATAATTACAATTTTCCTTTAAGATGTAATTTTAGGCCATTATTTTCAAACCCAGTTTTACCAAATATAAGTTCTGAAAAAGGAGGAAACGCTGATGACGTTTTAACAAAAGATTCTTTGCATGGGTTAAAAATTAAATTTAATAAAGTTTTTGGTATTAAGACAAATGATCTTGAAAATAATAAAACATACCTAGACTACAAGGATAGATTGGATCATGAGTTATCAATAATAATACAAATGAAATATTCTAGTTATTTTCTTATTGTCTCTGATTATATTAAATGGGCAAAAAATAATGATATACCTGTCGGCCCTGGTAGAGGCTCTGGTGCTGGATCACTTGTTGCTTGGTGTCTTTCAATTACTGATGTTGACCCAATCAAATTTAATTTAATTTTTGAAAGATTTTTAAATCCTGACCGTATTTCAATGCCAGACTTTGATATAGATTTTTGTGAGGATAAGAGAGATCTTGTTTTTGAATATTTGACAAAAAAATATCAAGATAGTGTCGCTCATATTATTACCTTTGGAAAATTAAAAGCAAGAATGGTAATAAGAGACGTAGGAAGAGTATTAGGTTTACCTTATGGTTTTGTTGACAGTATTTCAAAAATGATACCATTTGATCCTTCTAGACCACAAAGTTTATCTCAATGTATAGCAGGTGAGCCAAGATTACAAAAACTTGTAAATGAAGATTCTAGAGTAAAAAAATTGACTGAACTTTCTTTAAAACTTGAAGGTTTAAATCGTAACGTTGCAACACATGCTGCTGGTGTTGTTATAGCTGATAAAAAACTTACAGAAATTGTTCCACTTTACAAAGATGTTTCAGCAAATTTGTTATTACCATCTACTCAATTTGATATGTATTCAGCAGAAAATGCAGGTCTTGTGAAATTCGATTTCTTAGGATTAAAAACATTAACTGTAATCAATAATACTCAAAAATTAGTCAAAAAAATTGATAAAGATTTTGACATAGAAAATATTAGTTATGAAGATCAAAAAGTGTTTGATGTATTATCAAGTGGTAACACGGTTGGATTATTCCAGGTTGAGAGCGCTGGAATGAGAGAAGCACTAGTTCAAATGAAACCCAATCATATCGAGGATATTATTGCTTTAGTTGCTCTTTATAGACCGGGACCAATGAGCAATATTCCAACCTATAATGATTGTAAACATGGAAGACAAACTCCAGATTATCTTCACCCTTTATTAGAAGATATTTTAAAACCTACATACGGTGTAATCATTTACCAAGAACAAGTAATGCAAATAGCCCAGAAATTGTCTGGTTTTACAGCTGGACAAGCTGATCTTCTTAGAAGAGCAATGGGAAAAAAGAAAAGAGCAGAGTTAGAAAAACAAAAACAAGGTTTTATTGCTGGAGCATTAAAAAATGGAATAGCCAAAGATGTTGCTGCAGGAATATTTTTAAAAATAGAACCTTTTGCCGAATATGGTTTTAATAAAAGTCATGCAGCAGCCTATGCCATAATTTCTTATCAAACTGCTTTCTTAAAAACTTATTATCCTAAAGAATTTATTGCTGCATCAATGACTATGGATATTTCAAATCAAAACAAGTTAAGTGAATTCTATGAGGAATTAAAAAGGTTAAATATTGAAATTACAAGACCGGATATTAATGAGTGTTTTGCTGATTTTAGAACAATTGGTAATAAATTTTATTATGCATTAGGTGGTATAAAAGCTGTAGGATATGAAGCTATCTCTAATGTTGTAAAGGAAAGAACTCAAAATGGAAAATTTCAATCTATAAATGATTTTTTAAATAGAGTTAACCCAAAGGATATGAATAAACTTCAGTTAGAAGGCTTGGTTAAAGCTGGAGCTTTTGATAATTTAAACAAAAATAGACAATCACTTTTCAACTCTATACCCAACTTCATTTTAAAAACTAAAAATATATTTGAAAATAAATCAGCAAATCAAATAGATTTGTTTTCTGAGGAAGAAAATTCTCAAAATGATATTATTAATGAAATAGAGGATTGGAAATTTGAAGAACGTTTATCCAAAGAATTTGAAGCAGTTGGATTTTTCATATCAGATCATCCTCTCAATCAGTTTACAGAAATTTTTGATGATTATAAGATCATTGAATATTCAGACTTTAATTTTAATGATGAAACAAGAGAAGCCAATATTGCAGCAACTTTGTTAAAAGTCCAAGAAAGAAAAACTGCTAAAGGTAATTCTTATGCTGTGCTAAAATTAACTGACTTAAGTAGTGTT
Organism: Pelagibacteraceae bacterium AG-390-D18; assembly: GCA_003279715.1. Taxonomy (GTDB): domain Bacteria; phylum Pseudomonadota; class Alphaproteobacteria; order Pelagibacterales; family Pelagibacteraceae; genus Pelagibacter. Next base: position 7,049 of record QCGY01000009.1, read on the forward strand.
TTTGAATTATTTATCTTTTCAGATATTTTAGAATTAAACCGAGAAATTTTGAAAGAGGGAAACTCTTTGCTATTAACTTTAGTTAAAAGTATTTCTAATGATGAAAACAGATTTAAAAGAATTAATGTGCAAAAAATAGGATCCCTCATGGAACTTTTTAATAGCCCAATTAAAGAAGCTTCTTTTTATTTAAGTTCTAATGAAAATTTAGACATTATTTCAAAAACTCTTGTTGAAGAAGGTAATACTGAGGTTAATTTTAATATGGCTATTGATGATAAAACTTTGAAATTTAAACTTAAAAAAACTAGGAGTCTTGACCGAAAATCACTTAATCTTCTAAGAAAAAGAGAAATTTCTAGCACTATTAACTAAATAAAACTTGTCAATTTTAAAAATTATTAGTAAATAAAGCCTAATTAAATTAACACGCACACAGTTGTTGGTTTTATACCTCCGGTCCTTAATTGGAAATTACTGTGGTGGCTTAACCGGGAATAAATATGAAAATACCTAACATATCAATACAACAATTATTAGAAGCAGGCGTTCATCTTGGACATAAAACGTTAAGATGGAACCCAAAAATGAAAAAATACATTTTTGGAAAAAGAGACTCAATCCATATAATGGATTTAACTCAAACTTTAGAATTAACCAAAATTGCTTTAGAGAAGATTTACACAACTATAGCAAATAACGGAAAAATTTTATTTGTATCTACTAAAAAACAAGCTTCAGAAGCTATTGCTGAAGTTGCCAAAGAAACAGATCAGTATTTTGTAAATTACAGATGGCTTGGTGGTATGCTTACTAACTGGGGAACTATATCTGGTTCTATTAAAAGAATGAAAAAATATGAAGCTGATCTAGTTGCCGAAAATAGAGGTTTTACAAAAAAAGAACTTCTGAAAATGAGTGTCAAAAAAGATAAGCTTGAAAGATCATTAGGAGGAATTGCCGAAATGAAAAAGACTCCTGATTTGGTTTTTATAATTGATACAAATTATGAGTCACTAGCGATCGCAGAATCTGTAAAATTAGGAATACCAATAATTGCTATTCTTGATAGTAACTCTAATCCAGATAATATTGATTATCCAATACCTGGTAATGATGATGCGCGTAGATCTATAGATTTATATTGTAATTTAATTAAAGAGACTATTAATAACGCAAAAAGCTCAATTCCAGCTACTGAATCTAAAAAAGCTGATCAGGACACAAAAGAAAAAACTCAAGGAAAAACAGTTCAAGAAATTGATAGAGAAAAACTAGAAAAAAAATTTTCTAAAGATAAAAAGGAGACCTTAAATTAATATGAGTGATATTGAAAATGTTAAAAAATTAAGAGAAGTAACTGGAGCAGGGTTTAAAGATTGTAATCTTGCAATAAAAGAGTCTGCTGGAGACATTGATAAAGCTATTGAAATTTTGCGTGTAAAGGGAATTTCAAAAGCTTCAAAAAAAATGTCTAGAGATGCGAAAGAAGGTGTTGTTGCTGTTAGTGGTAATGAAACCAAAACATCAGTTATAGAAGTAAATTGTGAAACAGACTTTGTTGCAAAAAATGAAGATTTCACAAATTTTGTTAAAGAGCTAAGTGAACTAAATAATGAAAAAAATTCTAATTTAGATGATTTAAAATGTTCCAAAATGAAAAATGGTGAAACAGTTGAAGATAATGTTGTGTCTTTAATTGCAAAAATTGGTGAAAAAATCACAATTGGTAAAGCAAAAACTATTGCAAATAGTGGTACTATAAATAATCATTATTTACATACAGTTGTTAAAGATAATATTTCAAAATTAGCAGTTATTGTTTCTTTGGAAACAAAAGATAATTCTGATGCTGTTAAGAATTTTGGAAAACAACTATCTATGCATATTGCTGCTTCCAACCCATTAGCACTTACATCTGATTTAATTGACAAATCAGTTATAGATAAAGAGCAAGAATTAGTAACCGAGGAGTTAAAAAATTCTGGAAAACCTGAGGATATTGCAAAAAAAATTAGCTTAGGTAAAATGAATAAGTTTAAAGAAGAAAATTCTCTTTTAACTCAAGCTTGGGTTATGGAGCCTAAAAAGAAGGTTCAAGATATAGTAAAAGAACTTTCTATTGCTGATTTAAATATAAAAGAATTTTATAGAATAAAGATTGGAGAGTAAATGTTTGACGAAAAGTCATACAAGATAAAAATGGATAAAGCCATCGAGGTTTTTTCTAAAGAATTATCTTCACTTAGAACAGGTAGAGCTAATGCTGCCATGTTAGATTTGGTTAAAGTTGATGTTTACGGTCAACAAATGCCAATAAATCAAGTTGGAAGCATAACTACTCCAGAGCCTAGAATGATAAATATTCAAGTTTGGGACACAAATAATGTGCCATTGGTTGATGCTGCAATAAAAAAATCAGATTTAGGTTTAAATCCACAAATAGATGGACAATTAATAAGACTTCCAGTTCCTGAGCTTAATGAGGAAAGAAGAACAGAATTAAAAAAACTAATAAAGTCAATTGGAGAAAAATGCAAAGTTTCTATTAGAAATATTAGAAGAGAAGCAAATGAAGAATTAAAAAAACTTTTAAAAGCTAAAGAAATTGGTGAAGATGAGGAAAAATCATCTGAAAAAAATGTTCAAACTATTACGGATGATCATATCAAAATAGTTGATGAAAAGGTTTCTTTAAAAGAAAAAGAAATAATGACCATATAAGATGAACCCGCTTAATCATGTGGCCATTATAATGGATGGTAATGGAAGGTGGGGATTAAAACATAAAACTTCTAGAAATGAAGGTCACAAAGCTGGTCTTAACACTGTAGAAAAAATTATAAAAGAGTCTATTAAACAAAAAATAAATTATCTTACACTTTACGCATTTTCAACAGAAAATTGGAACAGACCAAAGAAAGAGATAAATTATCTATTTAATTTACTTGAAAATTTTCTTATTAATAAAATTGAAGATCTTCATAAAAAAGATATTAAATTGAATATTATTGGAGTTAAAAATTTCTCAAAAAAATTGAATAAACTTCTAAGTTTGTCTGAAAAAAAAACTTTAAAAAATTCAACTCTTCAAATAAATCTTGCACTAAATTATGGTTCTAAATTTGAAATATTAAATTCTATAAAAAAAATGAATAAAAATAATGATAAGGTTAATGAAAAAAACTTTGAAAAATATCTTCAAACAAAAAATATTCCTAACCCTGAATTTTTAATTAGAACAGGTAACACTAAAAGATTGAGTAATTTTTTATTATGGCAATTAGCCTATGCTGAAATTTTTTTTGTAAAAAAATTATGGCCTGATTTCAATGAGAAAGATTTTATCAGAATAATCAAGAAATTTAAAAAAATTAAGAGAAATTTTGGTAATATTTGATGTCACAAAATTTATTAAAAAGAATATACACATCAACTATTTTATTATTTTTATTAATTTTTATTAATTTTAGCCACCAATATATCTTTATCTTATCAATTTTATTTCTTGGTACAATTATATGTGTAGAAGCTAGTAGTTTATTTTCAAAATTAATAATTATAAAGAATTTTAAAAAGACTAATACTCTTATAGGATTTAATTATAAATTTCTTTTCTTAAATATAATAACTTTTTGCTATGTTTTTTTTGTTTTTAGTAATTTTTCTTATGAGATTCATAAAACTGAAAATCCTGTTTTTTTTCTTTACATAATAAGTATTTGTTTTTTTACAGACATTGGAGGATATGTATTTGGTAAAATTTTAGGTGGTAAAAAATTGTCAAAAATTAGCCCCAACAAAACAATATCTGGTACTATTGGCTCGTTTTTATTTTCAATCATTCCATTAATATTAGTTATAAATCTTAATTATTTAGATTTAAAGATTACTTTAAATAACATTATATTTTGTTTGTTAATTTCATTAGTAAGTCAATTGGGTGATCTATTTGTTTCTTTTCTTAAAAGAAAAGCTAAAATTAAAGATACTGGTAAAATTTTACCTGGACATGGAGGTGTTCTTGATAGAGTGGATGGTATTATTTTCGCTGTACCATTTTCCTATTTTTTACTTAAATTAATTTAAATGAAAAAAAAAATTGCCATACTTGGATCAACAGGATCAATCGGAAAAACTTTGATTGATATAATTAAAAAAGACAAAAAAAATTTTAAGATTATTTTACTGACAGCTAATAAAAATTATAAAGAAATATTAAAACAAGCAAAAATACTTAACGTAAAAAATTTAATTATAACTAATGAAAAATCATTTAATGAATTAAAAAAGAAAAAAATAGGTAACATAAAAATTTATCAAAACTTTGACTCATTTGAAAATATTTTTAGAAAAAAAATTGATTATGTTATGAGTTCAATTTCTGGAATTTATGGACTAGAGCCTACTGTTAAGATTATTAAACATACAAAAAAAATAGCGATTGCAAATAAAGAAGCTATTATTTGTGGATGGCATCTTATAAAAAAAAATCTTAAAAAATATAAAACAAAATTTGTACCAGTTGACTCTGAACATTTTTCAATTTTTTATGCATTGCAGGGTAATAAGATTTCAAATATTAGCAAGATTTACTTAACCGCTTCAGGAGGTCCATTAAATAATATACCTAAAATAAAATTTAAGAATGTTAAAATTTCTGAGGCAATTAATCATCCAAATTGGAAAATGGGTAAAAAGATTTCTGTAGACTCAGCAACAATGATGAACAAAGTTTTTGAAATCATTGAAGCCAAAAAAATATTTAATTTAAAGTATGATCAATTAGATGTTTTGGTACATCCCTCATCATATGTGCATGCAATTACTAAATTTAATGATGGAATGATTAAAGTTATTGCACATGAAACAAATATGAGAATTCCAATATTTAATTCTTTGAATGATAAACAACAAAAAATAATCAAAACCGAGCAAATAAATATTAAAAAGTTAAACTTTCTTAATTTTAAAAAAGTAGACATAAGCAAATTTCCTTCAATTAAAATATTAAAAAAGTTAGAAAACAAGGATTCTTTGTTAGAAACAATTATTGTTTTGGCTAATGACGAATTGGTAAATCTTTTTTTATTAAAAAAGGTTAATTTTACTGATATAAATACTCTTCTTCAAAAATTAATTACTATGAAAGATTTTAAAAATTTAAGCCAAAAAAGACCTGGTAACATTAATTCCATAATCTCATTAAACAAGTTAATTAGAGTAAAAATTAATAAAATAATTTACTAAATATCATGAAATTAATTACAATTTTTTTTAAATCAACAATTTTGATTTTATTTTTTTTTTCAAGCTTTGCTTTATCTGGCAATATCAACAAAATTGACATAATTGGAAATGATCGTATTTCAGATGAAACTATTAAATTGTTTATTTCTGTAGATATTAACGATGAAATAAATGACAATAATTTAAATAAAATTTTAAAAGATTTGTACGAAACAGAATTTTTTAAAGATGTAAGTGTTAAATATGATGAACAAACTTTATCTATAAATGTTAAAGAAAACCCTATTATTGAAAATATTTTTTATGAAGGAATTAAAAGCAATAGAATTTTAGATATCTTAAAAAAAGAAACATCCATCAAATCAAGATCTTCTTATAATGAAAATATTATTAAAAAAGAAAAATTAATAATTGAAAATATTTTAAAGAATTTAGGCTATTATAATTCTAACCTAGATATCTTGATAGAACTAAAAGAAAATAATTTAGTAAATATAACTTACAAAATTGATCTTGGAAAAAAATCAAAAATTAAAAAAATCACTTTTATTGGAGATAAAATTTTTAAGGATAATAAACTGCGTAGAATTATAACTAGCACAGAATATAAATTTTGGAAATTTATTTCAGGTAGAAAATATCTAAATGAAAATATAGTTTTATTAGATGAAAGACTGCTGAGGAATTTTTATAAAAATAATGGATATTATAATGCAAAGATAAATTCTTCATTTGCAAAACTTTTAGAAGACAACACATTTGAATTAATTTTTAATATTAATTCTGGACCAAAAATTTTATTTGGTGATTTAAAATTAAATCTTCCATCTGATTTTGACAGTAATAATTTTATATCAATAGACAAACTATTTAAAAAAATAAAAGGCAAACCATATTCAATAAATACAATTGAAAAAATTCTTGATGAAATTGACTTAATTACAACTATTGAACAATATAAATTTATCAAAGCTTACGTGAGTGAAAATATTAATCTAAACTTAATTGATCTAGAATTTACTGTTGAAGAAGGTGAAAAATTTTATGTAGATAGGATAAATATTTTTGGTAACACAGTTACATCTGAAAATGTAATCCGAAACAAATTATTGCTTGACGAAGGTGATCCTTTTAGTGAAATTTTATTAAATAAATCAATCAATAATATGAAAAGTACAAATTTCTTTAAAAATGTAAAATCTAAAATAATAGATAATAGTGAAAATAATACTAAATTAATTGACATTTCTGTAGAAGAAAAACCTACTGGAGAAATTTATGCAAGTGCTGGTGTTGGTACTAGTGGTAGTTCATTTGGTTTTGGTGTTAGAGAGAATAATTTTATGGGGAATGGAATTGGTTTGGATACTAATTTTCTATTATCGACTGATGCTTTTAGAGGCAAGTTTTCTGTTACTAATCCAAACTATAAAAATTCTGATAAATCTTTATATTTTTCTGCTGAGGCTTCAGAAAATGATAATTTAGAAAGTTTTGGTTATAAAACTAATAAAACTGGAGTGATCATTGGTACGAATTTTGAATATCTTAATGATTTGTATTTAGGTTTAAATAATTCACATTTTTACGAAAAAATTAAAACTAATAGCACCGCATCTACTATGCAAAAAAAACAAGAAGGAAATTATTGGGACTCATTTGTTAAATTTGATATGAATTATGATAAAAGAAATCAAAAGTTTCAAACCAGTTCTGGATTCAAATCTTTTTATTCATTAGATCTACCTATTATAAGTGATACAAGTACCATTAAAAATTATTATAATTACTCTCATTATTTTGATTTCTTTGAAAAAAATTTTTCTTCAATTTCTTTTTATCTTGAAACCGCCAATTCATTAAATAATAAGGATATTAAATTATCTGAAAGGATAACTATACCATCAAATAGACTAAGAGGATTTGAAGCTGGTAGAGTAGGTCCTAAGGACGGAGATGATTTTATTGGAGGTAATTATGCTTATTCAATTAATTTTACTTCAAATATACCTCAAATATTAGAGGAGTCTCAAAATGTAGATTTTTCAATTTTTGCTGATGCAGCTGAAGTATGGGGTGTTGATTATGATTCATCTATTAATGGTGAAGGTATAAGATCATCTGTTGGACTTGCTCTTGATTGGTTTAGTCCAATGGGTCCAATGAATTTTACATTAGCTTTACCAATTTCAAAACAAACTGGTGATAAAACTGAGTCCTTTAGATTTAATCTGGGAACGTCTTTTTAATGAATTTGTTTAAAAATTTTTTTTATATATTAATCTTTTTATCATTATCGATTAATGTTTTAAAAGCTGAAAATAAAGTTTTCTATATAGATATTGACAATATTTTAAACAATACTCTTGCAGGTAAATCACTTTTAAATTCTCTTAAAAAAGAAGAAGAATTTATAATCCAAAAATATAAATCAATGGATAGAGAATTTAAAGATAAAGAAAAAAAGACATTAGCTAAAAAAAATTTAATTTCAAAAGAAGAAATTTCTAAAGAATTAAATTTGTTACAGGTTGAATTCCAAAAATATAGAAAAGAGAAGATTAATGAAATTGATGAATTTAAGCAAAAAAAAAATAGAAATATTATAAATTTATTAAAACTAATAAATCCAATAATAGAAAAATATATGGTTAATAATTCAATTTCTATCCTATTAGATAAAAAAAATGTTTTTATTGCCAGTAAAGACTATGAAATAACCTATAAATTGATTGAACTAATTGACAATAAAATTAAAACTATTGAAATTGAATAAATGACAAATTTAAACAAGAATGATATTGAAAATTTACTGCCGCATAGAGATCCTATGTTATTAATAGACGAACTTCATGATATAAAAAAACTTACATCAGCAACAGGTATAGTTAATGTAAAAAAAGATAGTTTTTTTGTTCAGGGTCACTTTCCTGGTCAACCAGTAATGCCAGGTGTACTTATTGTAGAAGCATTTGGGCAAACTGCTGCTGCTCTTACAGCTCACGGTATTGATAAGGCCACATATGAGAATAAACTTGTTTTTCTTATGGGAGTAGAAAAAGCACGTTTTAGAAACCCTGTTATTCCTGATTGTAAACTTTTGCTTAAAATTGAAGCAATAAGATCTCATGGTAGAGTTTGGAAATACAAAGGTGAAGCCTTTGTTGAAGATATGAAAATGGCAGATGCAATGTGGTCAGCTACAATTGTTGACAAGAAATAAATAGCAATAAATATTGATAACTTTTTTTATTTTGCTTTGTTAAAAGCAATTATGATTAATCCCTTTTTTAAAAACAACGGTCCATATAAATTTAGTGAAATTCAAAATTTATTAAATTTAAAAACTGATAAAATTAACAAAGATCTAGAGATTACTGATATTAAAGATTTACAAAATTCAAAAAAAGATGAAATTACTTTTTTTCATTCCAAAAAATACAAGATAGCAGCTAATAATACTAAAGCTTCTTTTTGTTTAACAACTAAAAATTTAAAAAATGAGTTACCTGAAAAATGTATACCAATAATTGTTGATAACGTCTTGATCTCAACTTCAATTATTACTTCTAAATTTTATCCAGACTCAATTAATGATCATTTTGATGTTACAGTTGATAATATTAATAAAACTGTATTTAATGACAAAGTCAAGTTTGGTAAAAACGTATTAATTGGTCAAAATGTTTCAATAGGATCAAATTGTTTAATTGGTCACAATACCATTATTGAAAAAAATGTTTCTATTGGTGATAACTGTACAATTGGCTCTAACACTATAATCAGAAATAGTTTGATTAAAAATAATGTAAGAATTTTAGATAACTGCGTCATAGGAAAACATGGGTTTGGTTTTTTCCCAAAACATAATAAAAATTTAAGATATCCTCATATGGGAATTGTTATAATTGAAGATGATTGTGAAATTGGTTGTGGCTCAACTATAGATAGAGGATCAATGTCCAACACTACTATAGGAAAAAATACATATTTAGATAATCAAATTCATATTGCTCACAATGTAAGAATTGGAGAAAATTCAATTATTGCAGGACAAGTTGGGATAGCTGGTAGTTCAATAATTGGTAGTAATGTAAAAATTGGTGGTCAAGCAGGGATTTCAGGACATTTAAAAATAGGTAATAATGTTGAAATTGCAGGAGGATCAGGTGTTATTAAAGATATACCAGATAATTCAAAAGTTATGGGATACCCTGCAAAAAATATCAGAGAATTTTTAAAAGAAAATAGATGATACACAAAACAGCAATTATTGATCCTAAAGCAAAAATTTCTTCAAATGTGAAAATAGGACCTTATTCAATAGTTGGCCCAAACGTTGAAATTAATGAGAATTCAGAAATACAATCTCATGTAAGCATTATTGGCAATACTAAGATTGGTAAAAATAATATAATATATCCTTTTTCATCAATTGGTAATGATCCTCAAGATTTAAAATTTAATGGCGAAAAGACAAATTTAGAGATTGGAGATAATAATAAAATTAGAGAATACGTTACTATTAATCCTGGTACAAGTGGTGGTGGTGGATTAACTAAAATTGGCAACAAATGTCTCTTTATGGTTTCATCACACATTGCACATGATTGTATGGTTGGAAATAACGTAATTTTGGCTAACAATGTTCCTTTAGGTGGACATGCGGAAATAGAAGATAATGTTATTATAGGTGGCAATTCAGCGGTGCAACAATTTACTAGAGTTGGAAAATCAGCAATGATTGGAGGTATGTGTGGAGTTGTAAGAGACATAATACCTTATGGAATAGCTCACGGTAATAGAAGTGTTCTGCAGGGTTTAAATCTTATTGGTCTTAGAAGAAAGAATATTCCAAATAAAGAAATAATGAACTTAAGTAATGCTTATAAAGAAATATTTCAAAATGAAAATTTAACTGATAATTTAAATAATTTAAGCGAAGATTTCAAGAAGAGTGATTTAGTTCTTGAAGTAATTAATTTTTTAGAAAAAGATAAAAAAAGACCAATCTGCACTCCTTTTTCTAAATAAAATGATTGGATTATTTTTAGGTGATACTGATTTTCCAGAAATTGTACTTAAAAAAATTATAAAATTAAAAAAAAAATATTTTATAATAGATTTTTCAAAAAATAATAAATTTAAAAAAAATAAAAATTCTAATCGAATTAGTATTGGTAGATTTGGAAAAATAATAAATTTGATTAAAGAAAAAAAATCAAAAAAAGTTTTGTTTGCAGGAAAAATATCTAAACCAAAATTTTCTACACTTAGACTTGATCTTAAAGGTATTTATTATATGCCAAGTGTTATTAAAGCTGCTAAATCAGGTGATGCAGCAATTATAAAGGTAATTATCAAGATACTTGAAAGAGAAAAAATAAAAGTTATTAGTTCGAATTATTTTAATCCTGAATTGTCTTTAATGACAAAAAATTATACTAAACTAAAACCAACTCTTAATGATATGAAATCTATTAAAAAAGGAGTTATTTATTTTAATCAATTAAATAATTTAGATCATGTTCAAGCATTAGTTGTGAAAGATGAAAAAGTTTTAGCTAGTGAAGGTTATCAAGGAACTAAAAAAATGTTATCAAAATTAAAGAAAGGATCAGAAGCAATTTTGATTAAATTACCCAAAAAAAAACAAGATTTAAGAATGGATTTACCAACAATTGGTCTTAATACATTTAAAGATTGTAAGAAATACGGATTAAAAGGGATTGTTTTAAAATCAAAAAAAAATATTTTTTTAGATAAAGATAAATGCATAAACTTTGCAAATAAAAATAAGATATTTATAAAAATTATATGAAGAAAATTTTTGTTTTAACAGGTGAACCTTCAGGGGATAAATTGGCCTCAACAGTTATTTCAAAACTAATGATACAAAAGCCTAGTGTTAAGTATTTATCAGTGGGAGGATCACATATTAAAAAGTTAGGAATTCAATCAATTTTTGATCTCAAAGATATTACCTATCTTGGTTTTACCAGCGTATTGCTTAATATTTTTAAAATAAGGAGTAAGATTAATAAGACAGTTGATGAAATAATAAAATTTAATCCAGACATATTATTTAGCGTTGATAGCCCAGATTTTACATTAAGAGTTGCAGAGAGGGTTAAAAAAATAAACAATAATATAAAAACTATTCATTATGTTGCTCCTCAAGTTTGGGTTTGGCGTAAAAATAGGGTCAAAAAAATTAAAAAATTTATAGATCATATGCTTTTATTATTTAATTTTGAAAAAAAATATTTTGATCAAGAAAATATTAAAACAACATTTGTTGGCCACCCATTAATTGAAAGAAATGATAATGTTAAAATAGTTTTAAATAACTTGATATACAAAGATAAAAAAATTATATCAATTTTTCCTGGAAGTCGTAAATCTGAAACAAATGTTCTTTTACCTATATTGTTAGATTTTATAAAACTGATGAACAATAAAGAAAATATTTATTCTTTTGTTTTCCATGCAACGGAAGATAATAAAGATTTTATTTTTAATCATGTTAATAATTCTGGATTGAATAATATAGATGTTGTCTCAGATGAAAAAATTAAATCACAAATTTTATCTAATTCTATTTTTGCTGTTTCTAAATCAGGTACTGTCTCTCTTCAAATCTCAAGTTCAAATATTCCGTCAATAATAATTTATAAATTAAGTTTTTTAAATTTTATGATTTTCAAATTATTAGTGAATGTTAAATTTGCTAATATTATTAATATAATAAATAACAAAGAAGTAATTCCAGAATTATTACAAAGCGAATGTAATGCTAAAGAAATTTTTAATACAGTTATTTATCTTTTAAAAAATCCTGAATTAATAAAAAAACAATTAAGTGATTGCAATAGAACTTTAGAGGGTATTAAATCTAAAACGTCTTCTTCAAATGAATCAGCTTTAATCTTAAGTAAGTATCTTACTTTCTAATCTTTTTTTAACTTCTTCTTTACCTAAAGAAATTACAATATCATAAAGTCCTGGGCCAAATTTAGATCCAGTTAAGGCCACTCTTAACGGTTGACCAACTCCTTTAAAATTTGTTTCGTATTTTTTTATTAATTTATTTACAACTGGTTCAAGACTTTCTTTGTTTAAATTTTCTATACTTGATAAATTATTATTAAATTCTTTTATGATGTTTTTTGCTTTTTCATCTACTAATTTGAAATCCTCAACTTCAAATTTTACTTCATCTAATATTATGTATTTTGCATTGTTGTAAATATCCTCTAAAGTTTTCGCTTTATTTTTGAGAAAAGATAATGAAGGTTTGATTTTTACTCCTTTTACTGGGTATATTTTTTCTTTATATATCTCACAATATTCAACCAAATGTTGATATAGCTCATTTTCTTCTATGTTTTTTATATAATATTCATTCATTGATAAGATTCTGCTCATATCTAGTTTTGAAGGAGATTTGCCAATACCTTCTAAATTGAAGTTCTCAATACTTTCTTTTAAAGTAAATATTTCTTTATCTTCGAAGGACCAACCCAATCTTAGCAAATAATTCCTTAATGCATCAGGCATAATACCAATTTTTGAATAATCATCCAAAGTTGATGCGTTATCCCTTTTTGATAATTTCTTGCCCTCTATTGTGTGAATAAGAGGTATATGTGCAAATTTAGGTAAATCCCAGTTCATTGCTAAATAAATTTGTATTTGTTTAAAAGTATTAATCTTATGATCATCTCCTCTAATAATATGTGTCATATTCATTTGGTGATCATCAACAGTTGCAGACAAATTATATGTTGGCGTACCATCATTTCTTAAAATTATAAAATCTTCAATTGTGTTATTATTAATTTCTACATCACCTTGAACCAAATCCTTTAGTATTGATGAGCCTTCTATTTTACTTTTGAATCTTATTACTGGTTTTATATCTTTGGGAGCTTCAGATTCTGGTATATCTCTCCATTTTCTATTGTAAATATATGGAAGTTTTTTTTGTCTAGCTCTTTTTTTTTGTTCTTCAATTTCTTTAGTTGAACAGTAACATTTATATGCTTTACCATTTTTGAGTAGTTCATTTACTACATCTATATGATCATTAATTTTAGTTGATTGAATATACTCTTCACCATCATGCTCTATACCAAGCCATTTTAAAGATTTAATAATTTGAATTTTATGCTCATCTTTAGATCTCTCTTTATCCGTATCTTCAATTCTTAGGTGAAAAGTTCCTTTTTGGTTTTTAGAAAATAACCAATTAAATAGTGCTGTTCTTACACCACCAATGTGAAGAGCTCCAGTGGGTGAGGGAGCAAATCTAGTTGCTACTTTTGACATCAATGATGTTTAGACTATTTTTTTAAAAGTTTCTATATAAAGATACTAAAACTCCTTGGACTTTTACTCTGTCAGGTCCAAAAATCTTAGTTTCATAGTTTCTATTAGCACTTTCAAGTGCTACAACTTTGCCTTTTTTACGAATTCTTTTAAGCATAGCTTCATGCTCATCAATCAAAGCTACAACAATTTTTCCATTATCTGCGGTATCAGTCCTTCTTATAATAACAGTGTCACCTTCGTTGATACCAGCTTCTATCATAGAGTCTCCCTGAACTTTTAATCCAAAATAATCTCCATTTTTTTCTAGATTACTTGGCAGAGGAATTCTTGAAACCTCATTTTGTATAGCTTCAACTGGTGTGCCAGCAGCTATTTTTCCCAAAACAGGAACTTCCATTTCATCAGAATTAATATTAACTTCATCCAAACCACCTCTAATTACACTGGGTGAGAAATTATTATAAATATCATTTGCAGATGCTGTTTCTGGCAATTTAATCACCTCTAAAGCTCTTGCTTTGTGGGCTAATCTCTTAATAAATCCTCTTTCCTCTAAAGCACTAATTAATCTATGAATTCCTGATTTAGATTTTAAGTTTAGTGATTGTTTCATTTCTTCATAAGAAGGTGAAACTCCAGAACTTCTCAACCTCTTGTTGATAAATAAAAGCAGGTTTTTTTGTTTTTTAGTAAGCATAAGAACAAATATCGTACAAATAATGTTCTATAAAAGTTCTAATAAATAAACAATAGGTAAAAAGTTCAGTAAAATAGAGGTTTATTTAACTATAAAACAGAGAAAATAGAATTTTCTGACAAATTTTTTAAAAGTGATTCACCAATTAAAAAAGTTCTTATAGAAGTTTTATTCTTTAAATCTAGAAGTTCATTTTTTGTTTTAATTCCACTTTCAGAAATTAAAGACCCTTGGTGTTTCTTAAGAACATCGTGAATATCGTAGGTTGTATTTATGTCTGTTTTTAATGTTTTTAAATTTCTATTGTTAATTCCAATTAAAGCTTCTTTAAAATTTAGAGCTTTTTCCGCTTCTTCTACAGTATGTACTTCAACAATAACTGACATGTTAAATTTTAATGCTTCTTCATATAATTCATGAGCCAAATCATCAGATACTCCAGCTAAAATAATTAAAATAGCATCAGCGCCATAACTTTTTACTAAAGGTACTTGAAATTTATCAATAAAAAAATCTTTACATAAAATTGGTAAGTTAAATTTTTGTTTTATTTTACTGATATGAATTAAATTTCCTAAAAAAAAATCTTCCTCAGTAAGAACAGATAAGCAAGTTACATTATTTTCGTTATAAATTTTTGCAATTTCAACAGGATTATAATCTTCTATAATTACTCCCGCTGAAGGACTTGCTTTTTTAATTTCAGCTATAATTGAGATTTTATCTTGAATTATGTTATTTTGAATTTTTTCTTTAAAATTAGTAAAATTATTATTTTTACCGATAATTTCATTTAAAGAATCCAAACTTATGGATTTCTTAAGAGTATCGACTCTTTCAATTTTTTTTGTGATAATATTATTTAATATATTTTCAGACATTTTTTATTTTTTTCAAATGTAAATAGGGTTTACCTGATAAAATAAACTCTCTACAAAAATTATAAGCATCTGAAAATTCAATGAATTTTTCACTAACAATTAATCCAGCAGCTGAATTTAAACAAACAGCTTTTGAAAAGTCATTATCTGTACCTTTAAAAATTTCAATCATTTTATTAGCATTGAAGTTAGCATCATCTCCAATTAAATTTTCAAATTTTTCTGCATTTACATTAAGAATTTTTGGATCAATTGTAATTTCAGATATTTTTTCATCTTTTAATTGAACAACATTTGTATTTGCGTATGGAGAAATCTCATCTAAACCATCATCACTATTTACAATCCATGCAAATTTTATACCTAGGTTTTTAAGTCCTTCAGCAAATATTGTAAGTAATTTTTTATCGAATACTCCTACAACTTGTCTATCAACTAATGCAGGGTTGCTTAACGGACCAATCATATTAAAAATAGTTCTTTTGCCAATTTTCTTTCTTACAGGCCCAACAAATCTCATTGCACTATGATAGTTTGGCGCAAACATAAAACCAAAGTTATTATTATTAATTTCTTTTTCTATGTCGTTTGGCTCAAGATTTATTTTAATTTTAAGTGCCTCTAAAACATCACCAGACCCACATTTTGATGAGACAGCTTTATTGCCATGTTTTGCTACTTTTGTGCCCATACTTGCTAAAAGTAAAGCTGATGCGGTGGAAATATTTAAGGTATTCATACCATCACCACCAGTTCCGCAGGTATCAACACAATCAGTTACGTTTACTCTTTTTGATTTTTCTCTAAGGACATAAACTCCACCAGCAATTTCATCTGAAACTTCACCTTTTTCAGAGAGTAGGGTTAAAAAATCATATATTTCTCCCTCATTGGCTTTACCTGTCATTAACAATTCAAAAGCAGATTTGCTTTCTTCAAAAGTTAAATGTTCTTTTTTTCTTAATTTTTCTAAAATTTGTTCCATAAATTAATAATTTACAAAGTTCTTTAATATTTTCATTCCTAATTTAGTTTTAATACTTTCTGGATGGAATTGTACACCATGAATATTGTATTTTTTGTGTTGAACCCCCATAATTAATCCATCATCAGTTTCTGCAGTAATTTCTAAGTTTTTAGATAATGATTTTTTATCAATAATTAAACTATGATATCTTGTGGCTTCAAATGATCCTGGAAGATTTTTTAAAATTCCAATTTGCCTAGATTTAATATTACTTGTTTTTCCATGCATTAACTTTTTTGCTTGAACAATTTTTGACCCAAAAACTTGACCTATGATTTGATGTCCCAGACACACTCCAAGAAATGGAAGATCTTTATATAAGGTTTTTTAAAATATTCAAACAATTTCCCGATTGATTTGGATTTCCAGGTCCGGGTGAAATTACAATTTTATTATATCTTTTTTTGATAATTTCTTTTGGGGTAATTTTATCATTTCTGACAACATCAACCTTTGTTTTTAAAGATGAAAGATAATGATAAAGGTTAAATGTAAAACTATCGTAATTGTCAATTAATAATATTTTCATTATCTTAATGCATTAATCAAAGCTTTAGCTTTGTTTACTGTTTCTTCATATTCTTTTATTGGTTTGCTATCTGCAACAATCCCAGCACCAGCTTGAACATAAAATTTCTTATTTTTTGCAACTGCAGTTCTTAAGGCAATACAAGTATCAAATTCTCCGTTTGCTGAAAAATATCCAATGCCACCTGCATATACTTTTCTTCTTGTTGTTTCTAATTCATCAATAATTTCCATAGCTCTTATTTTAGGAGCTCCAGATACTGTGCCAGCTGGAAAGCCAGACAATAAAGATTTAAATTTTGAGAACTTTTTATTATACTCTCCTATTACATTAGAAACTATATGCATAACATGAGAATATCTCTCAATAATAAAACTCTCTGTTACTTTAACAGAATTGATTTTAGAAACTTTACCCGCATCATTTCTACCTAGGTCTAAAAGCATTAAATGCTCTGATAATTCTTTTTTATCTTTTAATAAATCTTTTTCATAATAAAGATCCTCTTTTTTCGTTTTTCCTCTTGGTCTTGTTCCAGCTATTGGTCTTACTGTTATTTTATTATCTCTTAATCTTACTAGTATTTCAGGACTAGCCCCAACTATTTGAAAATCGTTAAAATTGAAGAAAAACATGAAGGGAGAGGGGTTTGTAACTCTTAATTTTTTATAAATCTCAAGAGGATTTTTTGTAAGTTTAGCTTCAAACCTTTGGCTTAAAACTACTTGAAAAATATCACCTAATTTAATGTATTTTTTCGCTTTATTAACCATATTAAGAAATTTGTTTTTAGGTGTATTAGACTTAACCTTAATTTCTTTAAAAACATTACTTTTTGTTTTGTTTGAATTTTTTAAAGTAGATTGAATTGTAAGTTTGAAAAGTTCAGAATTTATATCATCAAACTTCTTTTGATAATTTGTAATTTTTTCATCATTAAATATATTAATTATGTAAAATATTTCTTTTTTTAAATTATCATGAATTATAAGAGTTTTAGGTCTTAGCAATCTAACGTCTGGTAAATTAAGATCATTTTTACATTTATTAGGGATTTTTTCTATATATCTAATGGAATCATATGAGAAATATCCTGAGATTAAAGAACAAATCTTTGGTAATTCTTTAGGAGTTTCAAATTTAAACTCCTCAATTATCTTTTCTATTAATTCTTCAGGCTTATCTTTTAACTTAATTTTTTTTTTGTTTTTAATTAGATAAGAATTTTTGTTATTAAATTCCCAAATTTTATCAGGGTTTTTGCCAAAAATAGTATATCTTCCTTTTATCTTACCTTTTTCAACAGACTCAAAAATAAAGCTATTTTTTTCAATTAAAAAATTATCAATTAAATTAATTACTGCATCATCATTTTTGACTTTTTTAGAAGTATAGATAATTTGATTTTTTTTGCTTCTATGTCGAAACTTAAAATCTTTGAAGTTTCGATTGATTATCATTTGAAATAATTTTTAACTCTATCAATAGTTTTTTGATTTAATTGAACTTGATATTTAATATTTAGTAGTTGATCGTAAGATTGAAGAATAGTTTTTCTAGTATTAGTATTTTGGTTACTAACAAAATTTAGATAATTTTCATCAGTTTCGCTAAATGTATTTTTTTTTGTGCTAACTAGTTTTACTAAATATATTTTATTTTCTTTATCATTTACTAATGTGAAAGAATTAATAGGCAATGAATAAAGCATTTTAACTGAATTTGTCTCAAATTTATCAATATCATCAATTGAATTTATAGTTATATACTCAATACTAAAACCACCCATTTCTTTAAACTTATTGTTATCGAATTCATTTTTTTGAATGTTTTCTAATATATTTTTATTTTTATCAAATTTACCTTTTTGATATACTAATTCACGTAATCCTTTTTTTATAGTTTCATCTGTTAAATCTGGCACTTTGTCGTATTGGTTAGTAATATTGTATAATAAAAAATTATCTCCATCTTCAATAAGGTCTAATTTTGTAGATCTTTTTGAATATATATTATCTTCATTCTTTTTTTCAGTTGTAGTAGGAGTAAATTCTTTTACTTCATTTACGACTACACTTAAATTTTCAATAATAGATTCAAAACTGTTTCCTTGAGAGATTCTATTTTCAATTTTATCTATTTCATCAAAAAACTCTTGATTAAATTCTTCTAAACCAATTAAATTTTTAGGATTTAGGACAGCATATTTAAAATCTATATACTCACTTTTTAATTGTTCTTTATTTTCCTCTAAAAATTTTTCAATTTCCAAATTAGTATATTCATTTTTATCTTTATAAAGATTTTCCATTGCAAAATATTCAAGATCTAAAGATTTATTCTCTTCTTCAAATTTCTTTTTAGTAAGAAAATTGGGAGTTATTGTTCCAGCTCCAATAAAATCAAATAGATGTTTTTGTAGTTCACGATTTTTTAATTGTAATTCAAACATGGGTGCTGACATATTATTTGATAGTAAAAATTTTTCATACTTAGTTCTTTGAAAAACGTTATTCTCATCTTGAAAATTTTTGTTTTCTTTAATCTTTTTTAAAACTGTTAATTCAGTGATTGAAAGATCAAAATCTTTTACTTCTAAGTCAATTAAAGTTGTCGAGATTAAACCTGATAATAGTTCCTCAATTATATTATTTTCTAAATTTTCTCTAATAGCTTGTTGTGAAATTCCACTTTCATTAACATAGTTCATAAAATCTTGAGTAGTTACATTAGTTTTATTAATTTTAGCGATGTTGTTTTGGTTGTTAGTACTAAAACCTCCTCCAAAGCCACCAAAGCCAAAAGCAATTATAATGACCGCAATTAAGATTAAACCACCTAATTTTTTCGCACCAAATTTTTTCAAAGTTTCTATCATTAGCTATAAATTTATTGATCTGTAAAAAACAAATCTATAGATTAAAATTTCAATTATGACAAATAAATATATGTATTTTATAGCTAATTGGAAAATGTTTGGTGATTTAAGAACGCTAAATTCACTTGATAGCGTTATAAAATTTTCAAAAAATAATAAAAATGCCAAGTTTAGAATTATTTATTGTCCGCCTAACATTCTTATACGCCCATTATCAAAGAGGTTAAAAAAAACAAATCTTGAAGTTGGAGCACAAAATTGTCACGAGAGTGAAAACTATGGAGCTTTTACAGGTCATGTCAATTCAAAAATGTTAAAAAATGTTGGAGCTAAATATGTCATCTTAGGACATTCTGAAAATAGACAATCTGGTGAAACTGATAAATTGATTAATTCAAAAATTAAAAGTGCAGTTAAGTCAAAATTAAAAGTAATTTTTTGTATTGGAGAGACACTTAGTGAAAAAAGAAAAAAAAGAACCAACAAGATTTTAGCAAAACAAATTCATAATGGACTGAAGTCTGTTAATGATACTTCAAATATTATCATAGCTTATGAGCCTGTATGGTCTATTGGAACTGGTTTAATTCCAAAACCAAACGACTTATTAAATTCGATTTCATTTATCAAAAATAAATTTCGTAAAAAAACTCCAAAAGTTTTATATGGTGGCTCTGTAAATAGTAAAAATATTGCTCAATTAAAAGATATTAGTGTTATTGATGGTTTTTTGATTGGTGGAGCTTCACAAAATTCAAAAAAATTTATTGATATAATTAAAAAAACCTTTAATTAACCCTTCATGGAAAATGTACTGTTAGTAATTAACATCATCTTAGCTCTAATCTTGGTGTCTTTGATATTATTGCAAAAATCTGAAGGGGGAGCCTTAGGTATAGGAGTTTCTCAAGAAAATTTCATGCTATCAAGATCAGCAGGTGGTTTTATGACTAAAGCAACAGCAATAGTTGCCACTCTATTTATAATTTGTAGTTTAGCATTAACTATTATTTCTAGAGCTGAATTAACACCAACAAGTTCAGTTTTAGATACTATCGAAGAAAAAACAGAAGATACACCTTCAATACCTGAGAATAATTAATTAACACTTTCCAATTCAATTTTTATTCGCTATAAGATAATTCCATGGCGCGATATATATTTGTCACCGGCGGCGTGGTTTCTTCCCTAGGAAAAGGTCTCTCTTCAGCATCGCTTGCTTATTTATTACAATCTAGAGGTTATAAGGTTAGATTAAGAAAATTAGATCCATATCTAAATGTAGATCCAGGAACAATGAGTCCATTCCAACATGGTGAGGTTTATGTAACTGATGATGGTGCTGAAACTGATTTAGATCTAGGTCATTATGAAAGATTTTCTGGAGTATCAGCTAAAAAATCTGACAATATTACAACTGGAAAAATATATAGTGATGTTCTTAAAAAAGAGAGAAAGGGTGAATATTTAGGAAAGACAGTACAAGTAATTCCACATATCACTGATCGTATAAAGCAATTTATTAAAAAAGATTCTTCAAAAGAAGACTTTGTAATTTGTGAAATTGGAGGAATAGTAGGTGATATAGAAAGTTTACCATTTGTTGAAGCGATTAGACAGTTTGCAAATGATGTGGGTAAAAAAAATTCATTATTTATTCATTTAACATTAGTACCTTATTTAAAAGCCTCTGATGAAATCAAAACAAAACCAACTCAACATTCTGTTAAAGAATTAAGAAGTATTGGAATTCAGCCAGATATAATAATTTGTAGATCAGAAAGACCAATACCACTTGATCACAGAAAGAAAATCTCTTTATTTTGTAATGTTGATATTAAAAATGTAATTGAAACTGTTGATGTTCGAACTATTTACGAAGCTCCTTTGAGTTTTTTTAGAGAAAAACTAGATCTTCAAGTTTTAAGTTATTTCAAATTAAAATCAAAAAAATCTGTAAACCTTAATCCTTGGAAAAAAATTACTAAAATTATTTTAAATAACAAAAAACAAGTAAACATTGCAATAATTGGAAAGTACGTAGAGTTAAAGGATGCTTATAAATCCTTAGATGAAGCGTTAACTCACGGTGGAATAGATAATAAAGTTAAAGTTAATTTAGTTAGAATAGATTCTGAAAAATTAAAAGTTTCAGAAATTAAAAAGAAACTTAAAAATATTTCAGGAATATTAATACCAGGTGGATTTGGAAAAAGAGGAACGGATGGAAAAATAGAGGCGATTAAATATGCTAGATTAAATAAGATTCCCTTCCTAGGTATTTGTTATGGAATGCAAATGGCAATTATTGAATTTGCTAGAAATCAATTAAATTTAAAGAATGCTACATCAAGCGAATTTGACAAAAAAGGTTTACCAATTATTGGATTAATCAATGAATGGACTAAAGATGGAAAAATGATCAAGGGTACTGATAAAGATCTTGGTGGAACAATGAGATTAGGTTCATATGATGCTAAATTAAAAGGCAACTCATTAATAAGAAAAATATATAAATCTAGATTAATTAAAGAAAGACATAGACATAGATATGAAGTGAATATTGCTTTTAGAGAAAAATTTGAAAAAAAAGGTATGATTTTTTCAGGTTTATCACCTGATAGTAAGCTACCAGAGATTATAGAGTTAAAAAATCATCCCTGGTTTATTGGAGTACAGTTTCATCCTGAATTTAAATCTAGACCTTTGGCCCCTCATCCTTTATTCTCTTCATTTATCAAGGCAGCTAAAAATCATAAATGAGTAGTATTAGAGTTAATTGCGGAAACATAGAAATTTCTAACGACAATAAAATTTGTATTATCGCAGGTCCTTGTCAGCTTGAAACAGAGCAGCATGCAATGGATATGGCTGGCCAAATTAAAGAGATTACAAAAAAATTTGGACTTAGATTTATTTACAAAACTTCTTTTGATAAAGCTAATCGCACGAGTCTTAAAGGACAAAGAGGAGCAGGGTTAGATACTTCACTTCCAGTTTTTGATAAAATTAAAAAAGAATTAGATGTTCCAATATTAACCGACATTCATAACGTAGAGCAATGTTCACTTGTTTCTGATCATGTTGATGTATTACAAATCCCGGCTTTTTTATGCAGACAAACAGATTTATTGATTGCTGCTGCTAAAACAAATAAAATTATAAATGTTAAAAAAGGTCAGTTTCTTGCACCATGGGATATGGTAAATGTAACAAAAAAAATAGCCGACTCAGGAAATAAAAATATTCTAGTTACAGAAAGAGGGGCAAGTTTTGGGTACAATACTTTAGTATCAGATATGAGATCTTTGCCGATTATGGCAAAGAATGGTTATCCAGTAATTTTTGATGCAACACATTCTGTTCAACAACCTGGAGGACAAGGAGAGTCGTCTGGTGGTCAAAGAGAATTTGTTGAATATTTAGCGAGAGCAGCAGTTGCTGTAGGTGTAGCAGGTGTATTTATTGAAACGCATCAAGATCCAGATAACGCACCTTCAGATGGACCAAATATGGTTCCATTAAATAAGTTAGAAAATCTATTAAAACAATTAACTGATATTGATAATTTAATTAAAAAATAGTGAGTAAAATTTTAAAAGTAAAAGCACGTCAAGTATTTGACAGTAGAGGAAATCCAACAGTTGAAGCCGAAGTTTTTACGAAAAATAATAGTGCTACTGCTATTTGTCCCTCTGGAGCATCTACTGGAACTTTCGAAGCTTATGAAAAAAGAGATAAGAACAATAAAAGATATTTAGGAAAAAGTGTTTTTAGTGCTGTAAATTTAGTTAATTCCAAAATTTCAAAAAAATTAAAAGGTCAAAATGTTCACAATCAAGAACGTATTGATACTCTTTTGATTAATCTTGATGGAACAAGACAAAAAACAAACCTTGGTGCAAATGCAATGCTAGCTGTTTCAATGGCTGTTAAAAAACTATCAGCTAAAGTTAAAAAATTACCATTGTATAAAACATTTTCAGTTAAGAAGAATTTTCAACTTCCTTATCCTTTAATGAATATAATTAATGGTGGAGCACATGCTAATAACGGACTTAGAATTCAAGAGTTTATGATAAGACCAGATAGAGCAAAAAGTTTCTCTGAGGCAATGAGAGTAAGTTTTTTAGTTATTAAAAGTTTAAGTGAACTAATCAAAGATAAGGGTTTATCTACATCTGTAGGTGATGAAGGAGGATTTGCTCCTATGATTAGCAGCAATAATCAAGCATTAGATTTGATAGTTGCAGCTATTAAAAAAGCAGGTTTTAAAAATGGTAAAGATGTTACAATATGTCTTGATGTTGCTGCTAATGAGCTTTTTAAAAAAGATAAATACTCAATTCATTCTAAAAATTATATTTCAGTTGAAAAATCAATTAAAGAATATCAAAAAATTATTAAGAAGTATAAGATCAAATCAATTGAAGACCCATTTGCAGAAAATGATTGGATGGCTTGGAATAAATTAATGAAATCAGTCAAGAACGTTCAAATTGTTGGAGATGATTTATATGTAACTAATCTTGAGAGACTTAAAAAAGGCTTTTTAAATATTTCTTCAAATTCAATTTTAATTAAATTAAATCAAATTGGCACAGTTTCTGAAACTTTAGATGTTATTAAATTTGCTCAAATTATTGGATATCAAACAATCATTTCCCACCGATCTGGGGAAAGTGAAGACACATTTATTGCAGATTTAGCTGTTGGAACAAATTCTAATCAAATAAAAACTGGATCATTAGCAAGATCAGAAAGAGTTGCTAAATATAATCAATTAATTCGTATTGAAGAAGAACTTGGAAAAAAAGCGAGGATGAATAAGATCAATTAATGTTAAGATTAATAAAAAGAAATTATTTTTTATTAATATCAGTATTTTTGATTTTATACTTTGGATTTAATCTTGTATCTGGTGAAAGAGGGCTTTTTTCCTATATTGAAAAAAAAGAACTTTTGTCTAACTTGAAAAAAGAAGAAATATCCTTAACTAGTAAAATAGCTGATATGGACCACAAGAATTCATTATTAAGCACAAATTTGGATCTTGATTATGTGGAAACACTAATTAGAGAGAGATTTTTATTTGGTAAAGAAGGAGAGACAATTTATATAATTAAAAAAGATGAAAACTAGACACCCAGAAAAAGAAAACAAGCCTATAAATCCAATTAAAAAAAAACCAGATTGGATAAGGTCTAAACTTACAAATAGTAAAGAGTTTTTTTTAACAAAAACAATTGTAAATAATAATAATTTAGTAACTGTTTGTCAGGAAGCTAATTGCCCAAACATAACTGAATGCTGGAGTAAAAGACATGCAACATTCATGATAATGGGTGATACTTGCACGAGAGCATGTGCTTTTTGTGATGTTAAAACTGGTTTGCCTGGAAAATTGGATCAACTTGAACCTGTTAAAATTGCTCAAGCTGTAAAAAAATTAAATTTAAAACATGTTGTTATCACTTCTGTTGATAGAGATGATCTTGATGACGGTGGATCTGAACATTTTTTTGAAACAATTAATCAAACAAGAAAACAAAATCCAAATACTACTATCGAAGTGTTAACACCAGATTTTTTAAGAAAAGGAGATGCGTACAAAAGAGTATTAGATGCAAATCCAGATGTGTTTAATCATAATATCGAAACTGTTCCAAGCTTGTATTTAAAGGTTAGACCAGGCTCAAGATACTTTTCATCTTTAGAACTTTTAAAAAATGCTAAAAAAGTTAATAAAAATGTTTTTACTAAATCAGGAATTATGGTTGGTTTAGGTGAAAGTAGAGATGAAATTTTACAAGTAATGGACGATTTAAAAGCTGCTGATGTAGATTTTTTAACTATTGGTCAGTATCTTCAACCTTCAACAAAACACTATCCCTTAGATAGATACTATACCCCAAAAGAATTTGATGATTTAGGAACAATAGCAAAAGCAAAAGGTTTTTTACTAGTATCTTCATCACCTTTAACTAGATCTTCTTATCATGCAGATGAGGATTTTACTAAACTTCAACAAAATAGATTAAATAAGCATTAATGCCTAAAGCATCAGTTAAGAGATTAATTGAATGTAATAAAGATCAGTTAATTGATTTAGTTTTAGATATTGAAAAATATCCTGAGTTTGTACCTTTTTGCTTAGGTTCTCATGTTTACGAAAAAAATAAAGAGGGTAACCAAACCTTAATCATTGCTGATCTTACAATTGGTAAAGGACCATTTAAAGATACATATAAAAGTGATGTAAAATTTGACAAAGAAAACAGCACCATAAATGTAACCAATATAGGTGGTCCATTAAATCATTTGGAAAATAATTGGAAGTTTAATGAAATGAAAAGTGGTACTGAAATTTCTTTTGATATTGACTTTGAAATCGAAAATAAATTTTTAAATGTTTTAATGTCAAAATCTTTTGAATTTGGTCTAAATAAAATAGCAGATGCTTTTCAAAGAAGAGCTGAAGATCTTTATAAGCCCATAGATAATTAATTAAATCAAATTTAAAATTATCTTAATTACTTTTCGAACAGTTGATTTTTGAATAGAATTACGATTTTTTGATTTAAATTTATTTTCTTTAATAAGTACTGTTTTACCTTTTTTAATACCAATATAAACCAAACCAACTGGTTTGTTTTTAGAGGCTCCGCCTGGCCCTGCAATTCCAGTAATAGAAACATTTATTTTACTTTTTGAAATTTTAGATAAGTTTTGAACCATAGATTTACAGCATTCTTTGCTTACTGCCCCATATTTTTTTATTATATTTTTATTTACTTTTAATATCTTTATTTTTGCTTGATTAGAGTATGTGGTTAAACCCATTTGAAAGTACTTTGATGAACTGGTTAATTTAGTTAAATTATGAGCCAATAATCCACCAGTACAAGACTCAGCAACTGATATAGTTAATTTTTTTTTAATTAATTTTTTATGAAGTAATTGAATAGTCATTAGAATTTAAGACTTATTAAGTAAATTAATATCATTGAATATAATCCAGCCATTATATCATCCATTATTATTCCAAAGTAATTTTTAAAATTTTTATCAAAATAACTAACTGGAAAAGGCTTTATAATATCAAAAAATCTAAATATAAAAAAAGACATGATGTAATAGACTTCGATAGGTAAAGATATTTGATTAGTCTTGTTTAAATAAAGTAATAAGATTAGGGGCATAGCTTGACCTAAAACTTCATCAATAACTATTTGTCTTGGGTCTTTGTTCTTAAATTCACTTTCTGCATCTTTTACAGCATAAAATGAATAGAAAAACAAAAGTGTAAAAAGGATTATTGAGAATCTTAAATCTGTATAATTTAAAATTTCAAAAGCAATATAGATAAATACGGTAGTAACAAAAGATGCAACAGTTCCTGGTATTTTAGTTAAATAACCATAACCAAAAAAAGTTGATATTAAAATATTAATTTTTTTCATTTGGATATTGAACAAATAACTTCACAAGCTATCGCTTTTTCCTTTCCGATTAATCCCAATTTTTCAACTGTTTTACCTTTTAAATTTATCAAACTTTTATCTAAATTTAACAAATTAGATAGAGAATTAACTATTTTAGTTCTATATATTGATACTTTAGGTTGTTCACATATTAAATTAATGTCTAGATTATTTATGTAGAAATTATTCTTATTTAAAATGTTAATTATTGGTTTTAGCATTTTTGGTGATCTAATATTCTTAAATTTATTTTTACTATCTGGAAAAATAGTACCAATATCTTTTTTTCTCATAGCGCCTAATAAAGCATCAATTATTGAATGCAAAACTACATCTCCATCCGAGTGACCCTTAAGTCCAGAATGAAAAGGAATTCTTATGCCACCCAAGTAAAGTTTTTTATTTTTGATTAATCTATGAATATCAAATCCAATTCCAAAAAAAGTTTTTGTATTATCGATATCTTCTTTGAAAGTAATTTTATTATTTAAAGTTTCACCATCTATAAAATTAATTTTTAAATTGTTATTAATAAATAAAGTTGCTTCATCTTGAACTATATTTTTTTGCTTCACTGACAGGTCATAAATATCTTTAAATTTAAATGCTTGAGGTGTTTGTGTTAAGTAAGAATTCTTTCTATCAAGATTAAATAATTGATTTTTAACTTTATATTTAATCGAGTCTTTTGATGAAATTACAGGAATAGATGCCTTATTTGTTTGAAGTGATTTAATTAATCTTTTTAAAATCTTAGTTGTAAAATTTGGTCTAGCAGCATCATGAATTAAAACATTATTTGGTTTAAATCTTTTAATATATTTTAATGCAATTAAAGAAGAGTCTGATCTTTCTTTGCCACCTTTAATAACTAGAACATTTTTTGAATATTTTTTTTTGATTTGTTTTTTATCATTAACCACCAGAATAATTTTCTTAAAAAGTTTTGATGTAATAGCTTTATCTAAAGAATGTTCAAAAAGTGCTTTATTTTTATACGTAATAAATTGCTTGGGTTTATTAGAATTAAACCTTTTGCTTTGTCCAGAGGCAAGTATTATAAAATAATTATTCATCATTAATGGTGATTATTTTTTAAGAATGTACGATTTTATCAAAAAAAATATATATTTAATTTTCTTATTTATTATCACATTATTTATTGGATTTTTAACTTTTTTAACTTTTATTGATAAGGGCTTTATTGAACTATCGGATCAAAATTTACAACTATTGTTAATTATAAATATTGTTCTGTTAGCATTACTTTTTGTATTTATTTTTTTTGAAATAAAAAAAGCAATTAGAAATGATATTGATAAGGATGGTCTTAAATCAAATAAAAAATATATAACGTACTTTGCTTTATTTACGTTTATACCATCATTATTAATATCTATATTTTCACTTTTTTTATTTTCTTTCGCCCTTGAAAAATATTTTGATAAAAAGGTGACTACTGTTGTTAATAACTCCTATGAACTAGCTAAAAATTATGTTGATGAGGTAAGAAACAAAATCCAATCTGAAATAGTTCTTGTTGCCTTTGATGTAAATAAAAGTAAAAAATTTTTAAATGATAGCGATAAAGAATATAAAAGATTTTTAAAAACCCAAAAACTAATTAGAGGTGTAGATGAAATACATATTATTGATTTAAATAAAGAACTATTGTTTTCAACTCTAGAAGATGATGCTCCTTACATACCTCCTCTTGATCAAGCTTTAAACCTTGTTTTGGATGATGACCGCCCACTAAAGATTATTAATGCTTTCGAAAATAGATCCGCAGCCATAATGAGACTTCAAAATTTTGAAGATCGATTTATATATGTTGTCAAATATTTAGACAAAAATATTTCAAAATATTTAACTGAGTCTCAAGAAGCTATTAATTTTTATTATACAGTCGAAGAAAAAAGTACTGGTATCAAAATTTCATTCGCAATAATTTATATAATTATTGTTTCACTTTTATTATTTATATCTATATCTATAGCTATCAGATTTTCTTCAAGATTTTTTAGATCAATTAATAATCTAATTTTAGCATCAACATCAATCGGTCAAGGTAATTTAGATATTAAAGTACCAGAAGTTAAAACTGATAAAGATTTAGAAATATTAAATAAAAATTTTAATCAAATGATTAAAAAACTGAGGGATCAGCAGGAAAAATTAATTATAAACGAGAGACATGAAGCTTGGGGTAGTTTAGCTAGAAAACTAGCTCATGAGATTAAAAATCCACTAACTCCAATTCAACTGACCATTGATAGACTTAAGAATAAATATTCTTCTGAATTGAATAATAAGGATAAGGAAAATTTTTCAGAAAATTTAAAAGTGATTAATAATCAGATTAAACAAATAGAAAAATTGGTTAATGAATTTTCTGATTTTGCTAGAATGCCTAAGCCAGTATTTCAAAAAAATGATATAATTGCATTAATAAATGATAATATAAAATTACTCCAAGAATTAGATCAAACCATTGAAATTGATTTCATTCATAATAATTCACAACTTTTTTTTAATGGAGATAAAGAACAATTAAGTAGGGTTTTTCTTAACTTAATTAAGAATTCAATTGAGAGTATTCAGCAAAAAACTGAAAAAGTAAGTAATTTTAACAAAAATATTACCATTGAACTTAATGAGTTTGATAGTCATATAAGTCTTACAATAAATGATAATGGTGTAGGTTTTAAAAATTTGAATAGTAATATTAAAGAAATTTTGAATCCATATTTTACAACAAAAAAAGAAGGTACTGGACTTGGTCTATCAATTGTTAATAAAATAATTAACGATCATAATGGTAGTATTGAATTTATTTCAAAAGAAGATGGGGCAATAATTGAGATCATGTTTATAAAATAATGAGTGCTGAAATTTTAATAGTTGATGATAATGTAGATATACGAAATATTATAAATGAATTAATCATCGACGCTGGCTATAAAACACGAATTGCTGCTAATTATAACCAAGCTCTTACAGAGATAGATAAAAAATTACCTGATGTTGCTATACTAGACGTAAAACTAGATAAAGGAGATAATGATGGAATTGAACTTTTATCTCATATCAAAACGAAGAATAAAGATGTACCAGTTATAATCATATCAGGGCATGCCAATATTGAAATGGCTATAAAATCTTTACATCATGGAGCGTTTGAATTTATCGAAAAACCATTTGATCAAGAAAGATTGTTAAATTTTGTAAGTCGAGCTGTTGAAAATTACAACCTTAAGAAACAAAATAGAGAATATGAAAGTAAATTATTTTCCTCTTATGATTTAATTGGAGATAGTAAAAATACAACTAATATAATTGATCAAATTAAGAAAATATCTTTAACAGAAAGTAGAGTTTTTATACATGGTCCGTCAGGTTGTGGAAAAGAACTAGTAGCTAGAAAGATACATAAAAATTCTTTACGTAGTAAAAAACCATTTATAGTATTAAATGGAGCATTGTTAGACTCAAATAAATATGAATTAGAGTTATTTGGTGAAGAAAAAGAAAACGGATCAATTTCATATGGTGCTTTGGAGAAAGCTAACAGAGGGACTTTATTAATTGATCAAATTTCAGAGATACCATTGGATATTCAATCAAAAATTTTAAGAGTGCTAACCGATCAAAAATTTAAAAGAGTTAATGGAAACAATGATGTAAGTGTTGATGTAAGATTAATTTGTTCATCTAGCAAAGATCTAAAAAAAGAAATTCAAATAGGTAACTTTAGAGAAGATTTATTTCACCGAATAAATGTATTTGAAATTAATATTGAACCATTAAGCCAAAGAATTTCGGATATTCCTCTATTAATTAAATATTTTTCTAAAAAAATTTCAGAAAATTATAATATCAAAGAATTAGATATTGATGAGAATAACAGCTATATACTTAATCATAGCTGGCAAGGTAATGTTAGAGAGTTAAGAAATTTAATTGAGAGAATTGCTATTTTGCAACCTGACTCAAAAGATAAAATTTCAAATATTATTAAAGAGTCACTAAAAATCGATAATTTTGATGATCAAATTGCAGAAAATAGCCTATCTGTGCCATTAAAAGAGGCTAGAGAAAAGTTTGAAAAAGAGTATTTAACTATCCAACTTAAAAAATTTAATGGCAATATATCAAAAACAGCAAATTTTGTTGGAATGGAAAGAAGTGCCTTACATAGAAAATTAAAAGGTTTAGGAATAAAAGAATTTAATTAAAATGAATATAATCATATGTGGTGCTGGCAGAGTAGGCTTTACTATAGCTAAACAGTTAAGTGAACAAGGTCATTCAATTACAGTTATTGATCAATCTAGTGAAGATATCCAGAAAATAGATGAGTTATTAGATGTTAAAGCTATAGTTGGTAAAGCGACTTATCCTTCAATTCTAGAAAAGGCTAATGCTTCAGAAGCAGATATGATTATAGCTGTTACACGTAATGACGAAATAAATATGGTAATTTGTCAAATTGCTTTTTCTATTTTTAATATTCCAAAAAAAATTGCTAGAATTAGATCTCAAGATTATTTAAATCCTAAATTTACAACAGTTTATAATAAGGAAAATTTACCTATTGATGTAATAATCTCTCCTGAATTAGAAATAGCAAAATCAATTCAAAGAAAACTTGAAGCACCTGGTGCCCTAGATAGTGTACCATTTGCAGAAAATAAGATTAGATTATTAGAAATTTTGATTAATGAAAATTGTAATTTAATTAATATTAAACTTAATGAATTGACAAAAAAACATCCTAATTTAGATGCAAATATTATTGGTGTTATTAGAGGTGATAAATTTTTAATCCCAAAAAAAAATGATGATATCCAAAAAAATGATAAGATTTACGTTATTATAAATTCTTCACAAATGTCCCAGACATTAGAAGCATTTGGCCATACAGAAAAAGTTTCTAAAAAGATATTAATCGTTGGTGGTGGAAATATTGGTTTCAATCTTGCAAAAAATCTTGAAGAAAGTCTAGATGCTGCAAGAGTAAAAATAGTTGAAAAAAATAAAGATAGATCTGAGTTTCTTGCAAACGAACTTAATAACACAATTATCATTAACGGTAATGGTCTTGATGAAGAGGTTTTGATTGAAGCAAATTTAGAAGAAGCAGAAACAGTTCTTGCTCTCACAAACGATGATGAAGATAATTTAATGGTAAGTGTTCTTGTTGAAAAATTCGCAAAAGATGAAAAAAATATTGATGACAAAAGAACAATGGCATTAATAAATAAACCAAATTATTCACTATTACAAAATTCTTTAAAAATAGATGATTTGATTGATCCAAGAATGAATACTGTTTCTAGTATTTTGAAACATATTCACAAAGGTACTATTGAAACCGCTTATACTATTCATAATGGTGAATACGAGGTAATTGAAGCAGAAATTATTGAAACATCAGAATTGATTAATAAAGAATTAAAAAATTCCAATTTGCCAGAGGAAATTAGAATAGGGGCAGTTTTACGTAATGATAAGGTGGTTATTCCTAGATCAAATTTTGTGTTTCAAAAAGATGATAGAGTTGTTTTTTTGGCTAAAAAAGACTTTATTTCAATAGTAGAAAATATATTTAGAATAAGTTCTATATAATCAAAATGTCTCTTTTTAGAGTAAAATATCTTATTTTTTTTTTTATACTGGTATCAGTCTTTTCTTTTTTTAATATTATTTATTCATATTATTTTAATTTATATCTAAATCTTAAAGCATATTATTTTAGCTTATTTCCATCGTTAATTATTGGTCTATTATTTTATAAGATCAAAGAAGTTGATAGAAAACCTTCTATTTTTGAAAAAATTTTAACAGTATTTTTAGGCTATCTTCTAATTCCAGTTATATTATCACTTCCATTTTATTTTAGTATTTATAATTTAACATTTTTGAATTCTATATTTGAATCAGTCTCAGGATTTACTTCTACAGGATTTACAATTTTTGATAATTTAAAACATGTAGATCAAGGTTTAATCTTATGGAGATCTTCTATTCAATGGATAGGTGGCTTATATCTTTTATTTTCAATTATTTTTTTAATAGATATCTTTGACGATAGTTTAAAAAAATCACTCACAAATTTTTTATCATTTAATAGCTCAGAAGTTTTGAAACAAACAATTAAGATTTTTTTATTATATTCTAGCTTATCTATAATTATTTTTTTA
Source organism: Pelagibacteraceae bacterium AG-390-D18 (assembly GCA_003279715.1). Taxonomy (GTDB): domain Bacteria; phylum Pseudomonadota; class Alphaproteobacteria; order Pelagibacterales; family Pelagibacteraceae; genus Pelagibacter. The sequence goes on from QCGY01000009.1 coordinate 40,335, forward strand.
ATTTTGAATATAATTGATATTAGGGTTTTCAATTCTCTTAATTTGGCTATGACAATTATTTCATCTGGTGGTTTTTTGCCAAGAAATGAACTTTCTTCAATCCTAATTAACAATACACAAATAATTATTTTCTCTTTTTTAATGCTGGTTTCTTTTTTTAGTATTTTTTTTATTTATAATTTGATTTTTTTAAGAAATAAAAATCTTAATTTTTTTTATGAAGATATTCATTTGTTTTTTTATCTTATAGTAACAGTATCAATATTTTTTATTTTTTTTAGTTTTGATAATAATTTTACTTACAGTTTTTTATCTCTGGTAAGTAGTATATCTAACATTGGTTTTTCATTAGAAAATGGTCAAGAAAATTTAAGTTTTATATATTTGATTTTAGTTATAATTGGAGGATCTTTTTTTTCGACGAGTTCGGGATTAAGATTTTTAAAGATTTATTCATTAACTAAATATTCTTTAAATCAAATACTTTCTTTTAGTAAACCAAAAAATATTTTTATGAATAGGCTAGCATTTTCAAGAATTAATTTTGATTTTAAAGAAATAAATAAATATTTTTTAACTATAGTTATCTTTATAATTTCTTTATTTATTTTAACATCCTTATTAACCTTTAGTAGTATGGACTTTGAATACTCTTTTAAATTAGCAATATTAACTCTAATGAATACAGTGAACTCTTCTGTATATGGCGTGAGTGAAATTGATTTTAAAAGCTTGCATTTTTTAACTAAATATTTTCTTATTTTCTTTATGATAATTGGAAGAATTGAGGTTATATCTCTATTAATAATTGCAAAAAAATTTCTTTTTAAATACTAATTTAATATTATATATATAATCATAATTTTTTATCGCGCCCTTAGCTCAGCTGGATAGAGCATCGGTTTTCTAAACCGAGGGTCGCACGTTCGAGTCGTGCAGGGCGCACCATTAACTAGATATATTTACCTATATTATAAAAACACCATATATAGTTAAAATGATCAAAAAAAATTACTTTTGCTTTGATCGATTTTAGATAATGATAAAAGATTGATCTAATTCAAATTTAATTTGAATTATTTGTTAACAAATAAAAAACAACAATAAGGAAGATTATGTTTAAACATACTAAAAAATTGTTTGCCATTCTTACTGCACTTTCATTATTATTCGTATATGCGTGCGAACCAGGTGGAAAAAAGCAGACGAAAGGTGAATCAAAGACACTTAAACAAACTCAGAAAAAGGGTTTTGTAAGATGTGGAGTATCTCAAGGTCTACCAGGATTTTCTAATGCTGATGCTGCAGGAAATTGGACTGGTGTTGATGTTGATGTATGTAGAGCAGTTGCTGCTGCAGTGCTAGGTGATTCAAATAAAGTTAAATTTACACCATTGAGTGCTAAAGAAAGATTTACAGCTTTAACTTCTGGTGAGATTGATATCTTATCAAGAAATACAACTTGGACTCTTTCTAGAGATGCTGACATTGGACTTACTTTCGTTGGAGTAAACTTCTACGATGGTCAAGGTTTCATGGTTAGAAAAGACTCTGGAATAACTTCAGTAGATGATTTTAAAGATGGTGTTTCAGCTTGTACAAATATTGGTACTACAACTGAGCTTAATATGAGAGATTTCTTTAATTCAAGAAATATTTCATATGAACCTGTAGCCTTTGAAAAAGCAGATGAAGTTGTTGCTGCTTATGATTCTGGAAGATGTGATACTTACACAACTGACAAATCAGGTTTAGCTGCACAAAGAACTAAAATGTCAAACCCAGATGAACATATGGTTTTACCTGAAACTATTTCTAAAGAACCATTAGGACCTGTTGTAAGACAAGGTGACTCTGTTTGGGAAGATATAGTTAGATGGTCATTAAACGTTATGATCGAAGCAGAAGAATATGGTGTTGACTCATCAAATGCTGACTCTATGAAATCTTCAGATAATCCAGCTGTAAAAAGATTAGTTGGTGCTGAAGGTGAATTAGGTGCTGCATTTGGTTTAGATAACGAGTGGAGTCTAAGAATCATTAAGCAAGTTGGTAACTATGGTGAAAGTTATAAAAGAAATATAGCTGATACTGGAATTTTACCTGATAGAGGTCCTAACCAGTTATGGACTAAAGGTGGAATTCTATATGTGCCACCAGCGAGATAATTTACTATCTTAAATTAATTAAAAAGGGCTAGATTTATCTAGCCCTTTTTTTATAGTATCTTACCAAATGAAATATAAAAAAATATATCCTCAACTTTTAACTTTATTATTTATAATTTTAGTTTTTGGTTTTTTTACTATGAATGCTCAAGTTAATATGGGTAATAGGGGTATTGAATTTGGGTTTGGTTTTTTATCTCAAGAGGCTTCATTTGATATTCAATTTTCGTTAATTGATTATGATGGTTCTAGATCTTATGGACGTGCATACTTGGTTGGATTACTAAATACTCTACTTGTATCATTTATAGGTATAATATTATCCACAATTTTAGGAATTATTATTGGTGTTGCTAGATTATCACCTAATTATTTAATCAATAAAACAGCTAGTTTTTATGTTGAATTTTTTAGAAATGTTCCTTTATTATTACAAATATTTTTTTGGTATTTCGCAGCACTAAGAGCATTACCAATGCCAGAAGACGCTCCATTACTTCTTGGATCATCTTTTATGACAATTAAAGGATTTTATACAATTGCTCCAATTTGGAATAATTTTGATATTTTTTTTATTGCTTTAATTTTATCAATAATAATCATTTTCTTTTTCAATCGATTTGCTAAAAAAAAACAAGAAGAAGAGGGAAAACAGTATCCTAAATTTTTAATTTCGCTAGGTATTTTCATATTTATACCGACTGCAACATTTTTTCTTGGTGGAGTTGATTTAAATTGGAGTTTTCCTGAATTAAAACAATTAGCTAAAACTTCATTTACATTTGAGGGAGGACTTGGAATACCTCCTGAGCTGATAGCACTTACATTAGCGTTAACACTTTATACGGCTACATTTATTGCAGAAAACGTTAGAGCAGGAATTCAAGGTATTGGTAAAGGTCAAAAGGAAGCTGCTGCTTCAATTGGATTAACACCAAGTCAAGTTTTAAAATTAGTTGTAATGCCTCAAGCTTTAAGAATTATTATACCACCAACAACGAACCAATATTTAAACTTAACTAAAAACTCATCTCTAGCTGCTGCTATAGCTTATCCAGATTTAGTTTTAGTGTTTGCGGGAACTGCCATGATGCAAACTGGTAGAGCTATAGAAATTGTTGGTATTACGATGGCTACTTATTTAACAATTAGCTTAGCTATATCGATGTTTATGAACTGGTACAATAAAAGAATAGCGATACAAGAAAAGTAATAATGAATAATATAAATTTTTTAAAACCAAATAAAGAAAATCTAAATTTATTTTTAGTTTTTGGAACTTTATTTTTTGCATTAGGAATATTAGATTTTTGTTTAAATAATTTTTATGAAAAAAACATAACTAGCTTTTTACCTGGTTTTATTAGTTTTTTTACTCCCCTAATTTTTGGAATGATAGGCCTCTATTTAATAAGAATAGAATTTTCTGGGATTAAAATATTAGATGAACTAAATAAAAATATAAATACTAATAATTTTAATGCAGCTTTAAGTATAAGTATAATTATACTAATTATTTTTGGTGTAGCGCCATTACTTAATTGGTTTATTTTAGATGCTAATTTTATAGGTGATAGTAAAGAAGCTTGCACTGGTGGTGGAGCATGTTGGGTATATATTAAAGTTTGGTTTAATAGATTTATTTATGGAATGTATCCAAATACAGAACAATGGAGAGTTAATGCAACATTTATTATTGTTTTAGTTTTTATGGGGCTAGGTTATTTTTTTCCATTAAAATATAAAAAATATTTAACTTTTTATTATGTGATATTTTTACCAATAATATCGTTTTTACTAATCTATTATTTGATATCTGGTGGAGAATTTGGACTAGAGTGGGTTGAAACAGGTGCTTGGGGTGGCTTATCATTGACATTTATTGTTTCTTTCTTTTCTCTTATTTTTTGTTTTCCAATTGGCATGATGTTAGCTCTAGGAAGAAGATCAAATTTAACTGTTATTAAATATTCATCACTTTCATTTATTGAATTTTGGAGAGGTGTACCGTTAATCACTGTTTTATTCATGTCTGCTGTTATGTTTCCTATGTTTTTACCTGATGGAACTTATGTAGATAAATTGATTAGAGTTATCGTTGCAATCACTTTGTTTGAAGCTGCTTATACAGCAGAAGTTATTAGAGGTGGTTTACAAGCCTTACCAAGAGGTCAATATGATGCTGCTAAATCTTTAGGTATGGGGTACTGGAGACTTCACTTGTTAGTTATTTTACCACAAGCTTTAAAATTAGTTATTCCTGGAATTGCCAATACTTTTTTAGCTTTAGTAAAAGATACTCCATTAATCTTTGTAGTAGGGTTATTAGAGTTAGTTGGAATGCTAAACTTAGCTAAAACAAATCCTAAATGGCTAGGTTTTTCAATGGAAGGATATGTCTTTGCTGGAATAATATTCTGGATTATTTGCTACAGTATGAGTAAATATAGTCAAAAATTAGAATTAAAATTTAAAACAGATAGATAAATAATGTCAGATTCAATTATACAGATTACAGATGTAAACAAGTGGTATGGAGATTTTCAAGTTCTTAAAGATATAAATCTTGAAGTCAAAGCTAAAGAAAAAATCGTTGTTTGTGGACCTTCTGGATCTGGTAAATCTACATTAATTAGATGTATCAATAGATTAGAAGAACATCAAAAAGGAGTCATTACTGTTGACGGTACAGAAATTTCTGAAGATACCAAAAATATCGAACAAGTAAGAGCTGAAGTTGGAATGGTGTTTCAACAGTTTAATTTATTTCCACATTTATCTATTGTAGACAATTGCACACTTGCACCTATTTGGGTTAAGAAAATGCCTAAGAAAGAAGCTGAAGAATTGGCACTTAAACATCTAGAAAGAGTTCAAATTTTAGATCAAGCTCAAAAATTTCCAGGTCAATTATCAGGTGGACAACAACAAAGGGTAGCTATCGCAAGAGCATTATGCATGGAGCCTAAAATTATGTTATTTGATGAACCAACCTCTGCTTTAGATCCAGAAATGATTAAAGAAGTACTAGATGTAATGGTAAATTTGGCAAAAGAAGGTATGACAATGATTGTTGTTACACATGAAATGGGTTTTGCTAAAGAAGTTGCAGATAGCATGATATTTATGGACGAGGGAAGGATTGTAGAAAAAGCAGATACTAATGAGTTTTTTGCTAATCCTAAAAGCGATAGAACAAAGCTATTTTTAAGTCAAATTTTATAAAATACTTAAATTTAAGGCGTTATATAATCATTTTTTGAAAACCTATTATGAGTTTTTATTAATTAACTTATGCTTGACAGCATTCCTATTAATTAATTTTTCTGAAAAATAAATAAATTTTTTTATTGCAGTAACATTAATAAATTTGTTCAATATGATTTTAAAATTTAATTAAGAGGGGTCTTAATGGAAGATAATTTCAATAAACATTTGGGTAGCAAACTTAAGCTAAGAAGATTAGCTTTGGGTTTAACTCAAACTAAAGTAGCAAAAGCTATTAATGTAACGTTTCAACAAATTCAAAAATATGAAAAAGGCACAAATGGTGTTAGTTCAATTAGATTGCTTCAGTTATCTAATTATTTAAAAGTTCCAATTAATTATTTCTTTGAAGATTTTTCAGAATATTTAATTAACTTAGAAAAATCTCAAGAAGGTCATATGAATGTTAACTATAATTTTTTAACTAAATTATATACAGAACTTAGTGCTGACCAAAAATTGAAATTTAATAAATCTTTGCAAATTTCAGGATCAGTTATTTCAAAAGTAGTTTAATTTTTTTATTTAAGACCCCAAAATTTAGCTTAACTAATTCAGCTACAACAATAATAATTAAAAATTAATATTTAGAAAATTTTTTGGCTCCTCGGGCAGGACTCGAACCTGCGACCAATTGATTAACAGTCAACTGCTCTACCAACTGAGCTACCGAGGAATGTAAAAAAATCAACTTACTTTTTTTTTGAACTAAAACAAGATTTTTTTTGGAGGCAACGCCCGGAATCGAACCGGGATACAAGGATTTGCAATCCTCTGCGTAACCATTCCGCCACGTTGCCATCTTGTATAGACTAATAGCTTCAGATGCCTTTTTATATTAAATTTTTCTAATTAGTCTATTAAATAACGATCTAAATTGATTATTGTTAATTTAGATTATTAAATTATAAACTTTAAACATAGATGAGTAGCGATAAATATATACATTCTGATGTTGAGGATAAGATTTATTCTTATTGGGAGAAACATGGTCTTTTTAAACCTCAAGAAAATTCAAAAAAATTTTCAATTGTAATTCCACCTCCTAATGTAACTGGTAGCCTCCATATGGGACATGCTTTAAACAATTCTATTCAAGATTTATTAGTCCGTTATCATCGAATGAATAATTATGAAACTTTATGGCAACCAGGTACAGATCATGCTGGTATTGCTACTCAAGCTTTAGTTGAGAGGAAACTAACAGCAGAAAAGATTAATAAAAATGAAATTGGTAGAGAAAAATTTATTGAAAAGGTTTGGGAGTGGAAAGATCAATATGGTGACATTATTATCAACCAATTAAAAAAGCTTGGATGTTCTTGTGATTGGTCACGTAATGCTTTTACGATGGACGAAAATCTTTCAAAATCTGTAATTAAAGTTTTTGTAGATCTTTATAATAAAGATTTAATTTATAAGGATAAAAAATTAGTAAATTGGGATACTGTTTTAAAAACAGCAATTTCTGATCTAGAAGTGGATCAAAGAGAAGTTAATTCTAAAATTTATTATATTAAATATCCTATTGATGGAACTGATGAATTTATAACAATTGCAACAACAAGACCTGAAACGATGCTTGGTGATACTGCTATTGCTGTTAATCCAAAAGATGAGAGGTTCAAAACATTTGTTGGTAAAACCGTAACAATACCAATTGTTGGAAGAAAAATTAATATTATAGAAGATGATTATGCAGATCCAGAACAGGGAACTGGAGCATTAAAAATTACACCAGCACATGATTTTAATGACTATGATGTTGGACAAAGAAATAATCTTGAGATTATCAATATATTTACTGAAGCTGGTAAAATTAATGAAAATGCTCCCAATGACTATATTGGACTTGATAGATTTGAAGCAAGAAAGCGAATTTTAAAAGAACTTAAGGAAAAAGAATTTTTTGTTAAAGAAGAAAACATTAAGAACAAAGTTCCTTATGGAGATAGATCTAATTCAATTATTGAACCTTTTTTAACCGAACAATGGTTTGCAGATGCAGAAAAATTATCTGTTAAAGCTAAAGGAGTTGTTAATTCTAAAAAAACAAATTTCTTTCCTGAAAATTGGTCCAAAACATACTTTCAATGGATGAACAACATTGAGCCATGGTGCATTTCAAGACAACTCTGGTGGGGTCATCAGATACCCGCTTGGTACGGACCAGATAAAAAAATTTTTGTAGCTTACGATGAAGATGAAGCAAAAAAATTAGCGAACAAACATTATGGTAAAGATGAAGAACTAATTCGAGATCCAGATGTCTTAGATACATGGTTTTCATCTGGACTTTGGCCTTTTGCAACATTGGGTTGGCCTGACAATAAAGAATACGTTGAAAAATTTTATCCAACATCTGTTTTAGTAACTGGTTTTGATATTATATTTTTTTGGGTTGCTAGAATGATTATGTTTGGAACAGAATTTTTAAACAAGGAACCATTTAAAGATATTTATGTTCATGCATTGGTTAAAGATGAGAAGGGTCAAAAAATGTCTAAATCAAAAGGAAATGTTATTGATCCTTTAGATTTAATTGAAAAATATAGTGCAGATGCTTTAAGATTTACTCTTCTTTCAATGGCATCTCCTGGAACAGATGTAAAACTTTCTGAAGATAGAGTTAAAGGATACAGAAATTTTCTAAATAAACTCTGGAATGCTAATAATTTTTTAATCACAAACGAATGTGATTTTTCAAATATTGATAAAGCTCCAAATTTAACTGTTAATATTAATAAATGGATTTATGCAGAATTAATTGAAGCAAAATCTAAAATTGAGAAAAATTTAGATGACTATAGATTTGATGAAGCTGCAAAAAATGCTTATCAATTTGCGTGGCACTCTTATTGTGACTGGTATTTGGAATTATCGAAAACAATACTATTTTCAGACAGTGAAGAGGCAAAATCTGAGGTTAAAAAAGTTTCAAGTTATGTTTTCAAGCAAATCTTAATTTTATTACATCCCTTTATACCTTTTGTTACTGAAGAAATTTGGCTTAAAAATAAATTTGACAGGTCTGGCAAAGACTTTTTAATGCTTGCTAATTGGATAACAGGCGAAATTAATAAAGATGCTGACACTAGACAGGTTGAGAATATTATAGAAATAATATCTGAAATTAGGTCTTTTAAGAATGAACTAAATGTTGGACCTGGCTCATTTATAGACATGTCTATAAATAATATTAACGAGAATCAAAAAAAATTTATCAATGAAAATGAAGTTATCCTTAAAAAATTAGGAAGAATTAACAATATTCTTGGTAAAGACTTAGACAAACCTTCTGCGACCATGGTTGTTTCAGGTGACTTATTTAAAATTTATTTTGATAAAGATGTCGATTTAAAACTTATAAAGGAAAATTTAACTAATAAGCAAAATAGAATTCAAGATGAAATGAATAAGATATCTCAAAGGTTGGAAAATAAAA
>QCGY01000010.1 GCA_003279715.1 Pelagibacteraceae bacterium AG-390-D18
AACTTAGTGCTTCCAAAAAAAATTTGATTGAATTACTTAATTTATTTTTTTTTAAATATATATTTCCAATATTATTTAGTGCATATTTTTTTTCTTTACCATTTAGCTTTACACAATTTTGATAATATTTTAATGCATCAGATAGCATATCGTTCATTTCAAAAGCAAAACCAAGTTTATAATTATAAGAAGGATCAGACTCATCATATCTAATTAATTTTTTTGCAACTGATAATAATTCATTAAATTTTTTTGTTTTTTGGTAGATAATGTAAAGATTTTTTAAAGGATCTATAAAGTTTTTTTTAATTTTTATAGAATTGAGAAAACATTTTTCTGACAATTCAAAATTATTTTGTAGATAATGTATTGATCCTTTTAAATTAAATACAATATGACTATTAGCATTGTTTTCATATAGTTTGCAAAGTTTTAAGGCTTTATCAAATTTTTTTTGATTTATATTCTCAATTATTTTTTTAAGATTTGACATTTAATTAAAAAAAACCTTTTTTTTCTGAGTCCTTGTAAAATATCTCTTGAAGATTCTTATTTTCTTTTTTTTTTATATTGAGATCATTCTTATCCATCAATGATTTTGGTCTTTCAATTACTTCATGGAAATTATAATTATCTTTTCCTCTAGCTATTTGAACACTATTTTTTCCTAATACTTGTTTAACATTTGTTCCAATATAACTTTGTATTACAAATCCTATTCTTCTATCGTCACTTTTATTTAGATCTGATCCATGAACTACAGTTGGATGATGCAAAGACATTTGACCAGCTGTTAAAATTAATGGTGTTGTTTTTTCCTTAGGCACATCCTTTACTGTTTGTCCTCTAGTTAATAGATTTCCTTCATTAAATTTTTGATCATGTTGTTTAAGATTATTCTTATGGGAGCCTGCCCACATTCTCATACAACCATTGTGCTCATTAGAGTCAGTTATTGCTACCCATGCAGTAACCCAATTAAGTGGTTCTAATCCAATATATTTTGCATCTTGGTGGTAACTAACAAACCCTTTTTCGTTTGGATTTTTTATAAAAAGAGTTGTTCCACAAACGAGTATATTTTCACCAATTAAACTTTCAACAGCATCTAATATTTTGGGGTTATGTGTAACTTCATCTAATAAAGGTGAAATTAAATGAGCATTATATCTGCCAGATTTTTCTAACTCACCTGGTATTTCCTTTTCAATCAATTCAATTTCATCTCTAAATTGTTTTGCCTTATCTTTTGTAAAAATATTAATTGGAGAAACAAATCCTTCATCTTCATATTGTTTAAGTTGATTTGACGAAAGATAAGTCATATTATTTTAAAAACCTTATATGAGCATAGAAATTACTTCAATAAATTATTGCCCAGTAAAATCTGTTTCATTTCAATCAATTGAAAAGTGTAGCATTAAAAAAAATATAGGAATTATTGGAGATAGAATTTTTGCATTTGCTACAGGTTTAGATCAAGATCAGGCAAGGTTATTTGAAAAAAGTCCAGATGAAAGAAAAGGAAAATGGAATAAAATTTTAACACTTAAAAATTCACCAGCCTTGAATAAATATAATTTTGAATTCAAAGATGAAGAATTAACCTTTACTATTAAAGATAAAGAAATTTTATCTATTAATATAAATCAATTAAATGAAAGAAAAGCGCTTTCAAATAAAATTTCAGAATTAGAAAGCTCTTTAAAACAACCAATTGTTTTAATGAAAAATGATGCCTTTCCTTTTTTTGATACTTCTATTTCAAAAAAAGTAGACTTTGTTAATTCAGTCTCGCTTTTAAATACTCAAAGCATCAATGATTTTGAGAACAAAACTAATAAGAAGATTGAGACCTCAATATTTAGAGGAAATATTTGTATAGATGGAGTTGAGCCTTGGAAAGAGAGAGATTGGATTGGAAAAACTATTAAAATAAACAATATTTCGTTTAAAGTTGAAAAAAATATTCCAAGATGTGTCGCTATAAATTTAAAACCAAAAACGGACGATAATTCATTTAACTTACTTCAATTATTAAAAAAAAATTATAATCATTTTGATATGGGTATTTATTTAACCGCACTAGATGATGGTGAAATAAATATTGGAAACACAATTGAGCTTTAATTAAAAATTCAATTATAAGTTGATCTTATCTTTTTAGATTATTTGCATCAAATCATGAATCTTGTTAACTTATTTCTAATTATTTAACAAAGAGGAGATATAATGAAAAAATTAATTAAGTCACTTTCAGTTTTTCTTATTATTCTTTTTAGTGTTTCGACTGTTAATGCGGCAACGTTAACTGACAAACTTAAAGATGGACATAAGTTAAGACTTGGATTTGGTACTGCAGTTCCTTGGGCTTACGCTGGAGATAACGGTGAAGCATTAGGTTTTGTTAACATGATTGCTTTGACAGTTCTTGAAGAAATGGGAATTACTGAGCATGAAACTAAAGTATTTGAATGGTCGGGATTAATTCCAGGAATTAATGCTAACAGATCAGATATGATTACTGGTGGTATGTACATTCTGAAAAGTAGATGTGCCAATATTAATTTCTCAGATCCAATAGGTGTATTTGGTGATGCAATGTTAGTACCAAAAGGAAATCCAAAAAACATTAACAACTATGCTGATGTAATTAGTACTGGTGCAAAACTTGTAACTGGTGCTGGTTTTAACACAGTTGAAGCTGCTAAAAAGTTTGGTGTACCTGATAGCCAAATGTTATTAGTAGAAGGCGAAGTTGGAATTTTAGCTGCTATGAAAGCAGGTAGAGCTGATGTTGCTGTTCAAACTTTCTTTGGTGCCAAAGAGCATGAAGAAAAAACAGGTGGTGCATTTGAGGTAACAGATCCTAAGTTAATGCCTATGGAAACAGTAAACGTAGTTGGAATTGGTTTTAGAAAAACTGATACCGAGTTTAGAGATAACTTTAATGCTGCATTAGCAAAAGTTTTAGCAAACCCGAGCAAAATGTTAGAAAGAGCTGGTAAGTATGGCTATGATAGAGCTCAATTACCTCCTCCTGAAATGACTACTGAGTGGGCTTGTTCTACTAAATAAAAACATTAAATTAAAATTTAATCAGGCGACAAAAATTCGTCGCCTGATTTTTTTTTAATAGCCGAGGTTGTATAGTGAGTTATTTTGCATTTTTGACAGAACATGGTCCAACCATGTTACTTGGAACAGTTACGACAATTAAAGTATTAATCTGTGCAACTATTCTTTATGTAATTATCTCATTAATCTTTGGATTAATGCGTTTATCAAAAAATCCAATAATTCAAGGAACAGCTACAGTTTATATTGAATTTTTTAGAGGAACATCTTTATTAGTACAATTATTTTGGTTCTATTACGTATTACCTTTTTTTGGTTTAACACTAGAAGCTTTTACTGCTGGTGTTGTTGCAATAGGAATGAATTTTGGTGCTTATGGAGCTGAAATAGTTAGAGGTGGTGTGCTTGCAGTTCCAAAGGGACAATGGGAAGGTGCCTTTGCTCTAAATTTTACTCCTGCTAAAAGAATGAGAAAAATTATTATACCACAAATATTTCCAATTATATTACCACCTGCTGCAAACTTAACGGTAGAACTTTTAAAAGCTACAGCATTAGTTGCCCTAGTAACAGTAGTTGATTTAACATTTGAAGCAAAACAAATAAATTCTATTACATGGCTTTCTGCACAATGTTTTGGAACTGCACTTTTGATTTATTATATAATTTCAAGATTTTTTCTTGTCCCGTTTTTACGATGGTTAGAAGTTTTAGCTGCAAGAAAAGTTGGAAAGGAAATTAAATAATATGAATGCTGAATGGAGATGGGATTTTGCAATTGAGATATTGCCTCAAATGTTATTAGCAACTTTAAATACAATTTTAGCTGCAGGAATTGGTTATGCAATTGCTGCAATTGTTGGTTTATTATTTTTATTAGGTCAAAGAACCCCAATTAAAATAGTTAATATAATTAATAGGGAAATTGTTGAATTTATTAGATCAACACCTTTGCTAATCCAACTATTTTTTGTTTATTTTGTACTGCCTCAATTTGGTATCACTCTATCTGCTTGGGTTTGTGGGATGATAACTATTGGTCTTCATTTTGGGACTTATTTATCGGAAGTGTATAGAGGAGCTTTAGAAGGGGTTCCAAAAACTCAGTGGGAAGCATGTAGAGCTTTAAATTTTTCTACATTTTATACTTATAGAAAAATAGTTTTACCCCAAGCATTTCCAATTGCTATCCCAGGAATGGGAAATTATTTGGTTGGGATTTTTAAAGATACCCCATTATTATCAACAATTGGTGTTGCAGAATTATTTCATGCAGCAACAGCAGTTGGAGGTTATCATTACCGATATTTAGAACCATACACTATAGTAGGATTAATATTTTTAATGTTATCAATTCCTGCAGCAATATGGATTAGAAAAATTGAAAAAAATGTTAATCTAGCTCAAGGAAAAATAAAAAAAGAACAACTTTAATATGGAAAAAAATTCCTCAGATATAATTGTTAATTTTTCAGATGTAACCAAACAATATGGAGATCTAGTTGTTTTGGATAAATTAAATTTAGAAATTAAAAAAAATGAAATGGTTTCAATAATAGGACCATCTGGTTCAGGAAAAACTACCGTTCTTAGAGTTTTGATGACATTAGAAAAAATAAATCAGGGTGTAATACATCTTGATAATGAACCTTTGACACACATGGATGTTAATGGACAGATGGTTGAAGCAAGTGAAAAGTATTTAAGGGAAAGAAGATCTAAAATTGGAATGGTTTTTCAACAATTTAATCTTTTTCCTCATATGACTGCTTTACAAAATTGTATTGAAGCACCAATTGAAGTTTTGGGTATGAATAAAGATGAGGCCGAACAAAGAGCACTTGATTTATTAGAATTGGTTGGCTTATCCGATAAAAAAGATGAGCATCCAAGTAGACTTTCTGGTGGTCAGCAGCAACGTGTTGCAATTGCAAGAGCACTTGCAATGAGACCAAAGGTTATGTTGTTAGATGAGATTACATCTGCGTTAGATCCTGAAGTTGTTGGTGAAGTGTTAAATGTAATTAGATCTTTGAATAAAGAACATAATCTAACTATGATAATGGTAACTCATCAAATGGGATTTGCTAGAGAGATATCCGATAGAGTTTGTTTTTTTAATGAAGGTAAAATTTTTGAGCAAGGTCCACCAGAAAAATTATTTGGGGATCCTCAGAATGATCGAACTAAGCAATTTTTACATGCAGTGCTTGATGCAAATTAAAAAATCAAATTAGATTATTAATTACCAAGTAATTTGTAAAAAGAAGTTAAAATACCATTTCCTGATAATTCGATAGCTAGGACAATAACAATTATTAGTATTAATTTTTTATTCATCTAGTAAATACATATAATAACAGAACTATCCATATAATGGGATAATAAATATAAATATATTTTTTTGCAAAAAGAAAAGAAATTGAGTTTGGTTTAGAATTTTTCTTTTTCATCTTTTTAATTAATCATCAGCATGAACTTTTTCATTTTTCTCATGCTTTTCTTGGGCTGCAATAGTGTATTTTGCAACAGGTCTTGCAATTAATCTTTTTAATCCAATTGGCTCAGCTGTATCTAAGCAGTAACCATAAATATCCTCTCTAATTCTAGCTAGTGCTTTATCAATTTCAGAAATTAATTTAATTTGTCTATTAATAGCTTTCATTTCAACATTTTTATCTGTGTATGAGCTTGCTTGATCCACCACATCTGCAGAAATACTATTATCGTCCATACTTCCAAAATAAAGCGCTTCATTATTAGCTTTAACTAATTCTTTTTTCCACTCTGTTAATCTCATTCTAAAAAATACTTTATGTTTTTCACACATATATTTTTCAGTATCTTTTGGAATGTAAGTTTTTGAAATTTTTATAGGAGCTTTAGAAACAGTTTTAGTTATACTTGCAGTTTTTGGCTTTGCTTTTACAACTTTTGTTTTTGGCTTTGAAACTTTTTTTTTAACTTTAGTAGTCTTTGGCATAGTTTAAATTTGAATTTTCGGAGTATATTCAGCAAATTAGGGGTGTCAAGCAAGCCTAATTGTTATAAATATTTATTAATGACTAATAATACGAGAAATATAAATAATATTTATTATATTTTTATTATATCTCATCTTATATTCTGGACTTTAGTTCCATACTTAACAAATCATAATTTACCTTTAGATACCATTGAGGCTTTAGCTTGGGGAAGTAATTTAGATTGGGGATTTAATAAGCATCCTCCAATGAGTGCTTTTTTCCCAGAAGTTTTCTTTCAAATTTTTGGATCTCAAGATTGGGCGTACTATTTGCTAAGCCAAATTTTTGTGATTATTTCTTTTTATTATGTATTTAAATTTTCTAAAGAAATTTTTAATAGTGACTTATTAGGTTTAATTTCTTTATTATTAATTGAAGCAATTTATTTTTATAATTTCACTACACCAGAATTTAATGTAAATGTATGTCAGTTACCTTTTTGGTCATTAACAGTATATTTTTCTTGGAAAATTTATGCCAGTAGAGAGATAAAATTTACTGATTGTTTTTTTGTTGGATTGTTTGCGGCTTTTGGCTTTTTATCAAAATATTTATTTATCTATCTTTTAGCTTCAATTGATCTTCTATTTATTTACTTAATTTTTATTAAAAAAAAGAGAAAATTTGATTTTAAGTACCTGATAACTCTTGAAGTATTTTTAATTGTATTGGTACCTCATCTAATTTGGTTAAATAACAATGAATTTATTACTATAACTTATGGACTTGCTAGAACTGGCTTAGAGCAATCTAGTTTAATTGATCATATAAAATTTCCAATTATTTTTCTAGTTAAACAAATTGCATTACTTATTCCATTCTTAATTTTGGTTTGGTTACTAGTTAAAAAAATAAAATATAAGTTTAATTTTAAAGATAAAAAATTACTTTTTTTATTAGCAATTAATGTTCTACCGATCATATTGATGTTTCTAACATCTGTCGTTACTGGATCTAAGATTAGAACCATGTGGATGACACCGTTTTATTTATTTTTTGGGACTTTATTTGTCTATTTATTTCAAGCTCAAATAAATATCAAAAAGTTGAAACCATTTATGGTTGGTTTTATCTTTTTATTCTTTTTATCACCTATACTTTATGCGTACGTCTCAATATCAAAAGATGATAAAAGAACAGATTATCCAGGTAAAGAAATTGCTATTAAAACCCAATACGCTTGGGATCAACAATTCAATTCTAAAATAAACGTTGTTTATGGAAATGAGTGGAATGCAGGTAATTTATCATATCATCTTAAATCAAGACCAATATGGGAAGGTTTTGTTGAAAGAAAAAAACTTGATAAATTGAAAGATTATATGTGCCTTGATAATGTTTGTGTTGGTTCAAAATAGTTATGAAAAAATATATAATTTTAATTCCAATTTATAACGATAGAGAAAGTTTAACTAAATTAATTGAAAACATTAATTCTGAAACAAAAAATCTTAACTCAGAAATATCGGTTATTGTTATTAATGATGCATCTTCTCAACAAATAATTGATCAATATCAAGATACAGAAAATATAAACTCTATTGAAATCATAAATATGAAAGAAAACAGGGGGCACGCAAGGTGTATAGCTTCAGGACTTAAATATATTTTTGAAAAAAAAGAATTTGATTATGTAATACCCATGGATGGAGATGGAGAAGATAGACCAGAAGAAATTAAAGAATTTATTGAACTTGCAGAGCAATCAAATGATCAATCTATAATTGGAGAAAGAAGAAAAAGATCTGAAAGTTTATTCTTTAAGCTTTGTTATCAATTTCATAAATTTTTAACTTTATCATTTACTGGGCAATCTATTAAATTTGGAAATTTTACATGTTTATCAAAGTCAACTGTAGAAAAAATGCTTAATGAAAAAGCAACTTGGAATAGTTTTTCAGGTTCATTAAAAAAAACTGAAAAAAATTTATTATCCATTCCATCTATAAGAGGAAATAGATATTTTGGACCTTCAAAAATGAGTTTTTTTAATTTATTAAAACACTCTCTTTCAATCATTAGTGTTTTTAGAAAAACAGTTTTAATTCGTTCAGCGTTATTTATAATTTTTTATATTCTTTTAATCAAAAACAATGCTTCTATCATCACTTCAATACCTTTAGTCTTATTACTGATCATGATTTATTCAATCTCTAGTTTAGCTTTAAGAGAAAATATAGATGAGTTGGATAAATCTTTAGAAAACATTATTGAAATTGAAAAAGTTAAATGAAAAAGATCTAATTTTAAAGTCTTTTGAATTAAAAAATAAATTGAATTTATTTAACCAAAACTTATCCACAGGTGATTTATTAATTTGTAATTTAGTTTTATACTAATAGTTTATTAGTTAAATGAGAATTGAAGAGGAAGTAAAGCTTGATTATTCAGACGTGCTTTTTAGACCTAAAAGAAGCACTTTATCTAGTCGCAAAGATGTAGACTTGAATAGAACTTATAAATTTAGATATAGTAATAATGAATGGACAGGAATTCCAATCATGGCTGCAAACATGGATGGTGTTGGTGAGCTAGGTGTTGCGGAAAAACTTTCTGAATTTAATATGATTACCTGTTTAACTAAACAACATGATATTAAACAATTAAAACAATACAAAAAAATTAAGTCAATTTACAAAAATATTGCTTTAAGTATTGGTATTAAAAAAGAAGATTTCAATAGACTTGATCAATTGTTGAAAGAATTTAATTTTATTAAATTTATATGTATAGATGTTGCAAATGGATACTCCGAACGTTTCAGTAAGTTTATAAAATCTGTTAGAGATAAATATCCAACAAAAACCATTATAGCAGGGAATGTGGTTACAGCAGATATGACTCAAGAGTTGATATTGAGTGGAGCTGATATAGTAAAAGTTGGTATCGGACCAGGAAGTGTGTGTACAACAAGAATTCAAACTGGTGTTGGTTATCCGCAATTAAGTGCTGTTATGGAATGTGCTGATGCCGCGCATGGTTTAGGAGCTCACATTATTGCTGATGGTGGATGCACATGTCCAGGAGATGTTGCAAAAGGTTTTGGTGGTGGAGCTGATTTTGTAATGCTTGGTGGAATGCTTGCAGGTCATGATGAAGGAAAAGGTAAAGTTGTTAAAAGAAATGGAAATAAATATATAGAGTTTTATGGGTCAAGTTCTCTTACGGCTAACAAAAAACACTATGGTGGTTTATCAAATTATAGAAGTAGTGAGGGTAGAGTTGTCAGTGTTAAATACAGAGGAAAAATAAATGATACCATATCAGATATGCTTGGAGGTATCAGAAGTAGCTGTACTTATGTTGGAGCACCTTCTTTAAAACAACTAAGCAAATGCACCACATTTGTTAGAGTGTCTAATCAATTTAATGATACTTTTATAAAGTAGTAAATATTTAATTATGTCAGATATTTATATTACTTGGGAAGATTATAATAAAAAGATAGAGGAACTTGCTATTAAAGTTTATCAGGATGGATGTAAATTTAATCAAGTAATATGTATTGCAAAAGGAGGACTTCGAGTAGGAGATATTTTCAGTCGATTATTTGATGTACCTTTAGCAATTATGTCAGTTGAATCTTATAAAAAAGGTACTGGGAATATCTTAGATCAACAAGGTCAATTTACTTTTTCACGTGATTTAGCAAAAACAACTCCAAACTTGGGATCTCATGTTTTGCTCGTAGATGATCTTGCAGATTCAGGCAAAACGCTAATTAAAAGTATAAAATGGTTAGAGTTATTTTATGGTTTTTATTTAGATGAAAAAATTAAAACAGCTGTTCTGTGGCATAAAGAGCAGTCAAAATTTAAGCCAGATTATTTTGTAGAGTCTTTAAAGGGCTCACCTTGGATTCATATGCCTTTTGAAAAATACGAGACTACCGATATTAAAGATTTTAAAATATAACTTATTTAACCCATTTTAGGTTATTTATAGTTTGATAAATTAATTTAAAAGAAATAATCTTAATTTAATTAAGTCTGGTTGTGCTGACTTGTAAATCAAGGGACAACAAAAAAAATAAGGGTAATGAAAAATTTTTTTAGAAAAGTTGCTTTTGGTTTAAAACCAGATGAAAAAATTCCATCAGATCCATTAACTTGGGCTCAAAAACAAGTTGAAGCAATTCCTGAATTAAATTGGAAAGGTAAACATATTTACTCAGAAAAAGAAATGAGAAAATATTGGATTGAACACAGAATTGGAGAAGACAGAAAACTAAGAAAAAAATTTAAAAATGACCCCAAAGGTCTTGAATTAGCTGAACGTCAACTTGAAAATGATACCGGTGGAAAATTTTGGAAAAATTATGAATTAAGTATAAGACATGCCGAAGGAATTAGAAGCAAGCACCCGGTGCTTGCTAAGCTTTGGTATTTTTGGAGTAATCATTTCACTATAAGTAAAACATCAAGACTACATCAATATTCAACTGGGCCTTATCAAAGAGAGTTTATTAGAGCCAACATGGATAAAACTTTTGAAACTATGGCATATGAAGGAACAATCGCTTGGCCAATGATAATGCATTTAGATAATAAAGATAATATTGGTCCGAAATCTGAGAGCGCTAGGCAAGAGTGGAGAAGAAAAGAAAAAAAACCTGCTACACTTAATGAAAATCATGCAAGAGAATTAATGGAGCTTCACACTATTTCTCCAGAAGCAGGATATACTCAAGAAGACGTCCAAGAACTTGCAAAAATTATGACTGGCTGGAGACCGAAGTGGTCAAAAACGAAAGATCAAGGTTCAGATATATCATTTATGTCAGATCGTCATGAACCTGGGAAAAAAACAGTTCTAGGTAAAAAATATAAAAATGGAAGAAAAAGTTTAAAAATTGTTATCAAAGATTTAGTAAACCATCCATCATGCAGAGAATTCATCGCAACAAAACTTTGTAGATATTTGATAACTGATCATCCTACAAAACAAATGATTGCCCCAATTATTAAAGCATGGGAACAATCAGATGGACATCTGCCAGAAGTGCATAAAGCTGCTATCAAAGTTGCATTTGAATATAATGATAAATATCGAAAGTTTCAAAATCCTGAAAATTGGTGGTTACAAACAATTAATATGTCAGGAACTACTGATTCTTATCCAATACCTGAAAAAAAAATGGACAAATATAAATTAGGCAATGTAGTAAGTGAAGAACTAAGAGAACCTGATTGGATGCTAGAAGATCTGGGATATCATCCATATCAATCGCAACAACCAAATGGATATTCAGATTTTTCAAGTGATTGGATGTCCACTGAATTAATCATTAGAAGATTATTGTACGCTAAAAAAGCTTTTCATCACTATATAATACTGGATCAATATGATGATACTATTCATGAAAAAATCGTTAGAACAAATTTTGATAACCCTGATAAAATTCTAAAAATCTTATCAAAAGCTAAAAGTAATGAGGAAAAGCATATGATTTTATTTAATCTACCGGAGGTATTAAGAGCATGAAGATATCAAGAAGAGATTTTCTAAAAGGCTCGGCTACAACATTATTTTAGCTGGATTTAATCTTCCTGCATTAGCAGCCACATCTAAAAAAAAGAATTTAGTAGTAATTATGTTACGAGGAGGAATGGATGGGCTTTGTGCAGTCCCAGTAATTGGAGATAAGCGTTTTGAAAAAAAAAGAAAAAATATTTTAATTGAAAATACTATTAAACTTAATTCTGATTTCGCATTACACCCAAGATTAAAAGCATTCCATGAATGTTGGAATGAAAATACAGGATCAATAGTTCATGCAACAAGTATTCCTTATACTCAAAGATCACATTTTGAAGGTCAAAATTTAATGGAGTCGGGTGGAAGAACACCTTATCAAGAAAAAACGGGATGGGTTGGAAGAGCTATGAAGCTTGCTAATCTTCAAGGAGATGGGTTAGCTTTATCTTTACCAATGCCATTATTGCTAAGAGGTATTCCAAAAAATAATAATTATTTTCCTGGAAGAGGTAAACTACCTCGAGAAGGAACATTGGAACTTTTAAGATCTGTTTATGCTGAAAGTTCTGAAGACGAGCTTTTAGAAATGATGAATTATATTAAAAAAAGAAAAAATGAAGAGATGATGGGTGGAACAATGAGCCGTGGTAAAAGAAAAAACAAAAATCTAGCCAAGAAAGCAGCTACCTATCTAAGAAAATCAGATGGCCCAAGAGTTGCTGTGTTTGAGGTAAATGGTTTTGATACCCATGCTGCTCAAGGAGGGGTAGATGGTACTCACACAAAATGTTTAGTTGAGATGGATGATATTATTAAGAATTTAAAAGAAAATCTTAAAGAAGCTTATAAAGATACCATCATTTTAACTGTTACAGAGTTTGGAAGAACCATAAAACAAAACGGTGGAAATGGAACAGAGCATGGTTATGGTACTGCAATATTTATGGCAGGGGGTCTGTTAAAGAAAAGCCAAGTTCACACTGATTGGCCAGGATTAAAGAGAAAAGAAATGTATGAAGGAAGAGATCTAAACGTTACAATTGATGCAAGGTCAGTTTATGCATCTGCTATGTCCACTGTATTTGATTTAGATTTCAAACGTATCCAAAAAGATGTCTTTTGGGGTGAAGATTTACAAAATCTCTCTGATAAACTTTTTAAAGCTTAATGAAAAAAATATTTGTTTTCTTCATATTTTTACTTTTTAGCTTGTCAGCTCATGCAAAAGTTAAATCCAAGGATATATCTTTTCCTAAGCATTTTTATGTAGAGCAAATTGAAACATGCCCTTATTTTTTAGGTAGTGACAAGTTTAGTTCTGAAATTATAAAAGATAGAATTAAAAGCTTGTTAAACTTAGATTGGATGAGTGAGTGGGCAAAAGGTAATTCTAGATCAGTTAACCATGAAAATCTTTCAAAACCTATGAAATCATTTTCAATAGCAACTCATAATGCCGTAGGTGAAAAAAATAAAGAAAGTATAAATGAGGCAAAACAAATAATAGTTGAATTAGCAAAAAAAGATTTTTTATTTAATACAATTGGAAAAAAAGAATTAAAAAACAAACCAAATTGTTGGGCAAATGGGGATGGTAATGCTCCATGTTGGTATCATGCATATGAATTTGCTCGAGATGGTTTTGCAAACTTAATGATAATAGCTATATATTTAAAAGAGGATCTTAATAAGGAGGAATTCACAATTCTTAATAAGTATATAAAAAAAATGTATAAAAAGTTTGTTCAACCAGATGCTTTTTATGATGAGAATAAAGGATTCTATGCGATGGGAAATGGTGGCA
Source organism: Pelagibacteraceae bacterium AG-390-D18 (assembly GCA_003279715.1). Lineage (GTDB taxonomy): Bacteria > Pseudomonadota > Alphaproteobacteria > Pelagibacterales > Pelagibacteraceae > Pelagibacter. The sequence continues at coordinate 13,387 of QCGY01000010.1, forward strand.
CACCAAACTTAATTTTTGCTCATTGGTCGAATGACAAAAAATTATCTGCTAAAGAATTTAATTTTAGATTTTATCAAATTGAAAAGCTTTTTTATGAAGACGGATATATAAACAATAATTCTTTTAGGGGTTATAGAGGACTTTGGTATCATTCGTACGGTCTATATTCTGCTTTAGGGTATATTTATTTAGCTAAATTATGGGGCGTAAAAGTACCTGATAATGTTATGAATAAAGTTAAAAAAGCTTCTGAGATTTTAAATCTAGGAATTACAAATTATGAAAAATTCTCTTCAAGAGAATATGATGGTGAACAAAATAATAATAAATACAAAAAAAAAGATGCAAGAATGCATACTCATCAAGATGCACTTGCAATAGATACATTAATGGAAATGGTAGTTGGTGTTACTCTTGAAGATGATCCAAGGTATCTTGAATTAAGAAAAGAAAGAGGCATGGACGATTTAGTTGGATTTAATGCAAATTGTATAAAATGAAAAAATTTTTAGCTATCTTATTTGTTGGAGTTTTATTTTGTAACTTTAGTTTTGCAATTGATCTGAGCGAATATTCTGCAGAGGAACAAAAACAATATAAAGAAATTAAGAAATTAAAAGAAAAAGGTTTTACCGGTAAAAATTATTTAAAAGAAGAATTTTGGATCAAAGATAAGAAAAATTTTTATCATAACATCGCAGCATTTCACACAGGCATCAAAGGTTTAAGAATTAAAAATAAAACAATGCCAATATTAGGAATTAAGGTTGGTCGTAATTGGAGTTGGAGAAAAGGCGAGGATCTTAAAGAGCAAATAGCATTTTCGGTTATTGGTAAGGGTTCTATTGATAATGGTGAAATGGGAATAATTAAATCAAAAAAACACGCATGGAATGGAAAAGAATTTTATCAAATTACTGCATCCTATGAAAATTGTAACCCTCAGTATTGGGATTTTAAAGAATGTATGCACCATGGAGGATCAGTACATAACGAGTCAGTAGATTTACAAAATGTATCGAAAAAAAGAAATGGGACATTAAAAAAAGATGGTGATGAAGCTTGGATACATATTGCAACAAAACCAGTGAGAAATATTTTATTTCCTAATAACAGAAGTAGAACATTTCATATTATGCAATGTCATCCAAAAGGAAGTACTATTACTTTTATGATTACTTATCAGGGTGGTAAGTTATATCTCGATGCACAGCTCACAAAACCAGATAAAAAAAAATGGTTATTGAAAGAATTTGACATAAATGAACACAACGGATCAGATGAATGGACAAGTATTACTATGCACTTTGTAAACTCAACAAAAAGTGACAAAGGAAAATTCACTGTTTGGATAGATGGGAATGAAGAACCAATAGTTGATTATAAAGGCCAAACAACAATTAAAAAAAGAGATCGCTGTAGAATTCATTCAGGCCTTTATGCAAATGCTATGCTTACAGCTGTCGACAAACATAAGGCGCAAGACTCAACGGTTTGGTTAGATGCTATAGCTGTTGCAAAAACAAAAAAGAAACTTTTTAGCTTGATTAAGAAAAAGGATAAATGAAAATTTTATTCACAATTTTATTCACAATTTTTTTTTCAAATATAACTGCTCAGGCAAAAAGTTTTAATCTTGATAGAGCTTCAGGTGAATGTACTGCTGCAAAAAAAAACCTTTTTTCTAAAATGGATTATAATGTTTATAAAAATACTTTTATTAAACTTAAGTTAGACTTTAAATTTGAGAGTGGAGCAACCTATCGAGAAGAAGGTCTTTTAAAAAATATATACTGGATAGAAACAAGATTTAGAGAGGCATCTATGTCTTGTTTGCTAGGTGACAAAAAAATATGTGAAAAAATAGTTCAGCACGCTAAATATTTAGCAGAAAATAAAGCAATAATGAAAAACTATGGGGGACCAGATAATAATGATTGGTATGAAGCAACATTTATTAATAATCATATTTTAAGCCATGTCTTGTTTGCTTACTGGGTAGCTAAAGAAAAAATTCCTATTGAAAAAAAGACAAATCAATTAATAAAAAAATGGGCAATCAAATCAGTGAAGAAAAACGATGTTTCAAGAAGACCACAAGGTCTAAATAATCATAGTTTAAATTCTGCAAGAAGTTTTATTTTAGCTGGAGGTATTTTTGAAGAAGAGAAACTTTTATCTAAAGGTGAAAAAATATTTAATAAATATTTAGATAAAGAGTTTAAGGTGTTAAATGATAAACATATTGTGCTACCAGTAGAAGCAGCAAGGGGAAGTAGAGCTATTTTTTATACTGGAAGAACATTGAATATTATAATGTTTTTAGCAAATTTATTAAAAGACTCTGAGCGAGACCCATTTAATGAAAAATTTAATGATAAAATGCACAGGGCGGTTGAATTTATGCTAGATGCAGATTTAGATAACAGTCTAATTTATCCTTGGGCAAAAAAAAATAAATCAGCTTTTGGAGATTATAAAAAGCAAATTGTTGATCATCCAACTTATTCTTGGGTTCCGGCATATCTTTATATTTATAAAGACTCAAAATTAACTGAAAAAATATTTGCTAATAAAAATGTTAAGAAATTTATTAAAAAGGAGAAAAATAAAAATTTTACTGCAAGATGGGCTTTGATTGACAACAAATGTGTTTATCCAGGAAAATGGATTGATACAAAAAAAGCTAAAAAAAAATTTGAGTATATCGCTATAGTAAAAAATAAATTAGACGATAAAGTTTTAATTAAAGTTAGAGCAGATAGTAAAGAGCAAGCTATTGAAGAAGCTAAGAAAAAATGTACTGATAAACATGAAAATGGTTGTTATGTGCATTATTCAAGCCAGGTCGCTTTTGGTCAATAATTATGAAAAAATTTTTAGAAATTTTAGTTTTAGTTTTTTTTATTAATAACGCTAATGCTGAAACAACAGTTAAATTACCAAAAGATGTATCATCAGGTTCTAAATTTGAAAAAAGTTTGACTGGCAAATATTATAAAAATTACGGGTATCAAATAGTTAATAAGGCTGATGGTCATCCTGTAAGATCAGGAGAGCAGTCTATAAGATTTGAGGTAAGAGATGGTGATTGTGGACAAGATGAAGAGGGTGCTTGGAGCGATTGCAAAGAAGATAGAGAGCGTCATGAGTTAAGTGGAGGTCCCAGAGCAATGTCTAAGGGTGAATATTGGTTTTCATGGTCTTTATATTTTCCAAAAGAACATCAAAATCTTTGGCCTTTAAGTAATAATTATGGACAATTTCATCAAAAGAAAGGACCACCTGTCTTTATGTTTATAGAACTTAGAGGTGGTTATTCAGTTATAAGAACAATTGGTGACGTTGATTATGATGAAAGAAGACTAATCCGTAATGATGATATGAAAGGTAAATGGCACGATATTTTAATAAATGTTAAGTGGTCAAAAAAAGATGATGGTTTTTTTAAAGTTTGGGTAAATGATAAACTGAAATATGATTACAAAGGTCCAACAAAAACATTAAGTTATGTTTATGAAAAAATTGGAGTTTATAGCACTGGTATAACTAGATATATAAATCATAAAAATATAGATGTGATTGAAAAATGTTTTGAAGAAAAAGGAAATACTGATGCTGAATACACAGCTTTTTACACTTTAAAATCAAAAAAAATAAAACATGATATTTCAGTACAATTATACAATAAATGTAAATCTTTTTATAAACCAGTGAAGATACCAACAAGAGTTGTTTATTTTGATGAAGTCAGAAAAAATAAAAAAAAGCAAAAAGTAGGAGTATTTGAATGAAAAAAATTTTAAGAATCGCAATCATAAGTTTATTACTGTGTGGTAATAGTTTTGCTGGTGTCGAAGAAGTCCTTAAAGAAATCAAAAAGAATAAAGATATAGTTCAAGGGTATAAGAGAGTAAAAGATGAAGGAGATGATAATAGATCTAATAATTGGAGAGTTCCATTTCATGAAATTTATGACACAGACAAGAGTTTAAGAAAACATGTTGTTAAAATAGTAAATAAGTCAGACAATCATCCAGTTAGATTTGGAAAACAGTCACTACGATTTGAAGTTAGAGATGGAGATGGATGGGGCTGGGATGCTAGCAATGATAGAGAAAGAGTTGAGTTGCTTATATGTTGTGTTAATAAAAAAACAACATGGACAGCTTGGTCTTTATATCTACCAGACGATTATAAAATAATTTATCCTGCTAAGACTATGATGGCTCAATTTCATAATGATGCTGATAATCCCCCAGCTTTTGCTTTTGAAAACCAATCTCACACTAGCGGAGGAGGATATTGGATTGATGTTGATAGTTATATCTCTGGATACAATAAACAATCAAAATTACTAGATAAGTCAGAAATGTTCGGAAAATGGAATGATATTTTAGTCAATGCAAAATGGACACACAAAAAAGATGGTTTTTTTAAAATTTGGATCAATGGAAAACTTGCCTATCACCACAAAGGTAGGACGCAAGAAAAAGGTGAAAGAATAGAATTTCATGTTGGGGTGTATAGATCATACTTGTCTAGAACAGCTAAACCAGATCCAACTCAAGTAGCTTATTATGATGAGATAAGACATGCAAAGTCTTGCAAAAAACTTAAACTTAAAGATCTAGGATATTCTTGTAAAGAAATTGGGAGTCAAAATTGAAAAAAATATTTGTACTTATATTACTTGGAGTTTTATTTTATTTTACTAATCTAATTGCTGGGGAAATTAATTTATGGAAAAAAACAGTCAAACTTCCTGAAGATGTTTCTAAAGGATATAAAAAAGGTTGGGAATTTGGAAATAACTTTGATCCCAAAACTCGTTTAACCCCAGATTATGCATTTAATGTAGTTAATAAATCTGATGGTTATCCAGTCAGATTTGGAAATCAATCTATTCGATTTGAACTAAGACATGGGGATTGTGGAGTTACTCCAGGTGGATATGATGATTGTACAATTTGGCAAAAAGATACTGGTCATTATTCTGAGCGTCATGAACTTGGATCAAAAGATAAACTACCAAGCAAAGGCATTACTTGGCATACTTTTTCCTTTTTTATTCCAGAAGATTTTCCAATTTTAGATCATCACTATCAACATATATCATTAGGTCAATTTCATGGAGGGCCAAATAATAATCCTGGTTTTAAATGGGATGCGGATGAAGAAACTTATCAGTTAAGAAGACGTACTGGTTGTTGGTTAAAAGAATTTATAAAAAAGAATGGAGAAAAAGATAGTTTTAAATGTAGCCTTGGGATGAAAGAGAATAATAGAAAAGATGTAATTTCAAAACAAGATTTAAAAGGTAAATGGCAAGATGTTGTTATCAATATTAAATGGTCAAGAAAACAAGATGGATATTTTAAACAATGGATAAATGGAAATTTAGTTTATCATTATATGGGAAACACAAGTAAGCCAAAAGGTAGTACAAATCAATTTAGATTTGGAATTTATAGAGGAGCCACCAATAAGACACCAAAAGACTCAACACAAATTATTTATTATGATGAAATCCATTATGTAAAAAAATCTTGTGATAAATTAAATTTACAAGAGCTTGGATATTCTTGTAAAGCTCTCAATGATCAAAAAATTCCTAATATTTATATTGATCATATACCTGGAAAAATAAAACTAGATATTAAGTCTTTAGATACATTGGATGGAAAATATAAATTAGCTTGGCACTGGGTTAATAGAAACCCTAAAGACAATTCTATAATTAAACAATGGAAAATTTTAGAGGATAAAATTACAATAAAGGATGGAAATTTATCATTTGATCAGATGGAGAAAAGTAAAGTCATTAGTGACAAATATAGAAAAAAAATAGAATTTTTGAATGTAGGAGAAAAATTTATAATAAGAGGGAATCTAGACCTAGATACATCAAAATCACAAAATATGGAAATTACAGGTTTAACAAAACTTGACGAATACGGTTATTATAAAGCTGAAGGTTTGTATGGATATGATAGTTCAAAAGATAGAAACGAAAATATTAAAGTTACTCTAACTCCTTTAAAATAATTAAATGAAAAACAAAATAATTTTTTTAAACTTTTTAATTTTTATTATTTTTTCGATAAATTTTTCTTATTCTGAATCAAGATTTGGTGAATTAACAGAGATGCGTGATGAAAGTATGAGAGGTAAAGATGGTCAATGGGTAAGACCTCACCCAGGACCATTTATTTGGAATCAGATTGAAAAAGAAAAAGGAAAGTTTACCTGGGAAGAAGTAGATAAATATGTCGTTTATGCTCAAGATCACAGTCAAACAATTCTAGCAACTATCTGGCCCCATGCCAATTGGGAGCAAAAATCTTGCAAAAGAAAAAAAGCAAGAAGTCCTTTTGGAAAAAAATTTACTAAATATCTAAGCAAACCCTGCTCTATGGATGACTACAAAAACTTCCTTCTACAATTAGTTGATCGTTATGATGGAGATGGGTCAAATGATATGCCCGGATTAACTAAACCTATTAAATATTGGGACGTGATGAATGAGCCAGAGTTTAAAATGTTCTTTAAAGGAAGTAAGGAAGACTTTATTGAAATCTTTAATTTCTCATCAAAAGTAATCAAAGATAAACAACCAGATGCAGTGATTGTTATGGCTGGTGCTGCAGGTATGTTTCCTGAAAATAAAAAATATTGGAAGTCAGTTTTACCAAAAATAAAGGATAATTTTGATATTGCAAACATTCATCATATAAGTGGTCCAGATGGAAAGTGTGATAAAGAGCTTTGGGTAGACGAGTTTGGAGCTTTATTAAAAAGTTTAGATATAAATAAACCTATTTGGTTAACAGAAGCAATGACTTGTGGTCCTCCAGTAAAAGCATGGGTTAATGCATTTTTAAATGGAGCTGAATTAATTATTGATGTTGGAGTAAACGCACCAGGAAAAAAAATGAGTAAAAAGGGTAGAAAAAAATTAAATGAATTTATTAACGAGTATGATGGTTTTACATCAATTAAGTCTCTTTCAAAAAATCAAATAGAGTTTTCATATGAAGATGGTTCTACTAAAATCTTACAATTTTAAACTATATACTTTTATGAAAAAAATTTTAATTATTCTTCTATCCTTTCTTCTACTGCCATCACTTTCTTATGCTGGAAAATGGCATACAAATATGAAAAAGCAGGAAAAGAAAGATTTTGGACGTTATGTTTTAAAAGCTCAGTCAAAAAATAAAATGGTATTTAATAATAGAAACGCTCCTAATAAAAATGGTCTTTATAAGTTTTTTGATAAAATTGAAGATCACATGGGTGTTGCTGAGCAGGGAATTGAATTTAATTTAAAGTATTCTGATAAAGGACACAAAGATGATTGGAATAGATGGGGTAAACCAGGTCATGCTCAGAGATTTCAAATTATGGAACCTTACAAACATACTACAAAAAAAGGTAAAACTAAGTGGTATAGAGTAGGGTATTTCTTGTCAAAAGATGTTAATACGCCAAAGCATAATTTATCATTATTTGATTTTAAAATGCTATACGGCAAAGGTGAAATGACTGTAGGACCTTCTTTTAACTTATCTAATAATAGCTTTGGATGGATGTTTAATACTCCAAATTATAAAGTTGCAAAAAATGAGAAGGCTGAAGCTTATTACTTTGATGCTTACGCAGTTGATTTAGATCATAATTATTCTCCACTTAAAGGTAAGTGGGTGAATATACTTATTAACGCAAAGTGGGCCAAAGATGGATTTCTTCATTTATGGATTGATGGCAAACTTAGATCAAGCTATTTTGGTGATATAATGGCTGGTGCCACAAGTGCAAGATTTAAATTTGGACCTTACAGAAATCATATGGATGATGCTACTAATGCTGGGTTAAAGATAAATGATGCAACAATTCGTTACTCTAATGTTGGTAAGGCAGATAGTTGTGATGAATTGTGGAATGGTTGTGATGAAATAACAGGTCAACTAAAAAACCAATCCCAAGTTCATGGAGTAGTAGATGTTTCACTTTGTAAACAATTTCCTAATCAACCTGCTCAATGCAAAAGTTTTAGTTATAGAAAAGGAAGTCCCGCACCTTTTTGATTAGATTTAATTCTTATTAAGTATTATTCTTTTTTTATGAGAAAAGTTAACAATATTCTTTTTATAATGGCTGACCAATTGAGATGGGATTATTTATCCTGCTATGGTCATCCCCATTTAAAAACTCCCAATATTGATAGTTTGGCAAAAAAAGGAGTTCAGTTTGAATCTGCTTTTGTGCAATCACCTGTATGTGGCCCCTCTAGAGCATCTTATTATACTGGAAGAACTGTTTTTAGCCATGGTTCAACTTGGAACCAAGTTCCACTTCCAATTGGAGAATTAACTATTGGTGATTATCTACGTCAATCAGGAATAAGAACTGGAGTTGTTGGTAAAACACATATGAGACCTGATTTAGAAGGCATGAGTAGATTAGGTATTACAAAGGATACTGAAATTGGATTAATTGTTAGCGAACCAGGGTTTGATCCTTATGAAAGAGATGATGGCCTTCATCCAAATAATCAAATTAAGAATTCAAAAAAAACTTTATCTTATAATGAATGGCTAAATAAGCTTGGATATGATGGGCCAAATCCATGGAATGATTGGGCTAATTCTGCAGAAGGTGAAAATGGAGAAATTTTAAGCGGTTGGAGATTAAAAAATTCTAATAAGCCTGCTAGAATTCCAGAAAAGCATTCTGAAACAGCTTTCATGACTAATCGTGCAATGGAATTTATAGAGGAGAGCAAAGATAAACCATGGTTTCTACATTTGTCTTATATAAAACCCCATTGGCCTTACATGGCACCAGCCCCTTATCACAATATGTATTCAGCTAATGAATTTTATCCTGTGCATAGAAATGATACAGAACGAAATAATGATCATCCAGTTTACAAAGCATTTATGGAAAACAGTATTTCAAAAACTTTTTCAAAAGATGAAGTTAGAAATACAGTTTTATCTGGATACATGGGTTTGATTAAACAAATTGATGATAATTTAGGAAGATTATTCAAATTTTTAGAAGATGCGGGTCATATGGAAGACACCATGATTGTATTTACTTCAGATCATGGAGATTATCATGGGGATCATTGGTTGGGTGAGAAAGAATTATTTCACGAGCAATCCGTAAGAGTTCCAATGATAATTTATGATCCAAGCGAACATGCAAATAAAACTAGAGGAACCAAAGAAAAAAGATTTATCGAAGCAATAGATTTACTTCCAACTTTTTTAGATGCAGTAGAAAGTCCAGTAAGTAAACATAGATTAGAAGGAAATTCTTTAATGCCAGTAATAAAAGGAGAAGATCCAAAAAATTGGAAAGATTTTGTATTTAGTGAAATTGATTATTCATTTAATGAAGCTCGAAAAATTCTTAATTTAGGAGCATCTGATGCTAGAGCTTTTATGATTAGAAATGATGGGTGGAAATATATTTATTATAAAGGATTTGAGCCTCAACTATTTGATTTAAAAAATGACCCAGATGAATTTAATGATTTAGGTAGGTCAAAAGATCATTCAAAAATTAGAGAAGAGATGAAAGAGCTTCTTCTTAAAAGAATAATTGATAGAAAAAATAGAGTTGCAGCAACTGACGAGTTTGTAACTAAAGAAAGAGATTATACTAAGGATGATGGTATAATGATCGGTGTTTGGTAATTCATAGTTTATTTAAAGCCAAGCTGCACCTCTTACCCCACTCGAGTCACCATGAATATTTTTTAAGATCTTAGTTTTTACTTTATTTGAAAAAGTATATTTCGATAATAACGGAGGAATATTTTTGTATAATCTATCTATGTTAGACATGCCTCCACCAAGAATGATTGCTTCTGGATCAAAAACTCCAATCATTACCGCCATTAATCTAGCCATTCTATCTTCATAAAGATTAAACTCTAAATTTGCTCTTGGATCATTTTTTAAATCAAGCTCAACAATTTCATGAGAATTAAAATTAGTATTATTCTTTTTATTAAAAATGTCAGCAAACCCTATTCCAGACATAAACTGTTCTGCACACAATGCTCTACCACAATTATTTGAAGGGCAACTTATTTGAGTTTCAATCTCTTCTGTTGTTGGGTAAGGAAGTGGTTGATGGCCCCAGTCACCAGCAATTTGATTTGCTCCTTCTATAATTTCTTTTTTATAAGATAAACCACCACCAAAACCGGTCCCTATAATAATACCAAAGACTGATTTAAAATCTTTACCAGCACCGTCAATTGCTTCTGATAAAGTAAAACAATTAGCGTCATTCATTAATTTTACATTTCTATTAAGCACACTTTCTAAATCTTTTTTGAATGGTTTATCGTTTAACCACAAGGAATTAGCATTAGTAACTAATCCAGTATCTTTAGATGAAAATCCAGGGATGCCAATTCCTACAGTGCAAATTTCTCCACTAATTTTATCAAATTCATTTACTAATTTTTGAACAGTTGAAATACCCGATGAATAATTTTTATCATAAGAGTACCTTTTCCTTTCTAACTTTTCTCCATTTGGATCTAAAAGAATCCCTTCAATTTTAGTTCCTCCATAATCAATACCAATTTTAAATTTTGTCATTAAGGTGTCATTAAACTAGGCAGGTACAAACAAATTGCAGGAAATGCAATAATCAAAGCAAGTCTAATTACATCGGTGATTAAAAAAGGAACAGTTCCAAACCATATAGTTTGAAGAGGAGTGTTTTGCATTACGCCTTTGATCACAAATAAATTCATTCCAACTGGAGGTGAAATTAATCCAAATTCTACAACTATCACTGCAAAAATACCAAACCAAACAGGGTCTATTCCAGCATCAACAATTACAGGATAAAAAACAGGAATAGTTAGGAATAACATTGCAAGAGAGTCCATTACGGTTCCAAGTACTAAATAAATAACACAAATAACTAAAATAATTCCTAAAGGTGTAAGTTCTAAATGATTTATAAAATCAACAACTGCAAAAGGTAATTGAGTTACCGTAATTAAATAATTAAAAATGCTAGCACCAATTACAATTAAGTATAAAGAGCCAACTGTTTTGATTGTTGTCCATAGTGCCTCTTTTAATAAACTAAGTGTCAGCTGGCCTCTTACTAGAATAAATAATAAAACTAGCACAACTCCAACAGCTGCACTTTCTGTTGCAGTAAAGAAACCAAGATAAAGACCACCCATAATTATTGCAAAAATTAAAAATATCGGAAATACTTTTGTAATTGCTGCAATTCTTTCTTTAAGTGGCATTTTATTTCCATAACCACCATGAGAAGGATAAATTATAAGATAAACTCTTATTGCAATCATATACAAAACCACAGCTATTAATCCTGGTATTAATGCAGCAAAGAAAAGTTCTTGAACAGATTGTTCTGTTAAATATGCATAAATTACTAAAATGACACTTGGTGGAATAATAATTCCTAATGTTCCTCCTGATGCAATTGAACCACTTATCAAAGCATCACTGTAACCATGTCTTTTCATTTCTGGTCCAGCCATTTGTGACATGGTAGCTGCTGTTGCAATTGAAGAACCGCATATCATTCCAAATCCAGCACAAGCACCAACGGTTGACATTGCTAATCCACCTTTATAATGACCAACCACTGCATATGCAGCATCATATAAATTTCTTGATAAATTGGCGCTATTAGCAAGATTTCCCATTAAGACGAAAAGAGGAAGCACCGATAATGTATATTTTGAAACCGCATCAAAAGGAGCGGTTCCCAATACAAAAATTGCAGGATCAAAACCAGAAATTAATGCAAAACCAGTAAATCCAACCAGCAACATTGCAATTCCAATTGGAATATTTAATACCATTAGAATTAAGACTGCTGCAAAAGCTATTCCACCATTAATAATTGGATCCATGTCCATTATATATCTCTCAGTTTTGAGTTAGTTTCAGATAAAGCTTTCAAAAACCAAACAATAATTGCAAGTACACTTAACCACATTCCTATTGATGAGATAAAATAAAATGGATAAAAGTATAACTCTAAGTCAAGAGTAACTCTTTCATTTCCCATAAATTTTATTGAAGTTTTAGTTGTAGCGTAAGCCATTAAAGACATTATGATCATCATTAAAATAAACTTTAGAATTATTAGATAAGTTTTAAATTTTCCTAGATTTAAATTATTGATAAAATCAGCAGAAACATTTGCGTTTAAAAAGAAGGCTCTTGGCATTGCAAGAAAAGCTACTAAAGCCATTCCAATTTCTACTAATTCGATTGTACCTGTGACTGGTGAGTTCAAAAATCTTCGTCCAAAGACATCACAAAAAGTTAATACAGATAATAATAAAAGTATTATCCCAGAAGCGATTGCTGAATAATCAAATATTTTATTCATTTTTTATTTTTTATAAAAATGTCTCTTCAATTTTATTAAACATTAGCATATAAGGTTTGTTTTAAACAGAAAGTATTAATTATGAAATTTATTTCCTACAAACATAATTCAGAACCAAAATTTGGTATTATAGACAACAATTTAATTACAGATCTTACTGGTAAAATATCAGGAGCCGACACTTTAAAAGATCTTATTTCTAAAAATGGTATTACTGAAGCAAAAACTTATGCAACCACAAATCCAGGCAACTTAAGTGTAGAAGATATTGAGTATTTACCTTTAATCCCTAATCCTGGAAAAATTATTTGTGTAGGTTTAAATTATAGTGAGCATGTAAAAGAAACCAATAGAACAGTTGAAGAAAACCCTGTTATATTTCATCGTTTTCCTGAAAGTCAAACTGCTCATATGCAACCAATTCAAAGACCAATTGCTTCTGATAATTTAGATTTTGAAGGAGAGATGGCAGTAATTATGGGAGAAGCAGGAAAACATATTAAACCTGAAGAAGCTTTGAAACATATAGTTGGTTATTCATGTTACAATGAAAGTACAATCAGAGATTGGCAAAGGCATACAAGACAATTTGGAATGGGAAAAAACTTTGAAAAAACAGGAAGCTTTGGTCCACATATGGTTCTTGCAGAAGACATAAAAGATTATAAAGATCTCACTCTTGAGACAAGATTAAATGGTGAAGTGATGCAAAATGCAAAATTAAGCCAATTAATTTTTGATATCCCGATATTAATTTCTTATGTTTCTAAAGCAATGGCTTGGAGAGCAGGAGATGTACTAGTTACAGGTACTCCTGGAGGGGTTGGATTTAAAAGAAATCCGCCAGTTTTCATGAAACCAGGTGATAAAGTTGAGATAGAGGTAACCCAGATTGGGGTTTTATCTAATACAATTAAGGATGAAATAGTTTAAATTTCAAGTTACACTTTTAGAATAATTATAAACAACAAGGGGATAATTTTATGAAAAAAAAATTAATTGGATTAATTATTGGAATATTTTCATTTAGCATAGTTAGTGCATCTGCAGCAACTGAACTTAAGTTAGCTACTTTTGAACCACCTAAGGCATTTATCGCAAGTAAAATTCTTGCAGGTTGGGCAACAAAAGTAAATCAATGTTCAGCTGGAGCATTAAATGTAAAAATGTATGCTGGTGGAGTTTTAGGAAGTCCTCCTAAACAGTATGATATTGTAACATCAGGTGTTGCAGATATTTCATGGACTGTATTAGGATACATTGGAGGTCAATTTCCTTTAAGTTCAGTAATTGAATTACCATTTCTTACAAAAACTTCTAAAGCTGGAACAACGGCTTTAAATTCTTTATTTAAAGAGGGTTATCTTGATAAAGAAATGGCAGGAATTAAAGTGATAGGTCTTCACTCTAATCCTGGATATCAAATTCATATGAAGGATACTAAAGTTGTAAATCCTGCAGATTTTAAAGGTAAGAAAATGAGAGTACCAAGTAAAATCGCTGGAACAATTTTAAAAACTTTAGGAGCAACCGGAGTAAAAGTGCCTGCACCAGGAACTTCAGAAGCTTTAAGTAAAGGTGTAGTTGATGGAACTCCTTTTCCATATACTGCTGTTGGATCTTTCAGATTATTTGATGTAACTAAATACCATACAGAAGTTAACATCACTAACGCTACATTTGGTTTGATCATGAATGAAGATAAGTTCAATAGCTTATCATCAGGTGCGCAAGCTTGTATTAATAAATACAGTGGTCATGCTTTTGGTGACTGGGCTTCAAACTTAATTGATAGCCAAAATGCAGTAATGAAAAATGAAATCTCAAAAAGAGCAGATCATGAAATCATAATTGCATCAGATGATGTTATTGCTGAATATAAAAAAATATTAGCACCGATCGAATCTAATTGGTTAAAAGAAATGAGTGGTAAAGGCCTTGATGGTGATGCAGTTCTAAAAAGAGCTAGACAAATCATTACTGCAGTAGAAGGTTAATAATAATATATACTTTTGAGCCCACGTCTTTGTGGGCTCATTTTATTTAGGAAAAATTTAGATGGCTATAAAAGCTCTTAGTTACATTGGAGTAAACTCAGATAAATTTGAAGATTGGTCAGACTATACTCAAAAAAGTTTAGGGATGCAGCAAGTTGATCGAGGAAAAGATATTTTATCTTTTAGAATGGATGATCAAAAACAAAGATTAACTATAACAGGTGATACGGGTGATGGTCTTGGATTTATGGGTTGGGAAGTTGATGACAAAGAAGATTTATTATTCTTTGCATCAAAATTAGAAGAGAATAAAATTAAAGTTCATCAAGGCAAAACATCTTTTGCTGATAAGAGATTTGTTGAAGATTTAATTTATTTTAATGATCCTCAAGGAAATAGAATTGAGCTAGTTTATAATCCTATGAATGATACGGATCCATTTAAACCAAGTCGTCCAATTTCAGGGTTTAAAACAGGTGCCCTTGGAATGGGCCATGCAGTAATTCATGTTAAAAAAATTGATGATTTAATACCATTTTACACAAAAGTTTTGGGTTTTAAAATAAGCGATTATAGTCATACACCAATTTCTCTATGTTTTTTTCATGTAAATGGAAGACATCACAGTTTAGCATTATTTGGATCTGGTAGAACTGGTTTTCATCATTTCATGGTCGAATACAATAGTTTAGATGATGTTGGTCAAGGGTATGACTTACTTCAATATCAAGATAATAAAATAGCTTATACTCTTGGAAGGCACACTAATGATTATATGACATCATTTTATTCTATAACACCGTCAGGATTTTTTATTGAAAATGGTTGGGGTGGAAGAATTATTGATCCTAAAACGTGGGAGCCAATAGAGACATTTGAAGGCCCTAGTTTTTGGGGACATGAAAGATTATATTTACCTGATGAAGAAAGAATGAAGTTTAGAAACAAAAGATTAGAAACAGCCTCTGAAGGAAAGCAAGCACCACTTTTTATTGATTGTCCTTGGCTATACTCAAATACTACTAACAAAAAATAAAAATTATTATTTTTTAAATGAAAAAGTATGATGTTGTAATTATAGGTTTTGGTCCCACAGGAGGGGCTTTAGCTAATCTATTAGCATTACATGGTTTTTCAATTTTGATAGTTGAAAAAGAAAAAAGTTTTTATCCTTTACCAAGAGCCGTTCATTTTGATGATGAGATTATGAGAGTTTTTCAAACAATTGGTATTACAGATAAATTTTTAAAACATACAATAATTAATAAAGGAACAAAATTTGTTAATTCTAAAAATAAAGAAGTATTAGATTGGCCAAGACCAAGATCAGTAACCGAGAATGGTTGGTATCCAAGTTATAGATTTCATCAGCCAGACTTAGAAAGAAAACTTAGGGGAAGACTAAAAGACTTTAAAAAAGTAACAATAATGCAAAATACAAAAGTTATTAATTTCAAAGAAGATAAAAATTCGGTAAAAATAATTTTAGAAAATGTTAATAATAAAAGAATTAAAGAAATAAGCTCAAAGTATGTTGTTGGATGTGATGGTGCTAATTCAACGATAAGAGAACAGATAAAAGCAAAATTTCAAAATCTAGGATTTACCCAAAAGTGGGCTGTAGTAGATTTAATTTTAAAAAAAGATAAAAAACAATTACCAGATAGAACCATTCAATATTCTAATCCAAAACGTCCAGCCACTTATTGTCGAAATGTTGGCAAAAGAAGACGATGGGAGTTTGCAATCCATGATAATGAAAGTGAAAAAAAAGTTTTATCTAATTCATATATTTGGAATTTTTTAAAACCATGGTTAAAGCCTAGTGATGCTTTTATGGAAAGAAAGACTATTTATACATTTCAATCTGCAATTTCAAAGAAATGGAAAAAAGGTAGAGTTTTTCTTGCTGGGGACGCCGCACATTTAATGCCCCCTTTTATGGGTCAAGGAATGTGTGCTGGAATTAGAGATGCATCAAATTTATCCTGGAAGATTGCACATTGTTTGAAAAACAATCACAGTGATAAACTGCTTAAAACGTATCAATCTGAAAGATACTCAAATGTGAAAGAATACATCAAAACAACAGCTAAAATGGGCGAATTTGTTAATGCAGTTGGAACTTCAAATATAACAGGGAAAGTCTCATCTACACCTGATGGTCAAAAGAGTATGAAATCAATTAAACCTAAATTAGGCAAAGGGCTAGGAAAAGTTCAAGATAAAAATCGAGGAAAAATATTCCCTCAATTTAAAATAAGAAATGGAAAATCATTAGATGATAAATTTTCTTTAAAACCAATTTTAATATTATCAAAAGAGATTAAAAATAAAATCTCTAGTAAATTGAATTCAATACAATCAAAAAATAATAAAGATTTAGAAAAATTCTTTAAAAGTTCTAATTCAAAAGCTATAATAGTAAGACCAGATAGATTTATTCTTTCTTCGTGTAAATCTGTTAAGGATTTTAAATCTTATTTAAATAAGAATTTATCTATTTTAGTTTAATTGAAACAATTTATTAACAGCATCAACTTTGATGTGGTTGTCAGGAGCAATTTCTCCATTAGGCATAAATAATGAATTTTCAAATCCAACTCTTATTTTTCCTCCTAGACTTATAGCTTTTTCCAAACAACTCATTTCTTCTTTTCCAAAAGCACATATTGCCCAATCAAGATTTACTTTATACTCTTCCATTTTTTTTACAAACAGTGAAATATTTTCTGGATAGCTTATTCTTCCACTATAATGACCAATAACAAATAAACACCAAGCATCATTGATTTGAATTTCTGCTTTATTTAGTAATTCAACTAATAAATCTATATCTTCAGGTTTATAAAGTATGTGTTGAATTTTTGTACCTGCTTCAGTTAAATATTTATAAAGTTTGATATCTTCCTCTTCAGGTTTTCTAGAAGGAATTAATTCTGATGTTCCAATTGATGTGCCTGGTGGAGTTACATCATATGCAAGCTTCCGCATATCTGCTGGAGAATATTTTCCAATAGCCTCAGTTGTAACTTGTATATGCATTTCTGGTACTTGATGCTCTAATTCATTTAGTGCTTCTTTATAAAGTCCTGCATCTAATACGTGTTGACCTTCTTTATCTCTTACATGCAAATGTATTGCACCTGCACCAGCTTCATAACAAGATTTTGCTGTTGCTACTGTCTCGCTAATTGTTAAAGGAACAGCTGGATGATCTTTTTTTACTTTTCTAGCTCCATTTGGAGCTACCATTAATTTAGGTAACTTTTCCGGTTTATAAAAACTCATTTATTTAACAACAACCGCAGCTTTTTTTATTTGCTTTTGGTTGGTCTTCAATTTTTGCAGCTTCTAATTCTTTTTGCTCGTCTTCAATAGCTTTTTGTTTCTTTGAAATTTTGTCTTCAAAATAAGCATAAAGAGATGAAAAACCTAATTTAGACGCTCTTTTTTCCTCATAACCTCTTCTTCCTTTAAGGTTATCAATTATTTTGACTATTTCTTGGTTTTGCATGCTCTATTTATTAGTATTTTTTATCAATAATACAATATTTTTTATTAAAAAAGGATATTGAAAAAAATAACTATTTTGATTAGCCTTTTAATAATGAGAAAGATACTAGTATTTTTGACTTTAAGCTTTTTTATTTTTCAAAATAGCTATGCAAATAATAGGCTTGATGGATTTAACAAATGGTTATTTAAAAATGGTCACAGTGAATTTGTAACAAAAGAAGAAAGTAAAGTATGCAAAGCAGAACCTAAGTATAGCCATCTTTGGTATTATAATAAATGTGACAAACCTAAGTATGAAAATAATCTTAAAATAAAATTTTACGATGATAGTAGCTGGCTTCCAGAAGAAACTGAAAAACCTAATTTCGATACTTTGCTTTTCGAACTTTACAAATACACATACTCTCCATACAGAGATAAACCAATTGTTGGTGTATACGAAGTAAAACCATCTAAAAAACCTTATAAGTTTAAATCCAAGCTAAAAGAAGATAAGTATATTGACAAACAATTAGAGAAAACAGCTTTGTTAAGTTATTTGAGGTTTGAAGGCAATAAAATCACCATTGATAAATTTACCCCAGATAATCGATTTGGAAAATTTATAAATAAAGACACTAAATTAAGATCAATGTCTGCAGGTAAAACAATGGTATCTTATGTGGTTGGACACGCAATATGTGATGGTTATATTGAAAATATTAATTCAAGATTAAATGATTGGCCATTACTAGAAAATACACTTTATTATGATCAAAAATTAATTGATATTTTGAATATGAACTCAGGTGATCAAGAGTATATCGTGGGTTCTGAATTGTCCAAAATTGTAAATAAAAATTTAATAGATGAAAAATTTCGTGGTCTTGATGATTATGTAATTGATTTTAAACAATATATTTCTCTTTTTAAAAATACAAAAAAATCTAAACCATATTTTAATTATTCCAGTATGAATCCAACATTGGCATTAAACTATGTTTTGTTTAAAACAGGTGATGACTTTGAAAAAATTTTAGAAAAAACATTTAATAAAAAAGCTAAAATTAAAGACAGTGTAATATTCTGGAAAGTTAAAAATTCTTCAAAGGAAAAAGGAAATGCGAACATTATGTTTTATGCTACACGATATGATTATCTTAGAATTGCTAAAGCCATGTTAAATGATTGGCAAAAAGATACTTGTGTTGGTAAATATTTAAAAACTATTTTTGAGAATAGAATAGATAAAGAGAATGAGAAAAGAAATAAAGAAGGAAGGCCAGGTCAATGGATATACGCCCGTGGATATGCAGGACAATTTCAAGCTCATTATAAAGGAATTAGTAAAAAAAGAGCTGTAATGGGTATGCATGGTAGAGGTGGCCAACATGTTGTAATTGATTTTGAAAAATCTAGAATTGTAGTAACTAACGCTTTATACGAAGATTTTAATTATAAAAAGATTGTTTACGACCCAATCAAAAAGGGCAAGTAAATCAAGCCCTAATCGTTGGTAGACAATAGAAGTCAGCTGTATCAATTTTAGAAGAATATTCTCTTTTCATATTCCATCGCTTTTGAACACCAGCGCTAGCAACACTTAAAGTAGATCTACCGTATCGATGATTGGTATTATCAATAGATCTCATTAAACTACTTATTTTCTCATCTTTTTCAGATGAAAATAGATTGGTTTTATCATTGGCGTTCGATAATCCCGTTAGCATGACACCTGCTTTTTGATATTGGTAACCATTTTTAAATATACTCTCAAGTATTGTAACTGCAGTTTTAACTACTTCGATACTATTGTTTGTTGCAATTGGAAAATCAATTGTCTTTGCATTCGAGTAATATCCATAATTTCTCTGAAAAGGACTAGTTCTAACAAATACAGTGATTGCTTTTGCAACTAACGATTCTGATCTTATTTTCTCAGATGCATTTAAACAATAATTTGCAACTGCTTCTTTTAATTCTTGAAATCTTTCTACTCTTTTTCCAAACGATCTTGAAACAACACAGCTTTTTCTTTTTGTAGTAGTAGTTTCTAAATTGATACAAGGAATTCCTTTAAGTTCCATTGCAGTTCTTGAACTTAAAACATTTGAAGATTTTTTAATCCAGCTATTAGATTTATTTTTAAGTTGCTTAGCATTATAAATTCCGTGTTTTTGATAAAATTTTGTAAGTTGTCTACCAACACCCCAGACATCATTAATTTCAACTTTTTCAAGTACTGGATCTAAGTTATCAATTCCAATTAAACTAGTAACTCCTGATTGTTTTTTCTTTGCAATATGATTTGCAATTTTACTTAGCGTTTTTGTTTTAGCAATTCCAATACTAGTTGGAATGCCAGTCCATTGTAAAACTGTATCTCTAATTTCTTTTCCAACTTTTTCTATATCTTGATCTGGGAAATTAGATAAATCTAAAAATGCTTCATCAATAGAATAAACTTCTATTTCTGCATTAAATCTTTTAAGCGTTCGCATTACTCTTCTAGATAAATCTCCATATAAAGAATAATTAGATGAAAAAACTTCAACTTTATTTTTAATAATAATATCTTTTGCTTTAAAATAAGGTTCGCCCATTTTAATTCCTAAAGCTTTTGCTTCATTAGATCTTGAAATAATACAACCATCATTATTAGATAAAACAACAACAGGTTTCCTTCTTATTTTAGGATTGAATAATCTTTCACACGAAACATAAAAAGAATTACAATCAACTAATGCTATTTTTTTAGTACGTAGAATGGATGACATAAGTTACAACTCCCCAGATAAAAATATCTTGTTCTTCGTTAATTAAAATTCTATCAGTAAATTCTTTAGATCCTGACGTTAAAAACTTTTTATCTCTTTCTTGAACTAGGCTTTTAACTACAAGTTCATCATGAACGTTTGCAATCACTGTTGAAAAGTTTTTTGGTTTTAAACTTTTGTCGACTACCAATAAATCTCCATCATTAATTCCAACATCCACCATTGATTTACCCTGCACTCTGATGATGAAAGTCGCTGGAACATTTCTTATTAAATGCATATTAAGATCAATATCCTCTTCGATATAATCAGTTGCAGGAGAAGGAAAACCAGCACCTGCTTTATGTAGATAATAAGGGATTGTTAGTTTCATGTTCTTGTTTTGTTCTAATTTATAGCCTAGTTATACAATACACGCAAGAAGTTGTATTTTGAGTCTGTAACTGAATCAAAAGTGAATCAAAACGTGAACATCGAAACTACATTTTGTATGCTTGTGGATAACTTAAACCATTAGTAGTCTGTAATTCTAATTTAATTATAAAAGGAGAAAAATATGAGCTCAATTGAAGTTAAAACTTTTGATAATCCAGACGAAAGTAATACCAGCTTTAACAATGCTAAAATGGATATTGTAAAAATAGGAGATCAAAGAGTAATGAGATTAGTTTTACAACCTGGTTGGAAATGGTCACAAGATATTAAACCAACAGTAGGGACTGATAGCTGTAAAGCAAAACATCTTGGTGTAATAGTTGCTGGAGCAGTTTGTGCCAAACATGATGATGGAACAGAATTAACATATAAAGCTGGTGATGCATATTCAATAGATCCAGGTCATGATGGTTGGGTAGTAGGTAATGAACCAGCAGTTGTTTATGAGTTTCATGGAAAATGGGGAGAATAATACTTAATGCAAAAACTAACATGTCATTGTGGATCGATTGAAGCTGAAATTAGTGTTCCAATAAATGAATTAGTAAAAATTGTAAAATGCAATTGTTCTATTTGTAAAAGAAAAAGTGCAACAATGGGCATGGTTAAAAATGAAGAGTTTAAAATTACTAAAGGAGAAGACAAATTAAAACTTTATCAATTTCATACAAAAGTGGCTAAACATTATTTTTGTTCAGAATGTGGGATTTATACTCATCATAATCCAAGAAGTGCTCCTACTATGACAGGATTTAATTTAGGTTGTGTTGATGAAGTTGATGTAGCAAACTTAAAAGATATAACTTTGATAGATGGTCAAAACCATCCTATGGATCAAAAAAAGCAATAAGTTCAATGAAAATTACTGAAGAGTGTTTTAGTAAAGTTAAAAAAGATTGTTTTAAATTTATTAAATCACAAGAAACATCTACAGAAAAATTTGTTAATAAAGAAGGAATGCTGAATTCTTTTTTAATTCCAATATGCTTTTGGATTGCAAGAAGAGTAAACAGTAAAAAACCTTATATTGTTGGCTTAGCAGGTGGACAAGGAACAGGCAAAACAACCATTAGTTCAATTCTAAAAATTATATTAGAAAAGCATTTTAAATTTAAAGTATTTAAAATTTCAATTGATGATTTTTATAAAACTCGAAAAGAAAGATTAAATTTATCAAAAAAAATCCACCCAATGCTTGCAACAAGAGGAGTGCCTGGAACTCATGATATTCAAATGATGTTAAACTTTTTTAAAAAAGTAAAAAGTAAGAACTTTAAAAAAATTGATTTGCCAAATTTTAATAAAGCAGTTGACGACAGATTTCCTAAAAAGAATTGGTATAAGATAAAACAGCAGCCAGATGTGATAATATTTGAGGGCTGGTGCGTAGGGGCAAAAGCTGAGGCAAATAAAACTCTTAAAAAATCTATCAATTCACTTGAAAAAGTAAATGATCCAAAATTTATTTGGAGAAAGTATGTTAATCAACAATTAAAGACGAAATATAAGAAATTATATGCCCAACTTAATTGTTTAATATATTTAAAGGCTAAAAACTTTGGTTTGCTTCAAAAATGGAGATTAAAGCAAGAGAATAAGCTATGGTTAAAAACTAAGAACAAATCTAGTAATAAAATCATGAGCAAAGGCAAAGTTATTAACTTTATGCAAACTTACCAAAGAATTACTCAAAATATGTTTAAATATGCGCCAAAATATTCTTCGATAATTTTAAATTTAAATAGCAATCATCAAATTAAGACAATAAAATATAATAAATGAAAAATATTTTATTAATTGTTTTCTGTACTTTAATTTTTCCATTAAGTGCTTTTTCAGCAACACTAAAAGATGCTTTAAAGCAAACTTATGAAAATAATTTAGAACTTCAGGCTGAGAGAAGAAACTTAGAAATTCAAAAAGAAGTTTTAAATATTTCTAAAAGTGATCTTTTTCCAACAATGACTTTAACGGGTACAAAAAACTTTGAAGAAACAAATAAACTTACAAACCAGAGTGGGGGAGATGCATCGATAACTGATACCAACTCAATGACATCTTCGATAAAAATTGAACAAACTTTACTGGATGGACAAGGAAGAAAAACAGAATATGAAAAAAGTAGATTAGGATTAAATATATCTGAAGCAAAACTTCTTCAAAAAGAACAAGAAGTTTTTTTAAAAGCAATAGAAACTTATACTGGATTAATTTTAGCTTATGAAAAATTAAATATTAATGAGGAAAACGTAAATTTACTTCAAAGACAATTTGAATTAGACAATGCTAGACTGAGTAGAGGTCAAATCACAGCATCTGATTTAGCTCAATCTCAATCGTCTTTAGCTGGAGCACAAGCAAGATATATTGAAGCTCAAAATAATATAGTAACTAGTAAATTAAATTATGAAAATGTAATTGGAATTATTACAGCCGAAGAAAATTTGAGAAAAATATATAAAACTGAATTAACGATTCCATCAAATTTAAATGAGGCAAAAGAAATATCTTTGAAAAAAAAGTCCAGAATTAATTATTGCTGAAATAGAATTTGGTCAATCAGAACTAGATGTAAAAATAGCAAGATCTGATCTTTCACCCACTGCAAAGATTTCATTAGAGAGAACTTATACTGATGATTTAAGTGCAACTTATGACGAGAGGGAAAAAGATGTTTTACAAGCAACAGTTTCTTGGCCTTTCCAATTTGGTGGAAAGAATAAATCTATAGTTAATAAAAATCTTGAAGCAAAAGGAATGAAAAGATTATTGTTAGAAAATGCTCAAAAAAACAATACTCAATCAGTCACATCGGCTTGGTCAACATTACAATCTTCAAGAAGTTTTTTACAAGCAATTCAATCTCAGGTTAAAGCTTCAGAGATTGCTACTGAAGGAATTAGCTTTGAGTATGAAAATGGGTCAGGAAGATCAACTTTTGATGTTCTTCAATCTAGATCTAATTTAATCAGTGCAAAAATTAATCTTGCTGAAGCTGAAAGAAACTATTTATTATCTCAATATAGAGTACTAAAATCTGTAGGTTTACTGAATAGTGACTACTTAAATCTTAAGTAATTATTTGGTTTTTTTGATCCATAAATAAATTTATTGCTAATGAGAACAAAATGTGTACATTTAAATCATGATTCGAGTGTTAAAAAAAATAAAAAAAGAGGCTAAAAATGACGAAAAGTAACCTAAAAGTAGTTAAATCTACTAAAGACCAAGAAATGGATATTAAAGAAAAGAACAAAGCATTAGATGCAGCAATAGCTCAGATTACTGATAATTTTGGAAAAGGTTCAGTGATGAAGCTTGGCCAAAGAAGAGCAATGGACATTGAGTCTGTATCCACAGGATCTTTAAGTCTTGATTTAGCATTAGGAATAGGTGGATTACCAAAAGGAAGAATTGTTGAAGTTTATGGACCAGAATCTTCAGGAAAAACAACATTAGCATTACAAGTTGTTGCTGAAGCTCAAAAAGCTGGTGGAATTTGTGCGTTTGTTGATGCAGAGCACGCATTAGATCCAGTTTATGCGAAAAAATTAGGAGTAAATACAGAAGAGCTTTTAATTTCTCAGCCAGACGCTGGTGAACAAGCTTTAGAAATAGCTGATACTCTTGTTAAATCAGGATCTATCTCAGTTATCGTAATTGACTCAGTTGCAGCTTTAACTCCAAGAGCTGAAATCGAAGGTGAGATGGGAGATCATCACGTTGGTCTTCAATCTAGATTAATGAGTCAGGCTTTAAGAAAGCTAACAAGTTCAATTTCAAACACAAACACAATGATGATTTTCATTAACCAAATTAGAATGAAAATTGGAGTTATGTTCGGAAGTCCTGAAACAACATCAGGTGGAAATGCATTAAAATTTTATTCATCTGTTAGAATGGATATTAGAAGAATTGGTGCAATTAAAGATAAAGATGAAATTATTGGAAACTCAACAAGAGTTAAGGTAGTTAAAAACAAAGTAGCTCCACCATTTAAAGTCGTTGAATTTGATTTAATGTATGGAAAAGGGATCAGTAAGATGGGAGAACTCGTTGATCTAGGTTCTAAAGCAGACATTATAGAAAAATCAGGAGCCTGGTACGCTTATAAGGGTGAAAAAATAGGCCAAGGTAGAGAAAATGCCAAAACTTATCTTGCTCAAAACCCTAAAGTTGCTGCTGAAATCGAATTGCTAATAAGGGAAAAAGCAGGTGTAATTCAAAAAAAGATTGAAGGAAACCCTTTAGATCCTGAGAAAGCTGCAAAAGATCAAATAGAAGATCCAAAAGCAGAAGTTAAAGAGGAAGTAGTTCCTACTAAAAAGAATTAGTTAAAAAGTCATCTTTAATTATTAAAAGGCGCTTAATTTAAGCGCCTTTTTTCCCTTACTGTTATCTAGACATAAAATAAAAAAGCTGTATTTTAAAAATATGGCTGACAAATCTTTAAACGAAATAAGAAACACATTCTTAAAATATTTTGAGAAGAATGATCATAAGATTGTAGAGTCTAGTAATTTAGTTCCAAATAATGATCCAACCCTAATGTTTGCTAATTCGGGGATGGTTCAGTTTAAAAATGTTTTTACCGGTTTAGAGAAAAGAGATTATCAAAGAGCTACTACCTCACAAAAGTGTGTAAGAGCAGGCGGAAAGCATAATGATTTAGAGAATGTTGGGTATACACCAAGGCACCACACATTCTTTGAAATGTTGGGAAATTTTTCATTTGGAGATTATTTTAAAGAACAAGCAATCAACTATGCTTGGAATTTAATTACTAAAGATTTTGGTATAGATAAAAATAGACTTTATGTAACGGTTTACCATGAAGATGATGAAGCCTTCAATTTTTGGAAGAAAATCGCAGGTTTTAGTGATGATAGGATTATTAGAATAGCAACATCTGACAATTTTTGGTCAATGGGAGAGACAGGTCCGTGCGGGCCATGTTCTGAAATCTTTTATGATCATGGAGATCATCTTGATGGAGGATTGCCAGGAACTAAAGATGAAGATGGAAATCGTTTTATTGAAATATGGAATTTGGTTTTCATGCAATTTGAACAAATTTCTAAAGATAAAAGAATAGATCTTCCAAAACCATCTGTTGATACTGGAATGGGTCTAGAGAGAATTGCTGCACTCCTCCAAGGTACACATGACAATTATGAAACAGATCATTTTAAAAAAATAATTAGTTCAGCTTCAGAGATTATTAAAATTAAACAAGATCAATCTAATCAATCAAGCTTTAGAGTTATTGCAGATCATTTAAGAGCTAGTGCATTTTTAATTGCAGAAGGGGTTTTACCTTCTAATGAAGGAAGAGGATATGTTCTTAGAAGAATAATGAGAAGAGGAATGAGACATTCTCATTTACTTGGATCTAAAGATCCAGTTTTTTTCAATTTGTTTGATACACTTAAAAATGAAATGTCAGGAAATTATCTTGAACTAGTTAGAGCAGAGTCTTTAATTAAAGAAACCCTAAGAATGGAGGAAGAAAAGTTTTTAGTTCTTCTAGATCGAGGAATTAAAATTTTAAATGATGAAATTTCTAAAATAGATAAAGTTCTTCCTGGTGAAGTAGCGTTCAAGTTATATGATACTTATGGATTTCCATTAGATCTTACTGAAGATATTTTAAGAAATAAATCAATGTCCATTGATACAGAAAAATTTCAATCGTTGATGAAAGAAAGTAGAGAACTTGCTAAAAAAAATTGGAAAGGTTCTGGTGATGCTGCGGTTGAAGATATTTGGTTTGGAATAAAAGATAACTTGGGTGCCACAGAATTTTTAGGCTATGAAAGTAATCAAGCTGAAGGAGTGGTTTTATCACTTTTATCAAACAATAAAGAGGTAAGTGAGTTAAAAGAAAACGATGAAGGTATGATCATTGTTAATCAGACACCTTTTTATGGAGAGTCTGGTGGTCAAGTAGGCGACATAGGTGAAATTATTGCAAATGATTTTAAATTTGAGGTAACCGATGTTCAAAAAAAATTAGGTGATCTATTTGTTCATTTCGGAAAAGTAATTAGTGGATCAATAAAGGTTAATGATAACGTTGAACTTAAAATTGATATCAAAAGAAGAGATGACACTAGAGCTTACCATTCTGCAACTCATTTACTTCATGAGTCGTTAAGAAGAGTATTGGGGGATCATGTAACTCAAAAAGGTTCTTTAGTGGAACCAAGTCGATTAAGGTTTGATTTTAGTCATATGAAGCCAATTCCAATGGAAGAAATCGATAAAATAGAAAATTTTGTAAACACAATGGTCTCAAAAAAATCAGATGTAAAGACACGTTTGATGACGCCAGATGAAGCAGTTCAAAATGGTGCTTTGGCTTTGTTTGGTGAAAAGTATGGTGATGAAGTTAGAGTTTTATCAATGGGAGAGGAAGGAGATAAGTATTTTTCAACTGAACTTTGTGGGGGTACTCACGTTAAAAATACAGGTGATATTGGAAAATTTAAGATAATTAGCCAATCTTCAATTGCTGCAGGTGTTAGAAGAATTGAAGCTTTAAGAGACAAACAATTAGAAGATTATTTAAATAATAAAGAAAAATTATCCAATCTTTCATCAGAAAAAGATAGTGAACTTATTAAAGAATTAAATGATCAAATTACTAAATTAGGTGGAAAACCAAATTTAGATCAATCAGATCAAAAAACATTAATTAAGAATTTATCAAAACAGTTAGAGACAATCTCTGTTAATTCAATTTTGGAAGATAAATCAAAAAATATTATTAAAGATGAAGAAATTAATGGAGTTAAACTAAGACTTCAAAAAGTTGATGGATTACCACCAAAAGAATTAAGAAAACTTATCGACAAAGGTAAAAAAGAATTAGGTGGTGGAATTATAATAGTGTTTGCAAGCAAAGACGATAAAGTTGGCATTGCAGTCGGTGTCACAGATAGTTTAACAGAAAAGTTTGATGCGGTTAAATTTGTTAAAATAGGATCAGAAATTATTGGAGGCCAAGGTGGGGGTGGTAGAAAAGATTTTGCCCAAGCTGGTGGCCAAGATCAATCTAAAATTGATCAAGCTTTTGAAAAACTTAAAACTTTAATTTAATTTTTTTTTAAGATTACCATCAATTTCATCTAAGAATTGATTAGTAGTTAAATACTTGCTTGATGGGCCAATAAGAATAGCTAAATCTTTAGTCATTGAACCACTTTCAACACATTCGATACAAACTTTTTCAAGTATATTTGCAAATTCAATTAGTTCATTATTGTTATCTAATTTTCCTCTATGGGCCAATCCTCTTGTCCAAGCAAAAATAGAAGCAATTGGGTTAGTTGAAGTTTCTTTTCCTTGTTGGTGCATTCTGTAATGTCTTGTAACTGTTCCATGAGCAGCTTCAGCTTCCATTACTTTTCCATCTGGGGTTAATAATGTGCTAGTCATTAAACCTAATGATCCGTAACCTTGTGCCATGGTATCTGATTGAACATCGCCATCATAATTCTTACATGCCCAAATATATTTTCCACTCCATTTCATTGCACATGCAACCATGTCATCAATCAATCTATGTTCATATGTTAAGTTATTTTCATCAAAATCTTTCTTGTACTCTTTTTCAAAAATTTCTTGGAAAATATCTTTAAATCTACCATCGTATTGTTTTAGAATTGTATTTTTAGTCGACATATAGACAGGCCATTTTTTCATTAGACCATAACTAAAACAAGACCTTGCAAAGTCTTCGATGGATTTGTCTAAATTATACATTGATAGTGCTACACCTGGACCTGTAAAATTAAATACTTCATATTTTATTTCATCTTTTCCGTCTTCAGATGTCCACTTAACTTCCATTTTACCTTTTCCAGGTACTTTAAAATCTGTTGCTCTATATTGATCACCAAAAGCATGTCTTCCAATAACCACAGGATCAGTCCATGAAGGAACAAGTTTTGGAATATTTTTGCAAATAATTGGCTCTCTGAAAACGGTACCACCTATAATGTTTCTTATAGTTCCATTAGGAGATCTCCACATTTTCTTTAAATCAAATTCTTCAACACGAGCTTCATCAGGAGTAATTGTTGCACATTTAATTCCAACACCAATTTTTTTTATAGCGTTTGCAGAGTTTATAGTGATTTGATCGTCTGTATCGTCTCTACTTTTCATGCCTAGATCGTAATATTCAATACCTAGATCAAGATAGGGAAGAATTAGCTTGTTCTTGATGAATTCCCATATAATACGAGTCATCTCATCACCGTCTAGCTCAACGACTGGGTTATTTACCTTGATTTTACTCATTAAAATAAAAAATTATCTTATTAATTGAATTTGATTGGTTTATATACATATTAATCAAAAATTAGCAAATAGAAGAATATGTTTAGCAAGATATTTCCACCGATACACACAGAAGGCTATAAGTTTTTAGTCATAGCTGGATTTATAACTCTTGTTTTATTATTCATTAGTGGTTTTTTAGGAACGCTTGGTTTGTTATTAACTGTTTGGGTTTATTATTTTTTCAGAGATCCTGAAAGAGTTATAATTGAAGATGATAATTATTTAGTCAGCCCTGCTGATGGTGAAGTAATAAAAGTTGAAGAAGTAGATGGACCAAAAGAAGTTGGTCTAGAGAATAAAAAATTCAAAAAAATAAGTATATTCATGAATGTGTTTGATTGTCATGTTAATAGAACCCCGTGCTCTGGAAAAGTTGAAGAAATATTATATAAACCTGGAAAATTTTTTAATGCATCATTAGATAAAGCAAGTGAAGATAATGAAAGAAATTATTACAAGTTAAAAGACAAACATGGAAATGATATAATTGTAGTTCAAATAGCAGGACTTATTGCGAGAAGAATTGTCTGTGAAACAGATAATGGCCAAGAACTAAACCAAGGTGATAGAATTGGTATGATTAGATTCGGAAGTCGTGCTGATGTATATTATGAAAACTATGAACCATTAGTGAAAGTTGGACAAAAAACAATTTCTGGTGAGACCTTATTGGCTAAAAAATAAAATGGAACAGCCAAAAAATAATTTAAAAATTATAACAGATAAAAAAAATACTAGGGTAATCTTACCTAATATGCTCACTTTAATAGGAGTTTGTATTGGGTTAACCTCAATTAGATTTGCACTAGATGAGAAATTTGAATTTGCAATTATAGCAATAATTTTTGCAGCTTTATTTGATTGGTTAGATGGAAGAATTGCAAGACTAATTAAAGGAACTTCAGAAGTTGGAAAAGAATTAGACTCTCTAGCAGATGTGATAAGTTTTGGTGTAGCACCAGCATTTATAATGTATTTTTGGAAGCTAAATGAATTAGGAAGATTCGGTTGGTTATTATGTTTAATTTATGTAAGTTGTGTGGCATTAAGATTGGCAAGGTTCAATGTTAATTCAAATCAAGAACCATCATGGAGAGATAATTTTTTTGAAGGTGTTCCGTCACCAGCAGGAGGAATTTTAGTTCTAACACCCTTAATTGTGAGTGTTACAAGTTTTGATTATATAGCTCTTAATTACGATATCATTGTGCCAGCTTGTTTTATAGTAATCTCTCTATTATTAATAAGTAAGTTTCCCAGCTATTCTTTTAAAAAAATAATTGTTCAAAGAAAAGCAACTATTTTTTTATTATTTGGTATTGTCTTATTTTTAGGATTACTTTTAATTTATCCTTTTAACGTAATATCAATAAGCTCAATTATATATCTGCTAATGTTGCCAATTAGTTTTTTTCATTTTCAAAAATTAAAAAAACAACATTTGGATAAAGACTTAACTGAAGATGATGATTTAGAAGACGTTTTATAATGAAAGAAAACGTTATTATATCTCTCGCAGACTCAAATTATTTTGAATTACTTAACGAATTAGTAGACTCTATTAAGCGCTTTAAAGATAGTGAGAATACTGCAATTTGTATAATGGATGCAGGTTTGTCAGATGATCAAAAATCTATTCTCTCAAAAAAAGTAGACGAAATAAAACCTGCTGATTGGGATATAGATGTTCCAGATTTTAAAGTTAAGGGAAGGGAATGGTTGAAAAGTCAAGTATCAAGAGCTTTTCTACCAAAATATTTTCCAAATTATAAAAAATATTTGTGGATAGATGCAGATGCTTGGGTAAATTCTTGGGGAGCAATTGAACTATATTTTAAAGGTTGTGAAAATAATAAATTATCAATCGCAACATCAGCTGATAGAGCTTATGGAAGAGTTTTGAGAGCAGAATGGTTTTTTGGTAGTTTTGCTAGAATCAAATCGCAAAATTATAAGCACGCAAAATCATCTGGCTTTTCAGAAAAGATAGCTAGACAAGTTGCGTTAAAACCTCATCTAAACATTGGTGTGTTTGCTTTAGAGGCTAATGCCTCACATTGGAAAGTTTGGCAAAAAAATTTAAAGATTGCTTTAAAAGCAGGAAAAATTTGGGGCTCAGAACAAATTGCTATGAATATAACAATATATTGTGATGAACTACCTGTAGAAATACTTCCAGCTTATTGTAATTGGACACATATAGATGGAATGAAATATGATAAAAATCAAGATACATTAGTTGAGCCTTATTTACCCAATCATAAAATAGGAATAGTTCATTTTGCAGGAAAAAATAATGATCAAATAAGAAATGATAAAAACTTTGTATCAAAAATTGAGACTATAGACGGTGATATAATTGATAAAAAACTAAGATTTAGTATTTAATTGAAAAAAAATAAGATTTCAAAAAATTGGGTTAATAAACAAAGACGAGATACTTACGTTAGACAATCAAAAGTTGACGGGTATAGAGCGAGATCTGCTTATAAATTAATTGAAATAGATGAAAAATTTAAAATTTTTAAGGGTGGTATTTCAATAATAGATATTGGAGCAGCCCCTGGAAGTTGGTCTCAATATGCTGCAAAAATTGCAAAAAGTGGAAGATTAATTTCAATAGACTTAAAGGAAATGGAGCCCATTGGTAATACCGTTCAAATTCAGGGTGATTTTACTGAAGAAAATATTCAGACTGAAATTAAAAAACACATAAAAGATAAAATAGATGTTGTTATGTCTGATATGGCTGTGAATACGACAGGTATTAAGAATATAGATTCTATTCAAACAGGTGAGCTGTGCAAAGAAGCAATGTTTTTTGCAAAAGATCAATTGAAAAATAACGGATTCTTTATTTCAAAAATTTTTATGGGTGGAACCTTTAACGAAATAGTCGCAGAAGGAAAAAAATATTTTAAAGAAGTTAAGGTTTTTAAACCAAAATCTAGCAGAAAAGACTCTAAAGAAAGTTTTATAATTTGTAGCAAACTTAGATAGAGACTTTAATTTTTAAAGGAATCGTATATAAAAGATCATGGTTCCTATAAAAGAAGCACTTACCTTTGATGACGTCACATTAGCTCCAAAATACTCGGAAATACTGCCTTCCGAGGTTAATACTGGCGTTCAATTAACCAAAAATCTTAAACTTAAAATCCCCCTTTTATCATCTGCAATGGATACAGTCACTGAAAGTAAAATGGCAATTGCTATAGCTGTATCAGGAGGAATAGGAGTTATTCATAGAAATTTAGATATCAAAAATCAAATTTTAGAGATTAAAAAAGTAAAAAAACAAAAATTGTTAGTAGGGGCAGCAGTTGGTGCTGGACCAAATGAATTCAAAAGAACTGAAGCAATTATTAAAGAAGGCGTTGATTTAATAGTAGTTGATACTGCTCATGGACATACTAAAAAAGTTGGAGAGATAATAAAATTTATTAAAAACTTTAAAAATAAAAAAATCGCTTTATGTGCAGGTAATATAGCAACACCAGAAGCTGCTAAATTTTTAATT
>QCGY01000011.1 GCA_003279715.1 Pelagibacteraceae bacterium AG-390-D18
GAATATTGATCCTGCAATTGCATCAAGTGTGTTTGTAACAACAATTACAGATGTTATAGGTTTTGTATCATTTCTAGGTGTAGGTGCTTATTTTTTATAAATTTAAAAATTATCTATTAATCTGATATTTTTATAATAATAGCTCAAGAATAATTTTGATCCTTGATATTTATTTGAAATATTTAAATTTTTTATATTTCTATTTTCTAAATATTCAATTTTAATATTAAAAAACTTTTCTAAATCTTTTTTTGATTTTTGTAAAAAAAATATTAATATTTCTAATATTTTTGAGCTTATTTTTTATATTAAGAAATGTTTTTGTAATTTTTTCAACATCTTTTAAGTCTTGTTTATCAAGTAAAAAATTTCTTGAAGATAATGCTAATTTATTTTTATTTCTAATAGTTTTACAGCCAATTACTTTTGTATTAAATCTTTTTTCAATAAAATTTCTCACTAGAAAGAATTGTTGAAAATCTTTTTTGCCCATATAGATCTTTTTGGGTTTAATCAGGGTTGTTAATCTACTCATTACATCTAAAACACCCTCAAAATGTCCTTTTCTATATTTAGCGCAAAGGATTTTATTTTTTTTTTTAATCTTTATCTGAGATTGTTCTTTATCTTCGTAAATATCTTTAAATTTAGGAATATAAATAAAATCTAACTTTCTAATTTTCTTTAATATTGCTAAATCATTTTTAATATTAGAAGGGTAGGATTTAAGATCTTTAATATCATTAAATTGTTTTGGATTTACGAATATGCTTACTATAGTTTTTTTGTTAAATTTAATCGATTTTTCAATAAGAGAAACATGTCCTTCGTGAATACCTCCCATTGTAGGCACAAATCCAATATCATTAAAAGGCCCTAATGTTTTCCGTAAAATGCTGTTATTTAATATAATTTTCATTTGTATTAAAATATTTAATAAGTAAAACATTTAAATGATTAAACAAGCTATTATTCCTCTGGCTGGATTAGGCACAAGACTGTTGCCTCTGACAAGTGTTTTTGCAAAAGAACTTTTGCCAATAAACGGTAAACCTGGATTAGAATATATAATAAAAGAATGTATTGAAGCAGGAATTAAAGAAATAATTTTTATTATATCCAAAAGAAAAATGATGATTAAAAAATATTTTTACAACGATAAATTTTATAAAAATTTAATTAAAAAAAAGAAAGATCCACGAATTATTGAAGAGTATAAAAAAATATTAAAATATAGAAAAATAATTAAATTTGTCTATCAGAATAAGCCAAAAGGAACAGGGGATGCTGTTCTTAAAACTAAAAAATATATTAAAGATGAATATTTTTTAATGTTATTACCAGACGATCTTATAATTAAAAAAAATTGCTCTAAATCTATGATCAATGCTCATAAAAAATATAAAGCATCTGTTATGGCAAGTATGAGTGTAAACAAAAAAACTGTTTCAAGGTGGGGCATATATAAACTTTATAAAAAATTAAATAAGAATGATTATTTAATTAATAGTGTTATTGAAAAACCAAATATTAAAGATGCTCCATCCAATAAAGCTGTTATTGGTAGATATATATTACCTAAAAAAATTTTTTCAAAATTAAAAAATTTAAAACCTAGTAAAGGAGGAGAAATTCATATTACTGATGCTATTCAATCATTAATTGATAATGATGAAAAATTTATTGCACATAATTTTTCTGGTAAATATTTAGACTGTGGAAGCATGGATGGTTATATTAATTCATCTAAGGAGATTGCAAAATTATGAAATTATGTATGATTGGTACAGGCTATGTTGGACTAGTTAGTGGAGTATGTTTTTCTGATCTTGGAAATGAAGTTATTTGCGTTGATAACGATCAGGATAAGATTAATAACCTTAAACAAGGTATAATTCCCATTTATGAACCTGGATTAGAGGAATTAGTCCTTAAAAATTATAAAAATAAAAGATTAAAATTTTCAACAAATTTGAGTAATTCAATAAAAAAGTCAGATATAGTTTTTATATGTGTTGGTACACCAACAAAAAAAAATAGTACTGCTGCTGATCTAAGCCAAATATTTTCAGTAGCTAAAGAAATATCAAAATCTATTAACAAATTTAAAATTATTATAACAAAATCAACAGTTCCAGTAACAGCAGGTGATGAAATAGAAAAAATATTGTCAAAAAAAGTAAATAAAAATAAATTTTCAGTAGTATCAAATCCTGAATTTTTAAGAGAAGGTGAGGCTATAAGAGACTTTATTTACCCTGATAGAGTTGTAATTGGTGCTAACGACAAAAAGTCAGCTACAAAGTTGCGAAACCTTTACTCTCCATTAATATCAAAAGGGGCAAAATTTATTTCCACAAATCGTAGAGCTGCTGAACTTATCAAATATGCTTCTAATGCTTTTTTAGCTACTAAAATTACTTTTATTAATGAAATTGCAAATTTATGTGAAAAAGCTCAAATTGATGTCGAGGATATTTCTATTGGTATAGGATTAGATAAAAGAATAGGTAGTCGTTTTTTAAGAGCTGGACCAGCATATG
Source organism: Pelagibacteraceae bacterium AG-390-D18 (assembly GCA_003279715.1). Lineage (GTDB taxonomy): Bacteria > Pseudomonadota > Alphaproteobacteria > Pelagibacterales > Pelagibacteraceae > Pelagibacter. The sequence continues at coordinate 2,544 of QCGY01000011.1, forward strand.
GTGGATCTTGTTTTCCAAAAGATACCAAAGCTATTGTCAACACTGCTGATAAATTTAAGGTTAATCTATCTGTCATTAGAAGTGTTATCAAATCAAATTCCTTGAGATCAAAAATACTTTTAAAAAAAGTTAATGAAATACTCAATAAAAAGATAAGAAATAAAAATATTTGTTTTTTGGGAGTTACCTTTAAAGCCAACACAGATGACATGAGAGACTCATCTAGTTTAGAAATGATACCTTTTCTCTCTAAAAAGGGAGCTAAAATTAAGTACTATGACCCAACAGGATTTAAAAAAGAGTTTAGCAATTTAAAAAATGTAAACTTTGCTAATTCAATTTCTGAGGCTGTTAAAGGTTCAGATCTAGTAATTTTACATACTGAATGGAATGATTTTAAATCTATTAATTTTAAAAAATTACATTCATCAAAAGATTTAAAGATCTATGATATGAGAAATATTTATTCTCCTTTGAAAATTAAGTCTCAAGGATTTAAATATTTTGGTATCGGAAGATAAAAAATTAATTTAATTCAAAAATAGCATCAACTTCAACAGATACTCCTAAAGGAAGACTATTGGTGCTTACTGCTGCTCTTGTATGCATCCCTGTTTCACCAAAAATCGAAGCTATTAAATCTGAAGCACCATTAATCACTTTTGGTTGCTCGGTAAAATCTTCTGTTGAATTAACAAATCCAGTTAATTTAATACAAGATTTTACTTTTGAAAGATCTCCATTGCATGCATTTTTAACTTGGGCAACAATACTTAATCCACATCTTTCAGCTGCTTTATAAGCATCATCAGTAGTTAGGTCTTTACCAACTTTGCCTTTGATTAATTCTCCATTTGAATTTATTGATATTTGACCTGAAACAAAGAGTAATTTACCTGTAATTTTAGTTGCAACATAATAGCCAACAGGTGCTTTAGCTTCAGGCAATACAATTTTCAATTCTTTAATTTTATCGTCAAAATTCACTATTTACTTTTTTTCTTTTTTTTAGTTTTCTTATTCTTATCGTATTCTTTTCTTTTCTCAATAAGGATTAATGCTTCTTCCATAGTTAAATCTGTAGGATCTTTTTCCTCAGGAATTGTTGCATTTAAAGATTTATATTTAATATAAGGCCCATATTGACCCTTCATTACTCTAATAGGTTTTTTATCCTCTGGATGTTCTCCTAAATCTTTAATTATAGAAGAAGACATTCTACCTGGTTTAGCTTCTGCGATTAAAGTTATTGCCCTGTTAAGACCAATTGAGAATATTTCCTCTAAGTTTTCAATTCTTGCAGATTTGTTTTCACATTTTAGATATGGGCCAAATCTTCCAGTGTTGAGAGTAATTTCCTTTTGATTTTCTGGATTTAATCCTAAAGATTTAGGTAAAGAACATAAAAATTGAGCTTTTTCTAAATCTATACTTTCTAATTCTAGACCTTTAGGTATAGATACATTTTTTAAAAGTTCATTAACATCTGGCTTAAGTTTTTTTGTTTTTTTCTTTTTTTTTGTAATTTTTTCTTCAGAAGGTTCATCTGGTATTTTTTCATACTGTAGATAAGGTCCAAATCTTCCATTTTTTAGGAATATATCGTTTCCATTTTCATGTTTACCAATGAATTTTGGTTCAGCTAATTGAGCTTGTGCAGCTGCTTTTGCTTTAGATAAGGGTCTTGTAAATTTACATTCTGGATAATTAGAACAACCAATAAAAGCTCCACCTCGAAAACTATTTTTTAGACTTAGTAAACCAGTTTCACATAATTGACATTTTCTTATAACATTTCCATCGTTATCTTTATCAAAGATTAATGTACCTAAACTTTCATTTAATAAATCTAAAACTTCTCTAGTTCTTTTCTCTTTAACTTCAGAAACATTGTTATTAAAATCTTTCCAAAACATTTCCAAAACTTTTATCCAGCTTTCTTTACCAGTAGTTATTTCATCTAATTGATCCTCTAAACCTGCTGTAAAATTATAATCGACATATTTAGAAAATAATTTTTCTAAAAATGCAGAGATTAATTTTCCACGGTCAGTAGGAAAAAATCTTTTATTTAGTATTTCAGCGTATCCACGGTTAGCAATTGTTGATATGATACTTGCATAAGTAGATGGTCTACCAATTCCAAGTTCTTCTAATTTTTTTACTAGGCTTGCTTCGGAGTATCTTGGAGGCGGTTGAGTAAAATGTTGTTCATCTATAAGTGACTCAATATTTATTTGTCCTTTAGTCATTTCTGGTAAGATTGCTTCATCTTCATCTTTACTTGGACTAGGAAATATTTTTAAAAAACCATCAAACTTGAGTACAGACCCACTTGATTTGCATATTGTACCATTATCTTCTGAGGTAATTGTTATTGTATTTCTGTCAAATTTTGCTGTCTCCATTTGAGAGGATAAAGCTCTGCCCCAAATTAAATGGTAGAGTTTTTGTTGATCTGAACTTAAATATTTTTTAACCATATCTGGTGATCTAGTTATATCTGTAGGTCTAATAGCTTCGTGAGCTTCTTGAGCATTTTTTGCTTTTTTTCCTGAATAATTTAAAAGTTTTTCAGGTAAGTAATCAGTCCCATATTGATTTTTAATAAAATCTCTAAAATCTGAAATAGCATCGGCTGAAAGGTTTGTTCCATCAGTCCTCATATAAGTAATTAATCCTATTGTTTCTCCATCTATTTCAATACCTTGATACAATCTTTGAGCTATTTGCATTGTTCGAGAAGCACCAAAACCCAATCTACTTGAGGCCACCTGTTGTAAAGTTGATGTTGTAAATGGACCAGAAGGGTTTCTGCTAACAATTTTTGATGAAATATCACTTATATTAAATTTTTTATGTTTAATACTTTCTACTGCTTCATTAATTTCAATTTTATTTCTAAAAGAGAATTTTTCTATTTTCTTTCCATTTAATTGAGAAATGCTTGAAGTAATTGAATTTTTATTATGATCTTGAAAATTGATGCTTAAGGTCCAAAATTCTTCTGGATTAAAAGACTCTATCTTATGTTCTCTTTCGGTTATAAGTTTTAAAGCTACAGATTGTACTCTACCTGCTGATTTTGATCCTGGTAATTTAGTCCAAAGAATAGGGGATATATTAAAACCCACTAAATAATCTAAAGCTCTTCTAGCCATGTAGGCATCTACAAGTAAGGGCTCAATTTGTCTTGGATTATCTATACCATGAGTTACAGCTTTTTTTGTGATTTCATTAAAAACAACTCTTTCAACAGCTTTATCTTTTAAAAGTTTTTTTCATCTAAATATTCTTTTACATGCCATGCTATCGCTTCACCCTCTCGATCAGGGTCAGTAGCTAAAATAATTTTTTTTGAATCTTTTGCTGCATCGGTAATTTCTTTTAAATATTTTTTAGAAAAGTTATCAACTTCCCATTCCATTTTAAAATTTTGTTCAGGATCAACAGAACCATTTTTTGATGGTAAATCTCTAATATGACCATAGCTAGCTAAAACCGTATAATTATCACCTAAATACTTATTAATTGTTTTAGCTTTTGCTGGACTTTCAACTATGACTAGATTCATAAAATAACAAACTACTCAAAAGTCTTTGATAGTCAAATTAATAAATTTTAGTCTTAGTTTCTTCTTTATTTTTCAATCGTTTAATATTCTCTCTGTGGGTAAAGAAGATTAAAATAAACATTATACCAAAAAAAATAGCATTACTTATTTTGTCAGTTATGAGTATATAAATAGGTATTGATATAGAGCCCACAATAGATGAGAGCGAAGAGTATCTAAACATTAAAAATATAATAGCCCAACTTGCTGCAAATATAATTCCTAGTAATAAATTTATAGAAAATAAAATTCCAACATAAGTAGCCACACCTTTACCACCTTTAAATTTAAGCCAAATAGGAAACACGTGTCCTAAAAAGGCACATAAAGAAGCTATATATATTAAGTCAGGATAATTAATTTTAACAAAAATAACTGGAATTATAGCTTTAGCAATATCTAGTGTTAATGTTGAATAACCTATAAGTTTATTTCCTGTTCTTAAGGCGTTTGTTGCCCCAATATTTCCAGAACCTATTTCCCTAATATCCTTATTCAAAAATATTTTAGTCAAGATCAAACCAAATGGAATAGAGCCCATTAAATATGAGACAATACCAACAATTAAATAATCCATTATTATATCTTAAATAATTTCTTACCTTTTACAAAGGTATTAGTTACTTTGCCTTGAAGTTTTTTATCTTCAATTGAAGTATTTTTAGATTTTGAAACTAAGTTTTCTTTTTTAACTACCCAAGGTTTATCTAAATCCACAATACAAAAATCTGCATCATTTCCAATTGACAGATTTCCTTTATTAATTCTTAAAATTTTTGCAGGATTTGATGTTAAGGCCTCTATTATCGTTTCAAGTTTTACTGATCCATTATGATATAATTCTAATGATAGAGATAATAATGTTTCTATTCCTGAAGCACCAGTTGCTGCTTGTGAAAAAGTTAATCGTTTAGACTCTTCATCCTCAGGCTTATGATCTGAAACTATTACATCGATAGTTTTGTCTTTTAATCCTTGAACGAGTGCTTCTCTATCCTCTTCTTTTCTTAAAGGAGGAGATAATTTTAAGAATGTTTTAAAATCACCAATATCATTTTCATTAAGAGATAAATTATTTATTGAAACACCACATGTAAATTTAATATCATTTTTCCTTTGCTTAATGACTTCAACTGATTTTGCAGCTGAGAGTTGAGATATATGATATCGACATTTATTTTTTTCAAGAAGTGCCAAGTCTCTTTCTATGATTATTCTCTCAGCAATATCAGGTATTCCTGATAAACCTAGTTTAGTTGCGATAATGCCAGAATTTATCATTCCATTTTTTGAAAGAAGATAATCTTCAGCATGTTGCATTATTAAACAATCTAAATCTTTAGCTGAATTCATTATTCTAGACATTAAACTTGTATTTTGAATAGTTTTAATACCATCTGTAAAAGCTATTATTCCTTTTTTGGCCAACAAACCAAATTCAGTCATGTTAGTACCTTCAATATTTTGTGTTAAAGAAGCGCAAGGAAAAATATTAATTTTAGATTTATCTCTTCCTCTTCTTTTTAAAAAATCTACAATTGAAACGTTGTCTATGATTGGATCTGTATTAGGCATCGTAACAACAGATGTTACACCTCCAGATAGTGCAGCATTACTTAAAGTTCTAAAATTTTCTTTATATTCATAACCTGGTTCACCAACAAAAACTCTCATATCTACAAGTCCAGGAAAAATGTATTTACCCTTTAGATCTATGGGCTTTTCTCTAGTCGGTAAATTATTAGAGTTTACTTTTTTACCTATTGCTTCAATTTTTCCGTCCTCTGATATTATTAAACCACCATTTTCATTTAATGAATTATATGGGTCTATAATGTTTGCGTTTATAAAATATTGTTTCTTCATTTATTCACAAAATATTTTCAAGCAAGCCATTCTAACAGCCACACCGAGCTCAACTTGTTCTTTTATTACACTTTTATTAATATCATCAGCAAGTCTTGTATCGATTTCAATTCCTCTATTCATTGGGCCAGGATGCATAATAATTGCATCAGGTTTTGCATGATCAAGTTTATCTGGTGTTAAACCATAGTATTCGTAGTATTCTCTATTTGATGAAAGAAATGAATTTGTCATTCTTTCATTTTGAAGTCTTAACATCATTACTATATCACAATCTTTAAGTCCCTTTTTCATATCAGTAAAAGTATTAACTCCAAATTTTTCAATTTCTTTTGGCATTAAATTTGTCGGTCCAACTATATTTACTTCTGCACCCAACATTGTTAATAAATAGATATTTGATCTTGCAACTCTTGAATGGAGAATGTCTCCACAAATTGCAATTTTCAATCCTTGAATTTTTTTCTTTCTATTAATTATTGTTAATGCATCTAATAAAGCTTGAGTAGGGTGTTCTCTTCTACCGTCACCAGCGTTTAGTACAGCACAATTTACTTTTTGAGATAATAAATTACAAGCACCAGAGTCTTGATGTCTAATTACAATTATATCAGGGTGCATAGCATTTAAAGTCATTGCAGTATCAATTAAAGTTTCACCTTTTTTAATTGCTGAGTTTCCCATATTCATTGACATAACATCTGCCCCTAAACGTTTACCTGCTAATTCAAAAGAACTTTGTGTTCTAGTAGAAGGTTCAAAAAATAAGTTAATTTGTGTTTTTCCGTTTAGAACGTTTAATCTTTTGTTTTTGCTTTGGTTAAGTTTTATAAATGATTGTGATACATTCAAAATTAAATTCACATCATTAATTGATAAATCTTGGATACCTAACAAATGTTTTTGAGAAATTTTAATAGCTTTTTGAGTTTTAGATGCCATTAAAATTAACTCTATAACTATAAAGTAATGCCTTGGCAAGTATTAATTATTTAAAAAATCTATTGCTCCTTGAAGTATAAAAGCTGCTGCATTTTGATCTATATTTTTTTCTCTTTTACTTAAATTTACATCTAGTTGACTAGATAGATTAAAGGCCCCAACCGTTGAAAGTCTTTCATCCCAAAGACATACGTCTACATCAATAGCTTTATCTATATTATTTGAAATATCATTTACTGATTGAGATGATCTACCTAATGTTCCATTCATGTTGATTGGATTGCCAATTATAATACCTTTAATATCATATTCTTTAATGAGTTTTTTTAATTCTTCAATTAATTCATTAGTATTAGTCTTATTAATCGTTTTAAATGGTGTTGCTATAGATTGCTTTTCATCACAAATGGACACACCAATTCTTTTTGATCCTAGATCTAATCCAATCAATCGGCTGGTTTCTGACTGTTTTTTTTTTAAATCTTCAATAGTGATCATATTGTATATTTTTAACTTAAGTGATAGTTTGCGACATATTTAAATACCATATGAGCATCGATCTTAAAACCATAAAGCATATCTCTAAATTATCAAGAATTTCACTTGATGAACAAAAAGCTGAAAAACTTGCTAGTGATTTAAACTCAATATTTGAATTTATTGAAAAATTGAATGAATTAAATACAGATAAAGTTGAACCATTAACATCAGTTGCCGAAACTACATTGAAATTTAGATCAGATGAAGTCAAAAGTGAGAATATAAGAGAGCAAATTATAAAAAATTCGCCTGAAAATAATGAAGATTTTTTTGTTGTGCCGAAGGTTGTTGAGTAATGTCAGATATAACAAATCAGTCATTAACTTCACTAGTTAACAATATTAAAAATAAAAAACTATCTTCTGAGGAAGTAACTCAAGCATTTGTAGATCGTTCAGAAAAATCAAAAGAATTAAATGCTTACATTACAGAAGATTTTTCTAATGCAATCAATAAAGCTAAAAAATTTGATCAAAATCCAAATTTAGATTTAAAATTGCCTGGAATACCTATGGCCGTTAAAGATCTCTTTTGTACTGAAAATATTAGAACTACTGCAGGAAGCAAGATTTTAAAAAACTTTATTCCCACTTATGAGTCTACTGTTACACAAAATATTTGGAACGAAGGTGCTATACTTCTTGGTAAGTTAAACTGTGATGAGTTTGCCATGGGATCTTCAAATGAAACAAGTTTTTATGGTAATGTACAAAACCCTATAGATAATGGGTTAGTGCCTGGTGGTTCATCTGGAGGATCAGCAGCAGCAGTTTCTGGTCGACTTACACCAATCACAATTGGTACAGATACAGGTGGTTCTATTAGACAACCAGCGTCATTTACCGGTACAGTAGGTTTAAAACCTACTTATGGTAGCTGTTCAAGATATGGAATTGTTGCTTTTGCATCCTCATTAGATCAAGCAGGACCGATGGCTCAAAATGTTGAAGATTGTGCACTACTTCAAGAGGTTATTAGTACGTATGACAAAAAAGATTCTACTTCAATTGATTTTAAAAGAAATGATCACAGCAAAGAATTAACTAAAAATATTAAAGGTAAAAAAATTGGTATACCTAAAGAATATAGAGTAGAGGGGATGCCTAAAGAAATAGAAGATTTATGGCAAAAAGGAATACAGTACGCAAAAGAATGTGGTGCTGAAATAATAGACATTTCTTTACCGAACACTACTTACGCATTACCTACTTATTATATAGTTGCACCGGCTGAAGCTTCATCAAATTTAGCAAGATACGATGGTGTAAAATATGGCTTTAGAGCAAAGGGTGAAAATTTAATTGATATGTATGAAAAAACTAGATCTGAGGGATTTGGTGCAGAAGTTCAAAGACGGATAATGATAGGTACATATGTTTTGTCTTCGGGATATTATGATGCTTATTATTTGAAAGCTCAAAAAGTTAGAAAATTAATCAAAAATGATTTCGATGAAGCTTATAAAAAAGTTGATGCAATATTAACACCATCCACTCCTAGCTCAGCTTTTAAAATTGGTGAGAAAAAAGATGATCCAGTTTCTATGTATTTAAATGATATATTTACGGTACCTGTAAATCTAGCAGGTTTACCAGCAATATCAATTCCAGCTGGTCATGATGCATCTGGTTATCCTCTTGGGTTACAAATTATAGGTAAAGCTTTTAAGGAGCAGGAAATATTGAATGTTGCTTATGCCATGGAAGATAAAATAAATTTTAAAAATAAAATTACTGACTGGTGGATTAAATAATGACTAAAGATAAGTCTGAATATTTAATTGAAAGACATAATAATGTTTATGAGGTTGTTATTGGTTTAGAAGTACATGCACAAGTAACTTCTAATTCAAAATTATTTTCATCTTCTTCTACAAAATTTGGAGCAGAACCTAATACGCAAGTAAGTTTAGTTGATGCAGCTTTTCCAGGTATGTTACCTGTAATCAATGAATTTTGTGTAAAGCAAGCGATTAAGACTGGAATAGGGTTAAAAGCAAAAATTAATAAAAGATCAGTATTTGATAGAAAAAACTATTTTTATGCAGATTTACCTCAAGGTTACCAAATTTCACAATTTAAATATCCGATAGTAGGTGAGGGTACCGTTATTCTTGATATGCCAGAAGGACAAAAGGAAGTTGGTATTGAAAGACTTCATTTAGAACAAGATGCTGGAAAAAGTATTCATGATATGGACCCACAAAATACTTTAGTTGATTTGAATAGATCAGGTGTAGCTCTCATGGAAATAGTAAGTAAACCAGATTTAAGAACTCCTGATGAAGTAAGCGCTTATATTAAAAAACTAAGATCTATAATGAGGTATTTGGGTACATGTGATGGAAATATGCAAGAAGGATCTCTAAGAGCAGATGTAAACATTTCAGTTAGATTAAAAGACTCAAAAGAACTTGGAACACGATGTGAAATTAAGAATGTTAATTCTATTAAATTTATGCAGATGGCAATTGACTATGAAGCAAATAGACAAGTTGATTTAATTGAAGAAGGTAAATCCATTGATCAAGAAACAAGATTATTTGATACAAAAAAAAATGAGACTAGATCAATGAGATCTAAAGAAGATGCTCATGATTATAGATATTTTCCAGATCCAGATTTATTACCATTAGAAGTTACAGATGAATTTATTAATGAACTTAAAGCTGATATTCCTGAATTACCAGATGATAAAAAGAAAAGATTTATAGATGAATTTAAAGTTTCTCCTTATGAAGCAACAATTTTAGTCTCTGATATTGAAACTGCTAAATATTTTGAAGAAGTAGTGGCAAAGATGGGTAAAAACCAAGATATTAAATTAGCAGTTAATTGGATTACTGGTGAATTGTTTGCTGTTTTAAATAATAAAAATTTGGAAATTTCTCAAAGTCCGATAAGTGCAAAAAATTTAGCAAAATTAGTTAATTTAATTAAAAACGGAACAATTTCAGGAAAAATTGCTAAAACTATTTTTGAATTAATGATTGATGGAGACAAAGATCCTCAAACTATTGTTGAAGAAAAAGGATTAAAACAAGAAAGTGATCCTAAAGCTTTAGAAGCTTTAATAGATAAGATTATTGATGATAATAGAGAAAAAGCCATTGAATATAAAAACGGAAAAGAAAAATTATTTGGTTTCTTTGTAGGTCAAGCAATGAAAGTTTCAGGTGGTAAAGCAAACCCTCAATTAATAAATGAGATATTAAAGAAAAAGCTTTAATAATATGGGTGCAAACCTTGAAATAACAAATAAATTACAAAATTATATTAATAATTTTGGATTAAAATTACATCCAGTCCAGCAAGAAATAATTGATTATAATAATACACTAGGTGACATCAAGAGGATGCAGGTTGATCTATCTCAATGTCATTTTCTTCGTTTAATTATAAAAATTTCTAATATTAAAAATGTACTTGAAATTGGAACTTTTACTGGACTTAGTACACTTTCAATATCATTAGCTCTACCTGATGATGGAAAACTTATAGCTCTTGATAAAAATGAGGAAACAAACAAAGTAGCCTCAAGCTTTTTTAAAAAAGCCAACCAAGACCATAAAATTAAAACAGTAATAAAACCAGCACTTGAGAGTTTAGATGATTTAAAAAATAATAAATTTGATATGATTTTTATTGATGCTGATAAAATGAACTATAAAGAATATTATGAGAGATCATTAAAGATAATAAATAAAGGTGGTTTAATAATTATTGATAACGTTTTGTGGCATGGTGAAGTTGCTGATGAAGACAATCTGGATAAGTACACAGTTAATATAAGAGAATTTAATTCACATGTTTCAAATGATAATAGAGTAGAACAAATTATAGTGCCATTAGGTGATGGGATGACTGTTTGTAGAGTTTTATAATGCTTGAAGTTTTTGGTTTTTATAAATTTATAAAGATTAGATCAGTAAAAAAAAATAAAGTTTCACTTCATAATTTTTTGATAAGTAAGAAAATTAGAGGAACAATAATTATTGCAAATGAGGGATTAAACGGAACAATATCTGGTAATCTTAAAGATATTAAAAGCACTATTAATAAATTAAAAAAAATGTTTGCTTTTAAAGAATTTGATAATAGCAATAACTCTAAAAGTAAGTTTCAACCATTTCATAAACCTAAAGTAAAAGTTAAAAAAGAAGTAGTTCCGATGAATTTAACTCTTAATTCTAAAGAAAGAAATTTAAATACACATTTAAATCCTAAGGAATGGAATGAATTAATCAAAAAAAAAAATACCCATATTATAGATACAAGGAAACCTTTTGAATTTGATGTTGGTACGTTTAAAAAATCAGTTAACCCTGATGTAAATAATTTTAGAGATTTTCCAAAATACCTAAATAAACTCAAAAAAGACAAACCTGTAGCAATGTTTTGTACTGGTGGAATTAGGTGTGAAAAAACTTCGGTATATTTGAAAAAGAAAGGTTTTAAAAACATTTATCAATTGAATGGTGGAATTTTAAATTATTTAAAAAAGACAAAAGAAAAAGATAGTTTATGGAAAGGTGAATGTTTTGTATTTGATAACAGAATCAGCCTTCAACATGGTCTAAAAGTTGGAACATACTTTATGTGTAGTGGTTGTAGAAAACCAATTTCTCCTAAAGATAAAAAATCTAAGAAATATGAAGAAGGTGTTTCTTGCCCAAATTGTCATGATAATTTAACAAAAACTCAAAAAGCAAGATTTAGAATGAGACAAAAACAAATAAACCTTGCTAAAAAGAGTGGATCAAAGCATATATTCCAGAAAGAATTTAAATAAAATAATTTTGTCTAAACAAATAAATTTAACAAAAGATCCTATTTGGGATCTTCTTAGAAAAGTAACAATACCTGCAAGTGTAGGATCGTTATTTCAAACTTTTTATAATTTAGTTGATACTTGGTTTGCAGGTAGAATTTCAGCTGAAGCAATAGGTGCGATAGCAAAATCATTTCCAATATATTTTGTAATTATAGCAGTTGGTGTAGGTATTGGTGCTGCAACGAATGCATGCATAGGTAATTTATTAGGTGAAAAGAAAATTAACAAGGCTTCATTATTTATTGCTCAATCAATAGTTTTTGCAATTATAACCTCAGTTATTGTCACATTATTTGGTTTAAATGTTTCCAATTTTCTTTTGGGAGTAATGGGATCAGATGCAGCGAGTATAGCTTTAACAAGAGAATATTTGGATATTATTTTTTACGGTACATTTATTGTGATGATTCAAATTTCGTTAAATGGTGCCTTAAACGCACAAGGTGATACAAAAAGTTATCGAAACGTATTAATTTTTAGTTTTTTCTTAAATATTTTTTTAAATCCATTGTTTATTTGGGGTTACGGATTCATTCCAGCTTTTGGTATTGGTGGACTAGCAATTGCAACTGTAATTTCACAATCTATTGGTACATTTTATTTAGCATATAAAATCAACTCATGTAAACTACGTAAATATTTGTACATTCAGTGTTTTATTCCTAAATTAGATATGCTTAGAGAATTATTTTCTCAAGCACTTCCTATAATGTTTAGTATGCTCTTCATTGGAGTAGGTATATTTAACATTTTATATTTTATTGGACAATTTGGAGAAATGGCTACAGCTGGATATGGTTCTGCTTTAAGAGTTGAGCAAGTTTTCTTGCTACCTGTTATTGGTCTTAACACTGCTGTACTTTCTATTGGGGGACAAAATTTTGGTGCAAAAAAATTTAATCGAATAAGAGAATTATATACGAAGGCTCTTTTATTTGGATCTTCTTTTATGGTTGGTGCAGGGATAATATTATTTTTTGGAGCAGAGTTTTTTGTATCTCAATTTACAGATAATGCTGAAGCAATTAAACATGGGGCTATTTATCTAAAGGTTGCAGCATTAATAGGTCCTATTTATCCTGTATTCTTTATTACAACTGCAGTATTTCAAGCTCTAAAAAAACCTATATATAGTTTATATTTAAGTATTTTAAGGCTAACAGCTTTTCCTTTTTTATCTTTATGGTATGTCATAAATATTAGAGGTGGCGATTATAATGATATATTTTACACAATAATGGCTACCAACTGGATTATGGGTATTGCTCTAATCATATTCATTGGATATTTTTTAAACAATGTATTTAAGCAAAAAAAAAGCCATTTTAGCTATTAGTGTTTTAGCACTAGTATTTTTTTTCACTTACAATGACGTAAAATCACAAGATGTTAAGATTACTGATGGCGATACAATTAAAATTAATGGAGAAAAAATCAGATTTAGTGGCATAGATACACCGGAATTAAAACAAACCTGCATTATAAATGGTGTTGAAAATTTTTGTGGATTAAAAGCTAAAGAAATACTTATAGAAAAAATTTCAGATCAAAAAGTTGTCTGTATCAGTGAAGGAAAAGATCAGTATAAAAGAACTCTAGCAGAATGTTTTGTAAACGATGAGAGTTTATCAAGTTATTTGGTTAGAAGTGGTTATGCGTTTGCTTACAGAAAATATTCAAAAAAATTTGTATCAGATGAAGAGTTCGCCAAATCTAATAAGTTAGGTATCTGGTCAATGGAATTTGACTATCCATGGGATTGGAGAAAAAAAAACTAGCTAGTCTTTTTTTAAATTCTTTTCTAATTTTCTTACAAAATAAGAAACAATTAATATCAGAACTAAATACTCTAATATTAAGAAAGTATAAATTTCTAAAGGTCTATAAGTAGAGACCACCAATTCATTTGCTTTTCTAGTTAAATCACCAATACCAATTATTGAAACTAATGAAGACATCTTTAATACATAAACAAATTGATTACCTATGGCAGGTAAAATATTCTTAATTGCTTGAGGTAAAATTACCAATCTTAATCTTTTAAAAAAACTTAAACCCAGAGAACTACCAGCTTCCCACTGTGCTTTTTTTATTGAATTAATTCCTGCTCTAAAAATTTCAGCTTGGAAGGCACTTTCACTTATTGAGAGTGCGATTATTCCAGAGACAAATGGACTAAAGCTTATGCCTGTCATTATTGGTAGACCATAATAAATCCATAAGATTAAAACTAATAATGGTACAGCTCTTACAATTTCAACATAACCAATATTGATATAAGTTAAAAACTTGTTTTTTGCTAAAGAGGGGATAGCAACAATAAACCCTAAAATCATTGATATAATGATTGATACAACTGAGATAAAAATAGTTGTCGTTAAACCACTTAATAAAAACTTTAAGTTAGTTAATCCTTCAACATTATTTGGTGAGATTATAAACCATCCTAATTCCTGATCTGTACAAGAAGTAAGTGACAATAATAAAAGTAAAAAAAATATGTTTTTCACTCTTAAAATTATAGAGAATTAATTACTAATATCTAACTGATTATAAGCTTTTAAGATTATATTTTGATAGTAGCTTTTCAAAGAAACCGGAGCTTTTTTTCTTTTTAATCCAGTTGCTAACATAATCATTCCAAACAGTATCTGATTTTGGAACCATCATAGCTAAAAAAGCAGGATTTTTTTCACCATCTTGTACAATCGCTAACTGAGGATATTTAATTACTAGTTTGTTAGCTTCAGTAGAGCTTGTGATGTTTCCATCAGCTCTACCTGCTAAAACTTCTTGAAAGTCTCTTGCTGGGGCTTCAACTGATTTTAATGTAGATTTAGGAAAAAATTCTTTAGCTTTTTGCTCTTGAGAAGTACCAAGTGTAGTTGCTATTTTAACACCTTCTTTATTTAAAGAATCCCAAGTTGAAAACTTTTTTAAATTCTTTTTAAGAACAAGTGGAACCGTACCATATTTGTAATATGTAGATGTAAAACCAGCTACTTCTGCTCGCTTAGCAGTTTTAGTAACACTTGTTGAAATATCATATCTACCTGAAGTAATTCCTGAAACAATAGTTTTCCATTCAGTTGGAACGAAAGTAACTTTAACACCCATGTCCTTGGCTAGTTCGTTCATTACATCTATATCAAACCCTTTATACTTATTTGTTGCCGGATCTTTCATTGTCATTGGATCCCAGTCTCCTGTAGTTCCAACTTTTAATTCACCAGAAGCAAGAATTTGATCCAGTTTAGATTCTGCGTTAGCTGTAAAAGGTAAAAGCACCATAAGTGCGAGTAAGATAAGTTTTTTCATATCTCCTTTTACCTATAAATAATGAATATTAACCTTATAACCTTGACGCACTATCATTTATCCAAGAATACAAATGCTCAGAAAATGAACGTCTAACAAATAAGTTTACTAAATTTTCACCTTTGTTGTGAATTGTCACATCAATATTATTTAGCAATGTTTGTGTTGTAGATCCTTTTTTTTCTTTAAAATCATTAAAATTAAACGGACTTCCAGAGGAAAATAATTCATATATTTTGCTTCCTTCTAATTCAAAAAGTACAATCTGGTCTGTTACATCAACCACAGCACCTAAATTAGTCTTAGAAATACTATTATATAAGCTTTCTTCTAGGGGATATTTATTTGTATCTTTTTCAATGTTTTCATTTGATACAATCATCCATTCATCAGGGCTTAGCCAAATAGAGGTAAGTTTAGAACTTGATGAAGATGTATTTGCTTCTGTAGGCAAAATCATATCCAGCTGTTTACCAACAGTAGTAAAAAACTCTCTTTTCTTTCCTCTTAGATTTAATTTCATAACAGGGGATAATTCTTTTACGGTTATTTCGTTGAAATTAATTTGATTATTAATAGGTGAATTATAATTAAGCATTTAACCTCTTATTTTCTGTATCAAAAAAAACTGGATTAGCTATTGTCACATTAATTGTCTTATTTTCCATAGGAATGAATAATTTTTTTCCCATCATGTTTTTTCCACCCCTTACAACAGCAAGAGCAATAGATTTTTTCAAATTTGGGCTATAGTAACTAGATGTTACATGACCAAGCATATTAACAGGAGACTGATTTAATTCAGAAACTATCTGAGCACCTTCTTCTAAAACTATATTTGGATCATCAGTTAAAAGACCTACTAATTGTTTTCTGTCTTCCTTCATAGTGTCCGATCTATAAAGTGAACGTTTACCAATAAAATCATATTTCTTTTTACTTACTATCCAATCCATTTGAAGATCAATAGGAGTCATAGTTCCATCTGTATCTTGACCTACTATAATAAATCCCTTTTCAGCGCGTAGTAAGTGCATGGTTTCGGTCCCATATGGAGTGATATTAAACTCTTTACCAGCTTCCATACATTTTTCCCAAACTGCTTTACCATAATTTGCTTGAACGTTAATTTCATAACTATGTTCACCAGTAAAACTAATTCTCATTATTCTACATTTGATGTTTTCAATTTGAGTATCTTTAAATGACATGTGAGGAAAATTTTCTTCAGATAAATCTAAATCAGGAATAATTTTATTTAATATTTTTTTACTGTTTGGTCCACAAATACTGGCTGTTGCATAGTGATCAGTAACAGAAGTTAGATAAACATCTAGTTCTGGCCATTCAGTTTGTAAATAATCTTCAAGTTTGCCTAAAACATTAGCAGCACCACCAGTTGTTGTGGTCATTATATAATGGTTCTCTCCAAGTCTCGTTGTAACACCATCATCATAAACCATTCCATCTTCATTCAGCATTAAACCGTATCTACATTTTCCAATACCAAGTTTTGACCATGCATTTGTATAAACTCTATTTAAAAACTCTGATGCATCCGTTCCTTGAATGTCAATTTTACCCAGCGTTGAAGCATCTAAAATACCAGCGGTTTCTCTTGCTGCCATACTTTCTCTTTGAACAGCTTCATGCATTGATTCATTATTAATAGGGTAGTACCAAGCTCTTTTCCATTGACCAACATTTTCAAATTCAGCTTTATTTTCTACATGCCAATCATTCATAGGAGTTCTTCTAAATACATCAAAATATTCCCCGACATTACGTCCAACAATAGTTCCAAAAGTTAGTGGTGTATAAGGAGGTCTAAAAGTTGTAGTTCCAAGTTCACCCATTTTAACATCAGCTGTATCAGCAATTATTCCAAGTGCATGCATATTGCCAAGTTTACCTTGATCAGTACCCATGCCTGTTGTTGTGTATCTCTTCACATGTTCAATTGATCTAAAACCTTCTCTTAGAGCTAATTTTATATCTTTTGCTGTCGCATCATTTTGGTAATCTACAAATGGTTTGGTTTTCCCCAATGGTTTATCTGATGGAAGTAACCATATATTTCTTTTCGAATTATCGTCTTCACTTTCTACAGTTACATTGTCAAAATCTGTTTTCTCAATATTCAAAAATTCTTTTAAATTAATTGATAAATTATTAATAATTTCTTTTATTTTGAAATCACCATTACAAGATCCAACACTTATTTGCTCAGATGAATATTTATTAGGTAAAAAAACTTTATTAGTTTCATCAAATGTTAATTTTCCACCTGATTGGGTAAACAAATGAACAGCTGGTGTCCAACCACCAGCAACACCTAAGCAATCACAAACAATATCAATCTTACTACCAGTCACTGATGAACCATCGTTTGATAATTTCATAGCTGATATACTATTTAGTTTTTTATAACCCTTGGTATCTACAATTGTATGAGACCAATGAATTGGAATACCAGCATCATTAACAGCTTTTACAATTTTTGAGCCAGAATTTTCTCTGATATCAATAACTGCCTCAACTTTAATTCCTTTATTGTGAAGACATAAGGCACTTTCGTAAGCACTATCATTATTAGTAAAAAAAACATTTTTCTTACCTGAAACTACGCCATAAAAATCTGCGTATTTTTTAACAGCTGATGAAAGCATGATACCGGGTCTATCATTATTGTTAAAGATAAGTGGTCTTTCCAAAGCACCTGTTGCAAGAATTACTTTTTTAGCTCTAATTTTTAAAAGTCTTTGTCTAATTTTACCTTGTTTTTCTTTTTTCTCTAAATGATCGGTTAAATTTTCTCTTGCTAATAAATAATTATATCCATGAAATGCAGCAACACTAGTTCGTGTTTTAATTTCAAGGTTATTTAATTTTTTTAATTCTTGAATTTCTTTTTTAATCCAATCAGAAGAGCTTTGGTTTTCAATTTTGTTAAATTCTCTATTTTGATAAATTGTTGCACCACCTAACTCATTTTTTTCATCAACAAGTAAAGTTTTTAAGTTATTTTTTGCAGCATTTTTAGCTGCTAATATTCCTGAGATACCAGCACCAACAACTAGTACATCACAATGAATATACCTGTGATCATATATATCTGGATCTTTATCTTTTGGAGATTTGCCTAATCCTGCTGAGTGTCTAATAAAGTATTCATATTTCTCCCAGAAACTAGCCGGCCACATAAACGTTTTATAGTAAAACCCTGCTGGTAAAAAAGGTGAAATTACATTATTTATTCCTCCAATATCAAAATTAACACTTGGCCAACAGTTTTGACTTGAAGCTTCTAATCCTTCGTAAATTTCAAGCTCTGTAGCTCTTACATTGGGCTCTGTTCTATCAGTATTATCATTGACTTGAACTATTGCGTTTGGTTCTTCCGAACCTGCCGTCATAATTCCTCTTGGTCTATGGTATTTAAAACTTCGTCCAACCAAATGAACATTATTAGCTAGTAGGGCAGATGCTAAAGTATCACCTTTGAAACCGTAATATTCTTTTCCATTAAATTTGAAAGAAACTCTAATAGTTTCATCAATAAACTCACTAGACTTTACTCTTAAGTTTTCAGCCATTTTATTCTGAAGGGGGTTTTTCACCCATTTTGTAAATTAATTTAATTTGATCATTAGATGTATCTCTCACCATATTAAACCATTTTCGACAACCATGAGCATGGTTCCATCTTTCAAATTGAACACCTTTTATATTTTTTCTCATAAAAAGATACTCTGCCCATTCATCATCACTCAATTCTGTGGGCTGTTTTGGTCTTTCTATATGTGCTTCACCACCAGCTTTAAACTCGTGTTGGTCTCGTTCTCCACAATAAGGACAATTAATTAAAAACATTAGTGTGCAACTGCTGCAGCACCATGCTCGTCTACAAGGTCACCACTTACAAATCTATTTAAATTAAATGCAGCATTAAGTTTATGTGGTTCATCATTCGCTATTGTGTGTGCAAACAGATCACCAGAACCAGGAGTAGCTTTAAATCCGCCTGTGCCCCAACCACAATTAAAATACAATCCTTTAACTGTTGTTTTGCTTAAAATAGGACTAGCATCAGGACAAATATCAACTATTCCTCCCCATTGCCTCAACATTCTCATTCGACTAAAAATTGGATAAAGCTCTAATATAGCATTTAATGTTCCTTCAACAATTTGATGACTACCTTTTTGAGAATAAGAAACATAATCATCTGTTCCAGCGCCAATAACTAATTCTCCTTTATCAGATTGACTTACGTAAGCGTGTACGGCGTTTGACATAACAACTGTATCTATAATTGGCTTTACAGGTTCTGAAACTAAAGCTTGCAATGGTTTACTTTCCAAAGGAAGTCTCAGACCAGCCATGTTTGCAATTACACTTGAATGCCCAGCAGCAACAACGCCAACTTTTTTTGTTTTAATGAAACCTTTCGTAGTTTCTAAACCTTCAACAGTATCACCGTTTCTTTTAATTCCTTGTACCTCACAATTTTGAATAATATCAACACCCATTTCATCAGCACCTCTAGCGTAACCCCAAGCAACAGCATCATGTCTTGCCGTACCAGCTCTTCTTTGTAAAGTTCCACCTAATACTGGATATCTAATATCCTGTGAGGTGTTTATAATTGGGCAAAACTTTTTAACTTCCTCAGTGTTAAGGTATACCGCATCAATGCCATTCAATCTGTTGGCATGAGTTCTTCTCTTTAAATCTCTTACATCTTGTAAATTGTGTGCAAGATTCATCACGCCTCTTTGACTAAACATAACATTATAATTTAATTCTTGAGATAAACCCTCCCATATTTTTAAAGCGTGATCATATAGGCCTGCACTTGCATCCCATAAGTAATTAGATCTTATAATTGTAGTGTTTCTTCCTGTGTTTCCTCCTCCAATCCAGCCTTTTTCAACAACAGCAATATTTTTTAAATTATGTTTTTTTGCTAAATAGTAAGCAGTCGCAAGACCATGACCACCTCCACCAACAATTACTGCATCATATTGTTTCTTGGGTTGTGGGTCTTTCCAAGCTTTTTGCCAATTCTCATGATAGCTAAAAGCATTTTTTATAAGAGAAAATATTGAGTATTTGTTTTTCATTATTAGCCAATAATTACTTTATAAATATTGAATATTCAATACAATCGGATATATCAATGTCGCAGTGGAAGAGTGGGTGAGAGGCTGAAACCAGTCGTTTGCTAAATGACCGTGCGAGGAAACTTGTACCGAGGGTTCGAATCCCTCCTCTTCCGCCATTAAAATAATGGATGATCCTTAAAAAAGTCTTTCATAGGTATTGGTTTTTTTTCGAGTATATATCTATATACATTATAGTTCTCTAGAACACGTTGAACATAATTTCTAGTTTCTCTAAACTTAATTAGTTCAACCCAATCAACATAATTAATTTGTTTTTTTTGAGGATTTTTATTAATTTTTTTCCAATATTTAACTCTATTTGGGCCAGCATTATAAGCAGCAGTAGCGAAAGGGTATGCTCCATCATATTGGTGTATTAACCCAGCAATGTAATGAGATCCTAAATTAATGTTGTATTCTGGATCAGTTGTTAATCTTGATTTTGAATAAGGTAATTTAGCTTGTTTAGAAACTAATTTTGCTGTGTAAGGCATTAGTTGCATTAAACCTTTTGCACCTGCATGACTATTAGCACTTAAATCAAATTCACTTTCTTGTCGGATAATAGAAAGGATAAAAGCACTTTCTGGAATTTTTCTATTATTTATAGTTTTAGGCGTACTAATTATTGGATAATTAAATTTGTTATGAAATCTTTTTTGATAAGACGCTATTTTAGAAACCTGTATTGCAAAATCATATCTTTCAATATTTGTAGCAAGTTCAGCAGCTAAAACTTCACTACCTTTGATTATATTGTCATTTGCTAGATGTCTTAAAATAAACTTAGTATACTTATCTTTTTTTAATTCATCCAAAAGGTAAACAATTTTTACTAGTTCTTTATTAAAAAATATATAACGATATTTATTGTCAACTTCCATATCTTTATTAAGTTCAAATTTTCCATTCGGATTTAATCTTAAAAAAGCTAATTGACCATAGTAGGTAGTTAAATATTTTGATGCTTCTTGATACCATTTATTTGATTGTTCGCTGTCACCTAACTTTTCATAAGATCTAGCAAGCCAATAGGCACCTCTAGATGTACTAATAGGATAGCTTACGTTGTTATAAAAATTTTGAAAATGATCTTTTGCAGTTAAAGGGTCATTTAAAAAACTTAAAGAAATCCACCCACTCATCCATTCAGCTGATGCGTAGTTTGACCCTTCAGTCATTCCATGATTGCTTGATATTTTATAAGCAGTCTCATATTTTTTTTTATAAATAAGTGCTCTAGAAATTATTTCACGTTCTTTCCACCATTTATCAGGCATTACTAAATAATTTTTATCATTTCTAATTTTTAGTAAAATTTCTGCCGATGAATCTACGCGACCTTTTTTTCTTCTCCACTTTAAACGGTCATAATTTAATCCAGCATCATCTTTAAATTTTTGTGGAACATTTTTGATTGCTTGATCTACACCGTACCCTTTGCTGAGTAATATTAGTCTTGCTGTATATAAAAGCTCATAATCTTTAGGTAAATATCTAGTTAGTCTTTTAAGATCCCAATATTTAGCATTCCAAGCTAAATAATCAGCTCTTTTAATATAATCTTCAGTATTAAGATACTTTTTAAATTTTTTTCTAAAAAATTTTAATTCATTCTTTGACAGTTTAGCAGTAATCCATCCTTTTTTTACTAAATTTGTTCCTTTTGCTTTATCACCAATTAAAATATAGCTTTCTCCAAGTATCATTTTCCCATACCCACTTAATGGATCACTTTGATTAAACCAGTTGATTATTTTTTTTGGTGATACTTGAGATGTAGATAGTTTATGTTCAGCAAGAAATCTCAGTTTATCAATACGAGGATATTGACTATTACGATCTATAAAATATTTGTAATCATAAAAAGAGGCCTGATTTCCAGGGGTTGATAAGTGTCGCCATTGAATAAAATTATATATTGACTTATCTTTAGCTTTTTTGGCTATTTTTAATGAAGATGACCACCTACTTTTTTGCATCTCTGAAATTGCTTTTCTTGCTATATTAAAATCTTTCTTACTGTAGTATTTTGATATTTTGACACTTCTTGACACAGTTAAACCAACTATAGAAGGTTTTTTTTTAGGAATTATAAATGATAATTTTTTATCTTTTTTAACATTTTTAATTTCTACAATTTTCTTACTTTCATTTTTTTTTGGCTTCTTTAAAGGTTTTAAAATGTTTTTTGATATTTTGTCCTTGATTTCATTATCAGAAAGAGATGGCTTTTTAAGAGGAACTATTAAACCAGTTTCAGCTGTAACATAATTAAAATTTACCGAGATTGATATTAACAAGCTAAGAAATAATAATTTTTTAAGCATAATGTTTTAGTATATGAATCTATAAACTATGTTATAAGTATTTATGTTCAAAGGATCAAATGTTGCTTTAATTACACCATTTAAAAATAATGGTCTTGATGAGGAAGCATATATAAAATTAATTCATTTTCATATGGATAATGGTACTAGCGGCCTAGTACCTGCTGGTACCACTGGTGAGTCTCCAACACTTAGTCATGAAGAACACCAAAGAGTTATTGATTTATGCATAAAAGAAAGTAATGGAAAAATACCTGTCATTGCTGGAACTGGGTCTAATTCAACAGAAGAAGCTATTTCTTTAACCTCACATGCCGAAAAAGTTGGCGCAAATGGAGCATTAATTGTTACACCTTATTATAATAAACCAACTCAAGAAGGTTTGTATCAGCACTATAAAGCAATCAATGATAAATGTGGAATTCCAATTCTAATTTATAATATACCGGGTAGGTCAGTTATTGATATGTCTGTTGAAACAATGGCAAGACTTTTTGAATTAAAAAATATAGTTGGTGTAAAAGATGCTACGGGTGATCTTGATAGAGTTGATCAACAGCTATCTAAAATGGGAAAAGAATTTATTCAATTAACTGGTAACGATGATAATGCTTTTGAATTCAATAAAAGAGGAGGCGTTGGAACTATTAGTGTAACTGCAAATATTGCTCCTAAATTATGTTCTGATTTTCAAAAACTTTCTGTATCTAATGATCAAAATGATATTAATGAAGCTGATAAATTAGACAAGATATTACAACCAGTTCATAGTGCAATGTTCATTGAGAGCAATCCAAGTCCAGTCAAGTATGCTGCTAAGTTGATGAACTTATGTGATGATGCTGTAAGATTACCATTGGTTAAAACATCTGAAAACGCAAAGCCCATAATTAAAAAAGCTTTAGAGATAGCAAAATTGATTTAATGAATAAAAAAACCAGTCCTGGTTTAAAAATTATTTGTTTAAACAGAAAGGCCAGCTTTAATTATTTTTTTGAAGATCTTTTAGAGGCTGGAATAGTTCTTAAAGGATCTGAAATAAAATCAATTAGAGATGGCAAGATTAATATTGCAGATTCTTATGCAGTTGAAAAAAATGGTGAATTAATTTTAATTAACTCTCACATATCAGCTTATAAGCAGGCAAGCTACTCTAATCATAATCCAACAGACGAAAGAAAACTTTTACTAAATAAAAAAGAAATTAATAAATTAATAGGCAAAATGCAAAGGGATGGATTTACAATTGTTCCAACCAAAATGTATTTTAAAAAAGGAAAAGCTAAAGTTGAATTAGCTGTTGCAAAAGGAAAAAAACAATTTGATAAAAGAGCCTCAAAAAAAAATAGAGACTGGAACCGTGAAAAAGCAAGATTTATCAGAAAATCAAGCTAAAAATATTTTCTTAGGAATTGGCTCTAATTTAGGAAATAGAGTTACAAATATTGAAAAAGCAAAATCACTTTTATTGGAAAATGGTATAAATTTTATTTCTATATCAAGTTATTACGAAACTCCTTCATGGCCAGATCCAAAAAAACCAAAGTTTATAAATATTGTTTTAAAAGCTTCATGTAAGCGTAAACCTCAAGAAATGATTAGTTTATGCAAAATTATAGAAGCTAAATTAGGTAGAAGAAAATCTCCTAAAAATTCACCAAGAATTTGCGATATAGATATCATTGACTTTGAAGGGTTGGTTTTAAAAGATAAATTATACCTTCCACATGAAAGAATGCATGAAAGAAATTTTGTTTTATTCCCTTTATTTGAGATCGAAAAAGAGTGGGTTCACCCAATTAAAAAAGTTAACATAAAAAAGTTAATTTTTTCCCTATCAAATAAAGATATTAGATCTATTAAACAAATTTGAATTAATGTTATAATAAATAATGCTCAATTCTAGTGAATTAATAAACAAGGTTAAAATCTATAATAAGTTTTTAAATCCAGAAAGATTAGACAAAGCTTTTAATTTTGCGGTTAAAGCTCACCGAAATCAAAAAAGAGCATCAGGTGACCCTTATTCTGTACATCCTATAGAGGTTGCTAATATTCTAACTGAGTTAAAACTAGATAGTGCCACAATAACTACAGGTTTACTTCATGACACAATAGAAGATACCTTCGCTACTTATGAAACTATTAAAAGTGAATTTGGAGATGAGGTTGCTGAATTAGTTGATGGTGTCACAAAAATTTCTGTATTTGAAAATACAGCTAGTTCAAATTCAAAAGTAGAAAATTTTAGAAAATTAATTTTAGCTACATCTAAAGATATTAGAGTTTTATTGGTAAAAATTGCTGATCGTCTTCATAATATGAGAACGATTAAAGCAATTCCTAAAGAGGAAAAAAGACAACGTATAGCACAAGAGACCATGGAAATTTATGCACCCTTAGCTGATAGAATGGGTATGCACAGAATTAGAGATGAACTAGAAGATTTATCTTTTGAAATTTTAAATAACAAAGCAAGAGAATTAATTAAAAATAAACTAGATGAAATTAAATTAGATAAAAAAGATCTCTTCGAGTCTCTTTCTTTTGAATTAAGTGCTATTTTGAATGAAAATCATATCAATGCTGAAATACATGGTCGTGAAAAAACCCCTTTTTCAATTTGGCGTAAAGTTCAAAAAAAAAGAATTTCACTTGAACAAATTACAGATATAATTGGATTTAGAATTACACTTTCATCAGTAGATGAATGTTATAAAACACTTGGTATATTTCATAAAAAATGGAACTGCATCCCAGGTAAGTTTAAGGATTACATATCATCACCAAAAATTAATGGGTATAAATCTTTGCATACTTCTGTAATTGGCTCCAATCAAAAGCCAATTGAAATTCAAATTAGAACAAAAGAAATGCATGAATTTGCTGAAAGAGGAGTTGCCTCTCACTGGAAATATAAATCTTCAGAAAAGTTTAATTCTTTAAGTTGGAAAGAATACGATTGGTTAAAAGATCTTGTTGAAATAATTGAAAAAAATGAAAATCCTGAACATTCATATGAGTATACTAAACTTCAAATGTTTCAAGAAAATGTATTTTGTTTTACTCCGAAAGGCTCAGTTATAAAATTACCAAAAGATGCAACACCAATTGATTTTGCATACGCTGTACATACAAAGATAGGTAACACTGCTATAGGATGTGAAATTAATGGAAATAAATCTGAATTACAGGAATTATTAAGAAATGGTGATAGGATAAATATAATTACATCTAAAAATCAATCACCTTCATTACACTGGATACCAACAACAAAAACTGGAAAAGCAAGAGCAGCTATTAGAAGATATTGGCACGATAAAGGAGAGCAAAAAGAGGAAAAAATAAAGAAATATAACACAACTTTATGGATTTCATTACCTGATCAGCCAGGTCAGTTGGGGGATATAAGTTCGTTAATTGGTAGTCATAAACTTAATATTTCAAATGTTGAAATGGCAGGTAAAAGTACAAAATATATTAATTTTAAATTCAAACTAATAATAACGAACCTTAAAAACTTCACAAATTTTATTGCAGAGCTTAAACAAAAAGGTATAAAATTTAAGATAATTAGACACGAAGATAAAAGAAATGCTTTCACTCAAAAAATCCTTAAATATTTTAAAAAAAACTGATGCTCTTTTAGAGGGGCATTTTGTATTATCTTCTGGTCTACACTCATCAAAATACATTCAATGTGCAAAACTCTTAAGTTTCCCATTTTTAGCTGATCAAATTTGTAAATCCTTAGCTGATAAAATTAAAAAAAAATATAAAAATATTGATTTGATCTTAGCTCCTGCTATGGGCGGTGTAATTATTGGATATGAAATTGGCAAACTCTTAAAAAAAGAAACAATATTTTGTGAACGTGTTAATGGAAAATTTAAATTAAGAAGAGGATTTAATATCAAAAAAGGTGCAAAAGTCTTAATTATTGAAGACGTTATAACAACAGGAAAATCAAGCTTAGAATGTGTCAAATTAATTAAAAAATCTAATGCTAAGCTTTTAGGTTTTGCCTCTATAATTGATAGATCTACAAAAAAATCACTCAAAATTAAAACAGTAATAACATCACATCTTAAAATTGACGTTCCAATTTATAGTAAAAAAAAATTACCACTAAGCCTTAAATCAATTCCTATCACAAAACCAGGAAGTAGATTTATTAAGTGAAAAGACTCGGAGTAAATATAGACCATATTGCAACTGTCAGAAATGCTAGAGGTGAAAATCATCCTGATCCATTTCATGCAGCTTTACAAGTTGTTAAAATGGGTGCTGATTCAGTCACAATTCATCTTAGAGAAGATAGAAGACACATCAATGACTTAGATGCTAAAAAAATTTGTCAAACAAAAAAAATTTTAGTTAATCTTGAAATTTCAATGAATGATAAAATTGTTAATAATGCTCTTAAAATTAAACCTAATTATATTTGTATTGTACCTGAAAATCGAAAAGAAGTTACTACAGAAGGTGGACTAAACTTAATTAAAAATAAAAAGAAATTAAGTAAAATAATTGAAAGATTTAAAAAGGTAAAAATTCGTACTAGCTTGTTTATAAATCCAACTTTAAAAGATATTAAGCTATCAAAGGAGCTAAATGCTGATTGTGTTGAAATTCACACTGGTAAAATATCAAATTTAGTAAAGTTAAAGAAAAAATACAATAGTGAATTAAATAGAATTAGAAAATGCTCTATTTTAGCAAAAAAATTTAATATCGAAGTTCATGCTGGTCATGGACTTGATTACAAAACAACAAAAATATTAAGCAAAATTAATGAAATTGAAGAATTTAATATTGGTCACTTTATAATTGGTGAGTCGATATTTATTGGTTTATCAAGTGTAATTAAAAAATTTAAAAAAATTATAAAAAATTAATTTATGAAAATTCTTGGCATTGGAGTTGATATAATTGAGAATAAAAGAATAAAAAAATCAATTAAAAATCATAAATTTAAAGAGAGAATTTATAGTTCAAAAGAACTTAAACAATCAACCTTATCAAAAGATAAGATTGGATATTTTTCCAAACGGTTTGCTGCCAAAGAAGCTTTTGCTAAGGCTTTAGGCACTGGGTTTCGAAATAACTTAAACTTTAAAGATATTGAAATAATAAACGATAAACTTGGTAAACCTTATTTCTCAAAGACAAAAAAAATAAATAAAATAGTTAAGAAAGAGTTTAAAGTTAAAAGCTTTAATTGTTTCTTATCTATATCTGATGAGAAGGAATATTCAACTGCATTTACTGTAATTCAATCAATATGAAATTAGATAAAGGTTTTTTTTCAGAAAATATAAAGACCCTTTTTTATGCATTAATAATTGCTGTAATAATAAGGTCTCTTTTTTTACAACCATTTTATATTCCTTCATCATCAATGGAACCCACTTTACTTGTAGGTGATAGACTTTTTGTAACAAAGTATTCATATGGTTATAGCAAACATTCTTTTCCATTCAGTCCGCCAATTTTGAATAAAAGAATTTTTTTCAATAAACCAAAGAGAGGTGATGTGATAGTTTTTAAAACACCAGCAGATAACAGAACTGATTATATCAAAAGATTGATAGGACTTCCTGGTGATAGAGTTCAGTTTATTGACGCTAATTTATATCTAAATAACAGTGAGATAATGAAATCAAAAGTTAAAAATAAAACGAAAATAAATTGTGGAAGTAGATTAATTGATGTCTATAGATTTGAAGAAAAATTACCTAACGGAAAAAAATTTCATACTGTTTACTTAAAAGACTATACTTATCAAAACTCTGATGTTTTCACGGTACCTAATGATCACTATTTTTTTCTAGGAGATAATAGGGACTGTTCAAAAGATAGTAGATTTTTATCAAGTGTTGGATATGTTCATAAAGATAATCTTGTTGGTAAAGCTCAATTTATTTTCTTTTCATCTGATAAAAAAATAGGAAGTATTTTTGCTTTTTGGAAATGGCATAAATCAATTAGATTTAATAGAACATTTGATCAAATTAATTAATGAAAATTAACTATCAAGATTTACAAAAAAAAATCAATATTAAATTTAAGAATTTAGATTTGTTAATACAATCTCTCACTCATAAAAGCTTTGATACAAAAAAAAACAATGAAAAAATGGAATTTCTTGGTGATAGAGTTCTAGGATTAGTGATTGCCAAAAAACTTTTAGAAATATATCCAGATGAAAAGGAAGGAATTCTTGATAAAAAATTCGCTGCTCTTGTAAACAAAAAAACTTGTTTAGAAGTTGCAAAAAAAATTAATCTAGAAAAATTTATTTTGACTTTTAATCCAAACAATAAAAAAATTAAAATTGAAGATAAAATAATTTCAGATAGTTGTGAGGCTTTAATAGGAGCTATACATCTTGATAAAGGTTTGACAATAGCTGAAAAAGTAATTTTAGATTTATGGAAAAATCAAATAAAAGAGAGTGTTATTACTCAAATTGATGCGAAAACAACACTACAAGAATTAGCATTAAAAAATTTTAAAAAACTTCCAACTTATAAACTTATCTCTAATACTGGACCACGTCATAAGCCATCATTTAAGGTCGGTGTTAAGCTTCCAGATACAAAATATTTTTTTGGGTTAGGTAAATCAAAAAAAGATGCTGAACAAAATGCTGCGATTGAATGTTTAAAAAGTATAGGATAGTTACTTTATGAATTGGATTGATGAAGGGTTTTTAATTAACAAAAATAGATATAGTGAAAATTCATTAATTGCAGAAATATATACAAAAGATCGTGGTAAAATATCAGGTATAATTTTTGGAGGAACTTCTAAAAAAATAAAGAATTATCTTCAATTAGGAAACAGACTACATATTAATTACAATTCTAAAAGTGATAACAGAATTGGTTATTTTAAAGTAGAGATCTTAAATGCGTATACTCCTTTATATTTTGATCATAAGCAAAAATTATCTTGTATAACTTCAGCAATAAATTTGATTAAGATTTTAACTGCAGAGTCTCAAGTTAACATTAAAGTTTATAACCTAATAAATGATCTTTTTTTAATTTTAAAAGTCAATGATTGGTTAAAAAAATATATTTTCTGGGAATTAGATCTCTTAAAAGTTCTTGGCTACAATCTTGAATTAGAAAATTTTGTTGAAAAAGACATAGTTGAAAATAAAACTATTTATTTCGCAAGCTCTTTAAATGAAAAAAAATATGTTCCTAATTTTTTAATAGAAAAAGAGTTAGAGGTTAATGATGTAAAAACCTTATTAACTGGCTTAAAGTTAGTTGGTGATTATCTGGATAAGACAATTTTAAAACCAAATAATTTAAACTATCCTAATAGTCGGGTGCTATTTATCAATTCTTTGAAATAATTATTTCAAGATTTTGTCAATTCTATCAGCATAGTAACTAACAATAGCATTAGCTCCAGCTCTTTTAAAAGCCATTAAGCTTTCAAAAATAACATCCTCATTAACTAATTTTTTTTGTATAGCATTTGAAATTAAACTGTATTCACCTGAAACTTGATAAGCAAAAACTGGTATTTTAAATTTTTCTTTTACTGATTTAATAATATCTAAATATGGCATACCAGGTTTTACCATTACCATATCTGCACCTTCTTTAACATCTAGTGCAACTTCCCTCATAGCTTCATCAGTATTTCTAAAATCCATTTGATAAGTTTTTTTGTCACCTTTTAAAGATGCTTTTGATCCAACTGCATCTCTAAAGGGCCCATAGAAACTTGAAGCATATTTAGCAGCATAAGATAAAATCTGAACATTTTGATAACCTGATTTATCTAATGCTTTTCTTATCTTTCCAATTCTTCCATCCATCATGTCGGAAGGAGCCAACACATCACATCCCATTTCAGCTTGTAACAAAGACTGGTTGATCAAAACTTCTATTGTTTCGTCATTTATAATTTGATTTGATCTAATTAGCCCATCATGGCCATGTGATGTGTAAGGATCTAATGCAACATCACACATGATACCTATTTTATTTTTGTACTTTTTTTTTATTTCAGTAATTGCTTTACATATCAAGTTATTTTCATTTAGTGATTCTGAGCCAATTTCATTTTTACGACTATTTTTAGTTTTAGGAAAAAGAGCTACCATTGGTATACCATTCTTAATGGCTCTATCCACAACTTGAGATATCCTATTAATTGTGTATCTATATACCCCAGGCATTGTTGATATTGACTCTTTTTTATTAGATCCATCTATTAAAAATATAGGTAATATAAAGTCATTTGGGCTTAGTGTATTTTCTTGAGTTAATCTTCTTGACCACGATTGTTTCCTATTTCTTCTAAGCCTTAAGTTTGGATATTTTCCTGTAATCATGTTTTAAATCACTTTATTAATGCGACAAATGTATTATACAAATATATATTAAAATAAGTACAAAACAATCTCGATGAGCATAGATAACACAAAAGTTGTAGACTTAAATATAAAAAAAGAAGATAGGTTTTTAGATTTTAGCGATTTTCAAAAACAAAATATTAAATTTGATATTTTAAAATTGCAAGAAGCATACAATCAAATTGTTCAAACTAAAAAATTTGATGATGGTGGCGGTGTAACACACTTTGGAGCCATTTCTTTAACTCAGATACCTGGTGATCCAGACTCTATAAAGGGAAATAAAGCTAGAGGTGTGTATTGGACAAAGCCTGATAAATCTGGAAAAGAAGTTTCAAGAGATATTGAAATAGATGAATCAGCATATTCAGAATTTATTAAAGATTATGAAAACACATATTTTAAAGAAGTTTACGATATATTGTCATCAAAATACAAACTAGGTCGTGTTAGAATCTTACTAAAAGAACCTAGATCGACATTAAGTTGGCATAGAGACCCTGAGCCAAGATTACATATACCAATAATTAGTAATCCTGGTTGTCTAATGGTTATAGATAATGTTGCAAAACATATGCCTGCTGATGGTTCTGTTTGGGTAACTAATAATACTAAATATCATAACGCATTTAATGGTGGAGAAGAAAATAGAATTCATCTTGTTGCTTGTGTTCTAGATTATAAATTTAACTAATTTGAAAAAAATATTTATTTCATCTGATCACGCTGGTTTTAAATTAAAAGAAGCTATAAAATCTTATTTATCCAATAAAAAATTATCATTTATAGATATGGGTCCTCACAATGACAGTAGAGTAGATTATCCAGATTTTGCTCATAAAGTTGCTAAAAGAGTTAAGCTAAACAAAAATAATGTTGGTATTTTAGTTTGTGGCTCAGGTATGGGAATGAATATTGCGGCAAATAAACATAAAAATATACGTGCAGCACAATGTTTTAACTTAAAATCAACCAAATTATCGAGATTGCATAACGATGCAAACATCATTACATTAGGATCTAGACTGTTAACCAAAAAA
The DNA here is from genome assembly GCA_003279715.1 of Pelagibacteraceae bacterium AG-390-D18. Classification (GTDB taxonomy): domain Bacteria; phylum Pseudomonadota; class Alphaproteobacteria; order Pelagibacterales; family Pelagibacteraceae; genus Pelagibacter. The sequence continues at coordinate 34,577 of QCGY01000011.1, forward strand.
AATGCCTTAAGTTGTGTAGGTGTTTTTTTAAACACTAATTTTGAAGGTGGAAGACATTCAAAAAGAATTAAGAAAATTTAATTATGTCTAGTGAAAAAAATTACTTAAACGATAGTTATAAAAGTTTTTTTGAGGACAATTTGTCTAAAAAAGACCCTGAACTTTATAAAGCAATTCAAGATGAGCTTTTAAGACAACAACAGCATATAGAGTTAATAGCTTCTGAAAATATTGTTTCACAAGCCGTTTTAGAGGCTCAAGGTTCAGTTTTAACTAATAAATATGCAGAAGGGTATCCTGGTAAAAGATACTATAATGGATGTGAACATGTTGATGTTGCTGAAAATTTAGCGATTGAAAGATTAAAAGAATTATTTAATTGTAAGTTCGCTAATGCTCAACCACATTCAGGTGCACAGGCTAATGGTGCTGTATTTTTAGCATTATTAAATCCGGGCGATACCTTTATGGGCATGAGTTTAAATTCAGGTGGTCATATTACACATGGATTAAAGATATCTATGTCAGGTAAATGGTTTAATCCAATAGGTTACGATGTTGACAAAGAGTCAGAACTTATTGATTACGATAATGTTGAAAAACTTGCTCTAGAACATAAACCAAAACTAATAATTTGCGGTGGTAGCGCTTATTCAAGAGTAATTGATTTTAAAAGATTTAGAGAAATAGCAGATAAAGTTGGTGCATACTTGATGGTTGATATGGCTCATTTTTCTGGTTTAGTAGCTGGTAAAGGCTACCCTAATCCTTGTGATTATGCTCACGTAGTCACTTCTACAACCCATAAAGTTTTTAGAAGTGCAAGAGGTGGAATTATTTTAACAAATCATGAGGATTTATCTAAAAAATTTAACACAGCAGTTTTTCCAGGTTATCAAGGTGGGCCATTAATGCATGTGATTGCAGCTAAAGCTGCTGGATTTTTAGAAGCACTTCAGCCTGAGTTCAAAGAATATATTAAATCTGTTTTAGCTAATGCAAAAATTCTAGCTGAGACTTTAAAGAATAATGGTTTTAAGATTTACTCAGATGGTACTGATACTCACTTAATGTTAGTAGATCTAAGACCTTACAAAGTTAAAGGTAATTTGGCTGCAGAAAGCTTGTCTAGAGCAAATATAACATGTAATAAAAATGGTATTCCTTTTGATACTGAAAAACCAATGATAACTTCTGGTATTAGACTTGGAACTCAAGCCATAACAACAAGAGGATTTGGTCTAAACGAATGTCAAAAAGTAGGTGAACTTATAACTAAAGTTATAAAAGGTCTTTCAGAAAATCCAGATGATAATAGTAAAATTGAAAGTGAAGTTAGAAATGAAGTTATTTCTTTAACTTCCTCATTTCCTATATATAAGAACTTGTAAGAAAATGATTTGTCCTTGTGAAAAAAAAGGTGAGACCTCGGTAGTGGACTCTAGACCTACAGAAGATGGTACTGCAATTAGAAGAAGACGATTGTGTGTTTGTGGTGAAAGATTTACTACTTTTGAAAGAATCCAAATAAGAGAATTAATGGTTATCAAAAAAAATGGCCGAAAATCATCCTTCGATAGGGATAAATTAGCTAAATCAATTTATATTGCGTTAAAGAAAAGACCTATTGATACAGAGACTGGAGAAAAATTTATTAGTAAAATCTCAAGAGCACTGGAAGAATTAGGACAAAATGAAATTTCAACAAATACAATTGGAACAATGGTAATGGAAGGATTAAAAGAATTAGATCCAGTAGCGTATGTTAGATTTGCATCTGTCTACAGAAATTTCAGAGAAGAAAAAGATTTTGTGCAATTCGTGGACAAACTTGATGTCTACAAAAAAAGATAAATTTTCATTAAAAGATAAATTTTATATGGAGATAGCCCTAAAGCTGGCTAACTCGCGTCAAGGACTTACAGGATCAAATCCGTCTGTAGGGTGTGTAATAGTTAAAAATGATAAAATAATTTCCATTGGACAAACATCATTTAACGGAAGACCACATGCAGAATATAATGCAATAAAAAATTGCATAGATGATTTAGATGGTTCAAAGATGTATGTTACTTTGGAGCCATGCTGTCATCATGGTTTGACACCACCATGCACAGATATAATAATTAAATCTAAAATTTCTGAGGTAATTTATTCTGTTGTGGATATAGATAAAAGAGTAAAAAATAAAAGTTTAAAAATTTTAAAATCAAATAACATTAAAGTTAAGAAAGGTCTTCTTGAAGATAAAATTAATAATTTTTATACAAATTATTTTTTTAATAGGAAACATAAATTACCCTATGTAACTGGTAAAATTGCTGTTTCAAAAAATAATCTTATTTATAGTAAATTAAATAAAAAAATTACTAATGTTCTTTCTGATAAATTCACACATTTGTTAAGATACAAAAATGATGCATTAATGGTTTCATATAAAACTTTAAATAAAGATAATTCAAAATTAAACTGTAGAATTAGAGGTTTTAATAATAACTCACCTAAGAGAATTATTTTAGATAATAAACTTCAAACTAAAATTAATAGTTACGTAATGAAAACTGCAAATAAAGAAAATACTATAATTTTTTATAACCAAGCTAATAAATCTAAGATTTTAGATTTTAAAAAAAAAAAGATTCAATTAATAAAATCCAAGGTAAATAAACAAGGTAAGTTTGATGTAAAAACTATATTAAAAAAGTTATATAAGTATAATTGCAGAAATTTATTAATTGAAGGAGGGGATTGTTTAACTAGTCATCTTTTAAAAAATAGAATTTTTAATAAATTTTATTTATATAAAAGCCCTAAAAATCTTTCCAAAAAAAATGATTATTTGAAATTTAAAAGTTTAGATGTATTAAAGAAAAATTATAAAAATAAGTTTAATTTAAATCTATTTTTGGGCAAAGATAAAATAACATTGTATAAAAACTAATATGTTTAATGGTATTATATATAATCAGGGCACTGTTACAAAGATTATCAAAAGACCAAAAGGGCTTAATATATTTATAAAGAGCAATCTTAAAGTATCTAAGAAAGATATGGGCTTGTCAGTAGCTTGTGATGGCGTATGTCTCACTTTAATTTCATTTAAATCAAAAATAATGGAATTTTATCTTTCTAAAGAAACTTTAGTTAGATCAAAATTCCAGTATTTAAAAACTAAAGATATAATAAATCTTGAGTTACCTTTAAAGTATGGAACTAAAATTTCTGGTCATATATGCCAAGGACACGTTGATACCATTGCTAAGGTAATTAACATAAAGAAGGTTGATAAATCTTATCTATTTGAATTTCAAGTTCCAATCAAAGAGCGAAAAAATTTAATCGAAAAAGCCTCCATATGTGTAAATGGTATTTCTCTTACAATTTCAAAAGTTTTAAAAAAAGGATTTCAAATATGGGTTATACCTCACACTTATAATGAAACAAATCTATCAACTATTAAAAAAAATAATCTTGTTAATATAGAGATAGATATCTTATCGAAATACGTTAGAAATTATTTTAATGCCAAAAAATAATTTTTCATCAATCGAAAGTATCATCGGTATAGCCAAAAAGGGCGGAATGTTTATTCTTGTTGATGATGAAAAAAGAGAAAATGAAGGAGATCTAATTATCTCAACATCGAATTCCAATGCCAAAAATATAAATTTTATGGCAAAGTATGGCCGTGGTTTGATTTGTTTGGCCTTAGATTCTGTTCAGGCAAAACGATTAAATTTGACATTGATGTCAGCAAACAATCAATCGCGAAATAAAACTGCTTTTACAGTTTCCATTGAAGCCAAAACGGGGATCACTACTGGAATATCAGCTAAAGACAGAGCAAAAACTATCAGCATTGCATCAAAAAAAAATGTTAAAAAAAACGATATTGTTTCACCTGGTCACGTATTCCCAATAATTGCAAAAGACGGAGGTGTTTTGGTTAGAGCTGGCCATACTGAAGCGTCAGTAGATATATCTAAATTGGCTAAAAAAAATAATTCAGCTGTAATTTGTGAAATAATGAATGAAGATGGTACAATGGCTAAAGGTCAAGATTTATTTAATTTTGCAAAAAAACATAAACTTAAAATTGGTAAGATTGAAGACTTAATTGCCTATCGATTAAAAAAAGAAAAATTAATTAAATTAAAAAAACAAAGCTTCATTGAGGTTAAAAAACAAAAATACAAAATTAGAATTTATGAAAATCTTCTAGATGGATCTGAACATTTTGCTTTGATCAAAGGAGTTATTAAGAAAGGTATCACACCTAGAGTTAGAGTAATCTCATCAAATGTTGTGCAAAATTATTTAATTAATCAGCAATTGCCAAATTCTTTCAATAAAACTCTTAATTATTTTAAAAGATTTAATAATTGTGTTTTAGTTTTTATAAAAGATTCAAATCTTAAATCAGTTACTCAAACCCTTAAAGACTATAAAAATAAAGAATTTTATAAAAAAGGAAAAGATAAACTAATTAGAAATTATGGTATTGGTGCTCAAATAATAAAGGATTTAAAAATTAAAAAAATGACTTTAATCACAAAATCTCCTAAAAAAGTTATAGGTTTAGATGGTTATGGTATAAGAATTACCAAACAAGAAATTATTTAATGAAAAAAAAATACTTAATAGTTGTTGCTGATTATTATAAAGACATAGCTAAAGGTCTTCTTGATAGTGCCACAAAATTAATCCCAAAATCTAACATGATTAAAATTGTTAGAGTTCCAGGAGTTTTTGAAATACCTGTAACAATATCTAAAAATATCAAAAAATATGATGCTTTTTTAGCACTAGGATGTGTTATTAAAGGTCAAACACCTCATTTTGACTTTATCTCTCAAGCATCAACTAATGCGATAATGGATTTGTCTGTTCTTTATAAAAAACCCATCGGTAATGGGATTATTACTTGCCTAAATATGAAGCAGGCTAAAGCTCGGAAAAAAAAAGGTGCAGAAGCTGCTGATGCTGTAAACTCAGTTTTATCACAAAAATGAAAACTCATTTTAATCCAAAGAATAATCCAAGAATAATTATAATTCAAAAATTATATGGGAAATTTTATAATGAAGATAATGATATAGAATTTCCAAAACATAGATTTAAAAAATTTATTAAAGACATTGTTTTTGGAACCATAGAACGTAATGATCTAATTCTTGATGAATTAAATAATAAGCTTGGTGATGAATTTGTTTTAGATAATCTTGATAAAGTTTTTCAAACCATATTAAAGGCTGCTACTTACGAATTTTTATATAAACCAAATATATCTATTAATATTATAATCAAAGAATATCTTAATTCATCTAATTTTTTCTTGGAAGATTCCCAAACTAAATATTTAAACGCTTTACTAGATAATGTTGGAAAAAAATTAAGAACATCAAATGCATGAATTTGACTTAATTAGAAAATATTTTTCAAAATTATCAAAAATTAATAATTATGCGTTGGAATTAAATGATGATGTTTTTTTTGATAAAAAAAATTCCTTAGTAATTTCAATAGATACTTATAACCAAGGGACTCATTTTTTAGATTTCAAAAAACCTGAATTAGTTATTAAAAAAATTATACGATCTTCTATATCTGACTTGATTTGTAAAGGAGTGTTACCAAAATATTATTTCATTTCAGGTAGTGGTAGTAAAAAAACATTTACACGTAAAAATTTATCTAAAATTTCCACCTCACTAAAACAAGAGCAAAATAAATATAAAATTTTTTTATGTGGTGGTGATACAACTTTTTCTAAAAAACTAAGCTTTTCAATTACATCAGTTGGTTTTTCACAAAGTATTATTTATCGAAATAAAGTAAAATTTAATGATGATGTATATGTAACAGGTAATCTTGGTGACAGTTTCGTTGGCTTAAAAATTTTACAAAATAAAATTAAAACTACTAAAAAACTTAAAAACTATTTTGTAAAAAAATATTTTGAACCAGAGATACAAATTAAATTAACAACAGAATTATTAAAATTTGCAAATTCATCGATTGATATATCAGATGGCTTAATTGATGATCTTGAAAAAATGATTAATAGGCAAAAGTTATCATATAAAATTTTTGAAAAGAAAATTCCTATATCTAAAAACTTGCACAATTACTTGAAAAAAAATAATCTTAAAAAATCAAATTTTATATCTAATGGAGATGACTATCAGATATTATTTACTGCCGGTGTTGATAAATCTAGAATCATTGAGAACACATCAAAGAGACTAGGTATCAAAATATCTAAAATCGGTAAAATTAGTCGAAATAGTGAAAAATCATCTATTATTAATCAAAAAGGTGAGCATTTATTGGTTAAAAACACAGGTTATAAACATCAATTCTAAAAGTTAATTATTGTCTTTTTTAGCTTTTTTTGTATTGTCCGGGCTTAAAATTTAACAACCAACAATCTTAAGGTTTATATGAGCAATACAATAGAAACTATTTTATTATACACAATCGGTGCGGGTTTATTATCCATAGTTTACGGATTTTTTACTGGTAAAAATATTTTAAGTCAAAGTGCAGGTAATGCAAAAATGCAAGATATAGCGTCTGCAATTCAAATTGGTGCAAAAGCTTATCTAGCTAGACAATACAAAACAATAGCGATTGTTGGCGTGGTTGTTTTAGTAATTGTAAGTGTTGCCTTTAGTCCTTTGGTTGGACTAGGTTATTTAGTTGGTGCAGCATTATCTGGTATTGCTGGTTATGTTGGCATGTTGGTTTCAGTTGAAGCTAATGTTAGAACAGCGGAAGCTTCTAGAAAAGGTCTTGCACAAGGTTTATCTGTTGCATTTAAATCAGGTGCTGTAACTGGTATGTTGGTTGCTGGTTTAGCATTATTGGCTATAGCTGTTTATTATTATTATTTATTAAAATTTAATATTGATGAAAGAGAAATAGTTAACGCACTTGTTGCTTTAGGTTTTGGTGCTTCTCTTATTTCAATTTTTGCAAGATTAGGCGGTGGTATATTTACAAAAGGTGCAGATGTTGGTGCTGATTTAGTAGGTAAAGTTGAAGCCGGTATTCCAGAAGATGATCCTAGAAACCCAGCTGTTATTGCAGATAACGTTGGTGATAACGTTGGTGATTGTGCTGGTATGGCTGCTGACTTGTTTGAAACTTATGCCGTTACAATTGTAGCAACAATGGTTTTGTCATCGATTTTCTTTCAAGGAGATATGAGTATGATGATTTATCCTCTTACAATTGGTGGTGCTTGTATTCTAACTTCAATATTAGGAACTTTTTTTGTTAAACTTGGTAAAGACAAAAATGTAATGAATGCTTTATATAAGGGATTTGTAGTGTCAGCAATTGCTTCAATAGTTATCTTATACCCAGTAACAGATCAAGTGATTGGTTTTGCCACTGAATATAATGTTAATGGTAAAAATTTTAACGGAATGAGTTTGTATTACTGTGGAATAATAGGTCTTGTAATTACAGGTTTATTAATTTGGATTACAGAATATTATACAGGTACAAATTATAGACCTGTAAAATCTGTTGCAGCCTCATCAACAACTGGTCATGGAACTAATGTAATTCAAGGTTTAGCTGTTTCTATGGAAGCAACTGCTGTACCAGCATTAATCATTGTTGCTGGAATTTTAACTACTAATACTATTGCTGGACTTTTTGGTATAGCAATAGCAGTAACTACTATGCTTGCTCTAGCCGGCATGGTTGTTGCACTTGATGCTTATGGTCCTGTTACAGATAATGCTGGTGGTATAGCTGAAATGTCTAATCTAGACAAAAAAGTTAGAAAAACTACTGATGCTCTAGACGCAGTAGGAAACACAACAAAAGCTGTTACTAAAGGTTATGCTATTGGATCAGCTGGTTTAGGAGCTCTTGTTTTATTTGCAGCTTACGTTGAAGATATAAAGCATTTCTCAAATGTATCAGGTTCTAAATTAGAAGGTATAGTTGTAACTTTTGATTTATCAAATCCTTATGTTGTAGTTGGTTTATTAATCGGTGGAATGTTACCATATCTATTTGGTTCAATGGGAATGCAAGCTGTTGGAAGAGCAGGTGGTGCTGTTGTAATTGAAGTTAGAAGACAATTTAAAAAATTCCCTGGTATTATGAAGAGAAAACAGAAACCAGATTATGCTAAATTAGTTGATCTTTTAACTGTAGCTGCAATTAAAGAAATGATAGTGCCTTCTTTACTTCCAGTTTTATCTCCAGTTGTTCTTTACTTTATAATTCTTTCAATTGGTGGACAAGTAGCTGCATTAGCTGCTGTTGGAGCAATGTTGTTGGGTGTTATTATTACAGGACTATTTGTTGCTGTTTCAATGACGGCTGGTGGTGGAGCTTGGGATAATGCTAAAAAATATATTGAAGATGGAAATCATGGTGGAAAAGGTTCAGAAGCTCATAAGGCTGCTGTGACAGGAGATACAGTAGGTGATCCTTATAAAGATACAGCAGGACCTGCAGTTAACCCAATGATTAAAATTACAAATATTGTAGCTTTATTATTATTAGCAGTTATCGCTGGCTAATTTCTTTTTGTTTATCGGCCCTCTTATTTAGAGGGTCATTGATTTTTTGTCTCATACTCGACATAAAATTATAAACAAA
>QCGY01000012.1 GCA_003279715.1 Pelagibacteraceae bacterium AG-390-D18
AATTGATTATATTGGAAAACTAATTACAAAAAAACAAACTGAAGAGTCAGATAAATATGATAATGGTAAACCAATTTATTTATTTACTATTAATAAGAGATACGATTTAGATGGAGACTTTTCGTGGAATACAGCAGGTTTAATTAATCATTCGTGTAATAATAATTGTGACTATGACGGTAAGGGTCTTAAAATTTGGGTTAAAGCAATTAAAGATATAAAAAAAGGTGAAGAATTTACTTGTGATTATGGGTTTGGATTTGATGAAAACTACAAACAATTCCAATGTAAATGCAAATCTAAAAATTGTTGTGGCTATATAGTAAGATCAGAATCAAGATGGCGAATTAATAAAAAATTTGCTATGAGCAATAAAAGTAAATTAATAAATAACTCTCGTTAAAAAAAGTCCCTCTGGAGGTGCTGGTGGAGCACAAAGAACCCTTTTTTTTGATTTAAAAACTTTATTAAACTTTTTCAAATCCCATTTTTTTTCACCTAAATATTTTAAACAACCAACCATGGATCTAACTTGTTGTTGTAAAAAAGATTGTGATTTAAATTCTATTTCTATTTTGTTTTTTGATGATTTAACTTTTGCTGATTTAATTGTTTTAATTGGACTTTTTGCATGGCAACTTGAAGATCTAAAAGTAGAATAATCATGAGTTCCAACTAATTTCTTAGCTCCTTTTTTAATTAAATCTAAGTCCAATGATTTTCTTACGTGCCATCCTCTTTTATTTTCAATTACAGGAGCACTTATCTGATTAAAAATTATGTATTTATAAACCCGTTGCTTTGCAGAAAATCTTGAGTGGAATTTATTACTTCTTTTTCTTATTTTTTTAATAGCTACACCTTTATCATTTAAAAAATGATTAATTGATTTTAAAAACTTTATTAAATCTGTGATCTCATTTTTGCAATCAAAATGACCAGACTGTTCAATCGCATGAACACCTGTATCAGTTCTACCCGAACCATTTAAAATTACTTTTTCTTTTAAAAGTTTTGTGAGCTTTTCCTGAATAAGCCCTTGAATAGTTGATCCTTTTTTTTGAATTTGCCACCCCCTAAAATCTGTACCTACATATTCAATAAGAATTTGATACCTTTTCATTTAAATAACTGCACCCTTTTTTATTTGCGAACCAAGCATAAATTCCCCAATATTTTGAGGCTTTTTGCCTTGTCTTTGGATCTCTTTAATCTTTATTGTCTGCTTATCACCACAAACAACTTCTAAATAATCAGAAACAATTTCTCCTGGCTTTCCTATTCCTTTACCAATTTCTGCTTTTAAAATTTTGTATCTTTCGCCTTTATATATAAAGAAAGCACCTGGTACAGGATATAAACCATTTATTTTGCCAATAATAATTCTTGCTTCATCATTCCAATTAATTTCACCCTCAGCTTTTTGAATTTTAGAAGCATATGTTGCTTTTGAATGATCTTGATCAATAAATTTTGCTTTGTCTTCCAAAATATTATCAATATTATCTAATATTTTCTCAGCTGCTATTAAAGATAATTTATCAGATACATCACTTGCATTTAAATTATTTTCTAAATTAATTTTATAAGTATTACATACTGGACCTGTATCAAGTTGTTCAGCTATTTTCATAACACTAATTCCTGTTTCTTTATCAAGGTTCATTATAGATCTTTGTATGGGTGCTGCACCTCTCAATTTTGGTAATAAAGATGCATGAATATTAATGAATCCTTTTTTAGTTAAACTTAAAAATTCTTTTGGTATAATTTGTCCATATGCAACAACTATCGCAAGATCAGCATTAATACTTTTCAAATAGTCATATTCTTCATTATTATCTTTTAAATATTTTGGAGTTCTAAATTCTAAATTTAGAGTTTCAGCAATTCCTTGAACTGGAGATTTATTTATTTTTTGTCCTCTTTGCGATTTTTGTGGAGGTTGAGTATACACATCAGATATTGGATATCCATTTTGATACAATGATTTTAAAATAGGAACAGCAAACATTGGTGTACCCATGAAAACAATCTTTTTAGCCATCAATTAAAGAATTGCAGTATTTGATTTTAATTTAGATAGTTTTTTTACAATCATAGATTTCTTTAATTTTGAAAGATAATCAATGAACAATATTCCTTCTAAGTGATCCATTTCATGTTGTATACACGTTGCAAGTAACCCATCAGCTTTTAATAACTGTTTTTTTCCATTATAATCAAGATACTCTACTTCACATTTGCTTGGTCTATCTATTTCTGCAAATTGTTCGGGCACTGATAAGCATCCCTCTTCGTGTGTATTTTTAATTAGGTCTTTATTTATAATAACTGGATTAACAAAATATCTGGGTTCTTTTTTTTCTTCTTTACCAATATCCATTACTATAATTCTTTTTGGTATACCTATTTGAATTGCTGCAAGGCCTATACCATTAGCATCATACATAGTATCCAGCATATCATTCATGAGAAGCTGCTCTTCTTTACCAACATTTTCAACAGGTTTTGAAATCTGTCGAAGCAATTTATTTGGTTCGGTGATTATAGTTTTAACAGTCATTATAAATTATTTTATAATAATTTCTAAACTTTAAAAGGAAGAACTTTTAGTAAAAGTTTATTCCTAATTAAGTCTGCATTTAATTGGTTCAAAGTATTAATAATAAAATAAACTTTATCTTCATCAATATTCTCAATTTTTTTTGAACCAATAACTTCTATAATTCTAAGTAATGCCGCTCCAATTTCCTTATTGTCAACCATTCTCTGAATATCTGATGGCATCTCAGATTTATTAATTTCATAGAGATTTTCATATTCTTCTGAAATTTCAATTCCATCAGATTTTAACGCCTCAAGAAAAATTATATCTTTTTTGGATAGGAAATATTTTTTATCGTTTTCTATCTTATTTAAAAATTTATTAAGATCTTCTTCTACTTTTGATTTGGTATAATCACCATTAAAATAGTTCAATAACTTAGATTGATGTAATATTTTATTATTATACTTAATTTTTTTATTAATAGTTTCATCATAATTCATATTTTGATTGTAAAAAGTGGTAAAATTAGATGGCACATCTGCTTTATCAATTTTTTTTAGAAATTTTTCCAACTCTAAATCAAAAGCATTTTCAATATCTTCGGATTTAAAAATGTCTTTCAAAATCTTTGCAAGTTCAAGTTTTAATTTTGGCTCTTCAGTTAAAAGTAATCTTTGATAAACTAAAGCTTTGCCTTCAACAGAGGATAAGGTTTTATAAGATTCTTTTGTATTTAACAATTGGCTAATATTAAATTGAAATCCCTTATAAAACTCAAATAATTCTTCTTCTGAATAAATTTTATTATGAGTAGCTTTTTCAATCGCTGATATTCTATCTATATCTGTAATTTCCACATCCTTAATTTTATATAATAAATTAGAAGCTGATAAATATTTCCAAATTAACTTTGAGGTATCTTTATTTGGTTCAAACATAAATTCAGAATTTGTTCTGTGAGCCAAATGAAAATCTAAAATTGAATTCTCAGAGATTTCTTTATTAACTTCATCAATGTATCCAAATAGATAATTAACTTTATTTTCAAAATACTCATCATTGAAGCCTAATTCTTTTTTCAAATCTAAAATTAGTTGAGCTTCTTCTTTTTTTCCATAATTAATTAAGCAATATAAATTAAATTTTGATAAATATTCATTATCTAAAGGTTCTTTGATTTTAGAAAAAATTTCACATGATTTTTTAACATTTGATTGCGATAAATATTTATCAACCATATACCTCATCAATTCTGGATGAAGGTTCGTTATTTGGTTTTTAATAAGATATTCCTCAATTAATTCCAAGTTAGAATCTTTGATTAACCAATTTGTCTTAAATCTTAAAAACTCATCCTCTGTGATGTTTAGATTGGGATAATAAGCATTTGTTAATAAAGAAATATTCAGAATTTCAGAGGCATCTTTTGAAAGATCATATTGTTCTATATTTTTAAAAAGTTTTTTTAAAGTTGAACCATCAGAATTTGACCACATGCTAATACTTAGGCCATAATCTTGAGGATCATATAATCCAGCTATTTTAATTGTTTTTGATGTAAGATTATCATCTAATTTTATAGTCTCTTCTTTTTTATCTGATTGCATTTCAAAAATACTGCTTTGAAATATTTCTTCATTTTTTTTTTCGATAGATAAATTTTCCTCAGAAATTTTTTCAGTTTTTTCTTTGTCTAAGCTCCAGATATCTATTGGTTTTTCGTCTGCAAATAAAGAGTGACAAAATAATAAAGAAATAATTATAATTGATAAATTTTTCTTATTTAACAATTTTAAAATTTTCATTTGATATAATTTTTTCTATTTCTTTTTTTGGAGCTGGAAAATCAATTTTATTAATGAAAAAAACAAGTCCTAAAATGAAGATAAGACCAATAATAGATTTAATAGTTAAACCAATGATATTAGCTTTTACTGAACTTGTATTTTTATTAAATTGCATATAGCTTTAAATAATTTCAAATTAAGACATATTTGTGTTTTTTCAATAGAGAAACTTATGAAATCAAAAGAAAATCTTGTATTTTTAGGTATGATGGGATCAGGAAAGAGCTCTATTGGTTCGTTAGTTGCAAAAAAATTAAAATTGAATTTTATTGATGTTGATAAAGAAATTGAAAATGAATTAGGCTTATCTATATCAAAAATATTTGAGATAAAAGGTGAAGATTACTTCAGAAAGTTTGAAGAAAAAATAACACTAAAAATACTTAAAATTAACTCAGCTGTGGTTTCTCTTGGTGGAGGAGCTTTTGTAAACAAAATGGTTAGAAAAGAAGTGCTAAAAAACCACATCTCTTTTTGGTTAAACTGTAACAATGAAATATTACTGAATAGAATTAAAAATAGTAAAAAAAGACCTCTTGCTTTTAATTCAACAGAAAATGAATTGATTGATTTAATAAAAAAACGATCTAACGTTTATTCTAAAGCTTTATATGAAATTAAATGTGATAAACTATCAAAAAAAGAAATTGTTAAAAAAATTTTAAAAAATTATGAAACCTATTAAGTTAAAAATAAATACCAAAACTCAAAAATATTCAATTATTATTGGTTCAAATTTAGGACCCAATGTATCAAAAATTTTAAAAGAGAATTCTATTAATTTTAAACAATGCTTGCTCATTATTGATAGAAATATTTCACAAAATCATATTTCAAAAATCAAAAAATCTCTTGATAAAAAAAAATTTCATGTACATTTGTTTAAAGCTAATGAAATCAACAAGAATTTTAGCAGTGTAAATAAAATCTTGAATATCCTGCTAAACAAAAATTTTTCAAGAGAAGATTGTGTTATATCTATTGGTGGAGGAATTACGGGTGATGTAAGTGGTTTTGCAGCTAGTCTATTCAAAAGGGGTTTAAAATTTGTCAACATTCCAACTACTTTATTATCTCAGGTGGACTCGTCTATAGGAGGCAAAACAGGAATAAATACTAAATATGGAAAAAATTTAATAGGAAGTTTCTATCAACCAGACTTGGTTATATCAGATATTCAATTTTTAAAAACATTACCAAAGAGAGAATTAATATGTGGCTATGGTGAAATTTTAAAACATTCCTTAATTGCTAATAAAAGTTTTTATAAATTTTTAGATAAAAATAGTGATAAAATTTTACAACTTTCATCTCCATTTATTGAAAAAGCTATATACGAAAGCTGTAAAATAAAAAAAAATGTTGTTGAAAAAGATGAAAAAGAAAAAGGCCTGAGAAAAATTCTAAATTTTGGTCATACATTTGCACATGCTTATGAAGCTTCCTTAGGTTATTCAAAAAAACTTAATCATGGTGAGGCAGTAATACTTGGTATGAAAAGTGCTTTAAATTTTAGTTTAAAAAATAGTTTGATTCAAAAAAATGATTATAATTCAACCATAAATCATATTTCTAAAGCAAATTTACCATCCAAAATAAGTAAGTTTTTTAAAATTGGAGATTTAAATAAAATTTTATCTTTTATGGTTAAAGATAAAAAAAATAATTCGGACAAGATTAATTTAGTTTTGTTAAAAAAAATTGGATATCCAGTAATAAACAAACAATATAAAAAAAATATTTTAGGTCAATTTCTAAAAAATGAATTAAGAAATTAAAATCTGTATTGAATGTATAAAATTTTTTAATTCATAATCTAATATTTTATAAATTTTTTTATTACTCTCTATTCTACTTAAATTCTTTAGCTCATTTGAACTTAAAATAACTTTTAAATGATATCTACCTTCTTGATTACCAGAATGATTTTTATGAAGAAAAGATTTATCTTCTATTTCAATACTTTCAATATCAATTTGATCAGTAAGTTTTTTTTTTACAATTGCAATTAACTCATTTATATCCATAAAATAAGTCTATTATACATCATGAAAAATATTTGCGACTGGAATAATTGTAACGAAATCGGTGAATATAAAGCACCAGTTGAAAAAGATAATAGCAAAAAATATAGAATGCTTTGTCTAGAGCATGTAAGGGAGTTTAATAAAAACTGGAATTATTTTTCAGGAATGAATGATGACCAAGTTCTGAATTTTTTAAAATCAGATATGATTTGGCACAAACCAACACAAAGCTTCAGCTCTTCAGATAATTTCTTTAAGGTTCTTTGGAACAACACTTTAAGGGATGAATTGGATAAAGATAAAATTAACGGTGAATACAATCATATGCGTCAATTTAAATTTAATCATAAAGATATCAAAGCCTTTGGAATATTGGGAGTTTCGGTAGGATTGAAATGGGAAAAAGTTCAAGATAAGTTCAAATTGCTTGTCAAAAAATATCACCCCGATATAAATGCTGGGAATATTAAATATGAAGAAAAACTTAAATTAATTACTTTAGCTTATACACAGCTTAAAAATACTTATAGAGAAAAAATTGACACCAAATCTTAACATTCAACCTGATATAAAAATTTCATTAAAACAAACTTTTGGAATTGATTCAGAAATGGAAGTGGAGGCATTTTCAAAAAAAACTGAATATGTTCCTGAAATAGACAAAAGTTACAAATTTGATAGAGACACTACGATGGCAATAATTTCTGGCTTTGCCTACAACAAAAGAGTTTTAGTTCAAGGATATCATGGTACTGGAAAATCGACTCATATAGAACAAATTGCAGCTAGATTGAACTGGCCGTGTATTCGAGTAAATTTAGATAGTCACGTTAGTAGAATAGACTTGATAGGAAAAGATGCAATAGTTCTTGAAGATGGAAAACAGATTACTCAATTTAACGAAGGTATTTTGCCTTGGTCTATACAAAATCCAGTGGCACTTGTTTTTGATGAGTATGATGCTGGTAGACCAGATGTAATGTTTGTAATTCAAAGAGTTTTAGAAGCTGAAGGTAACTTTACACTCCTAGATAAAAATAAAGTTATTAAACAAAATAAATTTTTTAGATTATTTGCAACATCAAATACTGTGGGACTTGGTGACACAACAGGTCTGTATCATGGGACTCAACAAATAAATCAAGGTCAGATGGATAGGTGGAATATAGTAACCACACTTAACTATCTTGGTCTTGAAAGAGAATTAGATATAGTTTTGGCAAAAAATAAAAATCTTAATAATACAAAAGGGAAAGAAAAAGTTGTCAATATGATCAAAGTAGCTTCTTTAACAAGAAAAGGTTTTATAGCAGGTGATATTTCAACAGTAATGAGCCCAAGAACAGTAATGCATTGGGCGGAAAACTCAGAAATTTTTAAAGATACAGGATATGCTTTTAGAGTAACTTTTCTTAACAAGTGTGATGAAATTGAAAAAAATACTATCGCAGAATATTATCAAAGATGTTTTGGTGAAGAACTTCCAGAGTCGTTGATGAATATTCAAATTTAAATGAGTGACAAAATTGCTAACATAAAAGAAAAATTTAGACTAGCTTTAACTTCAACAGCAAAAGTAATTTCAGATGATTTTGATTCAATAAACAAATCATCAGAGAATAATAAAAAAAAAGATTTAAACTCAATTGAAATTGATAATTTAACAAAGCCAAGTGATTTTATTAAATTACGTGCCGAAACAGACTCTTCTGCTTTAAAAAAAAAATTTTCTAATGAAACTGTTTATAGAAAAAATCTTCCTTCCAATAATTCTTCAAGATCTCTCTATAATATAGCTGAAAAGATAAGATATGAGGCATTAGGAGGTAAAATGCTTAAGGGGATCGAAAAAAATTTTCAAGAAAATTACTCACATATAATTAGTTCTAAAAGGAAAGATCAGTTAAAAACAAAAGAAGATGTAACCGTAACAGAAGCATTTGAATTATATATGCTTAAAAATTTTCATCAAATAAAACTCAATTCTTTAACAACAAAAATGTTAAATTTTTGGGAAAAAGACTTTGAACAATCCATAGAAAAACACAAAAAATTCTTACAAGAGAATTTAGAGAACCAAGATAATTATGGGTCAAGATTTTCTCAAATTTTGGAAGAAATGGATATTTTTCAAAGTGAAGAAGATGAAGAAAAAACAGAGGAAAATCAAGATCAAGGACAGGACAATCCATCAAACGATGACCAAGACAAAGATAATGAAGACAATAAAGATGAAAATAATGACCAGGAAACACAAGCTAGTTTAGATGCTGATTACAATGTTGATGAATTTAACCTCGATGAACAACTTTCAGATACCGATTCAGATGAACAAAGTTCAGAACAAATCGTTCAAAAAAATCTTGATAATATTAATTTAGATTACAGAATTTTTACAACTCAATACGATGAAATAACAAAAGCTGAGAAATTAGAAAATGCAGACGAAGCAGCAAAACTTCGAAGAACGTTAGACCAACAGCTAGTTGGATTTCAAGATGTAATAACTAAGCTTGCAAATAAATTACAAAGACAGTTACTTGCAAAACAAAATAGAGCATGGGATTTTGATTTAGAAGAAGGATTGCTTGATAGTTCAAAACTTCCAAGAATAATTATGGACCCTTATAATTCATTATCATTTAAAAAAGAAAAGGATTTAGATTTTAAAGATACAATTGTTACTTTATTAATCGACAATTCTGGATCAATGAGAGGAAGGCCTATTACAATAGCTGCTATATGCGCAGATATATTGTCTAGGACATTAGAGAGATGCTCAGTTAAGGTTGAAATTCTAGGTTTTACAACAAAGAATTGGAAAGGTGGGCAAAGTAGAGAGCTTTGGAACAAAAATTCAAAACCTAAAACTCCTGGAAGATTAAATGATTTAAGACATATAATTTATAAAGGGGCTGACACTCACTGGAGACAAGCTAAAAATAATTTGGGACTTATGTTAAAAGAGGGTTTATTGAAAGAGAATATTGATGGTGAAGCTATTTCTTGGGCTTACAATAGAATAAAAAAAAGAAAAGAGGAAAGAAAGATTATGATGGTAATTTCAGATGGTGCACCAGTAGATGACTCAACACTTTCAGTTAATTCAGGGGATTTTTTAGAAAAACATCTTAAGAAAATAGTTAAATTCATAGAAAACAAAACTGAAATTGAAGTTTTAGCAATTGGTATTGGTCATGATGTTTCGAGATATTATGACAAGGCAATAAAAATTACAGATGTAAATGAATTAGGAGACGTTATGATATCTCAATTAAGTTCTTTATTTGAAACTAAAAACAGATTTCACTAAATATTAAATAAATCTTTATTATTCCATTTAATAATCACCTCTGCTCCACTTCTAGTTTTTGAATTTCTACAATTGATAGAGGCAAAGTTTTTTTCTAAAAGTGTTTTTCCAATAAACAAGCCTAATCCTAGACCAGTTTTTGACTTTTCAATAGGATCATTTGTTCTTAAATATGGTTCCCCAATTTTTGACAAGACATCTTTTGGATAACCGTTACCATCGTCTTCAATGGTAATTTCAGTGACTTCACTATCACTTTTTAAAGTTATATAAATTGCCTCTTTGGAAAATTTATTAGCATTTCCAATAAAATTTCTTAGGCCATATACAATTTCTATAGATTTAGTTATTTTTTTTAAATTTGAAAATTGATCATGATTAAAAATAAATTTTTTTTGACTAATCTCTCTAAATGAATTTATAATTTCACTTAAGTATTCTTTCATTGAAAGATCTTTATCAATAAAATCATCTTCTTCTACAGGATTTAAGGTTAATCGTTTTAAAATTTCATTACATCTTTCTACCTGACTAGACAGTAACTCTATATCTTTTTTAACATCCTCTTGATTTTTAAATTGTTTTTTTAAATCATGAGTAATAATTTTAATAGTTGATAAAGGTGTTCCAAGAGAATGGGCTGCAGCAGCTGCTTGGCCTCCTAAAGATAAAAGCTCATGTTCTGTAGCCATTACTTCTTCCATTTTTGCTAGTGCTTCTCTTCTTAATCTTGATTGTGTTCCAAAAGACATTGCTAAATAATTTAAAAAAATTAAGGCAATTACTAGAGCAATTGGAATTGCATAAAAATAATATGGACTTACATGAAAATGATCACTAATCGGAGAAGGTAGATCAAGTGAATAAAATGTAATTATAAAAATTGTAATTATTGTCAGGAATACTAACAAAAAATTAGTTTTATAGCTAAGATTGGATGACGAAAAAATACTTGGAATTAATAAAAAAATAACAAATGGATTGGTAACTCCCCCTGTTAGATAAAGCAAAACACCAAGCTGCAATATATCTATTACTAAAAAAATAAAAGCTGACCTTTCTGATAATTGTGTTTTTTTATAAATAAAAATTAAAAATAAATTGCTTAAAATACCTAAGCAAATAATTAAATTTGAAATTATAAAATCAAATTTGAAATTTAAAAAAAAATAAACAAAATTAACTGATATTAATTGCCCTAAAATACCAATCCATCTTAAACTTATATAAGTTGATTTTTTAAAAAAATGATTTCTTGAAGTTTCAAAGAACTTCATTATTAGATATCAAGATTTTGCACATTAATTGCATTAGAAATTATAAAATCTTTTCTCAATGCAACATCATTACCCATTAAGGTATGTATCAGACTTTGATCTTTTTTAAGATCTTTGGAATACTGAACTTGAAGTAAATTTCTTGTTTCAGGATCAAGCGTCGTACTCCACAACTCTTCTGGATTCATCTCACCTAATCCTTTAAACCTTTGTATATTCATTTTTGATTTTTCAAGGTCTAATTCTTTTATAAACTCTTTAGATCCTCTTTTTAACTTTTTTAAATCTTTATTGTGATTAACAATATAATCTTCTAATTCTTTTTCATCTTTAATATATATTCCTTTTGTTCCTTTATTTATTTTAAATAATGGGGGTTGAGCTAAATATACGTGTCCATTTTCAATCAATTTATTAAATGGTTTGTTGTTAAAAAAAGTTAATAAAAGTGCTCTAATGTGTGATCCATCTACATCAGCATCAGTCATAATAATAATCTTTCCATATCTCAGATCTTTTAAATCTATTTCTTGCACTTTTGGATCTAGCCCCAAGGCATTAATTAAAGTGACTATTTCGTTAGATGAAATCATTTTTGATAAAGCTTTAGTTCTTTGTTGTTCAGAACTATCACCGTTACCATTCTTTTTAATGGTTAAATCTTCAACATATGTATTTAAAATTTTACCTCTTAAAGGTAAAACGGCTTGATTAGCTCTATTTCTTCCTTGTTTAGCAGATCCACCTGCAGAATCACCCTCTACAATAAACAATTCTGTACCATCTTGTTTTCCAATTTGACAATCTGCTAGCTTTCCTGGAAGTCCGCTTAATTCTAATGCACCTTTTCTTCTTACATTTTCTCTAGCTTTTCTAGCAACATCCCTTGCCATTGCAGCCTGAATAACTTTTGCCAAAATTATTTTAGCCACTGATGGATTTTGATCAAACCAAATAGATAATTTCTCGTTTACAACTGTTTCAACAATCATTCTAACTTCTGAAGAAACCAACTTATCTTTAGTCTGGGATGAAAATTTTGGATCAGGAATTTTCGCAGAAAGTACACAAGTAAGGCCTTCTTTGATATCATCTCCTGAAATTGCTAGCTTATTTTTCTTAAGAAGATTGTGTTCATTAGCATATTTATTAACAACTCTTGTTAATGCGCTCCTAAAACCTAATAAATGTGTTCCTCCATCTTTTTGGTAAATATTATTCGTGTAAGGAAAGATATCCTCAGCATAGCTTGCATTCCACTTTAATGAACATTCTATTTCAATATTGTCTTTTTTTCCTTCTATATAAATTGGTTTTTTAAATAAATCATTTCCATTTTTATTTTGCAATTTTTCTCTTTTTTCATCAAGAAAATCTACAAACTCAAGTACACCTCCATCAAATTTAAATTCTAATACTTTTTCTTTTTTTAGACTTGCGTCTGTAAAAATTATTTTAATACCTTTATTTAAGAAGGCTAGCTCTCTCATTCTTTTAATAAGAATATTTGCACTAAATTTAATAGAAGAAAAAATTTCCTTTGATGGCAAAAACGTAATTTGAGTTCCAGTTTCTTTTGATTTTCCTGTAACTTTTAAAGGTATTTTAGCTTCACCATTTTTAAATTCTATAAAATGTTTTTTTCCATCCCTATTAATTTCTAGTTGTAATGATTCCGACAAAGCGTTAACAACAGAAACTCCAACCCCATGAAGTCCACCTGAAACTTTGTATGAGTCATGATCAAATTTACCACCAGCATGAAGTTGTGTCATGATAACTTCTGCTGCTGATTTTTTTTCCCCTTTATGCATATCAACGGGAATTCCTCTACCATCATCATTAACTGTGATGGTTCCGTTGGAATTAATTCTTACATTAATATTTTTACAATGACCTGCTAAAGCTTCATCTATAGAATTATCAACAACTTCATAAACCATATGATGCAAACCAGTCCCATCATCGGTATCTCCGATATACATTCCTGGTCTTTTTCTGACCGCCTCAAGACCTTTTAAAACTTTAATAGAGTCTGCCTGATATGTGTTTTTGTTTGTCATTTTTTAATTTTTTGGAAAAAAAAATTATAACATTTTTTACAAAAAATGCTTATTTATCTTCACTAAATTAAGTAAAAAACGGTTAATTGAGGTTGTAAATTAAGGCTTATTTGATGGCGGAGAGAATGGGATTCGAACCCATGAAAGGATTGCTCCTTTACACGCTTTCCAAGCGTGCGCCTTCAACCACTCGGCCACCTCTCCAATTATTTTTCTTTAGAAATCTTGAGAACACCAATAAATGCCTCCTGAGGAATTTCTACTCTTCCAAACTGTTTAGATCGGGCCTTACCTTTTTTTTGTTTTTCAAGAAGTTTTCTTTTTCTATCTGTAGCTCCTCCTCCATGAATTTTAGTTAAAACATCTTTTTTAAAACCTTTAATAGTTTCTCTCGCTATTATCTTTCCACCAATTGCAGCTTGAACCGGTATCATAAAATTATGTCTTGGGATTAAATCTTTAAGTTTTTCACAAACTTCTCTTCCTGTTCTTTGAGCAAAATCTTTATGAATCATCATTGCTAATGCATCTACTGGCTCTGCATTAACTAAAATTCCAAGTTTTACTAAATCACCTTCTCTATGTTCGATAATTTCATAATCAAAACTAGCATATCCACTAGTCATTGATTTTAAACGATCGTTGAAATCAAAAACTACTTCGTTTAAGGGTAATTCATAATTTACAACAGCTCTATTTCCAGAATAGCTTAGATTGGTTTGTATTCCTCTTTTATCCTGGCACATTTTTATTATTGAGCCCAAGTATTCATCTGGAGTAATTATTGTTGCTTTTATCCATGGTTCTTCAATTAACTTGATTGAAGTTGGATCTGGCAAACTTGAAGGATTATGGAGATCAATTATATCTCTACTATTCATATGAACTTTATATACTACTCCTGGAGTTGTTGTTAACAAATTTACATCAAATTCTCTTTCTAATCTTTCTGTAACAATTTCTAAATGGAGTAATCCTAAAAACCCACATCTGAAACCTAATCCTAAAGCAGAAGAAGATTCAGGCTCAAATGAAAAACTTGCATCGTTTAGTTGTAGTTTAGCTAAACCATCTTTTAATTTTTGATATTCAGAACTATCTACTGGAAATAATCCACAAAAAACTACTGGCTTACTTGGTTTAAAACCAGGAAGAGCTTCTTTTAAAGGTTTTGAAGCATCACATATTGTGTCACCAACTTTTGTTTCTGATAAAACTTTTATTCCAGTTGTTATAAAACCTATTTCTCCAGCATATAATTCATTGATATCTGTGGCTTTTGGTGTAAATACGCCAACTTTTTCAACAATATATTCTTGATTAGTTGACATCATTTTAATTTTCATATTTTTTGAAATTTTACCATCAATAACTCTAACTAAAATTACAACTCCTAAATATGTGTCGTACCAACTATCAACCAATAAACATTTTAAGTCTCCTAAACTTTCACCTTCAGGGCTAGGTAAAGTTGTTATAATTTGCTCTAAAATATCTTCTATACCCACACCTGTCTTTCCAGAACATGGAATTGCATTCTCCGTGTCAATACCTATCACTTCTTCTATTTGTTTTTTTGTTCTATCTAAATCTGATGCTGGAAGATCAACCTTGTTTAAAACTGGCACAATTTCATGATCAATATCTAAAGCTTGATAAACATTTGCAAGAGTTTGTGCTTCTACTCCTTGAGTACTATCAACAATTAAAATTGACCCCTCACAAGCATAAAGGGATCTACTTACTTCATAACTAAAATCGACATGACCAGGAGTATCAATTATATTTAAAATATAATCTTTACCATCCTTTGCTTTATAATTAAGTTTAACTGTTTGAGCCTTGATTGTGATTCCTCTTTCACGCTCAATATCCATTGAGTCTAATACTTGAGCTTTCATTTCTCTTTCTGTAAGCCCACCACAGCTATGAATTATTCTATCTGCTATTGTAGATTTACCATGATCAATATGCGCAATAATTGCAAAGTTTCTAATATTATCGATATTACTCATTTGCTTTAAGATCGTATCTTAGCGCCAGTTTTATTTTCAACTGTTTTAATTATAGAATTATTGATGTTTTCTAAATCACCATCATTCAATGTTTTTTCAGATGATTGTATGGTCACACTAATTGCTATTGATTTTTGATTTTCTGGAATATTTTCACCCTCATAGACATCAAAAACTTTGATATTACTAATCAGTTTTTGGTCCACACTTGAAATAGCATTAATTAAATCTTGAGCTTTAACTTCTTTATCAACTACAAAAGCAAAGTCTCTTTCAGATTTTTGATAATCTGATACTTCAAATTTAGTTTTTTGGTCTTTTAAAGTTTTCTTCGGTAATTTTAAATTATCTAGAAAAATTTCAAATCCAACTAATGACTCTATTTTAATATCTATGTTTTTTATAATATTTGGATGAATCTCACCAAAATATGCTGCAATTTGATCTTTGCCTCGATTTAAAAATAACCTACCTGACTTACCTGGATGATAATAATTTGGTGTTTCATCATCTATAAAAAATTTATCTGAATTATATCCTGCTTCAATTAAAGTTTGGACTACATCTCTTTTAACATCAAATACATCAACATTTCTCTCTTTTTCATTCCATGATAATCTTGATCTTTTACCTGCTGATAAACCACAAACTACTGTGTTTTGTTCACCAGGGTTTGAGCCAGTAAAAATTGGCCCTATTTCAAATATCGATAAATCTTTAAAACCTCTATCCAAATTTTTATTCATATACATAATTAAATTTGAAAAAATTGAGTTTCTCAAAACTCCCAACTCTGAGCTTATGGGATTTACTATTTTAATTTCATCACTTTGATCTCTAAAATGATTGTTATAATTTGAGTCAGTAAATGACCATGTTATTGCCTCTAAATATCCTTTAGATGCAATTGCTCTCTGTAAAAAATGAAATAACTTTTGTGACTGAGTTAAAGTAGATTTATTTCTTTCTTTGATTGGATCTATAATTTTTATTTTATCATAACCAGTTATCCTTACTAACTCTTCAACAACATCTATTTCCTGTGAAATATCTGGTCTCCAAGTTGGGATGGTTAATTTTAAATGTTTTTTTTTCTTTTTTAATTTTGAAACCAAGATCTTCTAAAATCTTAAGTATTTCCTTAATTGAAATTTTAAATCCTGTTATTTTTTCAAATAAATTAGTATCAAATTTTATGGTTTTAGCTTTTACTGTTTCGTTTGTTTGAATGTCAATTTTACCAATTTCACCCCCACAAATCTCTTTAATTAATAGTGCTGCTTTATTTAATCCATCTTCAATCGATAATGGATCAATACCTCTTTCAAACCTAAACTTTGCATCTGTATCTAGGTTTAATTTTTTTGATGTACTTCTAATAGATCTGGGCTCAAAATAAGCTGACTCCAATAAAATATTTTTTGTATCAAATTCAGTACCTGACCTTGTGCCTCCAATAATTCCACCTAATCCTAACACACCTTTGTTATCGCTAATTACACACATCCCATCATCTAATTTATAATTTTTATTATCTAGAGCTGTAAACTCTTCACCAGATTTTGAATTCCTAACTACAATACCTTTTTCTATTTTATCTGCATCATAAGCATGTAGTGGACGATTAATATCAAGCATTACATAGTTGGTAATATCGACTATTGCTGAAATTGGTTTTTGTCCAATTGAAACTAGTTTATCTTTTAACCATTTAGGGCTTTCAGTATTTTTTACATTAGTAATTAAACAGCTACCAAAAGAACTACAAGCTTGATTTTTTTCTTTATTAATTTTAACTTTTAAAGTTTGTTTCACATTTGACTTAATTTTTTTTTCTTTTAAATTTTTTAATTTTCCAAAACCTGAAGCAGCAAGATCTCTTGCTATTCCTCTAACACCAAGACAATCTGGCCTATTAGGAGTAATCGATAGATCTATAAGATTAGAATTTGATTTTGAAAAATAACTTTTTCCAATACTCTTTTCATATTTTTTTGATGACAATTCAGTTATTCCATCACTTTCATCTGATAAATTTAATTCAGACTCAGAACAAAGCATCCCGTAAGAAGTAACGTCCCTAATTTTAGCTACCACCAATTTTACTTTACTTTTTGGAACAATGGCTCCAGGTGGGGCATATATTGTAATTAATCCTTCTCTTGCATTGGGCGCACCACACACAACTTTTTTTATCTCATTTTCTCCCACATCAACGTCACAAACTTTTAGTCGATCAGCATTAGGATGTTTTTCTGTCTTTAAAATTTTTGCTACTTTAAATAAATCAAGACCAGCTGATAAGTTTTCTACACTTTCAACCTCAAGCCCAACATTTGTCAGCTGTTCTAAAAGCTTACCCTCATTTAATTTTGTATCTAAATGATCTTTCAACCAATCAAATGTGATTTTCATCGACTTAAACCTCTATAATTTGTTGGTACATCTAAAGGATCAAATCCAAAATGATTTAACCATCTATAATCACAATCAAAAAAAGCTCTTAGATCATTAATCCCATATTTAAGCATCGCTAATCGATCAATTCCTATTCCAAATGCATAACCTTGATACTTTGATGGATCGACTTTCACATTTTTCAAAACATTGGGATGAACCATTCCACAACCCAATATTTCAAGCCATTGGTCTCCTTCTCCAATAACAATTTTCCCATCTTTAATTTCATAACCAATATCTACTTCAGCTGATGGTTCCGTAAAAGGGAAGTGACTTGGTCTAAATCGCATTTTAATTTTTTCAACTTCAAAAAACTCTTTAATAAAATAATTTAAGCAACCCTTTAAATGTCCCATGTTTATATCTTTATCTATATGTAAACCTTCTACTTGATGAAACATTGGTGCATGGGTTTGGTCACTATCCGACCTATAAGTTCTTCCAGGCGCAATAATCTTAAATGGAGGTTTGTCTTTGAGCATTGTTCTAATTTGAACTGGAGATGTATGAGTCCTTAATAAAATTTCTTTATTCTCATCAAGATAAAACGTGTCATGCATATCTCTTGCTGGGTGATTGTCAGGTGTATTTAAAGCTGTAAAATTATTATATTCATTTTCAATATCTGGGCCCTCTTCAACACTAAAACCTATCTCAGAAAAAATTGATGAAATTTCATCTATAGTTTGTGAAACAGGATGAATTTTACCTATAACAAAAGGTCTTTCGGGAAGAGTTACATCAATTTTTTCTTTTTCTAATTTTTCATTTATTTTTTTTGATTCAATTTCATTAATTTTACTAGTTATTAAATTTTGTAACTCATCCTTAATTTGATTAAGATCTGATGCAAATTTTTTTCTATCTGTCTCTGGTATAGATCCAATATTTTTGAATTGGGAAGATATCAAACCGTTTTTGCCAAATAACTCAGTCTTGATTTGATTAATTTCTTCTAAACTTAAATTATTGTTAAGTTTAGCCGAGTAGTTATTTTGAATATTTTTTATGTCTGACATATTGATAGATTATTTCCTTAAGAAATAAAAACAATAGCGAAGATTAATTTAAAGCGGATTGAGCTTTTTGAACAATTGTTTTAAATGCTTCTGGGCTATCGTAAGCAATTTCAGCAAGAATTTTTCTATCAATTGTAATACCACATTTTCCAAGGCCATTGATAAATTTAGAATAAGTCAAACCTTCTGCTCTAACACCAGCATTGATTCTTTGTATCCATAAAGATTTAAAATCTCTTTTTTTATTTCTTCTATCCCTATAAGCATATTGCATTGCTTTTTCCATTGCTTGCTTAGCAACTCTAATAGTATTTTTTCTTCTGCCCCATTGACCTTTGACAGCTTTTAAAACTTTTTTATGTTTTGCTTTGCTAGTTACGCCTCTTTTTACTCTCGCCATTATTAACCTCTTAAACTATAAGGCATGTATGATTTAACAATTTTGCCATCTTGTTTAGACATAGTTGTTGTGCCTCTTAATTTTCTTATTTGAGAATTCGTTCTTTTAATCATACCATGTCTTTTACCAGCTTGGGCAGTCATAACTTTACCCTTTGCAGATATTTTAAATCTTTTTTTTGCTGAGCTTTTTGTTTTTAATTTTGGCATAATTCTGCGGAGTTATACAAAGATTGATATAAATTTACAACCTATATTAAGGCCTATAAAGGCTGAATTACCATGATCATTTGCTTGCCATCAAACTTAGGATGTAATTCTACCTTACCAATATCCTTCATGTCATCTTTGATCTTTTCCATTAATTCTTTTCCTAAATGAGAGTGTTGTAATTCACGACCTTTGAATCTGACAGTAAATTTTACTTTATCTCCTTTAGCTATAAATTTTTTTGCATTTTTAACCTTAAAATCATAATCATGAGTTTCTGTAACAGGTCTCATTTTAATTTCTTTTAATAAAACAATTTTTTGTTTTTTCTTTGCAATATTTGCCTTCTTTTGAGCATCGTATTTAAACTTACCCATATCCATAATTTTACAAACAGGCGGGTTTGCATTAGCTGCTATCTCTATTAAATCTAGCCCTTGATTTTTTGCCATTGAGATTGCTTCATTAGTATTCATCACACCAAGATTTTCACCATCGCTTGCTATAACCTGAACATCTGGAGATGAGATTCTATTATTAGATCTAGGACCTCTATCTTTTGTTCTTCTTTGAAAGTAATTTTGTTTAAAATCTGCCACTTAGTTTGAGGATGCTTTATTTAAAGCAGAGAAAGTTTTTAAGAATAAATTTAAATCCATATTTTCTTGTTTGTTCGAGTCTAACCTTCTAATCGTTACCGAGTTAGAGTCAACTTCTTTTTTACCACAAATTAATAAAAGAGGTATTTTTGCTAATGAATGATCTCTTATTTTGTAATTTAAATTATGTTTTTTTAAGTCAACGTTTGAACTAATACCTGCTTGTTTAATTTTCTTTGACACTTCAATTGCATAATCATCAAATTCTTCAGATATTGGTATTACAACAGTTTGTAAAGGAGAAATCCAAAAAGGAAATTTGCCAGCATAATTTTCTATTAGAATTCCTATGAACCTTTCTAAAGAACCAAATAATGCTCTATGAAGCATAACAGGAACTTTTTTGGTTCCATCTTTATCAACATATGATGCTTCTAATCTTCCTGGTAAATTTAAGTCAACTTGCAAAGTTCCACACTGCCAATCTCTTCCAATTGCATCTCTTAAAACAAATTCAATTTTAGGACCATAAAATGCCCCTTCGCCTTTGTTAATGCTATATTCTAACTTAGAGGCTTTGACTGCCTCGAGTAAAGAGGCTTCAGCTTTATCCCAAACTTCATCATCACCAACTCTTACATCTGGTCTATCTGCATATTTTAGAATTACATTTTCAAAACCCCAATCTTTGTAAATATCTAAAATTAAATTAGTTACTTCTAAACATTCACTGGTAATTTGTTCTTCAGTACAAAATATATGAGCATCATCTTGAGTGAATGCTCTCACTCTTAGTAAGCCATGTAGTGCTCCTGAAGGTTCGTAACGATGTACTTTTCCAAATTCTGTTATACGCAAAGGAAGATCTCTATAACTTTTTAAACCTTGATTAAATACCTGAATATGCCCAGGACAATTCATAGGTTTAATAGCAAATACTTTTTCGTCTGGAGTTTGTGAAGTATACATGTTTTCACCATATTTTTCCCAATGACCAGATTTTTCCCACAACTGCCTATCAAGTATCTCTGGAGTATTGACCTCTTTATAACCAGCAGCATCTTGTCTATCTCTCATATAGTTAATCAATTTTTGAAATAAAGCCCATCCTTTTTCATGCCAAAATACTGAGCCAGGACTTTCCTCTCTAAAATGAAATAGATCCATTTCTTTTCCAAGTTTTCTATGATCTCTTTTTTCTGCTTCTTCAATTCTTTTTAAATATTCATCTAGATCTTTTTGGGTTGCCCAGCTTGTACCGTATATTCTTTGCAACATTTCATTATTAGAGTCACCTCTCCAATAAGCTCCCGAAACTTTCGTAAGCTTAAAAAATTTTCCAATTTTACCTGTTGAAGAAAGATGTGGTCCTCTGCATAAGTCATGCCATTCACCATGAAAATAAATAGATACATCCTCATTTTCTGGGATTGCTTCAATTAATTCTGCTTTATAAGTTTCTCCTTTTTCTTTAAAATGTGAAATAGCTTTATTTCTCTCCCAAACTTCTCTTTTTGTAATTTCATTTCTATCGACAATTTCTTTCATTTTATTTTCAATTTTTTCTAAATCATCTTCAGTAAAAGGTTCTTTTCTTGCAAAATCATAGTAAAAACCATTTTCAATAACTGGCCCAATAGTTACTTGTGTTCCTGGAAATAGTTCTTGAACAGCCATAGCCAATATATGGGCTGTATCATGTCTTATAGTTTCTAAGCCCTCAGGATTTTTTGATGTAAAAATTTTAATAGAACAATCTTTTTCTATTAAAAAATCTAAATCTTTTAAATCACCATCAACACTTATGACCATAGCTTGTTTAGCAAGGGACTTACTAATTTTTTCAGCTACATCTAGACCTGTAACTTTGTCTGAAAATGTTAAATTATTTCCATCTGGTAATGTAATTATAGGCATTAATTTAATATTTTTTTATACTCTGAATAGGTAGAAAAGCACATTTTTTCAACATTAAATTTTTGAATTATGTTTTTTCTTCCCTCTTTACCTATCGATTGTAATGATGCTTCATCCATAGAAAGTACCTTTAAAATTTTTTTGCTTAATGATTTTGCGTTGTTAGAATCAAATAAAAAACCAGTTTTTTCATCAATTACAGTTTCATTAGATCCCCCAATATTGCTTGCTATTATTGGTCTTTCCATTGATTGAGCTTCAACAGCAACTCTTCCAAAAGCCTCTGGTTCAATTGAAGCTGATACTACTATGTCAGAAACTTTGTAAGCTAAGGCCATATCCTTACAATGATCAATAAATTTTACCTGATTAATCAATCTATATTGCTCTGAAAGTCTAATAAGTTTTTTTTTATATAGTTCTCTACCTTGGTCACTTCCAAGTATTATTGCATAAAAAGCCTCATATCCAAGTTCAATATTTACTAAATTAACTGCTTCTATAAAAACTTCTTGTCCTTTCCATCCTGTTAGTCTTCCAGGTAAAAGGATTATCTTTTTATCTTTTTCTATTTGCCATTCTTTTAATAATTCTTTTTCATCACTATCTAGTTTAGTAGTTGGATCGAAATAATCAACGTTGATACCCCTAAAAATAACTAAAAGTTTTTTTTTAGCATCAAGATATTTTATATAATTTTCTTTGATATGAGAAAAAATAAAATTAGATCCCGCTATAATTAAATCTGACCTAACCATTACGGAATTATAAAATTTTTTAAATTTACTATTAAAATTATAAGTTCCATGAAAAGTAGTAACAAATTTTCTACCAGTAATTTTAGCTGCTAACAAACATGACCAAGCAGGAGCTCTGCTTCTAGCATGCACAATTGAGATATTATTAATCAGTATCACACCAATTAAAGCTAAAAAATTTATAAATATAATTAATGGATTTTTACTATGAACAGGAAGTTTTATTATTTTTACTTTTTTTTTATCTATAAATTTGAGAAGTTCGCCTCCACTAGTTACGATATAGGATTCACATTCGTTTTCTGGTAAATAATGAGCAATGTCATAACAACCCGTTTCTGCTCCCCCATATCCTAATTTTGGTATGACTTGTAAAACTTTTAAATTAGAAGACATTTGATAATATTATATAATATTAGACTAAACATATAAACGATTATGACTCATTTCAAATATCATAAAATCTCAAAAAATAAGAAAATTAGATTTATTTGCAATGTTTATAAAGATGCTCCTTTTATTGTTTTTTTACATGGCTTTATGTCTGATTTAGAGGGAAAAAAACCAAATACTTTTTTAAAATTTGCTAAAAAAAATAAAGTAAGTTTTTTAGCACTAGAATATTCAGGACATGGAAAATCATCAGGAAAATTTATAAATGGTAATATTACAATATGGAGCAATGAAACATCAACTCTTATTAAAAAATTTGTTAAAAATAATGACTTTACCATTGTTGGTTCAAGTATGGGTGCATGGTTAGCCCTTAAACAATTTCAAGAATTTAAAAGTCAAATAAAGGGATTTTTAGGTATTGGTTCTGCTCCTGAGTTTTTAGAAAACTTGATGTGGAAAAAATTCACAAAAAAAATGAGATCTGAAACTATACGAAAAGGAATTTTACAATTAAAACATGGCAATTATGAATACCCAATTACTCTTCAGCTAATAAAAGATGGCAGAAAAAATAAGGTTTTAAAGAAAAAAATAAATTCTAAAATAAGTGTTACTATGGTCCATGGTCAAAAAGATGAGGTAGTACCAGTTTCTTATTCAAGAAAAGTTTTAAAAATATTTCAAAAAGCGAAAAAAAAATTAGTTATTGTTAAAAATGGTGATCACAGTTTATCAAGTCAAAAATGGCTTAAAACAATAATAAAAGAACTTAAATTGATTATTTAACTAACTTCTTTAATAACAGGTTTAAGACTAATTGGGTTGATTAACTTATCTAGCATTTCTTTTGGACAAACTTGTACAAAATTATTTAACTCTTCAACATAATTTTCAATTAATAATTTTGATAAATTAGATCCAGTTTCCTCAAAATGCTCATTTATTAAATCTTTAAGATAAGATTTCCAATAATCTGTTTCTACATTTTGCCATACAACAGATTCATTGTTTACTTTTTTTTCAAATTCTCTTGATTTATCATAAATAAATGCCATCCCCCCTGTCATACCAGCTGCAAAATTATCTCCCACATCACCTAAAATTACTACCGTTCCTCCTGTCATATATTCACAACCATTAGAGTCACATCCTTCAATTACTGTGGTTGCTCCAGAATTTCGAACAGCAAATCTTTCTCCGGCCTGTCCAGCTGCAAATAGTTTTCCTGAAGTTGCACCATATAAAACTGTATTACCTATAATGGTATTTTCATTTGAAATTAAATTACTTTCATCAGATAATTTGATTGAAATTGTAGCACCTGATAACCCTTTACCCACATAATCATTAGCATCTCCTTTTAGAGCAAGTTTTAAGCCTTTAGAAGAAAAAGCACCAAATGATTGACCTGCTGAACCTTTAAAATTTAATACTAAAAAGTTTTCATTAAGCTTTTCATATCCATATTTTTTGTAAAGATGATGAGATATTCTTGTTCCAACAGCTCTATTAGTATTTTTGATAACGTATTCCTTCTCAACCTTTTCAGAATTATCTAAAAATTTTTCAATCTCTGGCCAAATTTCTTGATCAAGTGTATCTGGTACATGATTTATTTCCTGATTTTCACAATATCTTTTATTGTTACCATTATCTGCCTGTACAAAAAGTGGGTTCAAATCTAAATCATCAAGATTTGGAGATGCTTTACTAACCTGCATTAAAAGGTCGGTCCTTCCAATTATATCATTCAATGATTTAAAACCTATTTTTGCTAAAATTTCTCTTACCTCAGAGGCTATAAAAGTGAATAAGTTAACTACTTTATCTGGAGTGCCTGTAAATTTTTCTCTAAGTTTATCATCTTGAGTACAAACACCAACTGGACATGTATTTGAATGACATTGTCTAACCATGATACAACCCATTGCAACCAACGCTGTAGTTGCCACTCCATATTCTTCAGCTCCCATCATTGCTGCAATAACAACATCTCTTCCTGTTTTAATACCACCATCAGTTCTTAAAGTAACTTTGTGTCTAAGATTGTTTAAAGTTAAAACTTGATTAGCTTCTGTTAATCCCATTTCCCATGGTATTCCAACATACTTAACACTAGTTTGTGGTGTTGCGCCAGTACCACCATTGTGTCCTGATATTAATATGATATCTGCCTTTGCTTTAGCAACACCAGCTGCAATTGTTCCTACACCTGATGATGCAACAAGTTTAACCCCAATTCTTGCTTTAGGGTTTATTTGTTTCAAATCATAAATAAGTTGAGCAAGATCTTCTATTGAATAAATATCGTGATGTGGTGGAGGTGATATTAAAGTCACTCCAGGCGTTGAATGTCTTAATCTTGCAATCTCATCTGTAACTTTAAACCCTGGTAATTGCCCACCTTCTCCTGGTTTTGCTCCTTGAGCTATTTTAATTTCAATTTCATTACAATTATTTAAGTAATTAACAGTTACACCAAATCTTGCTGAAGCTATTTGTTTTACTCTAGAATTTGCACTGTCTCCATTTTCTAGAACTTTAAACCTACTCTCATCTTCTCCACCTTCACCACTACAAGAGGCACCTTTAATTCTGTTCATTCCAGTAGCAAGCGTTTCGTGGGCTTCTTTTGAGAGTGCTCCATGTGACATGCTTCCACTTCCAAATCTTTTAAGTATATTTTGTATTGGTTCAACCTCTGAAATATCTATTGGTCCTTTCAATTTTTTTGATCTAAAATCAATCAAATCTCTCAAATTTATTGGTGGTAAGTTATATATTCCCTCAGCATATCTTTTATATGCTTCATAAGAATTAGATCCCACTGCACTTTGTAATAAATGAATTAATTTTCCTTGATACTGATGCGTTTCTCCATTTTTACGATATCTATATATTCCACCTATTGGTAAAATAGTTTCAGAACTTTCAAATGCTTCTTTATGAATAGATCTAATTTTTTTTTCTATTCCTGTTAATCCAATCCCAGATATTTTTGATACAACACCAGGAAAATAATCAGAAACAATTGTTCTACTTAAACCTACGGTTTCGAAATTACATCCTCCTCTATATGAGCTCAAAACAGAGATTCCCATTTTAGACATAATCTTTAAAAGTCCAGCATTCACTGATTTGATATATCTCTGCACACATTCATCAAAACTAAATTTTCCAAAAAGTTTTTTTTCATGTCTTTGATACAAGCTATCAAAAGCAAGATATGGGTTTACTGTGGTTGCCCCCACGCCAATTAAAGTAGCAAATGAGTGAGTATCTAAAGCTTCTCCAGATTGGACATTTATAGAGACATAACCTCTTAATTTTTTTTCTATTAAGAACGAATTGATTGCCCCTACACATAACAGCATTGGGATGGGCAAATTAGTTTCTGATAATCCTTTATCACTTAAAATTAATTGAGTAACTCCCTGTCTTACACCAATTTCTGCATCTTTTTGAACTTGTTTTATCGCTTCAAATAAGGACTGATCTTTTGAAAAAGTACAATCTATAACTAATGAATTTTTACCAAAAAAATTAATAAATTTGTCAAATTGTGAGTTTGATAAAATTGGACTATTTAAAACATAAATATTTTGCTTAGTTAAATTATCAAAGTCCAGAATGTTACCCAAATTTCCAAATCTAGTTTTTAAACTCATTACCTTATTTTCTCTCAATGAATCTATTGGAGGATTTGTTACCTGGCTAAAATTTTGTCTAAAGAAATGATAAAGAGGTCTGTATTTGTCTGACAACACTGCAAGTGGAGTATCATCACCCATGGAGCCTATTGCTTCTTTTGCATCTTCAGCCATTGGGTGCAAAATAAGTTCTAAGTCTTCTAAGCTCATTCCAAATGTATATTGTCTTCTTCTTAGTTCATCTCCAGAAAATGAATGGTTTTCTCCAGAGACTGTAATTTTTTCATCTAAATCAATAATTTGAGAATTAAAGTGTTTATATTCCTTAGCTAAATAATCTTTAATTTTACTATTAGTAAATACTTTTCCTTTTTCTATTCTAACCCCAATTATTTCTCCTGGACCTAACCTCCCCTTCGTTAAAATCTTTTTCTCATTAAGTTCAATCATTCCTGTTTCTGAACCTGCAAATAATAAATTATCTTTAGTGATTGCATATCTCAATGGTCTCAATCCATTCCTATCATTTGCGGCAATTACCCATTCATTATCTGTTCCTGCAATAGCTGCAGGTCCGTCCCAAGGTTCCATAGTACTGTTTAAAAAATTAAACAATTGTTGATGATCTTTAGACAGAGTTTTATTCTTTTTTGACCAAGCATCAGGTACTAACATTAATTTTGCTAAAGGTGCAGGCTGACCTGAAATATTTAATAATTCAAAAACATTATCTAATGCAGCTGAGTCTGATGCACCTTGTTGAATTACTGGTTTTAAATTTTCTATGTTATCAAATAGTGGGCTGTTCATTTCTTGCTCGTGAACCTTCATCCAATTTTTGTTACCACGATATGTGTTGATTTCTCCATTATGAGCAATTGCTCTAAAAGGTTGAGCTAAATTCCAACTTGGCGCAGTATTAGTTGAAAATCTTTGGTGGAAAATTGCATATCTTGAAACAAATCTATCATCTTTTAAATCTAAGAAAAATTCAGAAATAGACTCAGCTAAAAACATCCCCTTATAAATTATTGATTTTGAACTAAGAGAACAAATATAAAAATTATTTAAAGAAATTTGAAAAGCTTTATTTTCTATTATTCTTCTTGTTTCATAAATTTTTCTCTCAAGATCTTTATTCAACAATTCTGGGTTATTAGATTTAAAAAGTACTTGAATAATTTCGGGCATTGTTTGAAATGCTTTTTCACCTAATACTTTTGGATTAACCGGAACTTGTCTCCAACCATAAATACTAAAATCATTTTTTGTTAATTCACTCTCAACTATTGTTTTGCAGCTTTCTTGTGCTGCATAATCATTTCTTGGCAAGAAAATCATTCCAATACATATTTCTGAATTATCGTATGTGTGACCTGTGACTTCTACTTTTTCTATAAAAAAATCTTTTGGGATTTCTAAATGAATACCTGCACCATCTCCCGTCTTTCCATCAGCATCAACCGCTCCTCTGTGCCAAACTGCTTTTAAAGCTTCAATTCCATACTCAACAATTTTACGTGATTTCTTTCCTTCAGTAGACGCAATTAAACCAACACCACAGGCATCATGCTCCATCTCTTCAGAGTAAATGTTGTTTTTCTTTAATATTTCAAAATTTTTTTTATATTTTTTCATTAGGCTACTTTTGCCTGTTTTAATTGCTTGTTTTCCAAGTGCTTTTTAATTGAAGCAGCCGCATCCCTTCCATCTTTAATCGCCCAGACAACTAAAGATGCACCTCTAATTATGTCACCTGCAGCAAAAATCCCACTTAAATTTGTTTCCATTGTATCAAAATCAGCTTTTACAGTTCCCCATTTTGTCACTTGCAGTTCGTTTGAATCAAATAAAGTTGGCAAATCTTCAGGATCAAATCCTAAAGCTTTTATAACCATATCAGCTTTGACCTCAAAACTTGAGTCTTGTTGAACTTCAGGTTTTCTTCTTCCACTTTCATCAGGGTCACCTAATTTTATTTGGTCAACAATCAATTTTTCAACTTTGTTAATACCTTTAAATTCCTTAGGACTTGATAACCAAACAAACTCAACTCCCTCCTCTTCAGCGTTAGCTACCTCTCTTGCTGATCCAGGCATATTCTCTTTATCTCTTCTATATATACATTTAACTGATTTTGCTTTTTGTCGTATTGATGTTCTTACACAGTCCATTGCTGTATCTCCACCACCAATTACAACAATATCTTTTCCTTCAGCGTTTAAAACTCCTTTATCAAATAATTCTACTTTATCACCTAATCCTTTTTTATTTGATGCTGTTAGAAAATCCATTGCAGGAAAAATATTATTTAGGTCATTACCTGGAAGCTCTACCTCTCGAGCTTTGTAAACTCCTGTTGCAATTAAAATTGCATCATGTTTTTTTTTTAATTGTTCCAAGCTTGCATCTTTACCTACTTCAAAATTTTGAATGAATTTAATTCCTCCATCTTTTAAAAGTTTAGTTCTTCTCTCAACAACTTCTTTTTCAAGTTTAAAATTTGGTATTCCATAAATCAATAATCCACCAGCTCTATCATATCTGTCATAAACTGTAATTTTGTATCCACTTTTTCTCAATTCCTCAGCTGCAGCTAGACCAGCTGGGCCTGCACCAATTATTCCAACACTTTCATTTTTTTCATTAGAAACATTTATAGGTTTTACCCAACCTTGTTCCCAAGCGTTATCAGTAATATATTTTTCCATTGAACCAATGGTTACTGTTCCATGGCCAGATTGTTCAATAACACAATTTCCTTCACACAATCTGTCTTGTGGACATATTCTTCCGCAGACTTCTGGCATATTATTTGTACTTTGAGATAATTCATAAGCTTCCTTGAGCCTTCCCTCTGCAGTCAGCTTTAACCAATCAGGAATATTATTGCTTAATGGACAATGAACCTGACAAAAGGGAACACCACACTGAGAACATCTACTGGATTGCTCTTTTGCTTTTTCGCTAATAAATTCGTCATAAATTTCATTAAAATCTTTTTTTCTGACATCAATTTCCCTTTTAGGTGGAGTTTGTTGACCTATTTTTACGAATTTAAGCATTTTATCATTCATAATTTTTATTAATTATGGCAAACTATACCTTGTTTTTATTAAATAAAGCTAAAAATAGGTCAGTTATTATGACCTTATTAATCAATATAAGTTTGAAAATTATGACATTTCTAATAATTGCATAGCTAATATGCTTAAATCGAATTGTTTTAAATAAATATTTTTTAAGCTAGTTAGATAAAATGTTTCAGAACATTATAGAAATTTTAATACTCTCAGCTATTCAAGGCATATCAGAGTTTATTCCAATAAGTTCATCGGCACATCTAATATTAGTATCAAGTTTATATGAATTTAAATCAAGTTCATTATTAATAGATATAAGTCTACATCTGGGCTCCTTATTTGCAATTATCTATTTTTTTAGAATGGACTTATTAGATATTAAAAATAATAAAAGACTTTTAAGCCTTATTATTTTGGGATCAATTCCTTTGATAATTGTTGGATACATCTTGTATTCAACTGGCATTATTTACGAACTAAGAAATATTAAAATTATAGCTTGGACTACTCTAATCTTTGGTATCGTACTATTTATCGCAGACAGAAATCGTTTTGATAAAAAAATTTCTTCAAATTTAAATTTTCAGTCAATTTTGTTTATAAGTTTATTTCAGATCCTTTCATTAGTACCAGGGGTAAGTAGGGCGGGTATAACTATTACGGCTGCAAGAATATTAAGATTTAATAGACTAGACTCAAGTAAAATATCATTTTTACTTTCTATTCCAGCTTTAGGAGGAGCAAGTTTTTTAGGATTAAAAGATGTATTTACTCAATCAGTTGAGTTTAGTTATTTAGTGGTAATTGCTATAGCTGCATCATTTATTTTTTCTTTTATGACAGTGAAATTTTTTTTAATTTACATAAATAAATTTTCAATGAATGCATTTGTTATTTATAGAATATTAATAGCTTTAATTTTATTTTCTATAATTTATTAGGAATATCTTCTTTTAACCAGTGGTAACAATTGGGATAGTAAAACACCACATAAAATAAATAAACATCCAAGCAAATTATTAATATCTAAAATCTGGTTTAAAATATACCAGGCAGCTATAGTTGCAAATACTCCTTCTAATGAAAAAATTATTGCTGCAGGGGCAGGGGTTATATTTTTTTGAGCATAAATTTGTAACACAAAAGCAAAACCTCCAGATAAAATACCAGCATATAAAATAGAATTTATTTCTTTCATAATTTCAATGAAAATAAATTCTTCATAAATAATTGCTATTACATAAGAAAATGAAGCAACAAGTAAAGTTTGCACTGCACCAATTGTTAGTGGTAGGTCATATTTTTTTACAATTATTCCAGTAAAAATTATATGAGTACTCCAGAATAAAGCTCCAAGAATTACTAAACTATCTCCAAGTCTTACTGTTGCATCATAAAAATTTGTTAATAAGTACCCTCCGATTAAACACAAAACTACAGAGGGCCAAACACTCCAATGAATTGATGTTCGGTTAAATAAAAAAATTATAATTGGTACCATTGGAACATAAAAAATTGTAAAAAATGCAGCATTTGCAACATCTGTGTAGAGGAGAGCAACTTGTTGCAAAGCTGAACCTAGAAATAAAGATATACCAATTAAAATTGACAGATTAATGAAAGTTTTATTGTCAGATTTAAACTCAGATTTAAATTTTTTTATTTCAAATAATAAGACTAATGGCGTGATAGCCAAAAAACCTATGAAAAACCTCACAGCATTAAATGTGAACGGACCTATATTGTCCATACCAGTATCTTGAGCAATAAAAGTTGTACCCCAAATAAAAGTACACAGCAAAGCACTTAATAAAGAAATAGTTTTAGACATAACTTTTTTATTAAACAGCTAACTTATAGGCAAAATTTTTACCTAAATTTTCTTTTAAATCATTATTAAATCTTGCTGCTTCTGCTCCATCAATAATTCTATGATCATAAGACAACGATATAGGTAACATTGTCCTTGTTTTAAATTTTCCGTTAATGAATATTTGTTTTTTTTGAGATTTACCTACTCCTAAAATTGCAACTTCAGGAAAATTTATAATTGGTGTAAAAAATGATCCTCCTATTCCACCTAAACTCGTGATAGTCATAGAGCCACCAAATAATTCCTTTTTATCAATTTTTAAATTTCTACAAAGTTCACTTACTTCTTTTAATTCTTTACTAAGTATTGAAATTTTTTTGTTATTAGCATTTCTAATTTTAGGAACCATTAAACCATTGGGGGTGTCGACAGCAATTCCAATATGAAAATATTTTTTCAATATCATTTTTCCACTTTCAATTTCATCAATAGAAGAATTAAAACTTGGGTATTTTTTTAAAGAGGCTACTAATGCTTTAATAATAAATGCCAAAGGAGTGATCTTAATTTTTTCTCCAGTATATATATCAGTTAAAGAAATTCTAAAGTTCTCCATTTCTGTTATATCCACTTCATCATGATTTGTGACATGTGGTATAGTTGTCCATGAATTCGTTAAATAAACTGAAGATAATTTTTTTACTCTTGGAATATCTTTAATTTCGATTTCTCCAAAATCAGAATGTTCAAATTCATTTTTAATTCTATTTTTTTTATCTTCGTTTATTTCATTAATATTTTTTGGTTTAGATGAAACAAATTTTTTAATATCTTCTTCAATAACCCTTCCATCTTTTTCACTTCCCAAAACTTGAGTGATATCTACCCCAAGTTCTCTTGCAAATTTTCTGGCTTTTGGACTTGCAGATGAAATTTCTTTGGGTAAAGTTTTAACTTGATTAATCGTTGTTTGTTCTATTTCAGGTTTTATTACTTTAATTTTTTTTAATTCTTTTTCAATGTTTGGCTTTTCATCATTACTTTTGTCGTTTTGTGATTTACCTTCTAATATTAATATTAAATCACCCTCCGAAACTTTATCTCCTACTTTTATTTTTAAAGATTTAACTTTGCCTTCAAAATTAGAGGGGATCTCAACGCTAGATTTATCACTTTCAATTGTTATCAAAGGATCATTTTTTTGAAGAGTTTTGCCTTCAGAAACCAGAACTTCTATTACCTCAACATCTTTAAAATCTCCAATATTTGGTACTTTAATTTCTGTTTCTGACATTATAATTTAGTAGGCATTGGTTTTTCACCATCAATATTATATTTTTTAATTGCCTCTTTTGCATATTTTGAGGCTATTAATTGCTCTTTTGCTAAAACACTTAAACTATAAGTAACCAAATGTTCTTTATCTACTTCAAAGAAATTTCTTAAATTTTTTCTAGTATCACTTCTACCAAAACCATCGGTTCCTAAAGAGTAAAAACTTTTATTAGTATATGGTCTAATTTGATCTGAATTAATTCTCATATAATCTGATGCAGCCAATAATGGACCTTCAGATTTTCCTAAACATTTTTCTACATATGAAGTTTTTTGTTCTTTATCTGGGTTTAAAAGATTGTATCTTTCTACTTCCATTCCATCTTTTCTTAATTCATTAAAACTGGTTACGCTCCAAATTTCACTATCAATTTGATATTCATTTTGAAGAATTTCAGCGGCAGCCATCATTTCACGAAGTATAGTGCCTGATCCTAAGAGTTGAATTTTTGTCTTCTTAAACTTGTTGAATTCTTTTATCTTATACATACCTCTAAGAATTCCCTCTTCACAGTTTTTATCTTTTGGCATTTCAGGATGAGAATAGTTTTCATTCATTGTAGTAATATAATAAAAAACATTTTCTTTCTTTTCATGCATTCTTCTTAAGCCTTCTCTAAAAATCACTGCTAGTTCATAATGAAAAGTTGGATCATAAGTTACACAATTGGGTATAGTTGATGCTATTAAGTGACTATGTCCATCTTGATGTTGAAGTCCTTCTCCAGCTAAAGTAGTTCTTCCAGCAGTAGCACCAATTAAAAATCCTCTCGCTTGACTGTCGCCAGCAGCCCATGCAAGATCTCCTATTCTTTGGAATCCAAACATAGAATAAAAAATATAGATTGGAATCATTTCTATATCATGATTTGTGTATGATGTTGCTGCTGCAATCCAAGATGACATGGCTCCAGCTTCATTAATTCCTTCTTCTAATACTTGACCACTTTTATCTTCACGATAAGAACTTAACTGTGCGGCATCTTCTGGCTCATATTTTTGACCTTCGTGCGCGTAGATACCTATTTTTTGAAAAAAACCCTCCATACCGAATGTTCTTGCTTCATCAGGAATAATAGGAACTAATTTTGGTGAAATATTTTTATCTCTAAGTAAATTAGTAAACATCCTA
This sequence comes from Pelagibacteraceae bacterium AG-390-D18, assembly GCA_003279715.1. Classification (GTDB taxonomy): domain Bacteria; phylum Pseudomonadota; class Alphaproteobacteria; order Pelagibacterales; family Pelagibacteraceae; genus Pelagibacter. Next base: position 33,865 of record QCGY01000012.1, read on the forward strand.
ACTAATGCCATTGTTGTAGACATTTCTTTTTCACCAGTAGAAACTTTCATAAAATCAAAAATATCTTTTGATGGTGCCTTAATTGGTTTTGCATAAGTTGTTCTTTCAGGTAAATAACCACCTAAATTCAATCTTCTTTCTTTCAAATATTTAATTTCTGGTGATTTTTCATCAGGTTTAAAATATTCAATATTTTTAACTTGCTGATCTGTTAAGGGAACATCAAAACGATCTCTGTAATATAACAAGTCGTCAACATCTAATTTTTTTGTTTGGTGAGTTGTATTAACACTTTCACCTGACTTACCCATGCCATATCCCTTGATAGTCTTAGCTATAATAACTGTAGGGCTTCCTTGGTTTTTTGATGCTTTATCATAAGCTGCGTATACCTTGTGTGGATCATGACCACCTCTGTTTAACCTCCAAATGTCTTTATCTGATAAACTTGATACTAAATCTTTAGTTTCAGGATATTTTCCAAAAAAATGTTCTCTTACATAAGCTCCGTCTCTAGCTTTCATAGCTTGATACTCGCCATCAACTGTTTCGTTCATTATTTTAACTAAATGACCTGTTTTATCATTTGCTATCAACGAGTCCCAATATGAACCCCAAATTACTTTTATTACATTCCAACCAGCTCCCCGAAAACTACCTTCTAATTCTTGAATAATTTTACCGTTTCCTCTTACAGGACCATCAAGTCTTTGAAGGTTGCAATTAACTACAAATATTAAATTATCTAATTTTTCTCTAGCAGCTAAACCTATAGCGCCCATAGATTCTGGTTCATCCATTTCTCCATCACCTAAAAAGGCCCACACTTTTCGACCTTCATCTTTTATCAGACCTCTGTTAATTAAATATTTCATGTATCTTGCCTGATAAATTGCAAGCATAGGACCTAAACCCATAGAGACTGTTGGAAATTGCCAAAATTTTGGCATCAACCATGGGTGTGGGTATGAAGAAAGTCCACCTGGATTTACTTCTTGTCTAAAACTGTTTAATTGTTTTTCATTTAACCTTCCTTCTAAAAAAGCTCTTGCATACATGCCTGGTGCACTGTGACCTTGAAAATAAACTAAATCTCCACCAAATTTATTATTTTTAGCTCTCCAAAAATGATTCATTCCTATATCGTATAACGTAGCAGCTGATGCAAATGTTCCTATGTGTCCGCCTAGTTCAGGAAATTTTTTATTTGCTCTTACAACCATTGCAGCAGCGTTCCACCTAATAAAAGATCTTATTCTTCTTTCAATATTTTGATCTCCATTTGATTTTACTTCTGCCTCAGGCGGAATTGTGTTTATGTAAGGCGTATTTTGCGTATAAGGAATATTTGCTCCAGCTCGATATGCTTTGTTGATTAATTCCTTAATTAAAAAGTGAGCTCTTTGATTACCGTCTTTTGAAATAACTGCTGTTAAAGACTCTAGCCAGTCTTGAGTTTCCAAAGGATCAATATCCCCACTTTTTATTACTTGAATTTTTGACTGATCTTTTTTTTGAACTGGCTCTTTATTAACTATCATTTCATCTTTTTTTTCTGCCATTGTAGCTTCAGCTTGCTTAATGATACTTTCTGTATCTTTTGGAATAGGTTTATCATCTTTACTTTTATTGGTTGATATGATGTTTAAAAGCAAATCGTCTTTTGAAACTTTGTCGCCAACTTTAATTGCTATACTTTCAATTTTACCAGAAATTGTAGATGGAATTTCAACACTAGACTTATCGCTTTCAATTGTAACCACTGGATCATTTTTTTTAATCTGATCACCTTGTTTGACAAGAATTTCGATAACTTCAACTTCCTCAAAATCTCCAATATCTGGGACAAGTAATTTTTCACTCATTATTTTAAAACGGTTTATATACCTAAAAAAAAGTATATTTAATGTTAATTTAGCACATTAATAAGGCTTTTCATGCAAACCTGTATTTAATTTGAACAAAAATTGTTAATAAAATTAAAAATACAGTAAATTTAGTATGTTTTAAAAACTAAATTAATAAGGACCGCTGGCCAAATTGGATAAGGCGCTCGGCTACGAACCGGGAGACTCCAGATTCGAATTCTGGGCGGTCCACCAAAAGAAGGAAATGAATGTTAGATTGGTTGCTAAAAGCATCTCTACAAAAATCAGTTATATATTTTTTTGTAATTGTTTTAATAATTTTATTAGTCTTAACTTTTGTATTATAAAAAAACTATGAATAATGAGTTTGAACAAATAAGTATTAAACCTGGATTTATGAAACACAACGGAGGTGTTTTGTTTAGAACTATTTCTGAAACAGAGTATGAATTTAAATCAACAATTAATGAAAATCATTTAAATGCTGCTGGCATAACTCACGGTGGTTATTTGTCCGCTTTAGTGGATGCTGGAGCTGGAACATCAGCTTATAGAGCAGCAAGTGGTGCTCCTTGTGTAACTATTTCTTTAGATTTAAAATTTATTGGTGCATCAAAAATTGGAGATGAAATAACTGGATTTACAAAAATATTAAAAAAAACAAATACACTTATATTTTTATATTGTGAATTGAAATGTAATGATAAAATTATCACATCTGCATCTGGTGTATGGAAGATATTAAAATTTAAACCTTCAAATTTAGGACCTGGTGGCTAGTTTATTTTTTAAGTTGAAAAAATAAAATTGGTAATACTAGAAAAAATCCTATCATTGATGATTGGATACCTGGTGCAATGAATAGCAGTGATAGTATTCCTAAATACCACCTGTGAAATAATGGAACTGTTTTTAACCAATAGCCTGCAAAACTAACACCTATAAGACCAATACCAATCATTGCAGATATTAAAGTTTCAAAAAAAACATACAGATTAAAACCTTGAGCAACTAGCAACAATGATGGCGAATAAACAAATACAAATGGCACTAAAGCTTTTGCGATACCTAATCTAAAAGCTGTATTTCCAGTTTTAAATGGGTTTGATCCAGCAATTCCGGCTGCAGCATATGCTGCTAGCGCTACTGGTGGAGTTATATCTGCTAAAACACCATAATAAAATACAAAAAAATGTGAAACAATTGGCTCTATATTTAATTGAGTCAAAGCAGGCGCCGCTACAGCAACTAATATAATGTAAGTTGCTGTTGTTGGAACACCTGTTCCCATAAATATACAAGAGATTGCGATCAACAATAAAGAGAAGAAAAGTGTTAAGTCCCCAAGAGAAAATAAATTAAAAGGAATAAAATTTAAAAAAAAACCACCAATATCTCCAGCAGTTTGAATTACAACATACCCCAATCTAAAACCAACACCCGTTAAGGTCACCACACCAACAATGATCCCTATCGATGCTGCTGCTGCTCCAACAGCTAGAGTATTTTTTGCACCTACCGAAAGGCACTCGAGTAAATCTTTAAAAGTTAATCTATTTTTTTTTTTTATAAAACCAATCACAACACAAGCAATAATTGCGTTTACTGCAGCATAATCAGGTGTTCGACCAATTAATATTAAATAAACAAGTAAAATTAATGGTGCTAATGAAAGCCAATTATCTTTTATAATTGACAAAAATTTAGGCACTTCATTTTCTCTCAAACCTCTAAGACCAAGCTTTTTTGCTTCAAGATGAACCATTATAAATATACCAAAATAATGAAGCAAAGCAGGTATAAGAGCTGCGGCTAAAATATCTCTCAAAGGAACTTCTAAATATTCGACCATTATAAAAGCTGCAGCTCCTAATATTGGAGGAGTAATTTGTCCACCAGTTGATGCTGTAGCTTCGACCGCTCCTGAAAAATGAGGAGGATAACCAACTTTTTTCATTGCAGGTATAGTTAGCGATCCTGTTGTAACTGTATTTGCTATAGAGGAGCCAGAAATAGTTCCTAAAAATGCTGAGGAAAAAATTGCAACTTTTGCAGGGCCTCCTGAATATTTTCCAGCAATAACCATTGCAATATCTATAAAAAGTTGCCCAAGCCCAATCCGAGTTGCAAGAACTCCGAAAAGTATAAATAAAAAAACATATTGTGCCATTACACCAACGGCAATTCCATAAATACCCTGGTTAGTTATATAAATATGATTTACAAAACCTGCCCAACTAGCACCACCATGCTTTAATGCACCTGGAAAATATGGACCAAAAATTGCAAATAAAATAAAAAATAAACAAATCAATGGTAAGGTAAAACCTATAGATCTTCTTGCAGCCTCTAAGGTCAAAATTATTAGAATAGAGCCCATAAAAATCTCTATACTAGTTGGATTTCCTACTCTAGAAGCTAGAATTTCTGGAGGTAGTAAAGGAAGGTATAAAGCTGTTATAATAGTAAGAGTAAAAAAAATTATATCTAGATAAGGTATCTTAAAATCTTTTGTATTTTTGTCTACTTTTTTCCAGTTATAAAAAATAAAAACTAAACTTACAACAAAGGAGATATGAATTCCTCTATGCAAAATATCTCTAATTGTTCCAAAGCCTGATGCATAAAAATGATAAACTGACATTAAAACTAATGCATAGAATGCAAAAGTTTTTAAAAAATTTTTAAGTTTTCTTTCATTAGTTTTGACTTCGTACTTTTCTACTAATTCAGAAACTTTTTTTGAAGAAATATTAAATTCAGACATAATAGTGCCCTAGATCTTTATAATCTAGGGCAATATGATTATAGTTTATTTTATAAGACCAGCTTCTTTATAAAATTTTTCTGCACCAGGATGCAAAGGTACGCCTACTCCAGAAAGAGCAGATTCAGGTGTGATAGTTTTACCTTTTGCATGACCAACATCCATTAACTTTCTAGACTCCTTATTCCATAAAGCTTTTGTAATTTGGTAAATAAGCTCATTATCTTCTTTTGCAGAAGTAAACCATTGTGCTCCTACTGCTACAGTATTTACTTCATCAACTCCCTCGTATGTTCCTGAAGGAATAGGGCTTTGTGAAAAAAACCCATATTTTGAAGTAAGCGCTTTAGCTCCAGCACCATCAATTGGTACTAATTTGATATCTACTGAAGAAGCCAGCTCAACAACGGCTCCTGTGGGAAAACCAGCTACAACAAAAATTGCATCTACCTTACCATTTCTTAGTGCGTCTGTAGCTGCTTTACCTTTTAGGGCCTCAGCTTTTACATCACCTGTACTTAGACCATTAGACTCTAAAATTAATTTAGCATCCACATAAGTTCCTGATCCAGGCTCATCTAATGAAACTCGTTTTCCTTTTAAATCTTTAACAGAATTAATGTTGCTATCCTTAAGTGCAATTAGATGAATATGTTCTTGAAAAAGAGCAGCTATAGTTCTCAAATCTTTAGCAGGTGCTTTTCCTTCCATTGTTCCCGTTCCTGTATATGCCCAATAAGCAACATCAGATTGCGCAAAGCCTGAATTTCTAAGACCTGAAATTATAGCGTTAACATTATCAACAGAACCTCTAGACGAAACAGCAGATGCAATTAAATTTGGTACTCCACAACTTCCACCTTTTCCGCACTCTCTCGATCCTGGTGGTTTTGATATTGCATTTGCTATCATTCCTCCTACAGGATAATAGGTATAAGCAGTACCACCTGTTCCTATTGTAAAGAAATTAACTTCCGCAGAAAATGCTTTTCCACCCAAACCAGTGGTCAACAGCAAAATCATTAAAAAATTTTTAAATAAGTTTTTAAACATTCTTTCCCTCTCTATATATTGGTTATTATTTATTATCTTAGTTAATAACAATGGAATGTTATTGTCTATCTAATTTTTTCTTTTAAAATTAAAGTAACCAAATATTATTAAAATAATTATAGCTAAAGGATATATTATCGACTTATTAGGTCGATTAGCATTTTCTATTTTAAATTCACTTATATAGTCACCCATCTCAAATCCACTTTTTTTTGCTTTTCCATTCCATTTTAAAGTATCAACAACAATTTTATCCTGATCTTTGACTAAATTAATTCCATATTCTTCAATATTATATTCTGACTCAAAAGTATTTTTATTAATCACAAATAGTTTATATCTTTCACCATAAGGACTGGGTCTTGTAACTTTAAATCTTACTTCTTTATTAGGATCTATTTTTACAGTGTTAATATTATTGATATCTTGAAAATCATATTTTGGGTAAAATTTATTTAAAACAAACTCAGGTGATAATAAAGAAATAGAAATAATTAAAAAAATAATTATTTCATACCATCTTAATTTATTAATAAACCAGCCTTGTGTAGCAGACGTAAAAACTAGTATTCCCAATAAAGAAGTTGCAATTACAATTAGACCATGCCAAATACTTTCTATTCCTATTAATAATAGCTCATGATTAAATAGAAATACGATTGGAAGAATTCCAGTTCTTAAACTATACCAAAAAGCTTGTATACCAGTCTTTAAAGGATCACCGCCTGATATGGCTGCAGCTGCATATGATGCTAGACCTACTGGCGGAGTGACATCCGCCATTAAACCAAAATAAAATACAAACAAATGGACAGCTATAAGTGGAAAAATAAAACCTGAGGCATTTCCAACATCAACTAGAACAGTTGCCATTAACGAAGCAACAACAACATAGTTTGCGGTTGTTGGAAGTCCCATACCTAAAAGTAAACACAAGACAATTGTTAAGAATAATAAAATTGTGACATTATCTTTTGCAATAGACTCTATAACTATAATTAAATTTGTACTTAAACCTGTAGATCCTACTGCACCAACTATTATTCCAGCTGTTGCTATAGCTATTCCAACACCAACCATATTTAAAGCACCTTTTTCAAATCCAACAATAGTTTGGTTAAACCACATTTTTAGAGCATCTTTAGAAAAAGAGTTTTTAATTAGCAAATAAACTAAATTAACTAAAATTAAAGAAACTGTAGCATAGAAGATAGAGTAAGATGCGGTGAACCTTAAGTAAACTAGCATATAAATTAAAACAAAAATTGGAATTAAAAAATGAAGTCCTGAGAAAAATGTTTTTTTTAAATTTGGGACATCAGCATCATCCATACCTTTTAGATTTAATTTTAATGCTTCAAGATGAGAAATATAAAATAAAGCAATATAAGAAATAATAGCTGGTAAAAAAGCATGTTTTACAACTTCAAAATAAGTAACACCTATAAAGCTTGCCATAACAAATGCTGCAGCACCCATAACTGGTGGCATGATTTGACCATTAACAGATGATGAAACTTCTATTGCACCTGCTTTTTCCTCAGAAAACCCTGTTTTTTTCATAATTGGAATTGTAAAAGTTCCTGTAGTAACAGTGTTAGCAATTGAAGATCCTGATATTAAACCGGTCATGCCAGAACCTAAAATTGCTGCTTTTGCAGGTCCGCCTCTCATTTTACCAACCATCGCAAAAGCTAAATCTAAAAAATATTTTCCACCTCCTGCTGTTTCTAAAAGAGCACCAAATAATACAAATAAAAAAATAAAATCTACAGAAACACCGATTGGAATTCCAAATATAGCTTCTTGATCAAGCCATTGAAAACCAACCAGTCTGTTCAATGAGAGTCCACCATGAGATATTATATCAGGTGCATATCTTCCAAAATATGAAAATAGCAGGAAACAAGTAGCAATAATTACTAATGGCAAACCTATTGCTCTTCTTGTAGCTTCAAGCAAAATTAAAATACCAAGGCCACCAATAATCAACTCTATCGGTAATTTGAAACTATCTCCTATTACAACACTTAGTAAAACACCTCCACGATCAACTAATTGATCATAAAAAAAATATATGTAAAAACACGACAAAGCTCCAATAAAGCTTATAAAAATATCAAATATAGAAATTTTTTTTCCTTTGGAGATTGGATAGATTAAAAATGCTAAAGTTAATGCAAAACCAAGATGAATTGCTCTTGCTGGCAATCCTTTGAACATTCCAAAATTAAAAATGAAAGGAAATGGAGATGCATACCAAAGCTGAAACAACGACCAAATGATCGCGATTGCTGCAACAATCTTTAAATGTAAACCTGTAAGATTTTTTGTTGGAGATAAATCCTCATTAATTTTATCTTTTACTTTTTCGCTAATGCT
>QCGY01000013.1 GCA_003279715.1 Pelagibacteraceae bacterium AG-390-D18
TGTATGAAGTCAAAAATACCTTTGGAGAACAGCATACTTATATTTTTAAAGTAACAAAAGACTCAAATTTAATACAAAATAATTGTTATAAAAAATTTCATGTATCACCATTTATTGAAATGAATTGCACTTATTTTTTTAGATTATTAAAACCAGGAAATAAAATTTCAGTTATAATTGATCAATATGATAATGAGGATAAAATTTTATATGCTTCTCAAGATGGGCTTAGAAGTGATTTTAATACTAAGCATTTAATTAAATCTTACTTAAAACACCCTATAATGACATTTAAGATAATTTTAGCGATACATTTTGAAGCGTTTAAATTGTGGGTAAAAGGAATTAAATTTATCAAAAGGAAAATAAAAATTAAAAATAATATAACAATTGAGAATTAATGATCTTATACAGAATTGCTGACAAAATTATTTTTAATATTCTTAAAAAAATAAACGTAGGATATTTAGAAATTACTTCAACGTCAGGTGAACTTTTAAAATTTGGAAATTATAATGATAAACTAAAAGTAGATTTAAGAATAAAATCTTCTGCTCTAAGCTATAATTTAATTAAAGGTGGAAGCGTTGGTCTGGCTGAATGTTATATGAAAAATGAATTTGAAACGAGCAATTTATCTAATCTAATTGAATTAGCAGCAAGAAATATTAATATTATTCATAAGTTTGCTGGAATATTAGATTTAAAATTTTTAAATTTTATTAAAAATAAATTTATTAAAAATACAAAAAGCAGAAGCAAAGAAAATATTGCAAAACACTACGATCTTGGAAATGATTTCTTCTCACTTTGGCTTGATAAAACTCTTACTTATTCAAGTGCTATATTTGATGAACAAAATAAAGATTTATCAATGGCTCAAAATAATAAATATCAAAAATTGATTAATTTAATTCAACCAAACAGTGGTGATAAAGTTTTAGAGATCGGTTGTGGTTGGGGTGGATTTGCTGAGTATTTAGGCAAAAATTATGACGTTAAATTAGATTGCATCACCATTTCAAAAAAACAATTTGAATATGCTAAAGAGAGAATTCATAATTGTGGCCTTAATGAAAAAGTAAATATTGAAATTAAGGATTATAGAGATTTAAACAGCAAGTATAATTCTATTGCATCAATTGAAATGATTGAAGCCGTTGGACAAAATTATTTAGAAAGTTATTTTAAAACTATTAAAGATAGTTTATCTGATGGAGGCAAAGCAGCCATACAAGCTATTACAATTGATGATAGTCTTTATGATAGATATAGAAATAAAGAGGATTTTATTCAAAAATATATTTTTCCAGGTGGTTTTTTACCAAATAAAAATACTATAAATAAACTTGTTTCTAAGAACGGCCTAAGTGTAAATTCATATATTTCATATGCTGATCATTATGCTGACACACTTGCTATATGGAGAGATGAATTTAACAAAAAGTGGAGTTTAATTAAAGAACAAGGTTTTGATTTAACTTTTAAGAGAATGTGGGAGTTTTATCTTTCATATTGTGAAGCGGGTTTTAAATCAAAAAATATTGATTTAATTCAATTTTCACTTCAGAGCAAATGATACATATAGGAGATATAAATGCGTCATATAAATATAATTAGATCTATTTTATTGATAATTTCAATATTCTTAATTACAAGTTGTTCAAATAATAGTGCCATGAAACCAGAAGATTTTAAAAATAAAGAACCAAGATTAGTCATAGAAGAGTATATGACTGGAAATGTTAAAGCTTGGGGTGTTTTACAAAATAGATCAGGAAAAGTTACAAGACAGTTTTCTGCTGATTTAAATGGTGCTTGGGATGGAAAACAATTAATTTTAAAAGAAAAATTTAATTGGAATGACGGCGAAGTTCAAGATAGGGAATGGACAATCAATAAAATAGATGAACATAATTATGAAGGGACAGCAGGTGACGTTGTTGGAAAAGCTAAAGGTTACTCTTATGGACCTGCATTTAAATTTGAATATGTTTTATTAGTTCCAGTTAAAGGTAAAGAAATGAAAATTACATTTGATGACTGGATTTTTAAACAAGATGACAGAGTTGCTATTAATAGAGCTACTATGACTAAGTTTGGATTTAAAGTTGCAGAGTTAACAGTTGTATTTGTTAAAGATTAATTATTTTTTTTGATATTTTGTCATTTTACCAATTAAACTAAAATAAACTTTACTAGGTAAAAAACTTAAAAGTTTTAATGTAATTGTTAATGCTTTAGGAAAATGTATTTCAAATATATTTTTGTTAATTAAACCATTATAAATTTGATCTGCAGCATATTCTGGTGTTTTTAAAAATGGCATTTTAAAATCATTTTTATCTGTCATTGGTGTCTTAATAAAACCTGGAGAAACTAAGCAAATACGCACATTATATCTTTTAAAATCAAAATATAAGCTTTCGGCTAAATTATTTAAAGCAGATTTGGATGGTCCATAACCTGTAGAGTTTGGCAATCCTCTGTATCCAGCTATTGATGAAACTATTGTAATAATACCGCTCTTTTTGTTTCTGAAGTATTCCTCCACAGCCTTAATGCTATTTACGGTTCCAAAAAAATTTACTTTAAATACTTCTTCCATTTGTTCAACATCTATATCTTTTTCTTTTTTAGGGTTCCATGTACCAGTTGAAAAAAAACATATATCTATATTTTCAAACTTATTTTTAATTTCATTAAACACTTCTTTGCATTTAGATTTGTCGGTAACATCAAGTGGAAAAGCAGAGATATTTTCATATGAATTTGAAAGCTCGTTTAATAATTCTACTCTTCTTGCAGATACAGCTACATTCCAACCCTTGCTTGCAAATTTAATTGCTAAAGCTCTACCAATTCCAGTACTTCCGCCAGTTATCCAAATAGTTTTTTTGTTCATTTTTTGTTATGTATTATTAACATGATTAAAAATAAATTATTAACATTTATACTGTTTCTTCTCATTACTTTTTCAGCTTCCTTAATTGGAGGTTTGGCAACAATTAACTTTATGAATCCTTGGTATTCATTATTGAATAAGCCAATATTTAATCCACCAGATTGGGTGTTTGGTCCTGTTTGGACTATTTTGTACTTAATGATGACTATTTCAATATGGCTTTATTGGCATACAAAAAATAAAGAAATGAATACGATTTATATCTATTTTATTCACTTAGTTTTTAATGCAACTTGGAGTATAACTTTTTTTGCATTTCATAATATGATTTTAGCTTTAGCAGTGATAATCATATTAATAGCATTGATTATCAATCTTATTTTAAGTTTTAGACGCGTCAAGATGATTAGTGCTTATTTAATGATTCCATATTTACTTTGGTGTTGCTTTGCACTAATTCTCAATATTAGCTTAATTATTTTAAATTAATTATGGATGATGTAGTAGTAATTGGTGGTGGTATAATAGGGGCAGCTACAGCCTATTTTTTATCTAAAGAGGGTAGAAAAGTAAAAGTAATTGAAAGAGACCCAACTTATAAAACTGCATCTTTTCCTTTATCATTAGGTGGATTTAGAAGACAATTTTTTCAAAAAGAAAACATTTTACTTGGTAAGTTTGCTAGAGAATTTATCTTTCAAATTCCAGATCTTTTAAAAACTGAAAAAAATCCTAACCCTACTGCAAGTATGGTAACTAATGGGTATTTATTGATGTTTGGTCCTGAACATGCCGAAGAACAATATAGAGCTCTAGAAAATCATAAAGAATGTGAAGCTGGAACAAAAAATATTAAAGGTTCAGAATTATCTAAAGTTTTTCCATATATAAACAGTGAAGGTATCGAAACGGCAACTTACACAGATAATCAAAGCGAAGGGTGGATTGATCCATTTATGTTTCATGGTGCACTTAAAAGCAAGGCAATAGAACTTGGAGCTGAATTTATAAAAGGTGAAGTAAAAAGTATTTCTGAAATTAAAGCTAAAACAATAGTGTCAGCAGCAGGATGTTGGACTAAAGAGTTGCTAGAAGATATTCCAGTAGTTCCTCAAAAACATACGGTTTTCAGAGTTAAATGCCCAAAATATATAAAAGAAATGCCTTTAACAGGTGATTTGACAACAGGAGTTTATTGGAGACCAGAAGGTGGAGAGTATTTAGCTGGATCACCAAATTCAGTATTTGATGCTACGGATTTAGAGCCAGCCTGGAATGATTTTGAAGAACTAGTATGGCCTGCATTAGCACAAAGAATACCAGCGTTTGAAGAATTAAAACTTACTGGTGGTTGGGCAGGTTACTACGATTGTAATAAACTAGATAATAATGCTGTTGTAGGTAAACATCCAAAGTTTGATAATGTTTATATCGCTTCAGGATTTACTGGAAGAGGATTAATGCAAGCTCCGGGAGTTGGCAGAGCTTTAACTGAATTAATTACGACAGGTGCTTATCAAACCATCGATATTAGTGATTTTGCAGTTGAAAGAGTACTTGGAAATAGTGCTAGACCAGAACCTTACGTTTTATAATTTAGGTTCCACAAAAAGTTTGATATTCAGTATTATTTGAAGGAGATTGATAGTCATCAATATAATTTTGATTATCATAGGGTTTATTTAAAATGGATAATAACTTATTAGTTAAATTCAGATCATTATTATTTGCAGCTTCTAAGGCTTCTTCAACTTTATGATTTCTTGGAATAACAATAGGATTATTTTTTTTCATAAGATTAATCGATTTTTCTATTGATCCATTATTTATCAAAACTCTACTTTCCCATTTCTCAAACCAATTTATAAAATTTGTATCTTTATATTTTGAGTCATTGCTAGAATTTATATTCATTAAATGACAAAAAGTATTTGTATAATCAGCTTGATTAGACTCCATCCAATATAATAAGTCATTGATCAATTTTAGATCATTTTTATCTTTTCCAAATAAACCAAGCTTATCTCTCATCATATTTAACCATTTGTTTTCATAAATATTTTGAAAATTATCTATAGTTTCAGTTGCAATCTTAATTGCAGCATCTTCATTTTTATCTATCAGAGGGATTAAGCATTCAGCTAATCTTGCTAAATTCCATTTTGTAATAGGAGGCTGATTTGAAAAGGAATATCTTCCATATTTATCTATTGAGCTAAAAACAGTTTTTGTATCGTAATGATCCATAAATGCACATGGACCATAATCAATTGTTTCTCCTGATATAGCCATATTATCTGTATTCATTACTCCATGAATAAAACCTACACGCATCCAGTTAACAACTAGTTTGCATTGTCTTTCCATTACAAGATTTAATAAATCTAATGCTTTATTTTTAGAAGATTTAATTTCTGGGTAATGTCTTTGAATTGTATAATCAACTAGAGTGATTAAATCATCTATATTTTGTTTAGCTGCAATATACTGAAAAGTTCCAACTCTTATGTGGCTTGAAGCAACACGAGTTAAAATAGCACCAGGTAATAAATTTTCTCTAACAACTTTTTCTCCTGTTTTCACTACTGCAAGGCTTCTAGTTGTTGGAATATTTAAGGCATGGATAGCTTCACTAATAATGTATTCTCTTAGCATTGGACCTAAAACAGCACGACCATCCCCACTTCTTGAAAATGATGTTCTGCCAGAACCTTTAAACTGAACATCAAATCTATTGGTATTATTAACTAAATGCTCACCTAAAAGTACTGCTCTTCCATCACCCAACATTGTAAAGTGACCAAATTGATGACCTGCATAAGCTTGTGCTATTGTCGTTGACCCTTTTGGTAAACTATTTCCAGAAAAAATTTTGGATAGCTCTCCTTTATCTATTTTTGAAAAATCTAAATTTAAATCTTTAGATAATTTATCATTCAAGATTAATAATTCTGGGTCATGGACTGGAGTAGGTTTGATAACTTCTTTAAATGTATCGGGTAATTTTGAATAAGTATTATCAAAATGCCAACCTATGGTCATTAATGATTAACTAACTTCTGCTTGATTTTCTTTTGGTTCAATTTCAGTTCTAAACTGGTTTGAAATTTTTTGAACTTCAACAGAAGATACTTTGTACTCTGCACACATTGTTTCTTCATCTTTACCATGACCAGTTACCATGTTAACCATATGTTCTGGGAAATGGAATGTTGTAAATACAATTCCCTCTTTAACTTTATCGGTCACTTCAACTTTTAAAGCAACTTCGCCTCTACCAGAATAAAGCCTTCCAATATCCCCTGTGTTTAGCTCTCTAAGCGCAGCATCTTTAGGATGCACCAAAAGCACATCTTCATCAACAATATTAATATTTTTAGTTCTTCTTGTCATGGTTGCTGCATTGTAGTGTTGTAAAACTCTACTAGTTGTCAAAATCAAAGGATATTCTTTTTGATTAGCCTCAATCTCACTAGATTCTTTCCAGTCAAAGTTTTTAAGTCTTCCTTTTCCTAATTTAAATGTTTCCGTATGAAGTATTTGTGTATCAGTTCCATCTTCTTGAACTGGCCATTGTAGACCAAGTTTACCAAGTCTTTCTCTTGTAACACCTTTGAAGAAAGGAACCACATCTGCAATTTCTTTAAGCATTTGATCTGCATCATATGTAGGTTGGTCAAAACCTAATTTTTGCATCATGTCAGTTACAATAACACCATCTGGTTTTGTACCTGGTAATGGTGGAACGGCTCTGTTTACTCTTTGAATTCTTCTCTCTGTATTTGTAAAAGTACCATCCTTTTCAAGGAAAGTAGTTCCTGGCAATACAACAGTTGCAAGTTTTGCCGTTTCACTCATAAATATTTCTTGGACTACTAAAAGTTCTAATGAATTCATTGCTTCAACAACATGAGCACTGTTTGGATCTGTTTGCACAATATCTTCTCCAATAATCCATAAACCTTTTAGTTCTTTATCAATTGCTGCCTCAAACATTTGTGGAATTTTTAAACCTGGTTTTGTTGGATGAGTTACACCATATTTTTCTGTATAAAATTTTTGATTTTTTTCATCAGCTACTTCAAAGTAACCAGCTCCTTGATGAGGCTGACATCCCATATCGGCAGCTCCTTGAACATTATTTTGTCCTCGGAGTGGATTTACACCAACACCTTTTCTTCCAATATTTCCTGTAATCATAGCGAGGTCTGCAATCAACATGACTGTTTTAGATCCTTGTTCTTGTTCTGTAACTCCTAAACCATGAAATTCCATTGAGTTTTTGGCTGTTGCATAAGCTATAGCCGCTTCTTTAACCATTTGCTTATCAACACCTGCAACTTTTGCTAAATGATCTACGTCTTGTCTTTCAATTTCCTTAAGAAAGTTATCAAATCCTTCAGTTCTGTCTCTAACAAAATCTGCATTATAAAGTTTTGATTTAACAATAAAATGTAACATCATATTTAGTACAGCAACGTTAGTCCCTGGTCTTAATTTAATATGATAGTCTGCAAGTTTAGCTAATTCAGTAGTTACAGGATCAAGAACAATTAATTTTTTACCCTTCATTACTTGTTGTTTTATTTTTGCACCAGTTACAGGATGTGCATTAGTTGGATTTGCCCCAATAACTATAAAACAATCTGCATGATAAATATCTTCGGTAGAATTTGTTGCAGCACCTGTTCCAAATGTCTGTTGCATTCCCCATGCTGTAGGTGAATGACAAATACGTGCACAACAATCAACACTATTAGTTCCAACAGCTGCTCTAATCATCTTTTGAAATATATAATTTTCTTCATTAGTACATCGAGCAGATGAAATTCCAGCAAATGCATCTGGCCCATTATCTTTTACAATTCTATTCATTTCTTTTTTAATAAAATCATATGCCTCATCCCATGATGCTTCTTCAAATTTACCATTTCTTTTAATTAACGGTGTTTTTAGTCTATCTGGGTGATCATAAAAACTAAATGCGTATCTGCCCTTGATACAAGTGTGTCCTGCATTAACTTCAGTTTCTTTAGGAGTATCAATTGCCACAACTTTTTCATCTTTAATAGATGCTTCTAAATTACATCCAACACCACAGTAAGAACATGTGGTTCTAACTTTTTTATCTACAGCTGCTGATTTAGATTGAAATACATCAGAGATAGCATCTGTTGGACAAGTATGTGCACATGCACCACATGAAACACATGAAGAGTCTCCAAACATCATATCATTGTCTGTTGTGATTTTAGATTCAAATCCTCTTCCGCTCATTGTTAAAACAAACGATCCTTGTATTTCATCACATGCTCTAACGCATCTTCCACAATTAATACAATTATCTAAATTCATTCTCATATAATCATGAGAAGTATCTCTTGGAATTCCTTTATGCTGTTTTGGACTGTTATATCTGTGATCTGAAATACCTAAATCATTAGCAACTGTTTGAAGTTCACAATTATTATTTACTTCACAACTATCACATTCCATAGGGTGATCTGATAAAACTAATTCAACAATATTTTTTCTAAGACTTGTTATTGCTTCGTTAGATGTAAAGATATGTTGGTTTTCAGCAACTGGCGTATGACATGAGGCAACCATTTTTGTTGGGCCATCTTTTTCTAAAGCAACTTCAACTGAACAAATCCGACAAGCGCCATAAGGAGCTAAATTTGGATCATCACAAAGAGTTGGAACTTTTTTTTCTCCAACATAACTTTTAACAAATTTTAATATAGATGTGTGATTAGTACCAATTTCATATGGTTTGCCATCGATATAAGCTATTTTTCTTTTTTCAGAACTCATTAATTATCTTTCATCATATCATTCTTCATTTCGTCTCCAAAGTACTTAAGAATATTCATTATTGGAGTAGGAATGGCCCCACAAAGAGCACATAAACAGCCTTTTTGCATTGTTACAAGCAATTCGTTAAGTAATTTAAGGGGTATTTTAGCAGTTCCTTTCTTTGCTTGATCAAACATTTCTTTACCTCTGTATGAACCAAGTCTTCCAGGAAAACATTTACCGCATGATTCTTCTGCTGAAAATTCAAATAAATGATGAATATATTCAGACATTGAAAAATCTTTTGGAATACTAACAACACTTGCATGCCCTAACATAAAACCTTTAGCTGTAAATTCTTGAAAATCTAAATTTAAATTATCAATTTCTTTTAATGGTACTACACCACCTAATGGACCACCAACTTGAAATGCTTTAACTGGTTTTTTATACCCTCCACCAATTTCATTAAATATTTTTTTCATAGGTGTTCCCATATCTATTTCATAAACACCAGGATTATTAAAAAAACTATCAAGACAAACAAGTTTAGTTCCTGCAGACTTTTTATTTCCTATCGCTGCAAATTTTTCAGGCCCATTTAATAAAATACCAGTTGCAGCAGCTAAAGTTTCAACATTGTTAACTACTGTAGGTTTTTTATATAAGCCTTCAGTTACTGGAAATGGAGGTCTAACATCTACTTCTGCACGTCTACCTTCTATAGATGCGATCAAAGCAGTTTCTTCTCCACAAATGTAAGCACCTTGACCAATACAAATACCTAAATCAAAAGAAAAATCTGTTCCTAATATATTATCACCTAATAAATTTAATTTTTTAAGTTCATTAATACTACCATTAATTGCTTCAATAGATTTTGGATATTCACCTCTAATATATAAAACACCTTCATCACTTCCAATGACCATTCCACAAAGAACCATACCAAAGATTACTTTTAATGGCTGATCTTCTAATAAGTATCTATCAGAAAAAGCACCTGAGTCTCCTTCGTCAGCATTACAAATAACATATTTTTTATCACCTTTTGCCTTGCTACAAAAATCCCATTTCATTCCTGTAGGAAATCCTGCACCACCTCTACCTGTTAGATTAGAGTCTAGTAGTGATTTAATAATTTCTTGTTTATCAGTTTTTAAAAATTTATTTAATTGATCTTTGAATTGTTCTGTAGAAGAAAGTTTATCATCCATTAAAAAACTAGTAGTTGCGTGACTTTTAGAAAAAAATTTATCTTGAATAATGTTTTCACCTTTTAAAATTTGGTCAATTTTTTCAATATCTTTACCAGCATAATTTTCACCATCATAATGGAATGCATTGTTTTCATAGCAATGTCCAAGGCAAAACATTTCTCCAACTTTATCATCACCTAATTTTTCTTTAAGAGTATCTTTTAATTTTTCTTGAGTGCCGGCACACATACACGCACTTCCATTACAAATAAAAGCTTTCTTTTCTCTGTGTGAAGGTCTTAAAAATTCGTAAAAAGACTCTGCTCCATGAAGTGTTGAGACCCCCAAATTATGTTTTTTTGCAATATCATTAATATCTTTTGGTGAGTCACTTAGGGTATTTTCAGAGATCTGTTTAAATAGATTCTCTTTTAGGCCTATTCTACCTGATAAATTACTTATATTTTTTGACACTATTACCCTTTTATTTAATTAGCTTACAATAACTTTTTTGTTATTTGTGTAAATATTAAAACTTTCCCTCTTTACGAAACCTATGAGGGTCATGTCAAACTTATTCGCTAGGTCAATAGCTAGGCTAGTTGGCGCACCAACACCGATCATTATACCTATATCTGTCATTAAAACCTTTTGAACTAATTCAAAATTAAGTCTACCAGAACATGTAATAAATTGGGTTTTAGGCTCTAATAGATCATTAATTAAAGCATTTCCAATAAGCTTGTCCAAAGCATTATGTCTTCCAACATCTTCCCTTAAACTAATAAGTTCGCCAGCACTGTTAAATAAACCACTAGCGTGTATTCCACCTGTTTTACTAAATTCAGATTGGTTTTTTTGCAAAATATTTGGAGATTGAATAATTATTTCTTTTGTAATTTTTGGTTCTGAAGCGTTAGTTTTATTCTTTTTTATAATCTCTAGTGCATCTAAAGATGATTTACCACAAACACCACAAGATGAATTAGTTAGAAAATCTCTTTTGATTTTTGAGATATTAACATTTTGAGAATTATTAAGTGAGGCTAAAATCTTATTTTGAATATTGTATTGACCAACTTTATCTCCATAACTTTCAATAGTGTCAATATCTTTAATATTTTGAATAATTTGTTCATTAAACAAAAAACCTCTTACAAGATCTTCATCATTACCTGGGGTTCTCATAGTGATTGATAAATTTTGAGTAATCCATTTATCTTGTTCTTTAAATTTCAAAGAAATTTCCAAAGGTTCTTCAATTGAAACTAAATCTTCTACATTTTCAAATTTACTAGAGTTAAATTTTAAAACTTTATAGTTAGAATTCATAAAATTATTTCAAAGGATAATTTTTTTTTAAAATGTATTTGTTAATTATTATTGCAAGTAATAAAATTATTATACAACCAAAAATAATTGGATTAATCAAATACTCGTAGGAAACACTTCCTATTATTACCATAATGGGATTTCCACCAGCAGGTGGGTGAACTACATTTAATAAAATCATTAAAAAAACTCCAACTCCAACAGCAAGTGCAATATTAATATAAATAGGTAGCGGAATATAATTTACAAAAACTACCCCAACAAATGCAGTTAATAAATGACCAAAAAAAACATTTTTAGGTTGAGCAAAGGGGCTTTCAGGAAAGCCAAACAATAATACCATAGATGAACCAAAAGAACCTGCCAAAAAATAACCTAAAGTACTTTTGTAAGTAAGAACTGTTAACACACCAATAGTAAACGCTGAAAAAAAACCGGCAATTAATGCTTTTTCTAATATAGGTTTTGTAATTTTAATCATTTAAATTTTTAAGGCCTTCAAGATAGTTCTCAAAGGAAGTAGCAAACATTCTTTTCTAGCAAGATTTTTTTTATCAAAAATTACTTTAAAATCTTTCCAATGTTTTTCCAAGGTTACCTTAACATCCTCAAATAATTTTTCACCATTAGTTACAAAATCCCTTATTTCATTAATCTTTTTATTCTTTATTTTTCTAGAAAGTAAACTGACTGATGCTTGGCAATAAACACATGATTTACATTGATATCCCATATCTTCAATTACATTATTTTTTACTATTAAGCTTATTTCCATTACATCCCCACATAATGGATTTTTGTTTTTTGACTTATGAGTAAAATTTTCAAGAATCTTATTATTCTCTGTATGGGACGCTATTTCTAAAATTCTTAAATCCATTATATTTCTTTAATTCAATCTTTAATGTTTTATATTTTGATAAATGCAGCATAACAATATTTTAGGCACAGTACTAGCAGGCGGAAAGTCACAAAGATTTGGTGAAGATAAATCACAAGTTAAATTGGGTGATAAATTATTGATTGATTATATTTTGCCTGAAATCATAGATGAATTTAATGAAGTATTAGTGGTTTCTAACAACCAAATTAACTTTAAAGAATCTAAAAAGATTTCATTAATTGAAGATTTTAAAAAAGACCTTGGACCATTGGGTGGAGTTTTGACTGCAATGAAATGGGTAAAAGATAATAATAAAGATTATCAATGGATCTCAACTTTCCCTGTTGATACTCCGTTTTTTAAAAATCAAATATTAAAAGATTTCTTAAATAAGATAAATATAGATGAAGGTAAACTTTTTTTTATCAAATCAAATAATACTAGACATAATATATTTGGTCTTTGGTCTTTAGATTTAATGGATAAATTAGAAGAAGATTTAGACAAAGGAGAAAGAAAAGTAGAGATTTGGGCAAATAGTATAGGAGTTAAAAATATTAATATGAAGTTTGAAAATAAAGATCCTTTCTTTAATATAAATACTAAAGAAGATTTAAAAAAAGCTATAGAAAATTTGTAAAATGATTAGTTATCAATATTCAAAAAGAATTTTAAAAAAAGCAACTATCAAAATTAAAGATGAAAATATTAAAAGTACAAATTCTTTAAATAGAGTTGTCTCAAAAAATATTTATTCTGGAATTAACTACCCATCAGAAGATAATGCCGCTTTTGATGGATATGCTATTAATTCAAATGATACTAAAAATATAAAAAAAAATTTACCAAAGAAATTTAAGATTATAGGGTTAATAGCGGCAGGTAATAAGCCTTTTAAAAAGAAAATTAAAAAATATGACACTGTGGAGATAATGACGGGTGGCATCATTCCAAAAGGGTTTAACACTATTATTCCAATTGAAAAGATTATTTTTTACCCAAATAAGAAAAATATTTTAATAGATAAAAAAATAACCAAATATAGTCATGTTAGATTTGCTGGATCTGATTTTAAAAAAAAAGAAATAGTTGTTAAAAAGAATACAGTCATTCAACCAAATCACATTTTAGCTTTTAAGACATTGGGTATTAAAAACATTACTGTTAAAAAAAAGATTAATATTCTTTTTTTCTCTACAGGCAATGAAATATCCAATAGTGATAATATCCCTGGTTGGAAAGTTAGAAACTCGAATAGTCACTATATCAAAAATTTAAATGAAAATTTTTTATTCAATTTTAAAGACGGTGGAATTTTAAAAGATAACCATGAAAATATATTTCAATCAAAAATATCTAAAATGATTAATTCTAAAATAGATATTATTATTACATCAGGAGCTGTTTCTGCGGGCAAATTTGATTTCGTTCCAGATATTGTAAAAAAATTCAAATTATCTAGCTATTTTAAAAGTGTTGCAATCAGACCAGGTAAACCAGTTTTATTTGCAAGGATTAAAAAAAAACAAAAAGTAATTTTTGGGTTACCCGGGAATCCAATGTCCTCTGCAGCCTGTTTTAGATTTTTTGTTTATCCTTATATCGCTAATGTGATGGGTATTAGTGATGAAAAACCCATTAAAGCTATTTTAAAAAATGATTTTATAAAAAAGAAGAATTTCACAAGATTTGCTAAGAGTAAATTAAACACAACTAAAAATGGAAAAATCGAAGTTGAAATTTTAAAAGGACAAGAGTCTTTTAGAATTAAATCATTTGTTAAATCAAATATCTGGGCGTTATTACCAGCTGGTAAATCTAAGTTTAAAAAAGGTCAGATTGTTGATTGTTTTTTTCCAAATCATATTAATCAATCTCTAATCTAATACATGTCATTTTTGTTGTAGTTAAAACTATTTACAATTAAACATCTGGATATGATTGAGCTTAAAAATCCTAGAATAGCAGTCCCAGTTGTTTTATTTGCTGGCCTCGTATGGTCTTTCGGTCCTTTGGTCGTCAGATATATGAATGATCCTCAATCAATTCCATGGCAGTATATCTTTGGGAGAGGTCTTACAATATTTATTCTTTTGAATTTATATTTGTTTTTTGAAGAAGGAAAAAATTTTTATAAAAATTATTTTAAGATTGGTTTGTCTGGTTTAATAGGAGGGTCGGGCTTAGGTGTTGCAATGATTTCTTTTATGTTTTCTATTACAAATACCAGTGCAGCTATTACTTTATTATGTTTAGCTGCTATGCCATTTTTCACTGCATTATTAGCTTTTTTATTTTTAAGAGAAAAAATTTCTTTAAATGTATGGATATCAATAATTATTGCCACAATTGGTATAGGAATAATGGCCGTGGGTAACAACTCGGAAACTTCTTTAATTGGATTTGTCTTTGGTATGACATCATCCGTTGGTTTTGCAGTTTTTTCTGTATCACTTAGATGGCGTAAAGATACACCCAAGTTTACCACAACTGCATTTGCTGGTTTATTCTGTGTAGGTTTTGCAACTATAATGATTTTTTATAAAGATTTAAATTTCTTTTCAACAAGCTACAACAGCTCATTATTTTCTTTACATGGAACACTGGTTTGTTTGGGATTAATTTTGTACTCAATCGGTTCAAAAGCTATTCCAGCTGCTGAATTAACATTACTATCTTTGACTGAGGTAATTGGTGGAATTTTTTGGGTTTGGTTACCTTTATTTGGCATTAATGAGATACCAACAACAAACACTATTATTGGTGGTTTTTTTCTTTTTATATCTCTTACCTATTACAGTTTAGTAATGAGATGGAATAAAAGATATATCGGATTAAATTAACTTTATGGAAAGACCAGATTTTTTTTCATTAAAAAATGGGGAGAAAGTTAAACTTCCTTTTTCAAATTCTGAATACGATAGAAGAGTAAATAATTTAAGAAAAATAATGGATAAAAATAATCTTGATATGGTTATTTTAACATCAATGCATAATATTGCTTATTATACAGGTTTTATTTATTGTTCTTTTGGCAGACCTTATGGTTGCATTGTTACAAAAAATAAGATTTCAACAATTTCAGCTAATATTGATTCAAGTCAACCTTGGAGAAGATCTCATTGTGACAATGTAATTTATACAGATTGGAAAAGGGACAATTTTCTAAAAGCCATAGTTTCAATTATTGGTAGAGACGATCCCCCAAAAACAATTGGAATTGAAAATGATCATGTCACTTTAGATATGAGAGAGAAAATAGGATCTATTTTTGTTTTTTCTGTTTTTAGCGATATCTCAAAAGAATTAATGGAACTTAGAATGATTAAATCTAATGAGGAAATTGAAATTATTAAAAATGGAGCAAGAATTGCAGACTTAGGTGGAGAAGAAATCGTTAAGAATATTAGAGAAGGAAATACAGAAATTGAAATTGCTATAGCCGGACGTGACTGTATGGAACGAGAAATTGTTAAAACTTATCCTGATGCCGAATATATGGATACTTGGGTTTGGTTTCAATCAGGTATTAATACAGATGGTGCACACAATCCGAAAACTAATAAAAAGTTAATTAAAGGAGATATTTTATCACTTAATACTTTTCCAATGATTTCTGGATATTATACAGCTTTAGAAAGAACGTTATTTTTAGATCATGTTGATGACGAAAGCCTTAAAGCCTGGGAAGCAAATATCAAAGTCCATAAACGTGGATTAGAATTGATTAAGCCAGGTGTAAAATGTTCTGATATTTGTTTTGAGCTTAATGAATTATTTGCTGAACTTGGATATTTGCAATATCGAACATTTGGTTATGGACATTCGTTTGGAGTTCTTTCACATTTTTATGGAAGAGAAGCTGGACTAGAACTTAGAGAAGATATTGACACAGTGCTTGAAGAAAATATGGTAGTCTCAATGGAGCCAATGATTATGATTCCAGAAGGAAATCCTGGAGCTGGAGGATATAGAGAGCACGATATATTAGTGATTGGTAAAGATAGTGTGGAGAATATTACAAAATTTCCTTTCGGGCCTGAGCATAATATAATAAAAAACTAATATATTTTATGACTGATAAAACTATCGTTAATAGTTGGAATGAATGGGATCCATTGAAACATGTGATTGTTGGTAGAGCAGATGGAACTTGCATACCAGCTCCTGAACCAGCACTTGATGCTAAAGTTCCTGAAGACAGTGATATGCGTGGCCAGTTTGGCCCAAGAATTAAAGACACAGTCGATAAAGCAAACCAACTACTAGATGATTTTTCAAATATGCTTGTTAAACGAGGAGTTAAAGTAGATCGTCCTTCTCCAATTGATTTTAATCAAAAAACTTCAACACCAGATTGGGAAGCTGAGACGATGTTTGGTTGTATGCCTCCAAGAGATGTTTTGCTTACAGTAGGAAATGAAATTTTAGAGGCTACAATGAGTTACCGTTGTAGATGGTTTGAATATCTTTGTTACCGACCCTTGCTTCAGGAATATTATAACCAGGACCAAAATATGAGACATGAGTCAGCACCAAAACCAAGACTTACAGATAAAGATTATCGAAAAGATTATTTATCAGATAAAATTGGTATTCAAAAAAGATTAGAATGGACTGAAGATAAATTTTTTGTAACCACAGAGGAAGAGCCATTATTTGATGCTGCAGATGTGCTTAGATTTGGAAAAGATCTAGTGGTTCAACATGGTTTTACAACAAATTTAAAAGGAATTGATTGGTTAAAAAGACATTACAAAGATCACAGAGTTCATGCAGTTAATTTTCCAGGTGATCCTTACCCAATTCATATTGATGCAACATTTACTCCAATTAAAGAAGGGTTAATAATTAATAACCCTCAAAGAAGATTACCAAAAGAACAGAGAAAATTATTTGAAAATAATGGGTGGGAAATTGTTGATAGCGCACAACCTGCTCATAATGAACCACCACCTTTATGTTATTCATCAACTTGGTTATCAATGAATGTACTAGTTCTAGATCCTAAAACTGTTTGTGTTGAAAAAAGTGAAGTTTATCAGCAAGAGCAATTAGATAAATTAGGCATGGAAGTTGTCCCTGTAGAATTACGTGATGCTTATGCATTTGGAGGAGGCTTACATTGCTGTACGGCTGATGTTTATAGAGAAGGAACTCTCAAAGATTACTTTCCAAAACAATAATATGGCTAAAATTAAAACAAAAAGGGAGCGGGTAAAATTCGCTTCAGATAATGTTGCTGGTGCTTGCCCAGAAGTTCTTGATGCAATTATTAAAGCAAATGATGGTGACAGCACGCCATATGGAAACGACCAAATTTCTACTGAATTACAAGAAAAGTTCTCAGAAATTTTTGAAAAAGAGGTTATAGTTTTTCCTACTGCATCAGGCACTGCAGCTAATGCCTTGGCACTATCAACAATGACACCATCATTTGGAAACATTTATTGTCATAAGTTATCTCACATAAATACAGATGAATGTGGTGCTCCTGAGTTTTATACAGGAGGCGGAAAACTAGTTACTTTACAAGGAATTAATGGAAAAATAACTGCTAAAGAATTAGACGAAGCAATTGGTGGAAAAGGAATTGTTCATCATACACAACCTTCATCAGTTAGTATTACACAAGTTTGTGAAACTGGAGAAGTTTATCAACTAGATGAAATTAAAGAGATTTCAGATGTTGCTCATAAACATAATCTTAATATGCACATGGATGGGGCAAGATTTGCAAATGCATTAGTTTCTCTTGATGCAACTCCTGCTGAGATGACTTGGAAATCTGGTATTGATGTATTGTCATTTGGTGCAACTAAAAATGGCTGTCTTGCAGCTGAAGCAATAATTTTTTTTAAGAAAGATTTAGTTGGTAACATTGCATTTTTAATGAAAAGAGCAGGGCACTTATTATCTAAAATGCGTTTTGTTTCAGCTCAATTAGATGGTTATATTTCAAATGATGTCTGGCTTAGAAATGCAAAGCATGCAAATAAGATGGGAAAAAAATTAAGTGATGGATTAGCCCTTCATTCAGATATTAAACTTTCATATCCAACAGAAGCAAACGAAGTTTTTGCAAAATTTCCAAGAAACATGATCGAACACTTAAATTCTGAGGGTTATAAAATGAATGAAGAAGAGTTAGATGGTAAATCTGTACGATTAGTTGCTGCTTGGAACACTCAAGAAGAAGATGTTGATGGGTTGCTAGAGACTTTAAAAAATTCTAATTAGGATTTTGTTTTAAAAATTCAATATAATTTACAACTTCTTCAAACTTTTCGTCAGGGATATCTTTATAACTAGCATTAAAATGATCTTTCACACATATAGCAACATGAGCGTAGGAATTTCTACCTCTAGGATGGTTTGGGTGGTCAGGTAGTTGACCCAGTAAATAATCGCCAGCTTCCTGTATCATTTTCCACAGTTTACTTGCGTTTTCTTTGTTCAAACTACTTCAATCCTTGTTTTATCTAAAAATCCTCTAGTTTTTTACCTAGTTATCATACAAATTCCAGGATTATAAAACAAGATCATTAAATTTATAAATTGTTTATGGAAACTTTAACTCAAAAAATTGTCGAAAAAAATCTTCTGAAAATTGGATTTAAATTAATATCGAAATACCAAGGATGGGATAAAAAAATTAGAGTTAAATGTGTAATTTGTGATGAAACTTCTTACAAAATAGTCAGCAATATAAGAAAAGGATGTGGAAAGTCTTGTGCAAAAAAAAGAAGGCGATTAAGACAAATAAAAAAACACGGATCATTAGCTGATCATCCGTTCTTAGTAAAAGAATATTCAAATGAAAATATTTTACCACCAGAGGAAGTACCTTGTAATTATTCTGCTCACTTATCCTGGGTATGCTCAAAGTGTGGACATAAATGGAAGGCTCAAATTTACAGACGTATAAATCCAAAAAATGATTTAAAAAAAAAATATACTGTTTGTAGAGGAAAATGTCTTCAAGAAGCTTCTAATGAAAAAAATATTGAAAAATCTTTAAAAAAATATGGATCTTTTGCTGAAAATTATCCAGATTTGATGAAGGAATTTGATTTCGAAAAAAATACTGTAGATTCAAACAAAATCACAAGATTTTCTCATCAAATTGCTTACTGGAAATGTAAAGTAGGACATACTTGGCCATCAACATTTGCAAACAGAAGTGCTGGTGAAAATAATTGTCCCAAATGCAAAAATTTTAAAACTTCTAGAGCAGAAATTAGAATTTATACGGAATTAAAATTATTGTTTAAGAATATACTTTGGTCAGATAGATCAACTAAAAAAGAATTAGATATATTTCTACCAGATTATAAATTTGCAATTGAAATTGATGGATACCATCATTTGGGGTTTGAAAAAGTAGATATAAAAAAAAATAAGTTCTTAAGAAATTTAGGTATTAAAGTGTTAAGACTTAGGGACTTTAAGCTCAAAACAAAGATTTCTAGGAATGATTTTATTGTTAGAACTGGTGATATTAAAATTAATGATATTAAAACACTGTTAAAAAAATTATTAAAACTAATAAGAATTCAACCTGATGAGAAAAAACATATTAAAGAATATTTAATAAGAAAAAGTTACCTAAACGACAAAGAGTATAAAACTTTAATTGAATTATTGCCTGGAGTTCCTTTTGAGAGAAGTTTAGCTAAATTGTTTCCAAAGATTGCTAAACAATGGAATTATAAATTAAATCATCCATTGAAACCTGAATATTTTACCCGTGGTTCTCATTTTCAAGCTTACTGGAATTGTCCAAGTTGTAGCAAGCCCTATAAAACAAAAGTTTTAAAGAAAACTCAACGTCCTAACTCCACTTGTAGAGACTGCGCATACATAATTATTAAAGCTAAAAATAAAGAAAGGAGAACAAAACTACAAATTTGATTTTTCGTAATTGTCTCAAATCTGGGCACTATTTTATTCTACTTTGTCCTTTATCCATTTATTAAGAAAATTGATTTTTAATTGGATTGCATTTAGGACAGCCTGTTTTCTCACTGGTACGTGATGATATTATGGAAGACCAAGAGTGTTTTCTTTTACACTTCCACCAAATTCTTTTGTGAGAATAGGGAGCACAGTTTTCTGGTTGCAACTCTTTATTTTTTTGAAAATCCCATTCCTCAATGAGATCTGGAAACATAATTTTTAAATTTCTTTCTTTTGAAGCATAAAAACCACTACATTTAGGACATCCCATTCCATCTGCTCTGCTATAAATTCTTGCTTCCCAACTATGATTTTTCTTACATTTCCACCAAGCTTTCTTGTTTGATCTAGCAAATACATCTTTAGGACTTGATGTTTTATTTTTTTTGAAATCCCATTCCTTAGATAGTTTTGGAAACAAGTATAATAATGATTTTTCGTCACTTATTTTAGTCGAACTACAGTACGGACAGTTTCTACCTTGTGTTCTAGTTGAAATTTGGGTTTTCCAAATATGTTTTTTATTTTTTTTACAAGTCCACCAAACTTTCTTACCAGATACGGGAGTTACTTGGTGAGGTTTTAAATTGCCATTTTTTTTCTTATTCCACTCTTTTGCAATATTTGGAAATTTAACTAAAAAATTATAATTTTTGGAAGCTAATTTCCCTTCACAATACGGACAATTACTTTTTTTTCGGGTAAAAAGTGCTGCTTTCCAAATATGATTTTTAGAACACTTCCACCAAATTTTTTTAGAACTTCCAGGAGATATTTTTTTTGGGTCAAGACCTTTATTTTTTGTTGGATGCCATTCTTTTATTAAGTTTGGTCTTTTAAAAAATAAAGAATTTTTTATATGAGGAAATGGAAGTAATGCCCTATATTTATAAAAACCTTCATTGTTCTGGAAATCATCTTTTTTAAGATAGTTTTTTATATTTTTTGCAAATACTTTGTCTTTAACTACATTTCTTATTAAATGAGTTAAGAATTCTTTTATTAGAAGAAAGCTTTCAGTTTTTCTATCAAAAATATAATCCTTTTTTTCTATTTTTTTTAAAGGTGAGTCTCTGAACCTGATAACTTTGATCCCATTTTTTTTAAGTACTTTATTTTTGTATTTGTCAAATTTGTCTCTATTTTTGTGCCAATAAGATCCATCAATCTCAATTCCTAAATTTAAATCTTCTAAAAATATATCTATTTCGAATCCATATTTTCGCACTTTCCATAAGATATTTTGGTTTAATATTTCTAATTCTGAAAAAAAACGAATTTCCAATTCTGATGCAACTGTATAGCATTTGGGACAGTCGGTGTTTCCTTTTGTTCTATTCCTGATTTCAGCTTTCCATATATGTTTTTTATTATATTTACATATCCACCATACTTTTTTTGATATTCCAGGAACTACTTGCTGAGGTTTTAATTTACCATTTTTCTTTGGATGCCATTGTTTAGCAATATGTGGAAATAGTTTCGAAAGATTATTTTCATTATTTGCTATTCGATTTGTACAATATGGACAAAAATCTAATTCAGCATTTACCCTTTCACAGACTGATTTTTGGAATTCGTGTCCTTTTTTACATTTCCACCACACAATTTTTCCACTTTTTGGTGTAAGTTCATTTGATTTGATCTTATTTTTTTTGGAGTGAAATAATTTTGAATATAAAGGAAAATTTTTTTGTAAATTATAATTAGTAGAAGCTTGTCTTGCCATTGTTGTTATATATTAGCATTTTATAATTAATTGATGTATCTCAAAATCCTCTAGTTCATCCTCTAGTTTCTTGCTTAAATTGATGAGTCTGTATGCGATTTATTTTTAATGAAAGTTAAATAGTCCGCATAACTAGTGTGAGCTAGTGTGAGCTAGTGTGAGCTAGTGTGTACTGCTAACTCCCCAAATAATCGCCAGCTTCCTGAATAATTTTCCAGAGTTTACTTGCGTTTTCTTTATTCACATTGTTCCATTTCTTGTTTTATCTCAAAATGTTCTAGTTTGGGGACTAGTTTATTACTTAAATTACCCTTAATTTATTTTTTCTAATTTACCCTTATTAATTACAACCTTGCCTTTAAATTTTTTTGCTGTTTCTACAATTTTTTTTGTGTAGAGTTTTTTAATCTTTTTTAAAAATTTATGTGCTTGATGTATATGTCTTTTAGAAATTTTATTTTTTATTTTTTTAAATTCTGGACTTTCATAATTATTAGGAATCATGAGTCTCTTTGAGATTAAACTTATTATAGATTTAAATTGACCTAAATCTGATTGCTCTTTCATTTTGTTAATGAACATACTGCATACAACAACATTTCCTTTAACATATCCTTTTTTAGGATCTAATTTATCAACAGATAATTGTGATAATTTATTTTCGAAACCTTTTGCTATAAGTTCGTTACTAAATGGTCTAACTGGTATTCCTGTGTAATAACAGCATCCATTTTGTTTTTGAGTTAAATCTACCATATATTCAGGAGTGAGATTAAATTCTACACTTCTATATGACAACTCATTAACCTTTTTCTTCCAATAGGGAAGAAAGTCACCCATTAACCAATAACTCAAAATCTTATTTCTATTTTTTTTGCTAGCTTTTCTTACAGCCTTGTTAAGAGATAATTTTTTTTCTATTGGTGTTTTATAAATTTTTGCTGGATTCTCTGATGGAATGAAAGTTATATGTGAAAACTTTTCATTTTTAGTTATTTTGCTAGCTTTTTCTCTAGGTCTATTGTGCCCTAACACTTCAAAATATTCTATTAGATCATCTTGTTTAACAACTTTTCCACGCGCTTTTGTTATTTTTATATCTTTAAAAAAATTTTCAGCATCTTTTATTGAATTTTTTTTAGGTTTTATTCCGCCCAATCTTCTTTCAAGATTAGATTTAGCCCTTCTGTTTGCTAAAAATTCTTCGTGATTTTTGTATTTTCTTAATGGCATTAAAAAAGAATATCAAAAACAAATTAAATTGACTATTTGATTCATCTTAAAATGTTCTAGTTTGGGGACTAGTTTGTTGCTTAATTTGATGAGTCTTTAAGCAATTTATTTTCAATTAAATTTTAATTAGCTGAGTTTTAATTCCCCTCAACTAAAACTAGATGAGCTTTGGCCGCTAATTCTCTAACCGCTTTAGCCGCTTGATATTTTTCTGACTCATAGAATTTACGAGCAGCATCAATGCTTTCAAATTCAATTAATATAACAGTACCTAAATTTTCACCTTCTCTTACGTCAGGACTGGGTTCACGAACAAGAACTTTGCCACCGTGCTCTCCAATAGTTGGTCCAGACATTTGTTTAAACTTTTCCATACCTTCTTTATCGTGTACTTTAAGATGTGCTATCAAATATCCTTTGCTCATAATTTTCTCCTTTATATTTTAATGTAACAAATTCTGAACCATGAGTCTATTTGCTTTAAAAATAGCTATTTGATTTATCTCAAATATTTCTAGTTTCATTTCTAGTTTCTTGTTTAAATTGATGAGTCTCTGAGCGATTTATTTCAAGCTAACTTTTTAATATCCCTATAATTAATGTAGTTTAATGTCGGTTAATGTGGATTAGTTTGTTCCACTAGCACCCCAAATAATCGCCAGCTTCCTGTATCATTTTCCACAGTTTACTTGCGTTTTCTTTATTCACACTGACCCATTTTATGTTTCATCTCATTTGATACAAGTCTGATACAAGTTATCCTAACGAATTCTTAAATTAGACATTTCCATAATTTCTTTAATATTTTTACTCGTAAGAGGCAATTTACATTTAAAATAATTTCTTACTAGATTATTTAATGCTAATTCTATGCTTTGGTAGCTGTCCTGTATTTCTGGAATTATACAGTCAACAAATTTTCTAGGTTCTGACTTAGAGCTCTCGATAAATCCTATAAAAGCTCCATAGTAAGTTTTGCTAAAAAATTTCTGTTCTTCATAAAGTTTTATATCTACTAAAATCCAATATTCCAGTGGATCTGTTAAATCAAGTAACAAATAGTTTTTATTACCTATATTAAACTCTAATCTAATACTTCCCACACTTGTTTTCTCTCTTTTTGCAATTACGTCATTATCTAAAAATGCATTATTAAAGTTTAAATTAGAAATAAACTCTTCAAATTCTTTTTGATGTTTTGCCTTTGGTGTTATTTCAACGAATTTCATTAACATTTAAGACTAACAAATCCTGAACCCTGAGTCTATTTGCTTTAAAAATGGCTATTTGATTTATCTCTTTTGATACAAGTTTGGGATCAAGTTTTTTAATTAAAATGATGAGTCTTTAAGCGATTTATTTCAAGCTAACTTTTTAATATCCGCATAAGTACTGTAGAATAGTGTAGCTTAATGTGGATTAGGTTGTCCCTCTAACCCCCCAAATAATCGCCAGCTTCCTGAATAATTTTCCAGAGTTTACTTGCGTTTTCTTTGTTCACTTATTCTGGATTAATCCCTAAAATTTATAAATTCAAATGGTAGACCAATATCAATTGTTTTAATGGCAGCTATAGCCTCTTGAAGATCGTCACGTTTTTTTCCATCCACTCTTAGTTCTTCACCTTGAATTTTAATCTGAATTTTAAGTTTAAGTTTTTTTATATCCCCAATTATTTTTTTTGCATTTTCTTGGCTTATTCCTTCTTTCAATTCACTAACTTGTCGAATGGTACCACCTGATGCACCTTCTGAGTTTTTGATATCTAAAACTCGTGGATCTACCTTTCTTCTTATAAGGTGAGTTTCTAAAAGTTCGTTAACTTGTTTTAGTTTTAATTCATCCGTAGCAATTGTTGTGATAGTTTTATCTTTTCTTTCGATCGATATATTGAGCCCTTTAAAATCATATCGATTACTTATTTCTCTTAAACAGTTAGCAAGAGCATTATCAAATTCTTGATAGTTGACTTTACTGATTACATCAAATGAAGGCATAATTTTTTTATTAACTTATATAATAATACATTTTTTATTAAAATAAATTAAAGATAAGATAATTTTTTAAAAATGAAAAAAATTAGAATTCATATTAGAAATAACCATTGGAAAGAGAATTTTTTACCTTGTGATCCAGAAGGTGAAAAACATAGCACAATTACAAAGGAAGAATTTGAAAAAGGGCTTAGTCAATATCCACAAATAAAAGATAAGATTGAATATCTAGTAGATTGGGATGAAGATAATTATCTTTCTTCAATGAAAGAAGCAGATGTTTTGTTAGGTTGGCAATTTCCAACAAATAATATTAGAGAAATTGCACCAAACCTTAAATGGATCCATGTTAGTTCAGCAGGTGTTAATCATTTATCTCCTTTTGATTGGATGAAAGATGATTTAATTTTAACTAATAGTAGTGGAGTACACTCTAAAAAAGCAGGTGAGTTTGGATTAATGAGCATCTTGATGCTTCAAAATCAAATGACAAAAATAATTACTAACCAAAAAAATAAAGAATTTGTTACTTTGCTTAGTAAGCCTATTGAAGGCTTTAAAGTTGTGGTAGTAGGAACAGGTTCTCTTGGAGGCTCTATGATAAAACACATTAGCAAACTAGGAGCTGAAGTAATTGGTATTAATCGAAAAGGTAATAATGTTGAGGGTTGTTCGAAAGTAATTACTTTTGATAAAATAGATGATGTATTACCTTTTGCTGATTTTTTATATCTTGCTGTCCCTGAAACAGAGGAAACAAAAGGATTAATAAATAAAGAAAGACTAGATAATCTTAAACCTACTTGTGGAATTGTTAATATTGGAAGACAATCTGTTTTAGATTATGAAGCTTTAAGACTTAAATTAGAAAAAAAAGAATTAGCAGGTGCTATTTTAGATGTATTTTCGCATGAGCCCATTCCAAAAAACTCTTCTTTTTGGGACACACCAAATTTAATTATTACTCCACATATTTCATCAGATAGCCATGGTAACTATATTGAGATGATATTAAAAATATTTTTCAAAAATCTTAAACTCTTTATAGAAAATAAAGATCTTATTAACCAAATTGATCGAAAATTAGGTTATTAGAAATTATTATAGAGACAATTTGTTTGATTACATTACTAATTCACAAATATAAATTGTAACCTATATGAAAAAAATATTAATTCTTATTACTTTGGTATTTAACTTTAGTGTAACTGCAATAAGTAAAGAAACCACTTTTACCAAAGGGATATTTGAAAAATCCCAATTAGATGGAAAAACTGTTGTAATTCATTCATGGAATAAGACTTGCACAACTTGTGCCAGACAAGTGAAAATATTAGATAAAGCAAAAAAAGATTTTAAAGATGTTATTTTTTTGAGTTTTGAACAAACTAAAGATAGAGATATTGCCAAATTTTTAAGCATTGATTACTGGACTACAATTGTTGTTTATAGAGATAATAAGGAAGTATCTCGTTCAATTGGCCAAATAAATAAAGAAAAAATTTATTCTCAAATCAATTAACCATAACAATTTTAAAACTAATAATTACTAGGTTTATTTTCTTCAATATCAGGCTCTGATATAGGTTTAATTGGATCTTCGATAGGCTCTGTAGAAGGGTTTAATTCAATACCTGCAGGAGTTATGGACTGTGGCATTGCAACGAATTGAGAGTCTGGGTTTTCAACAACAGGTCTAACTCTTGATCTGTAAATTCCATATACACCTATTAAAGAATGAAAAAATAATAAAAAAATAAAAAAACCATTAGGACCAACTATGCCCATAAAGATTGAGCATAAAAAAGGCCCACCCATAGCTCCCATTCCAAATGTAAACTGTAAACTGGCTCCAGCAGCAACAAATTTTTCTTTAGGAATAAAATCGTTAGTATGTGCTAAAATTAGGGAGAACATAGGAAGACTACAAAAAGAAAATAAGATTAAAAAAACATAAAACCAAAATTTACTGGTTGCTAAATCTCCAGGTAAATACATTTGTCTTGATGATATAACAGCACAAAAAGCAAAAAAAGCAGCAGCAAAGGTCACAATAATAATTACTTTTCTTCTATCAAACATGTCTGATAACTTTCCAATTGGCCACTGAGAGATAGCACCTGATATGGCAAGCAAGAAAGTAACTAATGAAATTTGAAAAATAGAAAAGTTCATTGTTGTTGCGTACACAGCAAGTAGTGTAAATAAAGCAGATTGTATTGTTCCATAAAAAAATGAACTTACCATTCCAAAAGGAGATGAAATAAATGCTTCCTGTAAAGACATTGTAGATATCTTTTTAAATGTTGGAGCTTTTCTTTTAGTAAGCAAAATTGGAATTAGTGCTGCTGAAGTTATAACTGAAATTAATATAAAAGGTTCAAAGTTTAGAGGGTCACTAAAGTTTAATAAAAACATTCCAAGACCCATAGCACCATATAGGATGACCATATAAACTGATAAAACACTTCCTCTATTTTTATTACTTGCTCGATCATTCAACCAGCTTTCTGCCACAGTATAAATAGAGACCATACTAATCCCAGTAAGTACTCTTAATAAAAACCATACGAAAGGACTTACATATACAGCATGAATTAAAACTACTAATGATGCAATTGATGCAAATGCAGCAAAAACTCTAATGTGACCTACTCGAGAAATAATTTGAGGAATAGTTTTAGCACCAACAAAGTAACCAACAAAGTAACCTGACATCATAAAGCCAGTTGCGGTTAAACTAAATTCTTCTTTAACTGCTCTAACTCCAAGCAAAGATCCCTGAAACCCATAGGCCAACATAAGAGCCCCCATACCTAAAAATAATGCCCATGAATTTTTTAATACTTTTTCCATCTGAATCGCTATCTATTTCTGATTTGTGGCCAAATCAAGTAAATTGTAATTTAAGGATTACGATTTTTTAAGCTTAAGATATGAGTGAATTGCAATCGTTAAAATGATGACTGCTCCACCCTGTATAGTTTCGATACTGGGCTGCTCTTTGATCACCATCCATACCCAAAAAGGACCTATAATTGTTTCTAGCAAAAAAAATAAATTAACCTCTTCTGCTGGGATAAATCTAGGAGCGATAGTTACCAGTACAAAAGGAATGGCAACACACATTACACACATTAAAGGGACAATTATTAAATCTGTACCTACGAGAGAGAAACTATCTACAAAAAGAAAGGCAAAAATTGCAACGCAAAGTTTACCAATTACTGCTGACGGTACCAAATCTCTATCTTTAGCAAATCTTGCTATAACAGCATTACTAGCTAGCCCAAAAGCGGTAATTATACCAAACAAATCACCATAAAAATTACCCATCTCTATTGAGTCGTAAAAAATATAAGTCACTGAAATTAAAGTTATAATTATAGCAATCCAAGTTTTTTGATCTGGTACTTCTTTAAGAAAGATACTACCTAATATAGCCGACAACATTGGTGCCATTGCAATCATTACAAGAGTATTAGCTACATTGGTATTTTGAATAGATATTAAAAAAGTAATATTACAGATAGAAAAACTTATAACATAAAAAATACCAGGATATCCCATACCCAACAAAGCTTTTAAGAGATTATTTTTGTAAAAAAAAATAAGTCCAATAAACACAACCAAAAAAGGGATTGCGCCTCTATAAAAAAGCATTCCCCAGGTTTCAATATTAGATAGCCTAATAAAAATAGAGTCAGGTGTTATTAACATAACAGCTATAAATGCTAATAAAGAACCTTTATGTTGGTTTGATAAATTTTTCATGTTTTTAACTCTTTCCAAAAGGTTTTAGCAAGATTAATACCTGATAAATCATATAATGTTTTTAACCCTGTTGGAGATGTAACATTAATATCTCCATTTAATTTTTGATCAATAAAATCGATACCTGCAAAGAAGATATTTTCTTTTTTAAGATCTTTGGCTATTAATTTTGAAATTTTATTTTCTGTATTAGTTAATTTAATATTAATTGGTTTAGCTCCTTTGCTCATATTACTTAAAAAAGATCCATGTTTTGGAACTCTAGATATGGCTCCACATACTTTACCATTAATTAAAAATACTCTCTTATCTCCTTTACTTATGTTAGACAAAAATTTTTGACACATAATATGATCATGTTTTTTTATAAATTGATTAATTAATTTTAAATTAAATTTATTTAAAAGATAAATATCATTTCCACTAAAACTATGAATAGGTTTTAAAATTACTTTTTTATTTATTTTAAAAAATTTTTTAATCTCATTAATATTTTGAGTAAAAATAGTTTTTGGCATATATCTTTGATATCTAGCTGAATATAGTTTTTCAGACACATTTCTTATTGAAGTAGGATTATTTAATATTTTTACTTTATCTTTAATAGTATCTAAAATGTAAGTTGCTGAAATATACTCAAGATTAAATGGAGGATCTTGTCGAATTAAAATAAATTTACATTTAGTAAGGTCTAATTTTTGTTTTTTTAATATCTTAAAAAATTTTTTTTTAGAATAATCAAATTTTATAAAAAAACCATCAGCTACAGCTTTGGAATTAATTACTGATAGGTTTTTGGGATCGTAGTAAAATATTTTATATTTTTTTTTCTGAATTTCATGAGCAAGAAAAACACTTGTGTCTGTTAAAGAGTTTAGTTTTGAAGGGTGGTTTCCTTGAATAGCAACAATTTTATTTATCATATAATTCACTTAAATCTTCATTATTAGAAAATTTATTAATCATATGATCTGCATTAGTTGATTTATTATCAATAACTTTTTGTAAGTGATTTAAAAATATTGTTTCGTTTTTACCACTCTTATTAAGAATTTCTCTATTCTCTAAACCCTTTTTTGATAAATTTAATAAGGCTGATGACCAATAAAGAAGATCTTTACCCATTAATTGAGTATTAAAACCCTTTTTAGGAGCTTCAAAATAAGCATTAATAATTTTATCTGTATCCCACGCAGAAACTAGTTCATGAGCTTCGTCTAAATTCCCATATAACATCCCGACATTAAAAGCAGGACCTGCACATAAACAATCCCATCCACATGTATCCATAGATCTAAGCTCAATATACTTCTTTAATCTATTTTCCGTAAAAATTGTGCTTAAATGAGTAGTTAAGTCATTTTCAGTGGGTAATCGATTAGATATTTCATCAATTTTACCATCCATAAAATCTTTGAAAATATATTTTTGCCCAGAGATATAAGTATTCTTATTTTGAATAAATAAAATTGGAAAATTCATTACAAATTCAGCATATTTTTCAAAATTTAATTCTTCAAAAAATAATTTAGGAAGACCACCTCTAGAAGTGTTTTGCCAAACTTTTGATCGATAAGATAAATATCCACTATTTTTTTTTTCAACTATTGAAGAATTTGCAAATAAAGCTATTGAAATTGGAACGATAGAATTAACTATCTTAAATTTTTTTATAAAATCTTGCTCAGAATTATAATCGATATTTAATTGGGTCCCACAAGTTCGATACATCATGTCTAAACTTAATTCACCCCCTAAAGGCATGTCTTTAGTCATTAGTTCATATCTCTGTTTAGGATTATTGGGAATTTCATTTAATTTTGATATTGGATCAAACCCAGCACTGACTATATTAATATCTAATTTTTTAGTAACTTGTCTTAACTCAAATAAATAATCCTGTGACTCTGCGCAGGCTTCATGAATATGGTTTAGTTTTTCTCCTGATAATTCTATTTGGTTTCCAGGTTCTAGAGTAATATTTTTTCCACATTTATTTAATCCAATTACATTTTCTTTTTCTAAAATTGGATTCCAGCCAAATTCTAACAGAGCTTTAAACATTTCTTTTATTTTAGAATAATTAATTCTTTTATTATCACGATTGTTGAATAGAAACTTTTCATGCTCAATTCCTATTCTAAAATCTTTTGTTTTTTTTAGGCCAGATTCAAAATATTTAATTATTTGTTCTTTAGAGTTAATCATTGATATTTAGATAGTATCTTATTATAAAATTTAAAGATAATAATATGGAGTTTTGGAAAAAATTCTTCTAACCATTGGTGAAAACTCATCTAAACTCATACTTTTATAATTTGGATCAAAGGAAGATTGGTCATAATTCTCACAAAAGTTAATGGTTGCTTGATAATGTTCGTGATCTTTAAATTTATCCCTAGCATTTCTGTCGCCCCCTAAATGAGGAGCACTGTAATAAGTTTGAAATAATCCATGATGTTGAATAATCCAATAAGTTCTTTCAGACACGTAAGGTCTAAGTATAGAAGCTGCATATTGGGAATGATTCATTGGAGCCAGATCATCACCAATATCATGTAACAAAGTAGCAACAACCATTTCTTCATCTTCACCATTTTTATAGGCTCGAGTTGCTGCTTGCAAAGAATGTTCTAGTCTTGTTATTTGGTAACCCTCTAAAGTAGCTGTTTGAGAAGCCAAATATTTTATTATTCTATCGGCTGTTTGTCTTTCAAAATTTTTTTCATATTTTTCTAAAAGCTGGTAATCTTCTTTTGTACCATTTTTCATTTCTATAAAATTTACTTTTTTCATAACTAATTATTAGAAGCAGTACTCAATAAAGATAATTGCGTAATCTTATTATCTCCAAGTTCGTCAATAGGTTCAACTGGATAGTCTCCAGTAAAATAATGATCAGTTAGTTGAGGATAAGTTTCATTTCTATTTTCAAAACCGATTGCTTTATATAGTCCATTTAATGACAAAAATTTTAAAGATTTTGCTCCAATATACTCACAAATTTCATCATTTGATTTATTAGCAGCCAATAATTCTTTTTTTGTTGGAGTATCCACTCCATAAAAATCTGGATATCTAATTTCAGGGCAAGCAATTTTAACATGTACTTCTTTTGCACCCGCATCGTATAACATTTTAACAATTTTATAAGAAGTAGTTCCTCTTACTAATGAGTCGTCAATTAATATAATTTTTTTATTTTTAATGGTTGTTTGATTTGCATTTAATTTTAATTTAACTCCTAGGCTTCTAATTTTTTGACTAGGTTCAATAAAAGTTCGTCCTACATAATGATTTCTTATTAAACCGTGTTCATAATTCATTTTTAAATGTTGAGCAAACCCAAGTGCTGCAGCGTTACCACTATCCGGAACTGGAACAACTATATCTGCATCAACGTCATTTTCTTTAGCAAGTTCTGTTCCAATATTTTTTCGGTGCTCATAAGCTGTTTTGTTATCAAGTATGCTATCTGGTCTTGCAAAATATATATATTCAAATACACAGGGCCTAACTTTTTTTGGAGGAAAGGGTTTAATGCTAGTTAGCTCATCATTTTCAATTAAAACTATCTCTCCATTTTCAACATCTCTTATAAATTTTGCTCCTATAATATCTAGCGCGCATGTCTCTGATGCAAGCACATAACTATTTCCTAACTTTCCAATTACAAGTGGTCTAATTCCATAGGGATCTCTAACACCAATTAAAGAATTTTGTGTTAACATAACTAATGCATAACCACCTTGAATTTGAAATATAGCATCAACAACTTTATCTATTGTTTTAGTTCTTTTAGATTTTGCAATTAATTGAACTATTGTTTCAGTATCTGATGTTGTGTAAAAAATAGCTCCCTCTTCAACTAATTTATTTCTTAAAGATATTGAATTAGTTAAATTACCGTTGTGAGCAACTCCAATTCCACCTGCATTAGTGTCAGCAAAAAAAGGCTGGATATTTCTTAAAGTGTTTTCTCCAGTTGTACTATACCTATTATGACCAATTGCATAATTTCCTTTAAGTTTTTGAAGTACTTTCTCTTTGTTGAAATTATCACCAACTAAACCAAATCTTTTCTCAGAATAATATTTTTCACCATCAAAAGTAACTATTCCACAACCTTCTTGACCTCGGTGTTGAAGTGAATGAAGACCAAGAGCTGTTAATGCGGAAGCATCTTTTGCATTACTTACCCCAAAAACACCACACTCTTCTTTTAATTTTGGATCAAAGTTCTTCGATTTTCTCTTTAGAGTCTTGATATGTTTTTTCATTTGGAAATTCTTGTATGAGATAATTACTACCTTTTTCAAGGTAAGGAAAGACGTATGATTGATCTTTATTTATAGGCCATTTATCGTGATTGTAGACAATATGAAACCCAGAGAAGATGCAAACTGAAATTATATAAGCTCTTATAAAACCAAAAAAGAATCCAAATGTAGAATCTAGCCCACCAATACCAGTATAGTTAACTGCTTTGCTTATTCCTTTGTTAACAAGTAGTACTAAAAAAATTACTATTACAAATATAATAACACCAAGACTAACATCTAAAACGTATTCATTATCAATAATATCACTAAAATAAGGTTTAATTTTTGGAAATATGATTAAAGTGATAACATAGGCAAGCAACCATTTTGCCATTGACAATATGCTTAAGACAAATCCTTTTTTATAGCAACCAATAAGAGAAAAAATAGTTATTAATAAATAAATTAGATCAATTATAGATATCACATCATAAAAATCTTTTAAAACATCAAACATTAAAAATTATTTTCCAAAAGGTTTTATAGTTAAGATTAAAGCTGGTAATAAAGTCAAAACAGATATCATTGCCAGTAACATTGCTATACCTGTAAACACTCCAAAGTAAATTGTTGGGATAAACTTTGATAAAACTAAAATTGAAAAACCAAAGACAATAGTGATGGATGTATTTAATATAGCAACTCCTACTGTTGCGTGACATTTTTTAAGAGTTTTGCTGTAATCTTTAATCTTATTGAACTCCTCCTTAAATCTGTAAATATAATGAATACTATTATCTACCGCTATTCCAATAGTTATAGCTGCAATCGTAATTGACATCATATCTAATGGAATACCAAGAAGACCAATAATTCCTAAAATAAAAAATGCTGCAATAAAATTTGGAACAACACCAATTAAGGAAAGCTTAATATTTTTAAATAAAATTATAAACATTGAAAAAATTCCAATCATTACCAACCCTAATGTTAGAATTTGAGATTTAAATAAGCTTTGTAATAAATTATTAAATAAGATCAAAACACCAGCTAATTTATATTCACTATCTTTTAATCCAATTTTATCTTTTAAATCAAAATTTATTTTATTAATTAAATCGTTTCTTCTTAAGTTTTCTTGTGAGTCAATAATTCTTAGACTTATTCTAGCCTCATTATCTTCAATGGATAAATATGGATCAATTATTTCATTTTTGATGCTTTCTGGAATTTTAGAATACAAAACACCCAACTCTAGAGTTCCAAGAGGTTTATTATTATTGAGCTGTGTTGCAACTTCAATAATTGATGAAAAAGATAAAACTTTGCCAACTTGTGGAAGATTGTCTAAATAATTGTGAACTGAAGCTATTTTATCTATTTTATCTTTAGTAAACCAATATTTTTCATCGTTTTCATCTTCATCACCACCCCAATCTTCAAACTCATCATCCTCTGCTACTACTTCTTTATTTTCAATTACAGGAAACTTTAAGATTACCTCAAGTGGAGTAGTGCCACCTAATTCCTCATCTATAAGTTTCATTCCCTTATAAATTTCAGTATTTTTATTAAAATAATTGATAAAGCTATTTTCAACTTCAAGCTTGCTAATCCCAAATATACTCAAGATAATAATAATGATAGTTACTCCAAAAATTGAATTTTTATTATTTAATGAAAGTAACCCTAAAAAATTTGTGATTTTAGAGTCTTGTTCTTTTATAAGTTCTATATTTTTTGTTGG
This sequence comes from Pelagibacteraceae bacterium AG-390-D18, assembly GCA_003279715.1. Lineage (GTDB taxonomy): Bacteria > Pseudomonadota > Alphaproteobacteria > Pelagibacterales > Pelagibacteraceae > Pelagibacter. The sequence continues at coordinate 34,817 of QCGY01000013.1, forward strand.
AGCAAAATTTAAAAGAGTTGGGAGGAGGGTGAAAGTAACAATAAATGATGTAATTAACCCAAAAGTCATCATCCAACCAAAATCTATAATTGGCTTAATTCCACTAAAGATTAAAGATAGAAAAGCAAATACAGTTGTAAAGACTGTATATAAAATAGGCCAAAACATTTTATTTGTAGTAATGGATATGATTTCAAAATTATTTTTAGTAGGAAAATCTTTTCTCAATTGAAGAAAACGAGTGCTCATATGAATGTTCATTGCCATTGTTAAGATTAACATTAAGGCAATAAAGTTTGATGATATTACAGTTACTTTCCATCCAAGAATCCCCAGTAACCCAATCATAATCACCACCGAAAATAAGCAACTACTAATTGGAACAATAATCCAAATTAATCTTCTAAAAACAAACCATAAAGTTGCAATAATAAATGAAAGAACTCCTAGGCCAAAAACAATAATATCACTTTTAATAAAAGTCATCATGTCATCAGCTACCATTGGAATACCTCCAAGATAAATTTTACCTACATCTTTGTAACTTTGAATAACTTGTCTGATCTCTAATATATTTTGATGATTTTGTTTTTTTATTTTATCCTTATAAGCTTCCATTTCGCCTTTTGATAAATTTTCAATATTTTCTAATTTTTTATTTTTTTTAATATTGACAATAATTCCACTGGTATTTCCATTTTCACTTATAACAAAGTTTCTAAAAACAGGACTGTTTAGAATTTCTTTGAAACCACGACTTTTATCAACATCTTCATCTTTTAAAGTTTTAAAATTTTCCAATCTTTCTTGTAAGGGTGCGTCCGAATTAGTTAAAAGAGGTACATCTAAAAGTGTAATTACGCTATGAACCCAATTTAGACTTTGAATTTTATATTTTAAACTTAAAAGATTATTAATTGAGTTATCTGTTACCATTCCTTCATTAGGAGTATATGTAAGAATTAAAAACTCTTTTGAACCATATCTTTTTGTTATTTCTTTAAGATAAGCTAAATCAGGATCACCCTCTATTAACAACGTCTCAGAAGATGCATCTAATCTGAAATCTTTGGAATAATAGCCAAAGCTCAATATTGCGATAATAAGTATAACAAAAACTGTTTTATGGTTTTTAAGAACCCTGTCTTTATATAATTGAGCTAACATTAGCTCTTTTATATTGGAATTTAATTAATTTGAGTATCTTTAAATTTAGTAAATCTTTCTTCAAACTCAAGAGTTACATTGCCAATTGGACCGTGTCGTTGTTTCCCAATTATAATTTGAGCTATGTGAGCAACTTCATTCATTTTAGCTTGCCATTCGGCATGTTCAACTGTTGCTTCCCTTGGTTCTTTTCTCTGCAAGTAATATCCTTCTCGATAAACAAACATTACAACATCTGCATCTTGTTCAATTGAGCCCGATTCTCTTAAATCTGCTAACTGAGGTTTATGATCATCTCTTTGTTCAACTTGTCTTGAAAGTTGTGATAGAGCTACAACAGGAACACCTAATTCTTTTGCAATTGCTTTCAATCCCTGAGTAATTTGTGAGATTTCTTGAACTCTACCATCTTTATTAAATGTTGTTCCTCTCATTAACTGTATGTAATCAACTACAATCATATCAAGACCAAACAATCTTTTAATTCTTCTAGCCCTGTTACTCATTGCAGCGATACTAATTGCAGGTGTTTCATCAATATACAATGGAAGTTCGGCTATATTTTTTGAAGTTTCCAAAAATTTATCAAATTGGTCATCTGAAATTCTACCTCTTCTAATATCATTAGAGCTAATTCTTGCTTGTTCCGAAATAATTCTGGTAGATAATTGCTCAGAAGACATCTCCAATGAAAAGAAAGCAATAGATGATTTTTTTCCACTATCTTGTAATTTTTGTGCAGCATTGAAAGCAATATTTGTTGCAAGAGAAGTTTTACCCATTGAAGGACGTCCAGCAATGATTATTAAATCTGACTGATGAAGTCCACCAAGTTTATCGTCTAAATCTCTAAGTCCTGTTGGGACACCAACAATACCTTCTTCATTTTTGTAAGCAGCTGAAGCCATTTCAATTGTTTGTTTCATAGCTTCATCAAATTTAATTAGCGAGGAGTTAAAAGAACCTTTTTCTGCTAAATCAAAAAGTAGTCTTTCCGAATTTTCTATAATTGTTTGACCATTGGTATCCAGTTCATTTAATTTTGCACTATCTATTGTTTGCTCTGAAATCTTTATTAATTCTCGTCTTACAAACATATCATAAATTATTTTAGAATATTCAACTGCTTGACGAACAGAGGTGGAAAATTTTGTAATCTTAACTAAGTATTCTGGAACATCTAAATCATCTTTTTCGTCTTCAAAATAATTTTTAAGTGTGATTGGATTTGCTAGCATTCCTTTATAAATTAAACTTTCAATTGCCTCAAAAATTTTTTGATGCATTGGATCATAAAAATTGATACTAGAAATTATAGTACTAATTTCATCAAATATATCATTACTAACTAATATTGATCCAACAACAGCTTGTTCTGCTTCGATGTTGTTTGGCAACTCTTTAAAATGATCTTTAACGATACTTAAATTGTTTTCCATTAAAGAAAATTTACATAATTATCTTTAAAATAAAATTACTAATAATTGCTGGGGAAAAGAATGTATAATTATTGGATAGTATCAGCCGATGTAACGCTAATTATAATTTCAGCATCAACTTCAGAGTGTAGAGAAATTTTTACTTTAAATTTTCCTAAAGATTTAATTTCTTCAGCTGGTTGTATCATTGAGGGCTTAATATCAATTTTATTTTCTTCCTGAATTAATTTTGCAATCTCTGTTGGTTTAACTGATCCATATAACTCATTATTTTCGGTACTTAGTTTTTTCACTGAGTATTCTTTACCATTAATTTGTTCTAAAATTTGAGAAGCTTCTTTTTTCTTTTCATTGTCTTTCTTTGATAAATCTGCTTTTATTTTTTCAACTTCTGAAATATTTTCTTTTGAAGCATATAGTGCTTTCTTATTAGCAATTAAGAAATTTCTTGCATAACCTCTCTTAACCTCTATCACTTCACCAATAGAACCAATTCTTTTCACGTTTTCTAATAAAATTACTTTCATGTTATATTAATGCTAAATTTCTAGCTCTTTTAATTGAAAGGGATAACTCTCTTTGTTTTTTTTGAGAAACATTTGTAATTCTTGATGGTAAAATTTTGCCATTTTCAGACATATATTTTCTTAAAAGTCTTATATTTTTATAGTCAACTGCCGGAGCGCCTTTACCTGATAATGGACAAGTTTTCTTGAATTTATATTTATTTGGTTGAAAAATACTTAACTTTGCAAAATTACTTTGCTTACCTTTTTTATTTCCACTTTGTCTTTTTGGCATAATTAATTTTTAAAACTTTCTTTTTTTACATCATCTTCTTTTTTTACAAAGTAGTTAGCTTCAAGATCAAATTTTTTAACTCTAACCGTTAAATATCTTAGTAACTTTTTATCTATCGACTCATTTTTTTCCAACTCATCAATTACATTTCCTTTACCTTTAATTTTAAAGTGAATGTAGCTACCTTTTTTATTCTTTTTAATTAAATAGGATAAGTTTAATAATCCCCAATTTTCTGTTTTAACAATTTCGCCTTCATTTTTTTCAACAATTTTAGAATATTTTTCGGTTAATTGCTTAATTTCACTTGGAGAAGTATCTTGTCTAGCTATAATAGTATGTTCGTATAAATTCATTTAAGTTCTTTAATAAAAAGTGAGGATATACTATTATAAATGTTCAATTACAATAGTTAAAAAGGCAATATTAATAGTTTTTTTTATATGTTTTCAGTAATTTTTCCCGGTCAAGGTTCACAAATGGTTGGTATGGGAAAGGAATTCTATGATAAGTTTGACCTTGTTAAAAATCTTTTCAAAAAAACTGATGACATACTAAATTTTTCATTATCTAAGCTAATATTGGAAGGGCCAAAAGAGGAATTAGACTTAACCGCAAACACTCAACCAGCAATATTTTTAATTAGCTATTCAATTTATAATGTAATGAAAAAAGAGTTTAACATCGATTTGAGTAAAGCAAAATATTTTGCAGGACATTCGTTGGGTGAATATTCTGCTTTATCTTGTGCAGGTTACTTAAATTTTTCAGACACTTTAAAAATCTTAAGAATAAGAGGAGACGCTATGCAAAACTCAGTTCCTAAAGGACAAGGTGGTATGGTTGCAGTATTGGGCTCAACAGTAGAAATAATTGAAAAAATATTAAAAGATAATGAGCAAAATTTAACTGCTCAAATTGCAAATGATAATTCTGAAGGTCAGATCGTATTAAGTGGTAAGATAGATGATTTAAATAAATTAATTTTAATTTTAAAAGAAAATAATGTTAAAAATATAAAGTTACCAGTAAGCGCACCTTTTCACTGTAGTTTAATGAATAAAGCAACAGATATAATGATTAATGAATTAGATAAATTAAAATTTAAACAAGGTGAGAATAAATTAATCTCGAACGTCACTGCAAATGAACTATCAGACATTAATGAGCTTAAAGGTCTATTGGTAAAACAAATTGAAAATAGAGTTAGATGGAGAGAGAGCGTGATTAATATGATTAATAATGATGTAAATCATTTTATTGAAATAGGCCCAGGTAAAGTTTTATCAGGATTGGTCAAAAGAATTAACAATGAGGTAAAAATAGATACTATTAACAATCAAGGAGATATTGACGGTTTAAAAATATGAGTAATTTAGAAAAAAAAAATATTATTGTTACTGGAGCATCAGGTGGAATAGGTAATGCTATAGTTAAAAAACTAAATGAAGTAGGTGCAAATATTTTAGCTTCAGGGACTAGAGTCGAAAAATTAGAAGAACTTAAAAAAAATTTTACAGGTATTAAAATATTAAAATTTGATATATCTCAAATTAACAAAATTGAAGAGTTTATCGATAATGCCTCAAATGAATTAGGTGGAAGATTAGACGGTATTGTAAATAATGCTGGTATAACTCAAGATAATCTTGCAATTAGAATGAGCTTGGATGAATGGCAAAAAGTTATAAATATTAATTTAACTTCAACTTTCTTAATGAATAAATTTGCCATTAAAAAAATGCTTAAAAATAAATCTGGAAAAATTATAAATATTACATCAGTTGTTGGTCATACAGGTAATTTAGGACAAGCTAACTATACCGCGTCTAAAGCAGGAATCGTTGCTATGTCAAAAAGTCTTGCAATAGAATACGCTAAGAAAAATATCAATATAAATTGTATTTCACCAGGATTTATTAAAACAGCAATGACAGATAAAATTGATGATAAATTTAAGGAAGTTATTATTTCAAAAATACCATCTGCTCGTCTTGGTGAACCAGATGATATAGCAAATGCAGTATTATTCTTAAGTTCAGAGGAGTCTAATTATATCAATGGGGAAACATTGCATGTTAATGGGGGCATGTATATGTCTTGACAAAATAGCTTTTTAAACTATTAAGAATTTATAACTAAAAAGGATCAATATGTCAGAAGACGTTTCAAGCAAAGTAAAAAAAATTGTAGCTGATCACCTAGGTATCGATGAAGCGAAAGTAACTGAAGAGTCTAGTTTTATAGATGATTTAGGTGCTGACAGCTTAGATACCGTTGAATTGGTGATGGCGTAATGATTGTTTTATCCTCTCCATCTGGAGCGGGTAAAACCACATTAGTTCAAATGTTGTCCAAAATGGATAACTATGAAATATCTATTTCTCACACAACTCGCCAGCCAAGAAATAATGAAATTAATAATAAAGATTATTATTTTGTTGAAGAAGACGAGTTTAAAAGACTAATAAATAATCAGGAATTTCTAGAATATGCAAAAGTATTTAGTAATTTTTATGGAACAACCAGAACACCTGTTATTGACAAATTAGATAAAGGAAAAAATGTTTTATTTGATATTGATTGGCAAGGTGCAGACCAGATTAAAAATAAAAAATTAGATTATAAATTAGTAACATTTTTTATTTTACCTCCGAGTAAAGAAGTTTTATTTGAAAGATTATCCAATAGAGACATGAAAGATAAATTGATTGCTGAAGAAAGAATGAAGC
>QCGY01000014.1 GCA_003279715.1 Pelagibacteraceae bacterium AG-390-D18
AAAGATTGCACTATAAATTGGAAATGTACGAAAAAAGTAAAAATGTTCTCTCTGCAACAACTGAGGTTTTAGCTTTATATATTAACTTAGATTTGAGAAAAGTAGCAGAATTTGAAAAAGAAAAAATACTGATAATGAACAATTTTATTGATGAAAATAAATCAAAATTTAAATTTGATAACTTGAAATTTTTAAATAAACTTAAAAAATAACCTTAATTAAATGAATACAGAAATAAAATTACTATCAGGTGCACTTGGTGCAGAAATTAAAGGAGTTGATTTAACTGATATTTCAGATGAAAATTTCAAAAAAATTAATGATTTGCTTTTAGAGCACAAAGTAATTTTTTTTAGAGACCAACCAATTACTAAAGATCAGCAGGTAGCTCTTGCAGAAAAATTTGGTCCTTTAGAAACGCATGCTTATGTTAAAGGCTTAGAAAATTATCCAGAAATTGTAAGAATCATAAAGGGTAAAGAAGAAAAAAACCAATGGGGTGAGAATTGGCATAGCGATGTAAGTTATAATGCTAAACCAACTAAAGCAGTAATTTTAAGATCATTAAAAATACCTCCTGTAGGAGGAGATACTTGTTTTTCTAATATGGAATTAGCATGGGAAACATTAGATCCCAAAATTCAAGATAAAATTAAAAATAAAAAAGCTATCCATAGTTCACTTGGAGCAGAATTTTTTATTGATAATTACAAGTATATGGATGGTAATGAAAAAAGAAATTACGACTCATACTCTAACGAACATCCAATTGTTAGAACTCATCCAGAAACAGGTAAGAAAATCCTTTATGTGAATTGGACATATACAAAACAAATTATTGGTATGGATAAAGAAGAAAGCGATCAAATATTAAAAGAAATATTTGAACATCAATCAAGATTAGATTTAACATGTAGATTTAACTGGACTAAAGATACTGTTGCTATCTGGGACAATAGAAGCGTTATTCATTACGCAATAGCAGATTTTTTTCCTGGAAGAGGTTTAGGTTATGAAAGAATAATGGATCGTATTGCAATTGAAGGTGACCACCCTCAATAATCTTAATGCAAGTTGTAGATAAAATAATATCAAATTTTGTAAATAATAAATCTCTTTATATTGGTGAAAAAGTCACCATGTCGGAACACATGATACAAACTGCAATGCTAGCTGAAAAAGCAAAATGTGATGATAATTTAATTTGTTCATGTTTATTGCACGATTATGGTCATTTTATTTTAGAAAAACCAGAAGAGTTGGTTAAACTAAATGTAGACGGTCACCATGAAAATATAGGTTATGAATATTTAAAAAGTTTTTTTAAAAAAGAGATATTAGAGCCAATAAAATACCATGTTTTAGCAAAAAGATATTTGGCAAAAGATAAAAAGTACTTTGATCTTTTGTCAGATGCTTCTAAAACAAGCTTAAAACTTCAAGGTGGTGTATTAAATCAAGAGGAGAGTAATAAATTTGAAGCTCAAGAATATTTTAAACCTTCAATACTTCTTAGAAAGTTTGATGAGGCAGCGAAAAGAATTGACCTTAAAATGAAATCTATTCATGACTATCAAAAGTTGCTAACTTCTAAACTTATATGAAATTTGATTATCTAATTATTGGAGCTGGTTCAGCTGGATGTGTTCTTGCAAATCGACTATCTAAAGATAGTCAAAATAACGTTGCTGTTTTTGAGGCTGGAAAACCAAGTGATATTTGGAAAGTTAATATGCCCCTTGCAATTCTTTATACAATGCATGATCCAAAATATAATTATAAATATTATTCAGAGCCAGAACCTCATTTAAATAATAGAAATCTTTTTTGTCCAAGAGGAAAAATGATTGGGGGTTGCTCCGCTCATAATGGAATGGTTTATGTAAGAGGAAATCCAAATGATTATGAAAGATGGGCTTCTTTTGGTTTGAAAGACTGGTCTTATGATAAAGTTTTACCCTATTTTAAAAAAATTGAAACTTGGTCAGAAGGGGAAAATGATTACAGAGGTGGAAATGGAATTTTACCGGTAAACCAATCAAAAAATAAAAATCCTTTATTTAAAGCTTTTATAAATTCAGCCGGGGAAGCAGGTTATAAAATTAATGATGATATGAATGGTAAAGATCAAGAAGGTTTTGGTATGTACGATGTAACCATTCACAAAGGAGAGCGTGCAAGTGTCTCTAAATATTATTTAAATCCTGCAAAAAAAAGAAAAAATTTAAGTGTTTTTACTGATGCTTTTGTTGAGAAGATTATTTTCGATGGAAAAAAAGCAATTGGTATTGAAGTAAAAATTAAAAATAAAGTTGAAAAAATTTATGCAAATAAAGAAGTTATCCTTAGTGGTGGTGCAATAAATTCTCCACAATTACTAATGCTTTCAGGAGTTGGACCAAGTGAACATCTTAAAGATAAAGGAATTGATGTCGTTCATAACCTTGAAGGTGTTGGAAGAAATTTACAAGATCACTTAGAAACATATGTTCAACAAGAGTGTAAAACTTCAGACACTCTATATTCTTATGTAAATAAGCTAAATATGATGAGAATAGGTATCCAGTGGTTTTTATCTAGAACCGGTCCCTGCTCTACTTCTTTTTTAGAAGCTGGTGGTTTTTGTAAATCTTCACCAGAAAGAGAATATCCAAATATACAATTTCATTTTTTCCCAGCTTTTGTAATTGATCATGGATTAGTTGATCCTGACCGTCATGGTTATCAACTTCATGCTAGCCCTAATCATCCAAAAAGTAGAGGTCATGTCACTTTAAATAGTTCTAACCCTTATGATTATCCAAAAATTCAATTTAATTATTTAGAACATGAGGATGATCTTAAGCAAACAATAGAATGTATTCATGTAGCAAGAAATATTTTGGGTCAAAATTCATTAAAACCTTTTGCTGGAAAAGAAATTGGGCCTGGAGAAAATGTTCATACAAATGAACTATTTGAAGAATATATAAGATCCAAAGCTGAAACAGCTTATCACCCATCATGCACTCTTAAAATGGGAGTGGATAATATGGCTGTAGTAGATGAAAAACTGAAAGTACACGGTCTAGAAAATATTAGAGTAGTCGATGCATCTGTGATGCCTGAGATTACAAGTGGAAACCTAAACGCTCCAACATTAATGATAGCTGAAAGAGCTTCAGAATTTATTTTGGATTAACACAGATTAAGCAGATTATTTCAAACATAATTGCTGCAGCAACCATAGATGTAATTTGATTTGGATTATCTTTTGTTGGCATTAAGCAAGCAACATCACCACCAATAACGTTTTTTCCTTTTAAACATTGAATGAGTTTTCTTGCCTCATCCATATTAAAACCTCTATATGCTGACTCTATATTTGCAACCCCTGGTGCAACGGTGGGGTCTAAACAATCTAAATCAAAAGTTATGTAAATAGGATTATCTCCTATTCTATCTAAAATCTTTTTTACACATTTTTCATGTCCCCACTCTCTATACTCATCCATAGTAATTACTTGGTAACCATTATCATAACTTGCCTGTAACCAATCTAACGTTCTTGGATTTCCTCTAATTCCAATTTGAGTACTTGTATGAGGATCTACATTTCCTTGTTTAACTAAATATGATGCCCAATGTGCTGCTGATTTTTTTGCACCTAAAAAATGATCTAATTTTTCAAAACAATCTGTATGTGCATCAAAATGAAGAAATGTAATTTTTTTTCCTTTAGTTAGTTTAGAATTTTTTTTTGCTAAACTTTGAACAATTCCTCCTGTGATAGAATGGTCTCCACCAATTGATACAACTGGCTTTTCTGCTTGTTCAATTTGATCATAAAAAGCAGAAATTCTCTCAATACATTTTTCATTGTTATTTGCTTCAGGAAAAGGAACATCACCTAAATCATGAATTTTTTTCATTTTCCAAGGGTCAATTCCGTAATCTAAATGTGATCTTTTAAGCATTGCTGAAATATTTCTTACAGCTCGAGGACCTAAATGCTGATCTCTTTCGGTAGTACCATTTCCTGTGCTATGTGGAACACCCACTAAGGCAATATCACAGTTTTTTGGATCAGGATCATTTTTGCATCTAAATAAAGTGGGAATACCCCACCAATAAAGAGTATCCATCATTATTTGATCTTCTTCTGAAATCATAATTTAATATTGCACAATTAATAAAAATATAAAGAAGAAAAGTTCTATGTTATATGGGGCGAATGCCTAGACAAAATAATAATCCAAAAGGAATATTATACATCTTGTTAGCCATGATGGTTTTTTCAGTACAGGACGGAATTATGAAACATATTTATAATTTTGTTTCACTTTATGAAGTTTACTTAGTTAGAACTGTAATAAGTTTTGTACTTATTCTAACATTTTTAATACTCACAAAAAAACCCATAGTATTTAAAAGTAAATATCCAGTTTTAACTTTTTTTCGTGTAATACTTTTTTTCTTTGGCTTTAGTTCTTTTTATATTTCTTTAACAGTACTACCACTTGGCACTGCTACAGCTTTATTTTTTGTTACTCCATTTTTAATTACAATATTTGCTCATTTTTTTTTGAAAGAAGAAATAGGAATCAGAAGATGGTCTGCTGTAGTTGTTGGATTTATTGGAGTTTATATAACTTTAAATCCTGATTTCAGTAATTTTAACTATTTAAGCTTACTGCCTATTTTATGTGCATTTTGTTATTCATTATCGATGATAATAATAAAAAAAACATCTGATAAAGATAGCGTTTATACACAAACATTTACATTTTACATTGGTGCAATAATTTTAAGTATAATTTTTTATTTCATTATTGGAGATGGTCAATACAACACTTCAGATCATCCAGCTTCTCAATTTATATTTAGGGAATGGTTTGTTGATTTTAATAGTAGTATTCTTCTAATGAGTGTAACTGGAGTTACAGCTACCGTAGCTTTTCTTTTATTATTTACAGCTTATAGCATAGCTTCTCCATCTGTAATTTCACCTTTTGAATATTCAATATTATTTTGGTCACCATTATTAGGATGGTTATATTTTGATGAAATACCAACATTAAGTACCGTGATAGGAATTTTAATAATTGTATCAAGTGGTATTTATATTTTCATACGTGAAAAAGCTCAAGATCAATCTATAGCTACAGAAAAACCTCTTAGGTAAATGACAAAAAACATAATTCCTACTATTAATATTTCATCTATAGTAAAAAATGGTTTTGACAATTCAAAATCAATTATAGCTATTAATAAAATTAGAAATGCTTGTATTAATATTGGTTTTTTTCAAATTACAGGTCATGGTATAAGTCAAAAAGATATTAAAAATATTTGTAAAATTGGAAATAAATTTTTTAATTCATCTGAAAAAAATAAAAAAAAATTAGCTCCAAAAAAGTGGAATAAAAAAAATAAGAATACATACAGAGGCTATTTTCCAAATAGCGTTAATGGTAAAGAAGGATTGGATTTAGGTGATCTCAAAATAACACCTCATAATTTAAAAAAATACAGATCTCCTTTTATAGAGTATCTGGACTTAAATAAATCTTTTGATAAATCTTCTATTAAAAGTCTGTCAAATTATTTTGATGATATTTTTTCTTTAGGTGAAATATTGTTTAAAGGAATAATTAAGCTTTATAACAAAGATGATAGTATCAGTAATAGAGCTTTCTCAAGACTTAAAACTTTAAGTACATTAAGATTTAATTACTATCCTAATCAAACTAAACCAGTTGAAATTTCAAAACAAGATGGTGTAGCTCTTGGATGTGAAACGCATGTTGATAGTGGAGTTTTTACTGTTCTTTACCAAGATAAAAAAGGTGGTCTTCAAGTACAAAATAGAAAAAATAAAAAATGGTATGATGTGCCATTTAATAAAAAAGCTTTAGTGGTAAATACAGGAAGATCATTAGAGCTTTTAAGTAAAGGAAAGTTTAAAGCAACAAATCATAGAGTGTTATGGAACAAAAGTAAGAGATTATCTGTTCCCTTTTTTTTTGAACCCTCTTACGACTTTAAAATGAATAAATGTTTCCTAAATTCAAAAGAAAATTCAAAATCAGGGCAGATATATGAAAAATTTTTAAATCGATCTTTGATGAAATTTGTCGAATATCAACGGTAATTCACATTAAGCCATTGAATATTTGTAATTACATTTTATAAACAATAAACAATTTTAAATGTCTAAAGTATTTGATTTATTCATAATAGGTGGTGGTATAAACGGAGCAGGTATTGCAAGAGATGCTGCGGGCAGAGGTTTGTCTGTTTGTTTAGCTGACAAAGGTGAGATTGGAGGAGCAACTTCTTCTTGGTCTACAAAATTAATTCATGGTGGCCTTCGTTATTTAGAAAATTATGAATTTAAATTAGTAAGAGAGTCTCTAATTGAAAGAGAAATAGTGTATAAAATTGCTAAACCTATTTCAAAACCAATTCCTTTCATTATTCCTTATGTTGATAAAATTCGACCAGCCTGGTTAATTAAAATTGGTTTATTTCTATACGATAACTTAGGTGGCAAAAGCAATATACCAAAATCAAAAACATTAGATCTTAAAAAAAAATTTCCAAACATTCTTAAAGAAAAATATAAAACTGGTTTTCAATATTTTGATATTCAAATTGATGATAAAAAATTAACAAAGTTAAATGTAAAAGATGCAAAAAGAAATAAAGCTAAAATACTAGAATACAATAAAGTAAAAAAAGCTGAAATTATTGATAACGAATGGGTCATTAGTCTTCAAAGTGGAAAAAAAATAAAATCAAAAGTTTTAATAAATGCTTCTGGTCCCTGGATAAATGAAACTTTAAAGAAAAATATAAAAATTAAATCTAAGAAAAAAATAAGACTAGTTAAGGGAAGTCATATAATTACAAAAAAATTGTATAAAGCTAATATCGCTTTCACATTTCAAAATACCGATAAAAGAATAATATTTGTCATACCTTATAATAGAAAATTTTCATTAATAGGAACTACAGAAGTAGAAGTTAAATCACCTGAAAATAAAGGGATATCAAAAACAGAAACTAAATATTTAATTAATTCAGTAAATAATTACTTAAATAAACAAATTAGTACAAAAGACATTGTAGATACTTATTCAGGGATCAGACCTCTAATTGAAGATTTTAATACAGCTTCTAAAGTTACTAGAGATTATGTTTTTGATTTAAAGGTTATAAAAAAATTACCTCTATTGAATATTTATGGAGGAAAACTTACTACCTATAGAAAGCTGTCCGAAAAAGTCCTAATTGACCTTAAAAAGTTTTTACCTAAGACAAAAAAAGGTCCATGGACTGACAAAAAGAAGCTTTTTTAGATTTCCCCTTCTTTAAAAAAGTGATATCGTTATCCAATAAAGCGATACATAACTCGTCGTTAAAATCAAAGATTTACGAAAGTGGGATCGGTCGTCTTTAAATTAACTTTTAAAGGAGGCTTTATGAAATTTGGTTATTTTTGTAATACCACAAACTGGACACACAAACCTTATCACGAACTATTAGATGAAACTAGAGAGATTACTGAATATTGTGATCAGAACAAATGGAATTCTATTTGGTACACGGAACATCATTTTAACCATGAAGGAATGGAATCTTGTACAAACCCATTAATGATGGGTACAGATGCTGCTGCAAGAACTAAACAAATTAGAATTGGTCAGGCATGTAATGTAATTACATTTCATAATCCTATACAGATGGCCGAAGATGTGGCTCTTTTAGATCAATTATCTAAAGGTAGAGTTGAAGTTGGTATTGGTAGAGGAATTTATGGAAGAGAAGCTGTTAATTTAAATATTGAAGCTGACATGAAAGATCAGGCTAAAAACTTTAGACTATTTGAAGAAACTTTAACTATTTTAAAGAAAGCCTGGAAAGAAAAATTTTTTGATCATAAGGGTGAATTTTACACTTATCCATCACCTGATTATGTTTGGCAGCATGATATGAGCAAACCAAGTAAAGAATTTATGGATATGAAAACTAATGTAATGAAAAAAATTAGCGTTATACCTCAGCCATATCAAAAACCTTACCCGCCAATTCATCAAGTTGTAGATGGTATCAGGTCTATTGAATGGGCTGCGCAACAAGGCTTAAATATTATTATGTGGATACCAACAGTTAAAGCATTAAAAATTAAATTTGAAGCTTTCAAGAATGCAAAATCTGAGGCTGAAAAAAGAAACGTGCCTATGGGTGAAGGAATTTCACTTGTAAGAGATATGTTTGTTGCTGATACGATGGAAGAAGCTAAAGAAAAAGCTGGAGAGCATATGGTAAATTATATGAGATGGGTATGTCATTGGAGAGGTCTAGGAAATCACATGGATCCAGGTGAAGAACTTCCAGAAACTAAAGGTAAATTAGATTTATTAAATTATGAATTTTTACACAAAAGAAATATGTTATTTGGAACTCCAGAATATGTTGCTGATAAAATTCATGAATTAAAATCCGAACTAAACTTACAAAACTTACAAGTTTGGTCAAATTTTCCTGGAGTGAAACATGAAGATTGTATGAAAAGTATTAAACTTTTTACTGAAAAAGTTATGCCTCACTTCCAAGATGATATAGAGACTGAAGTCAAAAAAGTTTCGTGATCAAATCACATAAGAAAATATCTGGTGGCCAGGCTGCCATTCAATCTTTAAAAAAAGAAAAAGTTGAACATGTTTTTGGTCTAATCGGTTCTGCTACAATGGAGATGTTTGATGCTCTTTACCATGAAAAAAAAATAAAATTTATTGGAGTAAGAGATGAAAGAACAGGCACTCATATGGCTGACGGGTATGCAAGAGCCTCGAACAAACCAGGTGTTATAATAGCTGGACAAAATGGACCTGGGGCTACAAACTTAGTAACTGGTGTTGCTCAAGCAAAAGCTGCTTTTTCACCTGTAATTGCAATTGCTGGCTCTTATTCCACAAAAGATAAAATGGAAGATGCATTTCAGGGTCTTGATCAGAAATCTTTATTTACTCCGATAACAAAGAAAACCTGGACTGTTAAAAATTCAAAAATGATACCTAATGTTATTAGTGATGCTTTTAGCCTTGCAATGAAACCTAGAAGAGGTCCAGTTTGTGTTAATCTACCAAGAAATATTTTAGCAGCAACAAATACTTATAAAATCAATACTAATAAGCCCTCTTTTGAAAGCGAGAGCAGTCTTAAAGGTAAAAATGAAAAAATAAAAAAAGCTGCAAAAATTATAAATCAAGCAAGTCAATTTGTAATAATTGCTGGTGGTGGGATTAAATATACCGCTAAATATAAAGAAGTAATCAAACTTGCTGAATTGTTAAATGGACCAATTGTTACAGCAGCTGGGCATGGCGATGCCATTCCATTTAATCATAGACTAAATGCAGGACAGATGGGACCCCGTGGAAATCCTGTTGCTTCAAGACTTGTTAAAGAAGCAGATGTCATTTTAGCAATTGGGACTAGATTAGGTTTTAACTCTACTTTTTACTCTTATGACAACATAAATAAAAAAGCAAAAATTATTCAAATTGAAATTGAAAAAAAAATGCTTGGAAAATATTTTCCAATAGTTGTTGGAATTAATGCTGATGCAGCCACCACTACCAATCAAATATACAATGAAATTAAAAAACAGAAAATTAAATTAGATATAAAAAATTGGACAAACTCATATTTAAAAGAAAGAAAAGATTATTTAAGTAACAGAGATAGAGATAATCTTGGAAAAAACTTCCCTATTCAACCAAAAGGGTTATTTAAACAATTAAGAAAAGCTCTACCAAAAGATACTGCTATTACTTTAGATGCAGGAACACTTTGTTTGCAAGCAACAGATGCTTTAGAATATTATAATCCACCTTCATTATTTACACCTTTAGACTTTGGATTGGTGGGTTTTTCATTTGCTTGCGGTCTTGGTGTTAAAATCGCAAAACCTAAAAAAACTGTTGTCAGCTTGATGGGAGATGGTGGTTTTGGCATGACTATATCTGAATTAAGCACTGCTGTTGAATATGGAATAAACACAACAACTATTGTAATGAATAATCAAAGTTGGGGGGCAGAAAAAGCTTACCAAAAAGATTTTTTTGGAAAAAGATATTTGGGTGCAGATATTACTAGCCCTTCATTTGATAAAGTTGCAGAATTATATGGTGCAAAAGGGTTTAAGGTTAAAAAAATTTCTGAAGTAAATGAGGCTGTTAGAGCAGCTATTAAATCTAATAAACCTGCAGTAGTTGATGTTGATGTGGATCCTAGTGCATTATATAGTTTCAGAAGAGATAGTTTTAAACATAGGCAAAAATAAATGTCACAAAAAGATATTGGTAATAAAATTCCAATTTATAAATTAAAAGCAGGTAAGGAAGTTGAAGATTATTATGACGAATGGACTGTTGAAAATAAATATGACAAGGATATGGTTGATTGGAAATATTCTGGACCTCAAGAAACTGTAGACCTTTTTAACAAACATGTTCCCAACAAAGATATAAAAATTTTAGATGCAGGTTGTGGGACTGGTTTAGTAGGTATTGAGCTAAAAAAACATGGTTTTAAAAACTTTGATGGAGCTGATTTTTCACAAAAAATGCTGGACTTGGTACCAGAGAATATTTATCAAAACTTATTCAAAATCGATCTAAATAAAAAAGTTGATATAAAAGATAATACTTATGATGGGATAACCTGCGTTGGTACTTTTACATTTGGTCACGTTAACCCCCCTGCTTTAGATGAAATGGTAAGAATTTGTAAAACAGGATCATTTATTTGTTTTACAATTAATCTAGGTATTTACGAAGAATATGGATTTGACAAAAAGATCAAAGAATTAGAAGATAAGAATTCTTGGAAAATAATTGAATTCTTTAAATCAAATTATATTGCAAGCAAAGGAGTAAATGCTTGGTTAGTGTTAGCTCAAGTAACAAAATAAAAAAATTATGGATATTAACTTAAGAAAATTTACAAAATTTGTTGATAAAACTTTCATTGAAGGTGGCAAAAAGGCTAATGAACCAGTTTTGTTAGTTTCGGTTGCTGCTGTATTTAAAAATCCTTGGCATGGACAAGGTTTTGTTGAAGATTTAAGACCTATAATTTTAGATTTAGCACCTAAACTCGGTGATTTATTAGTGCCCGAACTAATTAAAGAAATTGGATCTCCAGAAAAAATATTAGCATATGGTAAAGCTGGGGTAGTTGGTTTAAATGGAGAGATAGAACATGCTTCAGCTTTTATACATACATTAAGATTTGGTAATAAATTTAGAGATGCTGTTGGTGGAACTTCTTATTTAAGTTTTACAAATACTAGAGGGCCAGCTGGATCTAAAATTTCAATTCCAATGATGCACAAAACAGACTCTGGATTGCGACCTTATTATTTAACACACGAATTTACGATACATGATGCTCCATTCGACGATGAAATTGTTATAGCAATTGGAGGAGCTTCAAGTGGAAGAGCTCATGCAAGAACTGGTGATAGATATCAAGATATGAAAGAAATGGGTATTGAGCCTAAGTAATATTTGATGACAACCGGGAATACTGCATCAGGTACTTTTTATATCTTCAATAAAAAAGAGCAATCAATCCCAATAGTTTTTATTCATGGTGTTGGTTTAACTTATGAAATCTGGCAACCACAATTAAATTTTTTTAAAAATTACTCTAATCTTTCATATGATATTCTTGGTCATGGAAGGTCATCTTTAACAAAACAAAATATAAGTTTTGATGATTTTTCAGAACAGCTTATAGAATTAATTGATGAACTTAAAATTAAAAAAATTCATTTAGTTGGTTTTTCAATTGGATCTTTAATAGCTAGAAATTTTGCAACTAGATATGGTGACCGATTACAATCATTGATTCTTTTAGGTTCAATATACAAACGATCTGAACAACAACAAAAAATAGTTAATGAAAGATTTGATCAAGCTAAAAAAGAATTAAAACTCTCAAGACAAGCGTTGAAAAGATGGTTTACAGACAAATATTTAGAAAATAACCCTGATACTTATAAAAAAATTAGTTCAATTTTATCTGCAAATAATATGGCTAATTTTTTAAAAGTTTATGAGTTATTTGTTAGACATAAAAATGATGAAGACTTTGAAAAAATCTATTGCAAAACCTTAGTAATGACTGGAGAACATGATATTGGGTCTACAATTGAAATGTCACAACAGTTAAACAACATAATTAAAAATAGTGAACTAAAGATCATCAAAGATGGTAAACATCTTTGTGGTATTGAGTGTGCAGATGATGTAAATTTAGCAATCAAAAAATTTGTAGACAAAAATGACTAAGCTAAAACAGTATAAAATGTTCATTAATGGGGAGTGGGTTGACTCGGAAAGTAAAAGAACTTTTGAAACTTTAAACCCAGAAAACAATGAACCTTGGGCAATTGTTCCAGAAGCAAGTGCTAAAGATGTAAACAACGCAGTTAATGCGGCACAAAAAGCATTCGAAGGTGAGTGGCCTAAATTACTTCCAAGAGAAAGAGCTAAATTCTTAAGAGCTATTGGAGATCAATTGAGACAAAACGCAGAGATGTTAGGTGAAATAGAAACGATTGATACTGGAAAACTTTTTAGAGAAACAAAAAAACAAGCAATCTATATTGCTGAGTATTATGATTATTATGCAGGTCTTGCTGATAAAGTTGAAGGAACAGTTCTTCCAATTGATAAACCAAATGTTCAAGCGATAACTACAAGAATTCCAATTGGTGTTATTGCAGCAATCATTCCTTGGAATTCACAAATGTTTTTAACAGCAACAAAATTAGCTCCTGCCCTTGCTATGGGGAATACAGTAGTAATTAAATCTTCAGAATTAGCACCCGCTGTAATGTTTGAATTTGCAAAACTTATTGAAAAAACTGGTATTCCTAAAGGAGTAGTAAATGTTATCACTGGCTTTGGTGATCCGTGTGGAAAAACTCTAACAACACATAACTTAGTTGAAAAAATTGCTTTTACTGGTGGACCTGAAACAGCAAGACATATAATTAGAAATTCAGCAGATAATTTATCAGAGGTAAGTTTAGAACTTGGTGGAAAAAGTCCTGTTGCTGTATTTGATGATGCAGAACAAGAAAATGCAATAAATGGTATTGTTGCTGGAATTTTTGGTGCAAGCGGTCAAAGTTGTATAGCTGGTTCAAGACTTTATATTCAAAAAGGCATTTATGATGAATTTTTAGACAAACTCTCAAAACGTGCATCAAAAATTAAAATTGGTGCTCCTATGGACTCTGAAACTGAGATGGGACCATTAAGTAGTTTTAAACAATTAGAAACAATTGAAAAAAATATAAAAGCGACAATTGACCAAGGTGGAAAAATAAAGTGTGGTGGTAAACGACACTCTTTTTCTAACAAAGGATACTATTTTCCAGCGACAATTGTAGAATGCGACAACCATAATTTACCTGTTGCAGAAAATGAATTATTTGGACCAGTTCTATCTGTTATGAAATTTGACACTGAAGAAGAAGTAATAAATAAGATGAATGATAATCAGTATGGATTATCGTCTGGAGTTTATACCAGCAATCTTTCAAGAGGAATGAGAGTTTCTAAAGCAATAAGAGCAGGGATAACTTTTGTAAATACTTATAGATTAATTTCTCCATCTGCTCCATTTGGAGGTATTAAAGATAGTGGTTATGGTAAAGAAGCAGGAATCGAGTCAATAAAAGATTATACAAGAGTTAAAACAACTTGGTTCTATACTTCTGATGAACCTTCACTAGACCCTTTTTCAATCAGGTAATATTTTGTCCCCAAAACACACTGTATTAATTGTTTTGGTGATGTTTTTTCTTGGTAGCGCTTATCCACTTGGTAAATTTGGATTAAATGCTTCAATGAATCCAATTTTCTTTGGTGCATTAAGAATGGGCTTTGTTTTTTTATGTTTATTACCATTTTGCAAAATAATTATTCCTAAAAAGAAATATATATTACCTTTAATAGGATTTTCTCTTTGTATGGGTGCGGGTGTAAATATGTTTTTATACTTATCTATCAATGCAGTGACTTTATTGGCTCCTATTACAATTGGAGCACAACTATCTATACCGTTTGCAATACTAATAAGTTCTTTATTTTTAAAAGAAAGTATTAGTTTAAAAAAATGGATTTTTATTTTTTCATCATTTTTAGGAATACTATTTATAGCTTTTGATCCAAATATTTTCGATGAAATTGTTGGTACTTTTTTGGTTTTTGGAATGGCCTTTTTTTATGGACTATCTCAAGTTTTTTCAAGATACATAAAAGACCTAGATGTAAAGTTTACAAACGCTTTTATGGGGCTTATAGGTTTTTTAGTCTTGATTATTTTTTCTCAAATATTTGAAGGAAACATCGTTAAACAAATGGAGAAAGTTGAAACAAATGGTTGGCTTGCGGTTATGTATGCTGGAATGATCATTTCAATTTTAGGACACATGATGATGTTTTATCTTTATAAATTTTATCCAATAGGAATGGTCATGCCTTTTTATTCACTATTTCCTGTTTTTGGACTGATATTAACTTTCTTTATATTTGGCGAAGTACCCTCTTTAATAACAGTATTTGGCGGTATAGTTGTAATAACATCAATATATTTACTTCAAAAAACTAAGTAATTTTTCATTGAATTGTTGAGATAATCATCATTTAATTATCTTTTTATAAATTGTTAACAATAAAAGAGGAAGATAATGAAAAAACTATTTATTGCTGCATTTATGCTTGTTTCAAGTTTTGGAACAAATGTAATGGCAGACGGACATGCGATTAAAATGGGGATTATCTTAGGATTTACTGGTCCTATTGAATCTCTAACACCAGCTATGAGAGACTCAGCTAAATTAGCTTTTGAAGAAGCTTCAGCGTCTGGATCTTTATTAGGTGGAAAAAAAATATCAGTTTTAGAAGCAGACTCAACTTGTGTTGACTCAGCAGCAGCAACTGCAGCAGCTGAAGGATTAGTATCACAAGGTGTAGCAGCTATAATGGGTGCTGACTGTTCAGGTGTTACGGGTGCAATTGCATCTAATGTTGCTGTACCTAATGGTGTAGTGATGATTTCACCATCAGCAACTTCTCCAGGATTAACAACTCTTGATGATAATGGATATTTCTTTAGAACAGCTCCATCAGATGCTAGAGGTGGTCAAATCTTAGCTGATATTACTAAAGATAGAAAAGTTAAAAGTGTAGCAATTACTTACACTAACAATGACTATGGAAAAGGCTTAGCTGATGTTTATAAAGCAGCAGTTGAAAGTCATGGCATTAAAGTAACTACTGTAACTGCTCATGAAGATGGTAAAGCAGATTACTCATCTGAAGTTGCAACTCTTGCTTCAGCAGGTGGTGATGCTGTAGCTGTAATTGGTTACCTAGACCAAGGTGGAAAAGGAATTATTCAAGCTTCTTTAGACTCTGGAGCATTTGATACATTTGTTTTATCTGATGGTATGATAGGTCAATCTCTAGTTGATGCATTTGGAAAAGATTTAAGTAAATCTTTTGGTTCAATGCCTGGTTCAACTGGAAAAGGTGCTGGTGTATTTGCCGATGTAGCAAAAGCTGGAGGAATTGATTCTTCTGGACCATACACAGGCGAATCATACGACGCAGCAGCTTTGATAATATTAGCAATGCAAGCAGGTAATTCTGCTGACAGAGCATCAATTGCAAAAAATGTAATGGGTGTTGCTAACGCTCCTGGAACTAAAATTTATCCAGGTGAGCTTAAAAAAGGATTGGATTTACTAGCTAAAGGTAAAAAGATAAATTACGAAGGTGCAACTGGAGTAACTTTTACTAGTGTTGGTGAAGCTGAAGGTTCTTTCTTAGAGCAAGAAATCAAAGGTGGAAAATTCAAAACTAAAAAACAAAGATAATTATTATCTAATTAGAAACCCCAGTAATGAAAATTACTGGGGTTTTTTTATATCTAAATACTAATTAAAATTCTTAAAACATCAAAAAAATGTACTAAAATATTAGACAGAGAATTGTGATTATTAAAACATATACTTGTCAGCCATATACATAGACCAAGCAATTGCAGCACCTAATATAATATATTTCATATGGTAATTACTTTATTTCTATTTTTTCAGGAAGTATACCTTTAGGTCGATATCTCATTATCAACAACAACCCAAGGCCCATCATTAAATATCTAAAGTAAGGAACACTCTCAATTAAATGAACTTTTAATGCATGTGTGTCTGCCATTCCAGCTGTAAAAAAATTTATCAAAAATAGTGCTATAGGTGCAGCCTCAATCCATAAAAACCAAACTGCAAAACCTCCAAGTATAGCTCCAAAATTATTACCACTTCCACCAACAATTACCATCACCCAAATAAGAAATGTATATCTCATAGGTCTATAACTTCCTGGTGTAAATAAACCATCTTGAGTAACTAACATTGCCCCAGCAATTCCAACAATTGCAGAACCCAAAATAAATATCAACAGGTGTTGTTTAACAACATTTTTACCCATTGCATTTGCTGCTTCTTCGTTGTCTCTAATAGCTCTCATCATTCTGCCCCATGGAGAATAAAGCGCTTTTTGAGTTAAAATTAAAAGTATAATAACAACAATCAAAAATAATCCTGAATAACAAAGTTTAACAAATACAGTTGATCCTTCTATTACCATTTGATTTAATGCTGCCTGACGATCTGCAAGATTAGAAATTAATGCTAATTTTCCTGAATTGAATTTTTCTACTAAATTAATAAACCATTCAGTTGTTTGAAGGTCAACTTCATATGGTGCTGGTCTTTTTAAACCTATTACATTTTTAACACCTCTTGTTAACCAGTCTTCATGCTTAATTATTGCAATTACAATTTCAGAAATAAGTAAAGTTGCAATTGCTAAATAATCAGCTCTTAAACCTAAGGCAACTTTTCCAACTATAAAAGCTAGCCCACCTGCAAAAAATGC
Organism: Pelagibacteraceae bacterium AG-390-D18; assembly: GCA_003279715.1. Taxonomy (GTDB): domain Bacteria; phylum Pseudomonadota; class Alphaproteobacteria; order Pelagibacterales; family Pelagibacteraceae; genus Pelagibacter. The sequence continues at coordinate 17,013 of QCGY01000014.1, forward strand.
TCCAACAATCCAAGAAAAGATAATTGGCAATCCAAAGCCACCTAAGAATCCTGTTTTAGCTGGATTAACCCCTTCTATCGCTTCAATTCCGGGTTCAGCTGTTATTCTAATGATTACAATTCCAGCAACTATAATTGCAGCTATTCCATAAGTTCTAAATTTTGATTTTTCAAAATTTTTTAAAATAAATCTAATAGCAAATACCATTGCAATAATTAGCCATAGACACATTATGATATCAAAACCACCTGCACGCCATGCTTCCTGTACAGGATCAACTGAGATTAAAACTGCCGCTAAACCTCCAAGCGCTGTATAGCCCATAATTCCAAAGTTAATTAGTCCTGCATAACCCCACTGAATATTTGCTCCCATAGTCATTACTGCAGAAATCAAACAAAGATTAAATATTGATAATGCTACATTCCAAGATTGAAAAATCCCTACAAGAATTATCAAAGCCATCATGATGCTATAAGCAGCTATTACATTTAAATTCTTTCTCACAATACTTTTCCTTTAAATATTCCTGAAGGTCTGTAAAGCAGTACTATGACTAATATTGAAAATGAAACTGCAAATTTATAATCCGTAGATAAAAGTTGAACTAAACTTTCAGGCTCCATACTTTCTGGCAAAATGTACATAAAGAATTTTTTATAAGCATAAGTTAAAAATATTTCTGAAAATGCAATAACATATCCTCCTAAAAAGGCACCAAATGGATTTCCTATTCCTCCAACAATTGCTGCTGCAAATATAGGAAGCATATTGTTAAAATAAGTGAAAGGTTTAAAACTTTTATCCAGACCATACAAAGCGCCTCCAATAGTTGCTAAAATACCTGCTATTATCCATGTAATCATCACTATTTTTTTTGGATCAATTCCTGATAGTAATGCTAAATCCTCATTATCAGAATACGCTTTCATACTTTTTCCTGTTTTAGTCTTATTTAAAAACCAAAATAAAAGAGAAACTAAAATAATTGTAACCAATATTGTTAGTACTTGAGTGGACTTTAATGCAAGCCCTTCATTAAGACCCGTCATCTCCTTAAATTCTCGAGCTTTAATAATAAATTTTTCACCGTCAAAAAATCTTTGATCAGAAGGACCAATAATAATTCTTACTACAGCCTGAGTAACAAACATTACACCAATACTAACCATTGCCAGTTGAACGGGTGGACTCTTATTAACTCTGTAATATTTAAATACAAATTTATCTATAAACAACATGTAAATAATCATAAATAAAATTGCAAATGGAATAGCTATTAACGCTGTTGGCAACACTCCAAGTGAAATTCCAATTGATTGAAAATACCAAGTAAATAAAATAGTAACCATTGTCCCAAAAGACATCATGTCTCCAGTTGCAAAATTAGCAAATCTTAGAATTCCATAAATTAATGTAACAAAAATTGCACCTAATGCTAACTGAGAACCATATGTTAAAGCAGGAATAAAAATATAATTTAATAAAAGAATTATAGCATTTAAAAAATCCATAATTATCCCCCTAAAAAAGAGCTTCTTACTCTTGGATCATTTAATAATTCATTTCCAGTTCCTGAATATCTATTTTCTCCAGTTACTAAAACGTATCCCCTGTCAGAAATATTAAGTGCTTGTTTTGCATTTTGTTCAACCATTAAAATGGCAACATTAGTTCTTTTAACTTTTATTATATGATCAAATAATTCATCCATAACAATTGGCGAAACACCTGCAGTTGGCTCATCCAACATTAGAACTGTTGGTTTAATCATTAGTGCTCGACCAAGAGCTACTTGTTGTCTTTGTCCGCCTGATAATTCACCAACTAATTGATTTCTTTTTTCTTTAAGAATAGGAAATAAATTATAAATTTCCTCTATTGTATCTTTAATTTCTTCATTGATAAGAAAAGCTCCCATTTCTAGATTTTCTTCAACAGTCATTCCAGCAAAAACATTTTTAGTTTGTGGTACAAAAGATATTCCTTCTTTGACTCTATCTTGAGGAGATAATTTAGAGATATCTTTACCGTCAATTTTTACTGATCCAGATTTTAAATTCAAAAGACCCAACATCGCTTTCATGGCTGTTGATTTACCAGCTCCATTTGGTCCAAGAATTGAAACTATTTCACCTTTGTTAACATTTACTGTGCAAGAATTAATTATATCAGGTCCACTACCATAGCCTCCTGTCATTGCGTTTCCTTCAAAATAAGCCATTAATTTGAGTCCTTAAGTTTAGATCCCCTACCTAAATAACTTTCTATTACTTTTTCATCTTTTTTAACTTCATCTACAGATCCTTCAAATAAAACTGAACCTTCGGCCATTACAATAACTGGGTCGCATAATCTTCCTATAAAATCCATATCATGTTCGATCATACAGAAAGTATACCCTTTTTCTTTATTGAGTTTTTCGATTGCTGTCCCAAGATCTTTTAGTAAAGTTCTATTCACACCAGCACCTACTTCATCTAATAATACTAATTTAGCGTCTACCATCATAGTTCTGCCTAATTCCAATAATTTCTTTTGTCCACCTGATAAATTTCCAGCCAATTCATTTGATAAATGACTAAGATTTAAAAATTCAACAACTTCTTTTGCTTTTTCTTTTACAATAGCCTCTTCCTCAGAAACTAGTTTTGGCTTTAATAGTGCGGTCATCAGTTTTTCGCCAGATTGGTTTCCCGGAACCATCATTAAATTTTCTAAAACTGATAAATTTGAAAATTCATGGGCAATTTGAAAAGTTCTAAGCAAACCTTTTGAAAATAATTCATAAGATGGAACATCTGTAATATTTTCTTCATCAAAGTTTACTGCTCCACTTGATGATTTTAAATTACCAGCAATTAAATTAAATAAAGTAGTTTTACCAGATCCATTGGGTCCAATAATTCCAGTTATAGTTCCTCTTTTAACATTTAAAGAACAATCAGATACAGCTGCTAAACCACCAAAATATTTTGATAAATTGTTTATTTCTAGAATATTTTCTGACATTAAAATTATTTATTAAGTCGTTTATGGATACTATTTAAAGTTTTTTCTAATGATTTATAAAAACCAGCTTTAGTCAATTCTTTAACACCTTGTTCATTAAGACCCTTAGGCGTTTGAGACTCTTTAACTAAATATTTCAAGTCTTCTTTAGAGTTTACAACAGCATCTTGAGATAAAGCTAAGAATAGTGATGTAATATATTTTTGAGCATTATCTCTTTTCACACCACGTTTTACAAGCCAATCTGTCATAACTCTAAGCAACTCATAAAAAGGTGCCATCATTCCAGAAGTAGACCAAAAATTAATTGAGGATTTCTCATTTTTAATTTCTACAGTTGTTCCTATTTGATTAAAGAATTTTTTTATTTTTGGGTTAGGTGGGCAAATGGGTACTGGTCCTTTTTTTAATGATATTGGAGGTAATGGTATCGCTCTTACAATATTTGCTTTTACTTTAATCGATTTTTTTAATTGCGATAACGTAATCGTTGAAATGAAACTTATAATAGTATGACTAGATTTAAATTTTAAATCTTTAATGATTTTTTCACCCACTGTTGGTGTAACTGATAAAAATATCCAGTCACATTTATCAATTATTTCTTGATTATTTTTAGAAATATTAACCTTTTTAAATTTTTTTTTTAAAGTTTTTGCAGTTTTCTTATTTCTTTCAGAGATTATAATTTTTTTGAATTTAATTTTAGATTTACAGATTCCTGTAATTACTGAAGATGCAATTTTTCCTGTACCAATAAATCCTAAATTCATAAATTTTGATTACTTTATATTGATTATATTGAATTAATTAACAAAAAAAGAGCCTCTAATTCTCAGCAATTCTCTATTTAATTCCTTATTTTCTTCAAAAGGTTTTCTGCCGTGTAACCAGAAGTAATTATTTGCAATAATAGAATTTCCAACCGGAAGCTTAGTAATAACTTTATTGTTACTCTCCTCTAAACTGTCTGATAATTTTTGTAAAAAATTTCCTTGTTCCATATTTTTTGGCTCTGGAAATTGATCTATATAAGAAATATGAGGTCTTCCCTCTTCATCTGATGAAAAAACAGGGTGCTCAACCTTATAATCTATGTTTTTGCTTTTGGGTGATCCCCACATAAAATTTTGTTTACCAACTGGGTCACTAAATAAATCATCACAGTGCTCCCAATCGTCTAAGTGCAACATTGCGGTCTCACCACCTTTTACATTCTCTTCATTTATTTTTGTCATTATTAACCAATCTGTAATTTCTTTTACATAGGTTCCATCTGTATGAAGATCCATATTTCTATAAGCTTTTCTTAAATAAGAATCACTTTTGTCTTCATGCTTGACTTCAAATCTTGCATAATATTTTCCAGCCATTGAGTCATGATTGGGTACACCAATTAAATGAGCAATTGCAGTAGAAAGTTTTACTAAAAATTTATCATTAATTTTAGAAGTAATATTTTTAGGGCCAATTATAAAACATCCTGTATCCCTATCTCTTAATATTTTATTCATTAGTTCACTTAATTTATTATTAGTTAAATCATCTAAACTTTTAGCAATAGTAAATCTGGTAAATGGTTTTAGTTCTAATGCGGTTAGATCAAATTTGTTAAAAGGGAAGATTAGTTTTTTTATGATTTCATCATCTAAACTAATATTAATTATTCGTTTTGATTTTTCATGCTCATGTATTTCAAGACCAGCTATATTTTGCATAATAAATTCTAGGTTAACTTTATTAATAAATCAATTTTATTTAAAAATAATTGCTTAAAATTGCCATACTGACAGCAGAAAAAATAGTTGGATACACATAGTTTTTTTTTGAAATAAAAAAAACAATTAAAGATAAAATTACAACAGCTAATCTACTTAAATAACTAGCATCAATTAAAACTCCTACAGGAAAAATAATTGTTCTAGCAATCAGAGCAGCTAATGTTGCATAAGCTAAACAATTAAACCATTTAAATAATTTTGATGTTTCTTTAATTCCTTCAGAACTTACTGCACCTAAAAATCTTGATAAAAAAGTTGCAAGTGATGTTACAAGGATTGCATAAACAATATTAGCTGACATTTAATTCTCCAATCAAATATGCGATTGAACCACCCACCAATCCACCTAATAAAATTGACCACTCTGGTGTTAAAAAATAAAAAATTGGTCCTAATACTAATCCAAGTATAACTGATAAGGAAACCTGTATAGTTTTAGAAGCCCCAACCATCATACATAAAAAATAAATAGGATTTAAAATTGCTAATCCCATCATCAAATCTTTATTTAGATATTCTGAAGAAAAAAAACCAATAAACGTTCCAATTACCGCAATACTCCAGGTTGCAGTACCAATACCAATCCAATAATCAATACGTTGTTCTTTGGGTATTGATTTGTAATTACTTTTCATAATTAACCACGCAGAAACAGCAATAAAATGACATGAAAAATAATATTTCCACTTTGGCTGACTTTCATGCATCATCAAAGGGAATAACGATACGGCCATTGGATAAAGTCGGGCATTAACAAACCAAACAGCTAAAAAAATATTTAGCAAAGAAGCACCAACTAACAATGACTCTGCCATTACCAAAGAACCTGGCAAGGCATAAGTTAACATTGTAGAAAAAACACTCTCTTGAATATTAAATCCTAAATTTTTAAGTAAAGCTCCAATAGCAATAAAACAGCATCCTAATGCAATAGCGGGGCTATCATGTTTTAATATGGATTTATAACCTTTAAGAAAAAATTCTTTATTTATCATCAGCCGCCAAGAAATAGTCTACCTACGTCTGGATTTTCCAATAAATCATTTCCTTTTCCAGCAATGGCAGTTTGTCCTGACACTAAAACATAACCAATGTCAGCAAACTCCAGACCTTTCTTTGCATTTTGCTCAACAAGTATTATTGTTTTTTTTTCATTTTGTTGAAGATCTCTTAAAATTTCAAAAACCATATCTATATATCTTGGCTCTAATCCAATTGAAGGTTCATCTACCAATAACACTGATGGTTTCATAACAAGAGCTCTAGATATTTCTAGCAATCTTCTTTCTCCACCAGATAAAACTTTTGCAGGTTGTGTTCTTCTATTTCTTAATCTTTCATATTTTGCAAAAATCTTTTCAGCTTCTTCATAAGATTCGTCTGTTTTATCTTTGATGTATCCACCCATTAATAAATTTTCTTCAACTGTCATGTCGGGAAAAACAGAATTATCTTGAAGAATATAAGCTATCCCTACTGATTTTAATTTTTCAGCTGGTGATAAATTTGTAATTTCTTTTCCTTCTATTTCTATTTGACCTGAAAAAATATTTGTAAATCCATAAATAGAATGAAGTATTGTAGATTTACCAGCTCCATTAGGGCCAATTAAACATAACGATTGAGCTTTGTTTACAAACAAATCAAAGTTATGCAAAATTTCCATTTTACCGTATCCTGCATTTAAACCTTTAATAGTTAAATGAATTTCATCTGGAGATAATTTTTTTAAATCATCTGCTGTTGGAGCTTTTCCTAATACTTCATATTGGTTTGACATTATTGTGCTCCTAAATACGCATCTATAACACGTTTATCATTTTTAATTTGATCTGGAGAACCATTTGCTAGCATCTTTCCATGAGCTAGACAGAAAATGTCTTCAGCTAATTGCATAATCACCCTCATATTATGTTCAATAACTAGCAGAGTGATTCCAAAATCTTGGTTAACTTTAATTAATCTATCTATAATCCCATTAATCAATGTTGGGTTAATTCCTGCTGTTGGCTCATCCAATAATAGCATCTCGGGCTCATTCATTAAAGCCATAGCAAGTTCTAATAATTTTTGCTGCCCAAAAGATAAGTCTCCTGCTCTTAACTTTCTTTTTTGAAATAAACCTACAAAATTTAATAAATTTTCTGCTCTTTCATTAAGCTCTTTAGGAATTTTTGAAAATATAGTCATTATATTTGCATCACTATCTTTATGGCTAATAAGCATGTTTTCCACACAGTTTAGCTTGCCGTAAATTCGAGTTTGTTGAAATGTTCTTAATAAACCAAGTTTTGCAATAATGGGGACAGGTAACTCTGATACTTCTTTACCATTAAATTTGATAGAACCATTGTCTATTGGATATGTTCCAACAATAGAATTAAATAATGTAGTTTTTCCTGATCCATTTGGGCCAATCAAACCTACAATTTTGCCTTTTTCAACATTCATTGAAATATCAACATTAGCTTTTACACCACCAAATGATTTACTTACATTGCTTACTTCTAAAATACTCATTTAAGTTCTACCTGTGCTTTTCGATCTGCTTCATCTACAACTTCCCCAAATCTTTCTGGGTATTTTTCTCTCAACCAACCCATAATTCCCTCTGGGAAATATATTACAATTACAACAATTAAAACTCCAAGAGCTACGTACTGCCAGCCTAAGAAGAATGTCCAAAAGCCTTCTTTAAAAATATGAAATATGGTTGCTCCAATAACTGGTCCCCATAAAGTTCCTTTACCACCTAAAATTGCCATCAAAACCATGAACACTCCCATCTCTCTTCCATCGAATGCAACATCGGTTGAGTCAATGTAACCAACTAATCCTCCCATGATTCCTCCAGCTAAACCACAAAAGAAAGCTGATATCATCCAACCAATGATTTTGTATTTCATAGTTTGAATTCCCATAGCTTCAGCTTTATCTTCGTTATCTCTTATTGCATTCAAGATTAATTTGAATCGAGTAGAGTAAATTGATTTAACAGCTATAAAAGTCAGCACTAATACTAAAAAGCTTAAAAAATAAAAAAACTCTCCTCGTGCTTCTAAATCTCCAACCTCAGGGAATGGAGGAGTTGTAAAGCCTTGACCTGCTCCTATAATTTCTATTCCACCCGAAATCTCTCCTGCCGCAACTCCTAAACCTAAAGTGCAAATAGCAAAATAATGACCTCTTAATCCTAGAATTGCATATCCAATTAGACCAGCAACTATTGTTGGGACTATTGCAGCAACTACAAGTCCATATGCCATACCTTGGAAAAATTGACTAGGAGTATGTACGAAAGTTTTTTCTCCACCACTTTCAGTCCATTCAGCTAAAGGGAAAAACATCCCAACTTGAACTGAGGCACATAAATACATTCCAAGACCATAGAATAGAATATTACCAAACGTATTATAACCCATTTCACCACCCTGAATATTCCAAGTTAAAGCTAGTACAATGAGTATACAAAGTATAGATAATTGAACCTTAAAGGCAGGTAGCACAAATGGTGCGATTACTCCAAAGATTAATATTGCAGCGTATAATATAATATTTTTATTTATCATTTTAGGTACTCTCTTTTTTTAGAAAGTTTAAATCTTCGATAAACTAAAATTAAAACTAGCAACATAAAAACAGAACCAATTCTGAATTCTGTTCCAAGAATATAATCTGCAAATTCTTCAAATACTCCAAGACCCATACCTGAAACTGCAACACCAGGTAAATTTCCTAATCCAGCAATAATAACAATCATGAAAGATCTTATTGTATAAGGTAGCCCCATATAAGGATGAATTGTAAATGTAATAGCTACTAATGCTCCAGCTACACCACAAAGTGCTGCATTAATACCAAAAGTAGCTGCATAAACTTTTTCAGTATCAACACCTAAAATTTTTGCTGCTCTAGCATTTTGTGCTGTTGCTCTAATTGCACGACCTAACTTTGATTTTCTCATGTAAATAACAAGACCTATAGCAAAAATAATACTTATGATTGCTGCAAATATTTTTGAATTTGGTAATGTCACTGAATTATTAAACAACATTGTTGTTCCAAATTCAGAATTTGCAAGAACAACATCTGCACCAAAAGCAAAGTTCATTAATTGCATGAAAAGTATACTTATTCCAAACGTAGCTAGTATCGATATGAATAAATCTCTATCTACAACTTTATTGATGACTAATTTATAAAGACCTACACCTACAAAATACATTATAGCAGGTGCTACTATCACTCCTAAAGCTGGGTGTATTCCTGATAGATACATAAAATAAGTAATATAACCTCCAAGAATTACTAAATCTCCTTGAGCTATATTAATTATATTCATTACTCCCCATTGAAGAGCCATTCCATATGCAATAAGTGCAAATAAAATTCCAAGCAATATTCCATCTAATGATGCTTGAACCATTAATATTGGTACTTGAAATATAAGTAGATCCATAATTTTTTATTGAGACTTTCTATATAAAAATGCCCCCTATTACTAGGGAGCATTTTACAAATTAGATATTATCTTTGAGACCAAGAAGGAATCGGGTGTATTAACTCAGCTGAAGCCCATTTAGTAGGAGCTACAACTTTGTTTTCACATTTATCCCCATCACACATAACTTGGAATAACACCATTGGCTTGTCAACATTCTGACCACCTTCTGCAAATTTTATGTTTCCATAAAAAGTTTGCATGTTGGTATCAGCAAGTGCATCTCTTACTTTAACTTTGTCAAAAGAGTTTGCTCTTTCAAATGCATCTTTAAAAACCAATAAAGCTGCTGAAGATTCAGCTGCCTGATAAGGAGGTGCATAACCGAACTCTTTAGTAAAGTCAGCATCATAAGTCATACCGTCTTTAAAAAAGTTATCTTTATAAGTTAAAGTCTTATGCCATTGTGAAGCACATAATGCATACTGAGAATTTTTACCATGTTGTTTTGATAATTTCGCAGCATCACAGTGAGTCATTGCAAGCATTGGTACGTCAACTTTCATTTCAGCAATTTGTCTTATTGCTGTCAAAGCACCCTTAGTGTGACCAGAAACTACTAGAACATCTGGTTTAACAGCTTTAACTTTTGCTAAAGTTGCTGCCATATCATTTAGTTCTTTAGGTAGCTTGTCATCAATTACTTTTTTAGATCCAGTTCTTTTAATTGCATCTAAAACACCTAATCTTACATCTTGAGAAAAAGCATCTTGCTCAAATGCCATTGCAACTGATACCGGTTTACCATTATTTTTCTCAACAGCTAAATCGATAGCCACATCTAGATATAAGTTTGCTGGTGCAAGTACTGCAAAAAGATATTTGTAACCTTTAGTGAACAAAGATCTTGAAGCTCCGTTTGCTTCAACCATTGGTACACCATACTTTTCAGTTACAGGAGCTATTGCTTTAGTCAATCCTGAGCTGTATGGCCCAAGCATAAACTCAACTCCATCTTGTTTGATTAATCTTTCTGCAAGTTGTGCTGCTCTTTTTGGGTTTGACTCATCATCATAATAAATGATTTCAAACTTATAAGTTTTTCCACCAACCTTAACACCACCCATGCTATTAATTCTATCAACGGCCATGTTGTAACCGTTTTGAGTATGAACACCATTAGAAGAGTATTTACCAGTTAGTGAAATAGCAGATCCTAAAACTATCTTGTCACCTACAACTTTTGCAAAAGATGTAACTGATGAAGATAATAAAATTGCTAATGCAGAAACAAAACTTAAGATAATTTTATTTAATTTCATTTTATTTCCTCTGGTTATTAATTAATTAATTAATGATTAAATAAAGAAATTGATCTTAATGCAAGTGTCAATAAGCATCATGTATTGATGCTAATATTGTTGAGTAACAACTATTATCACTGCAATTATTAGTAAAACGCACGCTGAAATTGTATTAATAACTTTAGGGTTTGCTTTAATCCAAACAATTAGTTTTCTTGCAAGCACTGCATATGCAATTAAGGATAAAAAATCTAAAACAACATAAGTTGTGATCAAAATAAAAAATTGAGCAATATAATTTCCGCTAAAATCGATAAATTGGGGAAATATTAATGGAAAAAACATCCATGCCTTTGGACTTGTGCCTGCAACTAAAAAACCATCTCTGTAAAAAGAAAGTAAACTTTTTGATAAAACGTTATCTGAATTTATATCTTTTGGTTTTGATTTATAGAGATCATAAGCAAGATATAAAATATAAGTTACTCCAACCCATTTAAAAATATTTAAAAAATTTGGATTATCGACAAAAAAAGATCCAATTACAAAAATTACTAAAGTTGCCTGTATAAAATTTGCAGTAACATCTCCCAATGCTGTCCAGATACATTTTTTAATCCCATAATTCATAGAATAAGAAATGATTACAATTCTAGGAGTTCCTGGAGTGATAAATAAAAATAAAATTATCTGTAAAAATAAAAAGTAATTTAGGGGGTACATTTTATAGAAGATAGTCCAAAAAAACCGGGAGCTAAAGATGGCTAAGATGGACTATCGAATATAATAATATCATTCTCTAAAAAAAATGCATTAATCTTTTTTTTCAAATATAAAGGATTTATGAAAAAAAAAGGTCACACCCCTATCACGAGAGTTAAAAATCCTGAACCAGAGGTTAGTGACCCAGATTGGGTTATTTGGGCTGCCTGGGCAGATAGGATTACCTTTGAAGAGATAGAAAAAAAAACAGGTAAAACAGAGTCTGAAGTAATTAGGATTATGAGGAGATCTGTAAAACCTTCTTCATTTAGATTATGGAGAAAAAGAGTTAATCAAAAAAGTATAAAACATAGAAAAAAATTTGAATATTCTAGAAAAGAAATAACTAGTAAATTGAAAAAGAATGATTATTTATAATATATGAAATCGGTAACAATTTATACAGGTCCTCTTTGCAATTATTGTGATGCAGCAAAAAGATTGCTAGCTAGAAATAATATTGAATATAAAGAAATTAATATTGCTACAGTTGATGGTGCAATGGATGAAATGATTAAAAAAGCTAATGGTAAAAGAACTATTCCTCAAATTTTTTTTGATGATCAGCACATTGGTGGTTACGATGAAACAAGAGCATTAGAAAAAGAAGATAAACTGCAAGATCTTCTAAAATAATTAATTACTATCTTCTAAAACTAATTGTTTTTTTGCTATAGAACTTAAATTTTCTAATTTTACTCTACCTTTATAATTAATTTCATAATCTTCTGGCGCAAAATCAGGTGGACTCTTACCTTCTAAAAATTTTTTTGATTGTTTTAGTGTATAATCAAGGTTTTTCTTACAGTATGGAGTTGCACCAACGTAAACAACATTAGAATAGTTTTTTCCTAAATGTTTATCCTCAACAGCATGAACAATATCTGGATGCCACCAAACTGTATCTCCTGGTTTCATTTTTGGAATTGAAACTAAACCTTTCAAAAGTAATTCATGATAATCTTTGTTTACTGACAAAGCTTTGCCAAGTTTTGAACCACATAATTCATTTTTAGGAACATCATCAAGTAAAGCCCTAGTTAAAATATAAGCCATCCCTTTTGTAATCGGAATTAATTGTAAAGTACCATCATTAGGACCTTGTTCAGTTAAAGCAGTCCAACCTTGAAAAGTTCTAAAGACATGTGCAACTGCGGGGGATTCAAATTCAATTACTCTATCCCTATACTTAGCATCAAAAGGATCATAATTTCTAAAGTTGTCTGAAAAAATATCTTTATAAATTTTTTGATAAGAACTATCTATCCATCTTTCAACAGATCCTGCATCACAATGAGGAGATAAACCTAACGTATCATCACCTGGCTCTCTTCTTCTTACTCTATCAGCATAAGATAATTCTCTATTAGGATCAAAAACCTTATATTCATCATTTTCATATACCCAAAGATTATTAAGCCATTTTTTAACTTTTGCCATTTGCCCAGAATGTCTAATTTCTATTTGTGTTTTAGACCAATACAATCCAAAAATTTGAGGTTTTCCAGATTTTAGGTCACTGAAGTATTTATCTAAATCAGATTTCTTTTTTTGATCAGTGTAATAATCGTTGATATTTATATAATCTTCTAATTCTTTATTTAGAGTATTTATTACTTGTGCATTAAATACATTCCTAACAATTACACATCCTCTTTGTTTTATCTTTTTAATTAATTCTTCGTTATTGTCCTCAATGCTATCTAAATTTATTTCAGGAATTATAGGTTGGTTTAAATCTTTAGATTTTTTAATTTCTTGGATTTCAATATCTATATAGTTTTTAATATTATTAAAATTTTTAATATAGTCTTTTGATTTTTTTTTTAATATATCTTTGGCTGACTTAATTTGATTGTCTATATCATCAAACATTATTATTAGTTCTTAGGTTTAAAAACAAGACATACTCCATTATTGCAATATCTTTTTCCAGTTGGATTTGGTCCATCATCAAAGATATGACCATGGTGTCCACCACATTTTTTACAATGATATTCTGTTCTTGCATAACCTAGATGATGATCAGTTTTAGTTTCAAATACATCAGGAAGTGATTGATAAAAAGATGGCCAACCTGAACCACTTTCATATTTAGTATTTGAGTCAAATAATTTTTCTCCACAATTAGCACAATGAAAACTTCCTTCTCTTTTTTCATGATTTAATTTGCTTGTACCAGCAAGTTCAGTTCCTTCATCAAACAAAACTGATTTTTGTTCTTCAGTTAGATTAGGATTAATTTTTTTAGTCATAATTTAAAATAATTTAGCACAAGACTGATGTAATAAAGAATGTAATTCTACTAATTTATTAAAATCTTTATTATATCCTCCACCTAAAACACCACAGATAGGTATCTTTTTTGAAGAAAAATTTTCAATTACTAGCTCGTCTCTTTGTTTTACACCTTCATCAGAAATTTTTAATTTTCCTAATCGATCGTTAAAGTGAATATCAACACCTGCTATATAAAAAACAAAGTCAAAGTTTTCATTATTGAGTGTATTTATATAAAATTTAAGTGTCTTTAAATAAGCATCATCTTCAAGGTCATCTTCTAGCTCAACATCTAAATCACTAATTGATTTTTTTGCAGGATAATTAGTTTTTGAATGCATACTAAAAGTAAATACATGTCTATTATCCTTAAAAATTTCTGAGTTTCCATTTCCTTGATGAACATCTAAATCAACTATTAAAATTCTATTAGCAAAACCTCTATCTAACAAATAATGGGCAGCTACAGCTACATCATTAAATACACAATAACCTGCTCCTTCATCATAATTTGCATGATGACTTCCACCAGCTGTGTTACATGCAACTCCATAATTCAACGCAAGTTTTGATGCTAAAACAGTGCCACCAGTTGCAACTAATGATCTTTGAACCACACTATCAACTAATGGAAAGCCAATTTTTTTTATTCCATATTTGTCTAAAGTCTTATTTTTTATATTATTTATATAATTTGTTGAATGTGCTCTACTTAAAGTTTCAAAAGAACAGGCAGTAGGATTGTAAAAATTTTTTACAACCTTTTGATTAAGTAAATAGTTAGCAAGTTCACCAAATTTATTTATTGGAAATTTGTGATCATCCCCAATTTTTGCAACATAGTCTTTATGATTAACTACTGGTAGCTCCATTACTTTTCAATAACACGAATGGGCTTTCCGTTTGCACAAGCCTCAAGATCTTCAATCATCTGAGTATAAAAAATATTATAATTTTCCGCTGTTACATATCCAATGTGAGGAGTGAGTAACGCATTAGGTAAAAATCTTAATTTATTACCTTCAGGTAAAGGTTCTTTGTCATAAACATCAATTCCTGCTCCCATAATAACATTAGTTGATAACGCAATTATTAAATCATCTTCGTTAACAATTGGACCACGTGAAGTATTAATCAAAAAAGTAGTTTTTTTCATTTGATCAAATTCTTTTAGAGTAATGCAATCTTTATAGCGATCTCCACCTTGAACATGAATTGAAATATAATCTGAAGTTTTAATTAAATCTTCTTTACTGCATGGAAGAACATTTAATTCTTTACATATATTTAGATCTAAATTTTCACTCCAAGCCATAACTTGCATACCAAAAGCATTAGCAATTTTTGCTACTTGAGAACCTACTCTTCCAAGTCCAATCAAACCAATAATTTTACCTTTTAATTCAAAGCCAACAGTTGTTTGCCAATAACCTTGGTACATATTATCAATTTCAGTTTTTAAATTTTTTGACAAACCTAAAATTAAAGCCCAAGTTAATTCACATGTGGGATTAAAATTAATCTCAGTTCCACAAACTACAATTCTTCTTTTCTTTGCAGCCTCTAAATCAATTGCTTTATTTCTTGAGCCACTTGTGATGATATATTTAAGATCATTAAGATTATCTATTAAATTTTTAGTAATCGGTGTTCGCTCTCGCATGATTAATAATGCTTCAAAATCTGATAACTGCTCAATAGCATCAGCTTCATCTAAAAAAGGTTCACTAAATATTTTAAATTCATATTTTCCAGATAATTTTTTTAAATCTACAAACTCTTGTGAAACATCTTGATAATCGTCTAGTATTGCAACTTTAAGCATTTTGAATTTTCCTATTTGACAATAAAATTCCTGTAATAATGAAACTAGCTCCTAAGATATGATAAAACATAAATTTTTCATTAAAAAAAACCATAGCCATTATGGCACTGAATATAGGCATCAAATGTAAAAATACTCCAGATCGATTTGCTCCAATCATTGATATACCTTTAATCCATAATATAAATGAAGCTAAACCAGGAAGCAAAACTACGTATGATAAAATTAAAACAAATGCTGTATCAATTTTAATTCTGAAGCCAATTTGATACTCTATGAAATAAACCGGAATCAAAAAAATTAATCCAAATGTAATCAGAACTTGTAATAAACTTATTTGTGAAATTTCATATTTTTGTTTTTTTAATAAACTTGAATATAAAGCCCATGAAAACATAGCCACAACCATTGTAATATCACCTTTATTAAAATCTAAATTTTTTAAAATTTCAAAGTTAGCTTTAGTTATAATTATGATAACTCCAGTGAATGATAGTATTACTCCTATTATTTGAAAAATATTAGTTTTTTCAATTTTTAAAAGTGATGAAAAAAACATTATCATTACTGGTATTGTAGAAATCATTAAAACACCACTTATAACTTGTGTGAAATTTAGAGAATAATAAACAATTGAATTAAAAATTGTAATACTTGTAACTCCTAGAATTATGAACAATTTATAATTTTTAATTATGTAATCTTTTTTTCTAATAATTTCAGGTAAAGTGAAAGGTGCTAAAATCAACCAAGCAAAAAACCATCGATAAAAATTTAGTGAAAATGGTGGAATGTTGTAAAGGCTTGCAAATTTACCAACTATAAAGTTACCTGCCCAAAAAGTTACGGTTAGTAATAAAAAAATATAAGCTAAAAAGTTAGTCTCTTTTCTCACCTAACTAAATCTTAATGAACTATAAGGTTTTAAATCTAAATTAGTATTTTCTTTTGCAATCATTCCTGCCACAATCTTTCCAGATATTGGACCTAATGTCCATCCCAAATGATGGTGACCAAAACAATAAAAAATATTTTTATGTTTTTTTGAAGGGCCCATAACTGGCAAAAAATCTGGTAAAGATGGTCTAAAGCCTAACCACTCGTCTTCGTGTTCAGGTAATTCACCAAGCATATATTTAGCATTATCAATTAAATTTTTAACTCTTGATTTTGACAAAGGGTTATTTAAGCCTCCAAATTCAACAGTACCTACTACTCTTAAACCTTGTTCCATTGGAGTAATCCCAAATCCACGATTTGAAAATATTACTGGTCTACTTAACAAATGATCACATCCTTTAAAATGAACATGATAGCCTCTTTCAGTATCTAATGGTATTTTTTCACCCAAATTGTCTGTTAACTTTTTAGAAAAAGCACCACAAGCAATTACAGCTTTATCAAAAATAAAACTTTGATTTTCAGTTTTAAAAACTGGCCTTTCTTCATCAAAATTAATATCTTTAATATTTACTTTGTTAAACTTTCCACCTTTTTTCAAAAACAAATCAAAAAGTTTTAATAGAATTTTTTTTGGGTTTCTTGCGTGTCTTGCGTATGGATAGTAAACTCCTGCATGATAAAAGGGTTTGATATGTGGTTCAAGATCATGGATTTCTGATTTATTGACTAATTGTTGTTTAACACCTAATTCATCTCTAATTTTAATTTCCAGTTCTCTACTTTTTAGGTCTTGGTCGTTCCAAATATATAATATTCCTTTATTTTCAACTAAACCTTCTAAATCAATTTCATCAAATAATTCATCATAAGCTGGTAATGCTAAGTCTAAAATTTGATGCATATTTTTTGCAGTATGCATCATATTTTTTGTAGTCGAATTCTTAATAAATTTTATAAACCATGGAATCATTTTAGGGACGTAATTCCATTTTAAAGCAAGAGGGCCTGAAGAACTTAATAACATTGCAGGAATATCTAAGAGAATATCTGGTCTATTAAGGGGAACAGAAGCATATGGAGAGAAATGACCTGCGTTTCCATACGATGCAGCTTGTGCACCAGGGTTATCACGATCAAAGATAGTTACATTGAAACCTTTTTTTTGTAAAAATAAAGCGTTCGATACACCTTGTATTCCAGCTCCTAAAATTCCAAGTTTAATATTTTTATTCACAGAAACTTTTTATAGTTAAAAATTAGATATTTGGTAGTGACAAAATATACACTAATTAACTAGCAGATAGTTATGCAATCATTTGCTTGTGATTTATTTTTGCACTCAAAACTATTCCAAAACCGATCATAGTTGCTAGTAACGATGATCCACCAAAGGACAAAATTGGTAGTGGTGATCCAACTATAGGCAATAAACCTAATACCATTGACAAATTTACCACAATATAAACAAAAATTGCAAAAGCAAATCCAAAACAAAAAAGCTTTGAAAAATTACTTCTGGAAATAGCTCCTATTCTAATAATTCTAATAATAATTATTGAATAAATTAACAAAAGACAAATAGATCCAACAAAACCAAATTCCTCAGAAAACAAAGTAAAAATAAAGTCTGTATGTTTTTCGGGTAAAAATTCTAAATAACTTTGTGTTCCTTTCAAAAATCCTTTGCCAGTTATTCCACCTGATCCAATTGCAATCTTAGATTGGATAATTTGATATCCTGCACCTAATGGATCTCTATCAGGATCTAAAAATGTTAAAATTCTCATCTTTTGATATGGTTTCAAAAAAGAAATAATAAAAGGAAGTGAAATCAAAAAACCAATCAATGAAATAAAAAAATATTTTATTTTTACACCGCCCAACCAAAGAACTATTAACCCACTCAAAGCTATTAAGATTGATGTTCCAAGGTCAGGTTGAGATAGAACTAAAATAATTGGAACTATGATTATTGATAAAGAGATAATAATAGTTGTAAAAGAATTTACATTTTCAATTTTTAATCTATGGTAATATTTAGCAAGACATAAGATTATACCTATCTTCATAAGTTCTGAAGGCTGAAGAACTATAAAATATAAATTTATCCATCTTTGAGATCCTGAAACTTTTATTCCAAAAATAGATACCCAAATTAAAAGAAGAATGATGATAAAATAAATAAAGTAAGAGGTAATATGCCAAAGCTTTATATTAAAAAAAGAAATTACCATCATTAAAGAAAAAAAAGTCAAAAGCTTAATAAAATGGCTTTTAGTATGATATAGAATCTCTCCACCATCTGTTGAATACATAACTAGTAAGCTAATAGCAGAAAGTAAAATAATACAAAATATTAGAATAAAATCTAACTTTTTAACCTTTTGAAAAAAAGATAATTCTGAATTTAATTTATTATACTGAAACATCTAAATATCTATTTTTTCAAAATTTGGCTGTTTGTCTCTTAATTTCTCTCTATCAATTATCAATTTGAAAAGTTCTTTAGCTATTGGTGCTGCAGCCTTACTGCCTGATCCTCCATGCTCTACAATTATACTTAATGCATATCTTGGATTAACATATGGACCATATGCAATGTACAAAGCATGATCTCTGTCATTATATGGAATTTGTTCAATTTTAAGATCAAGCTCCCTTTCTCTTTTACTAATTCTTTTAACTTGAGCTGTGCCCGTTTTTCCAGCAAATTGATATTTTTTATCATCAATTCTTGATTTATATGAAGTTCCCCTAATTTCGTTAGTGGAACTAAACATGGCTTCTTGAATTATTCTTAAATTTTTTGGGTTTTTAACTAATTTAGTATTTATATTTGGTAAATTTTGTTCTTTAATAGATTTTTTAATTTCATTGAAATTTAATGGATTGTTATTAACAATAATTTTTGGCTGTATTGAATAACCACCATTTGCAATTTGAGCTGTCATCAAACATAA
>QCGY01000015.1 GCA_003279715.1 Pelagibacteraceae bacterium AG-390-D18
TCATACCCTTAGTTGCTGATGTAATAAAAAGTTCATTGTTATATTGTCCACCAAATGCACAATTAGTTACATTTTGAGCAGGTAAATTAATTTTATGTATTAATTTAGCATTTTTATTAAAAACTGAAACTCGCGCTCCATTAAAGTGAGCTACCCACAAATTTTTATATTTATCTAAAGTCATTCCATCTGGGGACCCATCTTCAGGTGATAATTTCTTAAATATTTTCTTATTAATTATTTTGTTATCTTTATTAATTTTGATTTTATAAATTTTCTTTTTTGGACTATCAGTATGATAAAAATTATATTGATCAATAAAAGCTGGGCCATTTGTAATTCTATAATTCGTATCCACTTTGGTTAATAATAAATTTTTATCTAATTTATACAAAGAGCCTTTTTCAATTTTTCTTTCTAAATTATCCATAGTTCCAAACCAAAGATTTCCGTTTGGATCAGTTTTTCCATCATTAATTCTGTTTAATTTAATATTTTTCTCTATTGCTATTTTTTTTATTACTTTTTTAGTTTTAATATTTAGAATTCTTAGCTCTCCCTGAAGTCCTAAAATAAAAATATATCCTTGTATATGTGCAAGAAAGCCAATTTCTTTATTTACTTTATAAATCTTCTTTTTTTTGTTTTTAATATTTAATGAGAAAAATTTCTTTTTCTTTATGTCTACAAAATATATTGAATTATGCTCTTTAACCCACAAAGTTCCTTCTCCAAGTTTGCATCTTAATTTCCAAAGGACTTTTGGTTCTGTTGTTTTAATTTTATTCATTTACTTCAAATTCCTTAATAAAATCATGATTAGGTGTAATACCTATTCCAGGATTATCCGATACAGAAGCATATCCATTATTTTCCTTAACTTGTTCTAAAATTGAAAAACTTTCAGTAGGGAGATCAGTAATAAAAATATTTTTTTCTGTTGTATCAAATTCCAACATTGTTTTTGATGGAAATAAACCTCCTGGCATATCAGGTTGGGCTGTTAACAAGTGTAAGTTAGTTGCAATACTCACAGCAGACCCCCAGACATGGTTTACAACTGGAATAAAGTTTGCTTGTGCTATAGCTGATACTTTTAAATACTCGGTAATTCCACCTAATCCACAAACTTCTGGTTGAGCTATATCAATACATTTGCCTTTAATAAGTTCATTCCATCCGTACTTTGTAAACTCAGCTTCTCCTCCTGCAATATTTGTATTAATTTTTTTCTTTAAATCTCTATAACCATCATAATCTTCAGGTGCTACGGGTTCCTCAAACCAAAATATATCAAGCTCATCTAAACCTCGTCCCACATACAATGCGTCATTTAATGTATAAGCATGATTTGCATCAACCATTAATCTAAAATCTTTTCCAACAACCTCTCTTACTGCTCTAACTAACTTTAGGTCTTCAACTGGTCCTAATCCAATCTTCATTTTCATAGCTTTAAAATTTTTAGACTTAATTTGGCTTGCTTCTTCTTTAAATAAATCAATTAATTCTGAGGTAGATTTTTTTTGCAGCATCATTCCATAGCCATAAACTGGAACTTGTTCATTGCACTTTCCCCCAATTAATTGGTAGAGAGGAGTTTTGGTCTTTTTTCCTAAGATATCCCATAATGCAATATCAACACCGGACAGTGCCTGAATCGGCATTCCTTTTTGACCACTATCTCTTAAAAGATTATAAACTTTATGCCAAATATGTTCTTTATTCAAAGGATCTTCTCCAATGATTAATGGCTGAATAACTTTTTCAACGATAAACTTATTAGCTAAGGCAATGTTACCAGGACCAAAACATTCACCCCAACCTGTAATACCTTCATCAGTTTTAACTTCAACAAGATGGGCAGTTCTATGTTTATAATATTGTTGCGAATACCCTAATTCTTTTTCTAACTCATATTTAAGTACATGACTTTTAATAGAAGTTATTTTCACAATCTATTATATCGCAACTACTTTCGAGTTTTGCTCACCCAAGTTTTCTATTGATAATTTCATCATATCTCCAGCTTTCAAAAATTGCTGCGGCTTCATTCCCATTCCAACACCTGGAGGTGTTCCGGTAGTAATAATATCACCAGGTTGTAACGACATAAATTTACTTACATAAGATACAATCACATTTACATTAAAAATCATTGTACTTGTATTACCTGTTTGCATTCTGTTACCATTGACATCTAAACTCATCTTTAAATTATTGATGTCTGATATTTCATCTTTTGTAACTAGATATGGTCCAATAGGTCCGTAAGTATCATGAGATTTTCCTTTTACCCATTGACCCATTTTTTCAATTTGCCACTCTCTTTCACTAACATCATTAACTAAACAATATCCTAAAATATGATCTTGAGCTTTATCTTCTGAAATATGTTTTGTTTCTTTTCCAATCACAATCCCAAGTTCAACTTCCCAATCTAATTTTTTAGATCCCGATACTATTTCAACATCATCATTAGGACCAGTTATGCAGCTAGTTGCCTTCATAAACATTATAGGTTCTGATGGAACTTCTGCTCCAGTTTCAGCAGCATGGTCAGAATAATTTAATCCTATTGCTACGAATTTGCCTGGTTTTGTAACACACGAACCTACTCTTTCACTTGAAGATAATTCTGGAAGTGATGATAAATCAGCACTTTGTAATTTTGTTATAGTTTCAAAATTTACATTTTCAGGGTTTAAATCACTTATATGAGAACTAATATCTCTAATTTTACCATCTTTATCTAATACTGCTGGTTTTTCATTTCCTTTTGTTCCTACTCTTAATAATTTCATATATCTCCTTTTTTTAATTAATTAAATTGTCATTCCACCATCAACTGAAAAAGTATTTCCAGTTGTAAATGTAGATTCGTCTCCTGCCAAATAAATTGCCATAGCAGCTATTTCTTCTGCAGTGCCTAATCTTCCCATAGGTTGTCTTGCAATGAAATCTTTTTTAGCCTGTACTGGATCAGGGCTTTGATTAACTCTATCTTGCCAAGATGGTGAAAAAACTGTACCCGGTGCAATAGAATTACATCTAATATTTTGTTTAACAAAATCTGAGGCAATTGATTTTGTTAAACCAATAATAGCCGCTTTGGATGCTCCATAAACAAATCTATTTGGCAAACCTTTTAAACTTGAAGCTATTGAAGAAATATTAATTATACTTCCACCATTTTGTTTAACCATTAAAGGTATGATTGCTTTACACATAAAATACATAGCTTTAATGTTTACATCAAATGAGAAGTCCCAGTCTTTTTCTTCACAATCAAGTATAGTACCATGATGAACAAAACCTACTGCATTAAATAATACGTCAACTTTGTCTAAAGTTTTTACAAATTCTAAAATTGCATTATTATCTGTTGAGTCTAATGTTTTAATATTAATATTAGGATATTCTTTATTTAAATCAGCTAAGGTTTTATCATTTAAATCTGTTGCTGTAACACTTGCCCCTTCGTTATGAAAAGCAATTGCAGTTGCTTTTCCAATGCCCTGACCTGCTGCTGTTACTATGATTTTTTTACCTTCTAATCTACCGCTCATTTTTTATTCATCCTTTCAATTTCTTTATAAAGAGAACTATGATCTGTTTCTCCATGTCCATTTTCAACAAGAGTTTTATACATTTCTTTAACTAAATTTGAAATAGGTAAATGAGTATTATGGCTATTAGCACACTCTAAAATGTTATTCATATCTTTTAAATGAACTGAAGTTCTACCTTTTGGAGTAAAATCTTTATCAATCATTCTCTTACCATGTGTTTGAAGAATTTTACTATCTGCCCAACCACCTGATAAGGCTTTGATCATTTTATCTGGATTAGCTCCTGATTTTTCACAAAGAGTTATAGCTTCCGCAACCGCCCCAATAGTTAACCCAACTATAATTTGATTTGCCAATTTAGAAACTTGTCCACTTCCCACTGGTCCTACTAAAGTTGGATTTCCCATGGTCTTCAAAACATCATAGGATTGATTAAAAACATCTTGTTCTCCACCAACCATTATCGCTAATGAAGCCTCTTCTGCCCCAATAGTTCCTCCAGAAACAGGTGCATCTAAATATTTAATATTTTTTGATTTTAAATTATTTCCATATTTAGTTGCTGTAGTGGGTTTAACTGAACTCATATCAATAACTGTAGAGCTTGATTTTAAATTTTCTAAAAAATTCTGACTACCCATTACTTCATTAATTGCCATATCATCTGTAAGCATTGTGATTATAACATCACTATCTTTAACAACCTCATCGATTGAAGTTGTAATTTCTGCACCAAATTCTTTTAATACTAAAGCTTTATTTTGTGATCTATTAAACGCCTTTAAATTATAACCTGCTTTTAATATATTCTTAGCCATTGGAAGGCCCATGAGGCCTATCCCAATAAAACCAACTTTTATCATGGTTTAGGTTTAAACTCGTGGAAATTTTGAGTCATTGCTTCAGGAAAAAACATTACACAGGCTAAAACAATTAATTGAATAACAACAAATGGAGCAAAACCTCTGAATATATCAGTTAAAGATATATGCGGTGGAGCAACTGATTTTAGGTAAAAAGCAGCAGGACCAAATGGTGGGCTTAAAAATGAAACTTGCATATTTACACAAAATAAAATTCCAAACCATATAGGATCAAATCCTAAAGCAAGAACTATAGGTAAAAAGACAGGCATTGCTAATAAAACAATTCCAACCCAATCCATAAACGCTCCCATTATTAAGAACATTATTTGCATCATGAAAATTAAATACATTGGTTTTAAATCGTAAGCTAAAATCGCTTCAGCTACATAAGTTGGTCCACCTGCAAGAGAGTAAGCACCTGCTAATACTGTTGCACCAAAAGTAATAGTTAGAATAGTTCCTGATGCTTTAAATGTTCTGACCAATGCATCTTTAAATAAAAACAATGTAAGTTCTTTTCTTGCAAATATTATAATCAATGTAGCGACAACACCCATACCAGCTGCTTCAGTGATGCCCGTTATTCCAGAATAAATTGAACCTAAAACAATTATTACTATACCAATTGGAGGCAAAAGACCTGGAAGGTATGACATCTTTTCTTTAAGAGTTAATGGTGGTTCATCACTTATTGGTGCAAGATGTGGTTGCAACCTTGTTCGAATAAGAATGTAGGTTATAATCAAACCTGAAATCATCAATCCTGGAACTATCGCTTCTTGAAACAACATTGTAATTGAAGTTTCCGTTGTTAATCCATAAATAATTAAAACAATTGATGGAGGTATCATTGTACCTAATGAACCTGATGCACAAATAATACCAATGGACATATCTTGATCATATTTCAATCTCAACATCTGAGGTAAAGCAATCAATCCTAATAAAACTATTTCTCCTCCAATAATTCCACTCATTGCAGCCATAATTGTTGCCATGATTGCAGTAACCACTCCAACCCCACCTCTAGTTTTTCTTAGCCACGCATTTAAAGCATCATATAGATCTCTAGCTATATTCGAGCGCTCAAGTAAGGAGGCCATAAATATAAATAATGGGACTGATAAAAAGGAATAAGTAACTACAAGAGAATAATATCTTGAAAGTAAAATACCTAGTGCATGCTCACCAATATAAAGAAATACGAGTACTGCCCCCATAAAACCCGAGGCAAAACCCATTGGTACACCAATAGATATAAGAGCTAATAATCCAACTATAAGTATTATCGATAGTGTTCCTATTTCAAATTCCATTTTATTCTAAATCTTTAGCTGGGTCGTATTGTTTTTCTTTAGGATTTTTCCAATCAATAATTAAATTATTTACAGATTGTAGAGCAATAAGAAATACACATATAAGTGTAAGTGGTTTCATAGTAGCAGGAATTGGTGGATCCCAATAAGTTGCAAATCTTTCCCAAGTGGTGAATGATCTATATGCGTCTTCCATACCACCATAAATTACAGCAGCTGCAAAAAGAACAATAACTATCGTACTAATTAAGTCAAAAATTCTCTGTGTCGGTCTACTGACATAATCATATAATAATACTATTCTAATATGACTTCTTAATCTTGTTGCATATATTCCTCCAACTAAATAACAAATACCAGCCAACCATAAACATAGTTCGTTAGCCCACAAAGTTGGTTTAAACACTATATACCTCATAAAAATTTCGTACATCATTACAAGTACTATTATGGGGATTAAATATTTAATCGTATGACTTAAAAATAAAGAAATTCTATCAACCCAATTTATTGGGAAATCATCTTTGCTTGCAACTTTTTCATTTTGCTCTTGTAACTGTTTATCAAGCATAAGTTTATAAGTTTTGAATTAAAAAGAAGGGCCTTTTCAGGCCCTTCAAGATTTTATTATTTACTTTTAATTATAGGATACCGTTAGCTTTCATGTAAGCTGTGTGTATATCTATAAGAGCAGCAGCCTCAGGAGATTTTTTCTTCCATTCTTCCCAAGCACCAAGTGCAGCATTTCTGAACTTAAGTCTATCTTCTCTAGACCAGTCATGAAGAGTAACACCGTCAGCAAGTAAAGCTTTTACTGCTTCTGCATTTTTTCTCTCAACTAAGCTAGTGATAGTTCTTCCAGCAATTTCTATTCCTGCTTTCATTGCTCCTCTTTCATGAGGTTTTAGTTTATTCCATACTTTAGTATTACAAGCTAAATGGTCAGCTGGCATAGAGTGAAAACCTGGATATGTGGCATATCTGTTTTGCTCATAGTGTCCACCTGCATAGTTAGTAGCTAAAGAAGAATAGTCAGCACCATCAATTAGACCAGTTTGTAAAGCAGTAGGAACTTCACCAAAATCCATTACGATTGGTTTAGCACCTAGTGCTGTAAAGATCATACTTTCCATTCCTGGAGGTGATCTAAATTTAAAGTCTTTGATAGATGCAACATCTGGAATAGGTTTACTAGATATTAAAGACTCATGTCCAGGTATCCACCAACCAATAAGAGTCATTCCATATTTGTTGTAAAGTGCATCAACAGCATCTTGAGCTCCAGGGAACTTTAAGAAATCATATTGTTGATAAGGGTTATCGTATCCACCCATTACATCACCTGCAAATTGGAATGCAGCATTTTTACCAGTTTGGTAACCAGCACCAGTCATATCACAGTCAATAATTCCAGTTTGTGCAGAATTAAATACTTCAGCAGATTTTCCTGTTACTGAAGATGAATAAAACATTTGTACTTTTAAGCTTCCACCAGAAAACATTTCAACGTTTTTAGCGAATTGAGCTGCAACTTCACCATTTGGTGAACTAGCAGTAAAGTGAGTTTCAATCTTTAAAGTCTTTGCGTTAGCAGAGCCAAATAAAGCAACTGAAACAATAGCTACTGTAGCTATAGTTTTTGTTATTAATTTAAACATTATCTTCCTCTCGTTTATGTTTTTTAATATTGGAACTTAATCATAAATGATTTTTAATTTCAAACAAAAGGCGGAATAAATATGTATAGAAATTATATATATTAACTAAATAAACAACTAACAGTTGTATTATACTACTTCAGAAATAAGCGGCTTATTTTCAAAATAATTACAGATATTATCAACTGCCATCATGCTCATTGCTAAACGAGTTTCGTGAGTAGCGCTTCCAACATGAGGCAAAACAAAACAATTATCTAATTTCATATATCTTTCATCAAGATCAGGTTCATTATTAAAAACATCTAATCCAGCAGCGTAAATTTTATTATTTTGCAGTGCATCTATTAATGCATCATCATCAATAGTTGATCCTCTTGAGGTATTAATTACTACCGCATGTTTAGGTAGTAAAGAAATTGTAGAAGAATTTAAGATATGTTTAGTTTCAGATGTTGCTGGCGTGTGTACACTTACAAAATCACAATCAGGCATCATTGACTTGATATCTTGGTAATATTTTGCACCATCTTCTAAATCTTCTGAAAGCTTGTTTCTATTATAATAAATTATTTTCATTCCAAATGCTTTTGCACATTTGGCTGCCATTCTTCCAATACGTCCCATTCCTATTATACCAAGAGTTTTTCCTGTAACAGAATTACCAATCATAAATTTAGTTAAATCAGGTTTTTGATTTTTCCAATTACCAGATCTTACTAGATTATAAGCTTCACCTATCCTTCTTGATGCAGCCAAAATCAAAAGTATAGTTGTTTCAGCAACCGCTTCATTTAAAACATTAGGTGTATTTGTAACTTTAATATTTTTATCCTTGGCAGACTTTACTGAAATATTATCATAGCCTACTCCAACTTGAGCAATAATTTTTAATTTACCATTTAAATTTTTAAAAAAATCTTCACCAATTTTATCAAACCCTGTTGAAATAAATCCATCATACTCATTAGCCATCTTGATAAGATCATCATTTGCGATTGGTTCATCATTAAGATTCAAGGTTACTTCAAAAAAATTCTTTAATTTTTCTTCCGCTCCGTCTGATAATTTTCTAGTAACTAATATTTTAGGTTTCATGTTAATGAGAATTTCTTGGTATACCCTTTTTTGTTGCAACATCTAAATACTGAGATCTAGTATTAATGCAAGCTCCATCTTCGAGTTGACCAACTGAATTTCTAAAAATTTCTTGCCATGGTGTTTGGTTGTCAATTTTTAAAAGCTTCTTTTTCTTTCTTCTTTTTTTAAATTCTAATTGTGAAATTAACAAATCCACTCTTCTTTTATTAAGATCAATTGTCATTTTATCTCCAGTTCTAACAATAGCTAAATCACCACCTACAGCAGATTCTGGTGACACGTGAAGAATAGATGGGCTTTCTGAAGTACCACTTTGTCTTCCATCTCCTAGCGTCGGTAATGCATTAATCCCTTGTTTTAATAACTTATCAGGCGGCTGCATATTAACAACTTCTGCAGCTCCAGGATAGCCAACTGGACCACACCCTCTAATAATTAATATTGATTTTTCATCTATCTCTAATTTTTTACTATTTATTCTTTTGTGGTAATCTTCTGGTCCTTCAAATACTACAGCTTTACCAGTAAAAACATTAGGTTTTTTAGGATCTGACAGAAATCTTTTTCTAAATTCTTTACTTATAACAGAAGTTTTCATAACTGCTGTCGAAAAGAAATTACTTTTCATAACTAAAAATCCTGCTTTTTCTGTTAAGCATTCTTTGAAAGTTTTGATTACACTTCTATCAACTTCTATTTTTCTTTTTAAATTTTGACCAACATTTTTTCCAGACACTGTCATTATATTGGTATGAATTTTTTTATGTTTCATCAATTCTTTCATAACAGCAGGAATTCCACCGGCTCTATAAAAACTTTCCATTAAATATTCACCAGCTGGCTGACAGTTGGCAAGCAATGGAATTGCATGTCCTAATTTTTGCCAATTAGATAAATCAAATTTAATTCCCATATGTTTTGCGATAGCGATTAAATGCGTTGTACAGTTGCTTGAGGCTCCTATTGCACTTGCAACTACAACTGCGTTTTCAAATGCTTTACGTGTCATAATTTTAGAAGGCTTTAAATCTTCGTGAACCATTCCAACAATTCTTTTTCCTGTTTCAAAAGAAATTTGTTCTCTTTCTCTGTAGGGCGCAGGTATCACTGCACATCCTGTCAAAGACATTCCTAAAGCTTCAGCTACTGA
Organism: Pelagibacteraceae bacterium AG-390-D18; assembly: GCA_003279715.1. Lineage (GTDB taxonomy): Bacteria > Pseudomonadota > Alphaproteobacteria > Pelagibacterales > Pelagibacteraceae > Pelagibacter. The sequence continues at coordinate 9,664 of QCGY01000015.1, forward strand.
ATTCATTGAAGAAGCTGTTCCCATTGTATTGCAATGACCTATGCTTGGAGCAGAAGCGGATACCATATCCATAAACTCATCATAATTAATTTTTCCTTTTGATAACAATCTTCTTGCTTCCCATATAACAGTTCCTGATCCAGATAATTTACCTTTGTAAACTCCATCTAACATTGGTCCGCCTGATAAAACAATTGCTGGAATGTTTACAGTTGCTGCTGCCATTAAAGCTGCTGGTGTAGTCTTATCACAACCTGTTGTTAAAATTACTCCATCGATTGGATATCCATAAAGCACCTCAACTAAAGATAGATAAGATAAATTTCTATCTAACATTGCAGTTGGTCTTTTTCCCGTTTCTTGAATTGGATGGGTAGGAAACTCCATTGGAATACCACCTGCTCTTCTTATTCCATCCTTAATTCTTTTACTTAAAGACTGAAAATGTCTATTGCAGGGTGTTAAATCACTTCCTGATTGAGCTATACCAATGATAGGATTACCTGATTGAAGCTCTTTTCTTGTTAATCCATAATTAAGATAGCGCTCTAGATATATAGCAGTTTGTTCTGGATCTTTTGGGTTATCAAACCACTGTTGACTTCTTAAATTCTTTTTTTTCATAGTAACAATGTAATAAAATTATTATGGCTTGTTTAAAATAATATTTATATAATAAATTTGTGAATAATCTAATAGTTTTAAACCAAAATGACAATGTGGGTGTAAGTCAATTTATAATTCCTGAAAAAACTAAAATAGAAGGACATGATATCAGCACAATAGATCCAATTCCATTTGGTCATAAAGTTTGCTTAAAATCTATAAACAAAGGTGACCCAATAATAAAATATGATCAAATAATTGGTTTTGCCTTAGATAATATAAAACCAGGTGAACATGTTCATTCACATAATCTAGAATTTAGAGAATTTAAAAGAGATTTTAAAGTAACTGATAAAAAAAATGTTATTAATGAAAAAGCAGATACTTTTTTTAATGGTATTTTAAGAGACAATGGTGATGTAGCCACTAGAAATTATATTGGAATTGTAAGTACTGTTAATTGTTCTGCAACAGTAACCAAAATGATTGTAGAAAGAATTAAATACTCAAATATTTTAAAAGATTATCCAAATATTGATGGCATAGTTCCTATTACTCACTCTACTGGATGTGGAATGAATACAGAGAGTGAAGGTATGCAAATCTTTCAAAGAACAATTGATGGATTTAAAAATCATCCAAACTTTTCACATGTTTTTGTAATAGGTTTAGGATGTGAGTGTGCACAAGTAAGTTTGTTTGACGAGTCTTTAAAAAAACATAATAGAATTCATTTTTTAACTATTCAAGATGAAGGCGGAACAAAAAAGATTGTTGAAAAAGTATTATCTCAAATTAAAAATTTGCTAACTGAAGCAAATAAAGTTGAAAGAACATCTCAATCAGTAAATCATTTAACACTTGCTTTACAATGTGGAGGATCTGATGGATATTCTGGAATTACAGCAAATCCAGCTTTGGGTGTTGCGGCAGATCTTTTGGTTAAAAAAGGAGGAAGTTCAATATTATCTGAGACACCTGAAATATATGGAGCTGAACACTTATTGATTAATAGAGCTAACTCCCAAGAAACAGCAGATAAATTAATAAAGAGGATTGAATGGTGGAAAAATTATACTTCAATTAATAACAGTTCGATGGATAATAATCCTGCACCTGGAAATAAAAAAGGAGGTTTAACTACTATTTTAGAAAAATCTTTAGGAGCTGTTGCTAAAGGAGGTAACTCTATACTTCAAGATGTCTTAATGTATGCAGAGCCTTTAAAAAATAAAGGTTTTAACTTTATGGATTCACCAGGTTATGATCCAGTATCAGTAACAGGTCAAGTAGCATCAGGTGCAAATGTAATTTGCTTTACAACAGGTAGAGGATCTTGTTTTGGATGTAAACCAGTTCCAAGTTTAAAGCTCTCAACTAATTCAGCAATGTATGAAAAAATGTCAGAGGATATGGACATCAATTGTGGAACGATTGCTGAAGGTGAAGAAAAAATAGAAGAAGTAGGACAAAAAATATTTGAATTAATAGTAAACACAGCATCAGGGAATAAATCAAAAAGTGAGATCAACGGCTACGGTGACGAGGAATTTAATCCTTGGCAAGTAGGCGTAGTAATGTAACAAAGATCTCCATTGTGCCTAAACAAACCCCTTTAATTAACGTAATTTTATTAGCTGCTGGTGGTTTTTTCATGTTTGTTTGTATGGACTCTACGGCAAAATATCTTGGTACTGTAATGCCAGTTACACAAGCAATTTGGGGTAGATTTTTTTTTCATCTATTGTCTCTGATTATATTTTTTTTAATTTTTAAACCAAAAGTAAATTTAAAAAAAAATTTCAAACTTCAAATAGTAAGATCATTATTGATGGTGACAGCTACAACGTTCATGTTTTATTCTTTACAAAAATTTGACCTAGTAGATATATATGTTGTTTTCTTTTCTGCACCCTTAATAGTTTCGTTGCTATCTGCATATTTTTTAAAAGATATTTTATCTTTTAAGGGAATAATGTTGATGCTTCTAAGCTTTGGTTCAATTATCTACTCTTTGGGACCAAGTATGAAAATATTTAGTATTGACTTAATTTTTCCGATTGTGCCGCCTATATGTTGGGCACTTTATCAATTTTTTACAAAAGTAGTATCAACTGACAACGAACCTTTTGCATCAATATTTTATACTTCAATTTTAGGAGCAATTATTTTTAGTATTTTTATATCTTTCAATTGGGTGCCATTAGAAAAAAATATTTATTGGCTTTATTTAGCATTACTTGGTGCAGCAGGATTTGTGAGTCATTCATTAATAATTTATGCAATACAGTTATCTAACTTATCATTTGTTACAAATTTTCAATATTCACAATTAATTTGGTCTACGATTGTTAATTTTTTAATTTTTGGTGTACCTTTTGATTATAATAAAATTATAGGTGTAATTGGAATTATTATATTTGGGCTATTATTTATTCGTACTGAAGGCAACAAGGATAAAGTTAAAGTCTAATTTTTTTTCCAAGCTTTGCACTTTTTGTAATTGCCGCAAAAATTTTAAGAGAGATTAATCCATCGTTACCATTTACTTTTGGTTTAACTTTTTTTGAGACTACGTCTGCAAAATGATCAATTTGATTTACTAATGTATTGTCATCTTTTTTATTTTTATCTTCATTAACAAATATTTTGTTCCACCAACTTCTTTCTTTTTTATAAAACCAATATTTTAAATTTGGAAATTGTAACGATCCTTTGGTGCCCCCAATCATATAGGCAGATTGATTTGTTATGGGGTAAGCTGGGTTTTCTCCAGCCGTTAACTCATAACTCCATGGTGCAACTATCGTATCTGATAAATTTAAAGTACAAAGTGCCCCTGAATTAAAAATTAAGCTAATTGTAGCTGTATCTTCTACTGAAAATTTTCTAGTTTTATTAGTTGTAAAAGCTTGCACATATTTTATTGGTCCCAATAAATAACAAATCATATCAATATCATGAACTAGATTTATACCTAAAGGACCACCACCTTTGTTAACTCTCCATTTTTCTTTGTAATAAGCTTTGTGCTTGTAAAGCCAACATAAAACGTTTGCTGATACAATATTTCCCAATTTACCCTTATTTATAATACCTTTTGCTTTAGAGACTATTGAATTGTGTCTTCGATGATATCCGATCAATAATGGAGTTTTGTTTTTATTAGAACTACTAATAATTTTTTTTGCTGAATTAATATTATCAGAGATAGGTTTTTCTAATAAAACTGGGATTTTATTCTTTAAAAAGCTAACTGTATGCTTTTCATGTAATTGATTTGGTGTCGCAACGATTACTGCATCTAAGTTTTTTGATTTTAAAAGTTCATTAACATTTGAATACAAAGGAATTTTATATTTTTTTGATAAATTTTTAGCGTTATTGGTAATATCTACTATTGAGTGAAGATTAGTTTTTTTTGATTTAGAAATAGCTTTTATATGCTGCAACCCCATTAATCCTGTCCCAACAATAGAAATATTTATTTTTTTACTCATAGATTAATAAATTTTAATTTTTGTAAAGCATGTATACCTTTTATTCGCTTTAATTAAAGTGCTTGGAAAATTTTTTTTATTAGGAGTATCAGGAAAATACTGTGTTTCTAAACATATGCCATGATATGGAAATAATTTTTTTTTGTAATTTAAATTTTGTGCTGAATAAAGCTGGACTCCAGGTAAATTTGAAAAAAAATTAACTTGGATATTGCTATTTTTATTTTTTAAAGATCCAACGAAATTTCTAGAATTTTTCTTTACAATATAAGTAGTATCAAAGCCTTTGAGTTTGAGGTCTATTTTTTTATTTTTAAAAAAATTTAATTTTTTTCCAAGATTTTGAAATTTTAAAAAATCATAAATTGAATTTTTAACCCTTTTGGTTTTTCCTGTCGGAATTAAATCTTTATCTATTTGAAGATACTTGTTTGAATTTAATCTTAACTCATGATTATAAATCATATTTTTTTTTATTTTTTCTAAATTCCAATAACTATGATTTGTTAAATTAACATGAGTTTTTTTATTAGATTTGTATTCATATTTTATAATCAAAAACTTTTTTTTTAATTGATAAGTACAATTAACAATTAAATTTCCAGGAAAACCTTGGTCATTATCTACTGAATGAATTTGATATACAATTTGATCTTTAGTTTGTTTTAATTTTATCCATGGAAGTTTTGAAAAACCAATTTTACCTCCGTGAAGAGTATTGTTTCCTTCATTAGAATTTAAAATATATTGTTTTTTGGCAATTCTAAATTTTGAATTAGAAATTCTACCTGCATACCTTCCGCAAGTTGATCCAACACTTGCATGTTTATATCGATAGTTTTGTTTAGATCCTAAATTTAAAATTAAATTTATCTTTTTATCTTTATGAAAAACTTCAAATAGACTAGCTCCGTAATTAAGAGTTTGAACTCTAAGAAATTTATTTTGAATTATTGAACTTTCAACTTTCACCTAGATCAAGTTATACCACCATCAACAATAAAGCTTTGTTTAGTGCATCCTGAAGATTGGTCTGAGGCTAAAAACATTACCATTTGAGCAACATCATTAGGTTTTAGCTGTCTTTTTATAGCCTGGCTGTCTAAAATAAGCTTTTTGTACTTAGGTGTTAACCAGTGCTTTATTTGTCTTTCTGTAGCAATAGATCCGGGTACTACTGAATTTGTTCGAATATTATATTTGCCGTACTCTTGTGCGAAAGATCTTGTTAAACCTACTACAGCAGATTTTGCTGTTTCATAAACTACTTTATCTCCTTCACCTAACATCCATGAAACAGAGCTTAAATTTACTATTGATCCTGATTTTATTTTTTTCATTGCTTTAACAACAGCTTTTGCTGCAAAAAAATAATGTTTCAAATTTATTGCCATTCTATTTTCCCAATATTTTTCGTCAACTTGATCAGTTGTATGTCTATCATCATTAGCTGCACTATTAACTAAAGCATGAATGGGTCCTTTAGTTGAAATAATTTTTTTTATTATTTTTTCTAATTTATTGATATCTAGCAAATTACACTCAATAAAGTTTGGCATTCTAAATTTATTTTTTTTTATCTTTTTTAATAATCTACTTGTCTCTTTTATATTGATATCAACAAAATAAACTTCACTTCCTTGTTCACAGAAATGCTCAACAATTGAAGCACCAATTCCTGATCCTCCACCAGTAATAAAAACTCTCTTATTTTTTAAATCTGAATATTTTACTTTCAAAATTATAACCTTTCTTGTGTAATTGAGTCAAATAGTGAAACTTGAGTTAAATCAAAATATAATTTTGTTTCTTTATTTAATTCAATTTTTATTGTTGATGGAAATTTTGCTAAAAGTTCTTGATTTGCTAAATCAAAAGTCATTATTTGTTCATGACCAATGTATTCACTTAAATCAGCTCTTAAATTTACTTCAAAATCACCTTCATTAGATTTTTTAAAATATATATGTTCTGGTCTAATTCCAAAATATACCTCTTTATTATTTAATTCAGAAGTATTATTAAAATCATAACTATTAATTGGGATATCAAAATTCGCTCCTTCAGCAGTAAAGGAAATTTTATCTGAATTTTCATTTAACTTACCTTTAATTAAGTTCATTGAAGGAGACCCAATAAAATCAGCCACAAAAGTATTGCTTGGTTTATTGTAAATAATTTCAGGTGACTCATTTTGCTGAATTACACCATGATTCATTATGGCAATTTTTGTTCCTAAACTCATAGCTTCTGTTTGATCATGTGTTACATAAACAACCGTAGTTTTTAATTTTTGGTGAAGTTTTTTAATTTCTCTTCTCATCTCAACTCTAAGTTTTGCATCCAAATTTGACAAAGGTTCATCAAACAAAAAGATTCTGGGTTCTCTCACAAGAGCCCTACCTATTGCAACACGTTGTCTTTGACCACCTGACAATTGAGAGGGTTTTCTATTAAGTAATTCATCTACTTGTAAAAATGATGAGACTTTTGTTAATTGTTCTTCTATTTTTTCTTTTGATGTTTTTGCCTGTTTTAGTCCAAAAACCATATTTTCTTTAACATTCATTGATGGATATAAGGCATAAGATTGAAAAACCATTGCTATGTTTCTGTCTTTAGGCTCTACTTTGCTTACATTATAGTCATCAATAAAAACATTACCTTCATTGATAGTCTCAAGACCAGCAATTATATTTAATAAAGTGGATTTTCCACATCCAGAAGGCCCCAATAATACTAAAAAATTTCCTTCATCTATTTCTAAATTAATTTTTTTAAGAACTTCTGTTGTTCCAAAATTTTTTGATAATTCTTCAATTTTTAATGTTTTCATTCTTATCCTTTCACTGCTCCTGAAGTTAATCCTCTAATAAAATATTTGCCTGCCAAAACATAAACTATAAGTGTTGGGATACCTGCAATAATTGCAGATGCCATATCAACATTATACTCTTTAACACTAGTACTTGATAAAACCATATTATTTAATGCGACTTGAATTGGTGCGGCTTCTCCAAATGAAAAAGTAGATCCAAATAAAAAATCATTCCATATTTGTGTAAATTGCCAAATTACGGTTACAACAATAATTGGTGCAGATATAGGTAACAGTATTTTAAAAAAAATTTTGAAAAATCCAGCACCATCTATTCTTGCAGCTTTAACTAATTCAGTTGGAATAGAGACATAATAATTTCTAAAAAATAATGTTGTAAAAGGAATTCCATAGACTGTGTGAACTAAAACTAATCCAATTATTGAATTTGATATTCCTAATGCACCCAAAGTTCTTGCCATTGGTAATAAAATTGCTTGAAATGGTATAAAGCAACCAAATAATAAAAATAGAAAAACCCAGCTATCTCCTTTAAATCTCCATTTAGTTAAAACATAACCTGTCATTGCTCCAATGAAAGTTGAAAAGAATACAGCAGGAATAACCATTTTTAGTGAGTTCCAAAAATAAGGTTTTAGAAAAGTATCTCCAGCACCATAACCTCTGCCACCCCATGCAACCGCCCAAGCATCAAAATTTAAACCACTTGGCCAAGTCAACAATGTACCTTGACGAATTTCTTCCATCGTTTTAAGTGAAGTTACAACCATCACATAAAGTGGAAATATGAAATAAGAAGCAAAAAGTATTAACACAAAATACAAAAACCATCTTAAAAAGATATTTGTGTATCTAGATTTTTGTTCTAGTTGTTTATAATTAGAGCTACTTGTTTTAGCTTGCATTTTCTCTCCTTAATTCAGAATATAAGTAAGGTATAATTACTGCGGCAACAGCCATAAACATCATCATTGCACTTGCAGCCGATAGTCCAACTTGACTTTTGTGAAATGCAGCTTGCGTCATAAATAAAGCTGGCATGGTTGTTGAAATACCTGGCCCTCCTTGAGTAAGAGCTACTATTAAATCATAACTTTTTATCGATATATGGACCAATATTACAAAACTTGTAAAGAAAACTGGTCTCATCATGGGAATAAGAATTTTCCAATATACTGTAAATAAACCAGCTCCATCAATTTTAGCAGCTTTAACAATTTCATCTTCAACAGATCTTAATCCAGCCAAAAATAAAGCCATTACAAACCCTGCAGATTGCCAGACTCCAGCTATTACAATAGTGTATATAGCCATTTCCCTATCTACCAGCCAATTAAAGGTAAAATTTTCAAAACCCCAGTCGATAAACATCTTTTGAATACCTAAAGAAGGATTTAAAATCCATTTCCATGCAGTTCCAGTAACAATAAACGAGAGTGCCATTGGGTATAAATAAATAGTTCTTAAAACACCCTCAGCTCTTATTTTTTGATCAAGAAAAATTGCTAGAATAATTCCAATTACTATACAAAAAATTAAAAAAAGCGCTGTAAATACAAGTAAATTATCTACTGAAATTAACCATTTACGTGAAGCCCACAGCTTAACATACTGTCCAACACCCCATAACTCATATTTTGGCAGAATTTTTGAATTCGTGAAAGATATATACAAAGTCCAAAGTACAAAACCATAAACAAACCAACTAATCAAACCTACAGCTGGAGCTAAAACAATTTTAGGTAAATTTTTTTCTAACCACTTGAACATTTGAATATAATATTTTTAGATTTGAAAAAAAGGCCACTTAATTAAAAGTGGCCTTTTAGATTTGTTTTACATATTTGCTAAAACTGAATCAGCTAAAGCATTAGCAGCATCTACAGAAGACATATCAGAGTTAAAGTGCTCTGTAATAATATCTTGTAGGGCAGCTTTCATAGTATTCCCTTGAGCCATACCATGAGCAAAACTTGGAACTAATCCACCTTTTGCACCTGCAGTTTTAATATCTGCATTAGATGTCTTTGCACATTTGTCAAATTCATCCATAGATACGTCTAGACGAGCTGGAATTGAACCTTTGTATAAGTTAAAAACTTTTTGAAAGTTTTTACCCATCATTAGTTTAGCTAATAATTTTTGACCAGCTTGTTTGTCAGGATCACTTGATTTATAGAATATAAAACTATCTACGTTATATAGGTATCCATTGTTAGATGGAGTTGCAGCACAGTAATAATCTACACCTGGTGTTTTACCAGCAGCTGTAAACTCTCCTTTAGCCCAGTCACCCATAATTTGAAAACCAGCTTTACCTTCGATAACCATACCAGTAGCAACGTTCCAGTCTCTTCCTGGGCTACCTTCATCAGTATAACCTTGTAGTTTTCTCATTTGATCAAAAACTTTAACTGTCGTTTCACTTCTTAGACAGTTTTCTTTAAGATCAACGTAACAATTTTTATAATAGTTGTTACCACCTATACCCATAGCAACTGCTTCAAAAACTGTAGCATCTTGCCAAGCTTGACCACCATGAGCAAAAGGAATTATACCAGCAGCTTGTAATTTATCTGCCGCAGCATTTAATTCATCCCATGTAGTTGGTACAGAAATACCATTTGCATCAAACACAGCTTTGTTAGCCCACATCCAGTCAATTCTGTGAATGTTTACTGGAGCTGCACAATAAGGTCCGCTGTTGTTTTCACATTTGTGAATAGCTGCAATCATTGGATCTAATAAATTATCCCAACCTTCTGATTGAGCAACTGAGTCTATATTGTATGGAGCTACTACACCTTCTTGGTCATACTCTTGAATTGTAGGACCTTTAATTTGTGAAGCAGATGGTGGATCGCCAGCAACTATTCTAGCTTTTAATGCAACGTTAGCAGCGTCTCCACCACCACCCGTTACAGGCATGTCCAACCATTCACCACCGTTAGCAGCAAAATCGTCTTTTAATACTTTAAGAGCAGCAGCTTCACCACCTGAAGTCCACCAGTGCAAAACCTCAATTTTTGGTCCTGCAATAGAAGAAGTAGAAGTAAACGCTAATGTAATTAAAGCGATTATTATTTTTTTCATGTCTTTCCTCTTATATTTATTAAGTTAACTTATTTTTTTAAAAAAAATTACTATAGGTAGAATGGTTATTAATTGAAAATTAAATAATTTTATACAATCACAGGTTGCTAATTTTTTTTTCAAATTTAATTAATAAATTAAGGAAATACTATCAAAAAGAGTATTTTTGAATTCAATTAAAAATTGTATTTTAATATGTCGCGCTTCTTCCTAATCTAGCAGCACCTCTTACTCCGCTAGCATCACCATATCTTGGTTTTAAAAAAACACCTTCATACTCTTTACCTATTACAAATTTTTTAACCATATGATCGATATCATTTAAGAAGTCTATTTCATTGGAAACTCCGCCTCCAAAAATAAAAGCATCTGGATCTAAAATATTTATTATACTCGACAGTGACATTGCTAAATTTAACTTAAAATCATCGATAAATCTTTCAGCATCAAGATCATGTTTTCGATTTAATTCAAAAATCTCATTGGTTTTTAAATTTTTTTTATAAATCTTATTAAATCTTTTCGCCATTCCCAGTCCAGAAATGAAGCTTTCTATTTCAGCATCTCTAGCATTATTAGAGTCAAAATTTTCTTTTTTAGCAGCAAAATATGGAATCTGATTATGACCCCATTCACCAGCAACTCCATTAGGTCCACTTACAATTTTTTTATCAATAACTAGCCCTCCACCAACACCAGAGCCTAAAATAATTCCATAAACAATTTTATAATGTTTACCTGATCCATCTATAGCTTCAGATAAAGCAAAACAATTTGCATCATTTTCACAAAAAACTTCTTTTCCTAAAGCTTTACGCAGATCATTTTGAAATGGTTTTTTTTCTAACCATAAACAATTAGGAGCATTCTTAACCAATCCTGTTTGAGGTGAATGTACACCAGGATGACAAACTCCAATTGGTAAGTCGGTTTTGAATTCTTCTTCTAAATTTTTATGAATATCTTTTATAGTTCTTATTATAGTTAAGTAATCTTTTGGACAAGCAGTTCTTGACCTATATCTTTCTTGGCCATCCTCTTCTAAAACAACACTCTCTATTTTAGTTGCACCTACATCAATACCAATTTGCATGATTAATAAGTAGCCCTTCCACCACTTAAATCAAATACTGCCGCTGTTGAAAATGAATTTTCTTCACATGATAACCAAGCAACTAAAGACGCTAATTCTTCAACTTTAGCAAATTTATTTCTTGGAATTTTTGAAAGCATATAATTGATATGTTCTTCAGTCATTTGATCAAAAATTCTTGTTTTTGCAGCAGCTGGTGTTACACAATTTACTGCAATATTTTTTTGTGCAAGCTCTTTACCTAATGATTTAGTTAAGCCAATAACGCCCGCTTTTGAGGTGCTATAAGCACTTGCATTTGGATTACCTTCCTTTCCAGCAATTGAAGCAATATTAACTATTCTTCCATAATCATTTTTCATCATAAAAGGCACAACTGCTTTACAACAATAAAATACTGAATTTAAATTAAGATTTATTACTTTATTCCATTCTTCGATTGGATATTCTGCAACAGTTGTATTCATTCCTGCTATTCCTGCATTATTTACAAAGATATCAATTTTTCCATGTTTGCTTTCAACCTCAGATAAATTTTTATTAATAATTTCATAACTGCTTACATCAACAATTTGATAACTTAGATTTTCAGAGTTCACTTTGTCAGTTGCTTTTTTAGCAGCATCTTCATCAATATCCCAAATTACTACCTTAGCTCCTGCCTCAATAAATCTTTCAGTAATAGCTAGACCAAAACCTTGCGCTCCTCCAGTTACAATTGCTACTCTATTAGTTAAATCAAATTTAATCATAGTATCTTTTTCCTTTTTTTTGATCTTAATAATGGAAAAGCTAAAGCAATTAAAGATAAAATGAAGAATGTTAAAGCAATAGGTCTTGTTAAGAACATTAACCAATTTCCATCAAATATTACTAAAGATTGTCTCAAAGTTCCTTCAACCAATTCACCTAATATTAATCCAATAATAACTGGTACTACTGAAAAACCATATCTTCTCATAAAAAATCCGATTACTCCGAATAAAAGCATTATCCAGACATCAATTATAGATTGACTTAATGAATAAGTTCCACAGACAGAAACAGCAAATATCATTGGCCATAAAATTTTATTAGGAACTAAAGTTATACGAGCAAAAATTTTAGCTCCAAAAAATCCAAATATAAAGAAGAGTATATTTGCAATTAACATTGCACCAAAAATTCCATATAAAAATTCAGGCTGTTCTCTAAATAAATCAGGGCCAGGTCTTACACCATGAATAATCAAACCCGTTAGTATTACTGCGGTTGTTGCGCTACCTGGAATTCCAAGAGCAAGTGTTGGTACCATTGCACCACCTGTTGCTGCATTGTTTGCAGCTTCTGCTCCTGCAATACCTTCAATTGAACCTTTACCAAATTCCTCTGGGTTCTTTGAAAATCTTTTAGCTTCAGAATAACCTATTAAAGATGCAACTGTTCCACCTTCAGCAGGAAGCACTCCAATAAAAGATCCTATACCTGAAGATCTTAAAATTGTTTTCCATGTTAATTTATAATCTTTAAGGGATGGCAATTTTACTGCTTTTAAAGCTACTCTTTTAAATACTTGATCTAATAATGTTGATTGAGTTAACATTTCACTAATTGCAAAAAGACCAACAACAACAGGAATAAAACCGATACCTTCTGATAATTCATTAATACCATAAGTGAACCTATCTATTGAAGTCATAAAATCTTTTCCAATAGTTGAAATTAAAATTCCAAAAGCTCCTGCAATTAAATTTTTAATTGGACTTCCATCACCAATAGAAGCAAGCATTGTTAATCCAAAAATAGCTAAAGCAAAGTATTCAGGTTGTCCAAATTCATAAGCTAGTTTTGCAAGCAATGGTGCAAAAAAAACTAATATTATCACACTAAAAATCCCACCCACAGTACTTGATACTGTTGCCATCCCAAGAGCTCTACCAGCTTCACCTTTTTGAGCTAATGGATAGCCGTCTAAACATGTGGCAGCTGCAGCTGGCGTTCCTGGCGTGTTAATTAATATTGCAGTAATTGCACCTCCATAAGTACCCGCACAATAAATAGAGGTTAATAATACAATTGCTGAAAGTGGATCCAAAGTCATTGTAAAAGGTAAAATTAAAGCACCTCCAGTGGTAGGTCCTAGACCTGGTAAGACACCTAAAATCAATCCAAATAAAGTTCCAAAAAACAAAACTAATAAAAGTTTTGAACTAAATAATGGTGCCATCATTAAAAGTAAATTGTCCATTTATACCTGATAATAAATATTAGTGATGATACCTGGGGGAAATCTTAATCCTAGAATTGTCTCAAAAAAAACAAATACAATTATTGGAAAAATTATACTTACTAATAGTAGATAAAAAATTCTTCTTTCTCCCCAATAATATGAAACAAAAATAGACAAAACAGAAATTGCTAAAAAGAAATCTAACGTTTTTGAAATTAAAACAAATAATAAAAAACTTGTTAAGGTTAAATAAAAAGTTTTTGGTAATTTTTTTTCAATTTTCCAAGGTTTTTTAAATGATAAATAATAAACAATTAACGTTAAGCTGATTATTAAAACCAACAATCCTTTTGGGAAAGTTGCTGGCTGAATACCTCTATTTAAAATTGGAGGAACAATATCAAAAGAAAAAGTAGTTATTAATAAAATAGTTGAGATAAATATGATTATAAATGAAACTTTAAATTCATCTTTAAAAAAAAAGGGCAAACTTTTGTTTGCCCTTTTTTGTTTTCGTACATTATTCATAAGTTAAATGTACTGTCTTTATAATTACTTGATGTAACCTAAAGCTTTAAGTTGTGCCGTCATTTCAGTAAGCATTTCTTCCATTTGCTTACCCCATTCGTCTGCACCAACAACACTAGTGTCATCAAGACCAATTTCAGTTAAGAAATTTTTGTAGTAGTTGTGACTCATTGCTTTCATCATTCCAGCTTCTAACTCTTTAACTCTTTCAGCTGGAGCTCCTTTTTTAGTTACGAATCCTCTAACAGTAGACAAAGAAACAGGTATTCCTAATTCTTTAGCCGTTGGAGAGTCTCCAATTTTAGCCATTCTATTATTTGCTAAAACAACAGAAACACAAAGTGTTCCATCATTTATTTCTGTTAATGCTTCTCCTAAATTTAAAACACCTACATCAATATCTCCTTTGATTAGGTTGGTTTTAATTGGAGCTACACCTTTATAAGCAACAATAGTTGGGTCTTTTAATCCACCTTTTTTAGTAAATGCAATTGCGCTTACATCATCAATTCCACCAACATGAGTTGTTCCATATTTAAGTGATTTTGATTTTTGAGTGCTAATAAATTTTTTAGCATCTTTGATGTCAGCTTTACAATTTACAACAAATAATTGAGGGTCATCAGTTCCTCTAGCAAGTGGTTGCATGTCACTAATTTTAACTTTAGTTTTACCTAATGCCATTGATACAGCATGTCCAGTAGTCCAAGTTAAAGTGTGTTGACCATCAGCAGGCAAACTCATCATGTAATCCATAGATACAGCTCCACCGCCACCTTTTTTGTTAACTAATTGCATGTCTTGTTTAAGAACTCTTCGAGCTCTTAAAAGCATCATTCTAGTAGTTACGTCAGTACCACCACCGAAACCAGCATGAGTAATCGCTTGTATAGCACCATCTGCTCTTGCAGAAGTAGTAAGCATTGGTAATGCTATAACAAAAAATTCAGTCACTAGAAACGCAGCAGCTAAGAAAAGTTTAAAACTTTTTTTCATTATTTCCCTCTTTAGTTAATTTATAATTAAATATATAAACATAATCTGATACATAGCGTAAAGTAAAAAATGCCTCAAAATAAAATTAATATTGCACTTCTTTTAGGAGATCCTTCTGGTATAGGGCCAGAACTTGTGTCCAAATTATTGACAGAGAGAATTACTGATAAAGCTAATATAGTTGTAATAGGCGAAAAAAATATTTTAGAAGGTGGTAATAAAATTTCTGGTAACTCACAAAATCTAAAATATGTTGACAACTTTGATGAAATAAATTTTGATGAAGGAAATAAATTTTTTTTAGATATTTCTAAAGGTAAAAATCATAACTATAAATTGTCGGAATGTTCTAAAGAGTCTGGTGAAAGCGTTCTATCTGCATTAAATTTAGCTTTAGAACTTGCTAAAGAAAATAAAATCCATGCGATAAATTTTGGGCCCTTTAATAAAACAAGTTTAAAACTTGGTGGCAACAAATATTCTGATGAATTACATTTAATGGCTGAAAAATTAGATGTAAAAAATTTCTTTTGTGAATTTAATGTTATTGATAATTTTTGGACAGCAAGAGTTACATCGCATATTCCAATTAAAGAAGTTCCAGATCATGTTAAAAAAGAAAAAATTATTAAACCAATTAAGCTTATTAATGAAGCAATGAAATTAAATGGTATTGATAGTCCAAGAGTTGCAGTTCAAGCTCTTAATCCTCATGCAGAGTTTGGAACTGAAGAAAAAGATGAAATCATTCCAGCAATTGAAGAGGCAAAAAAATTAGGTATTAATGCTGATGGACCTTTACCTTGTGATACCTCTTTTATTACTGCTTATAAAAATAAAAATCATGATTGCATTGTTGGGATGTATCATGATGCTCTACAATCTGGTCTAAAAGCATTTGGCTTTGATAGAGGTGTGACTGTTCAAGGTGGTTTACCTGTTCCAATTACTACCCCAGCTCATGGAACTGCTTTTGATATTGCTGGTAAAAATGAGGCTAATCTAGAACCTACTTTGAATTCTTTCAAAATTGCATTAACAATGGCTGAAAATAAAAATAAGTAATGACAAAAATTAAAGAAATAAGAACTAAGGTTTATCAGTGGAATGGGAAAACTGTACCACCCCAAAACAACTTTTGTACAAATGCTTCAGATCTTTTATTTGAAAAATCTGATGCAATGGGTTCATTTAGATTTCATGAATGGTTGATTTGTGAAATTGAAACAGATGACGGGATCATTGGAATTGGAAACGCAGCCTTAGCACCTCAGGTTGCAAAAAAAACAATCGATACATATTTAAAACCCTTAGTGATTGGTGAAGATCCTTTTGATTACGCTTACATTTGGGAAAAAATGTATAGAAGAACTCATGCTTGGGGCCGTAGAGGAATTGGGATGGTTGCAATTTCTGCGATCGATATCGCACTTTGGGACATAATGGGTAAAATCACAAATAAACCTGTCTTCAAACTTTTAGGGGGAAGAACAAAAGAAAAAATTCCAGTTTATGCATCAAAACTATATAGCCAACCAATTAAAGATCTTCAAAAAGAAGCTGAGAGTTACGTAAAGCAAGGTTTTAAAATGTTTAAGATGAGATTTGGTTGGGGCCCTAAAGATGGACCTGAAGGAATGAAAAAAAATATTGAACTTGCAGAGGCGGTGAGAGAAGTAATTGGTGAAGATACAGACTTGATGATGGAGTGTTATATGGGTTGGAATTTAGATTATGCAAAAAGAATGATTCCAAAGCTTATGAAGTTTAATCCAAGATGGTTAGAGGAACCTGTTATAGCAGATGATATACATGGATATGCAGAACTAAATAATATGAACATGATTCCGATTTCAGGAGGAGAACACGAATTCAATATGTTTGGTTTTAAACAATTGTTAGATTTAAAAGCAGTTAGTTACATTCAGTATGACAATAATAGAGTTGGGGGTTTTACTGCTGCACAAAAAATTAATGCGATTGCAGAAGCTCATCAAGTTCCGGTAATCCCTCATGCTGGTCAAATGCATAATTATCATCTAACAATGTCTAATTTTAATTGTCCTATTTCAGAATTCTTTCCTGTTCATGATGTTGAAATTGGAAATGAACTTTTTTATTATATTTTTGAAGGTGATCCTGCTCCAGAAAGTGGATTTATTGATTTAGATGATAATAAACCAGGATTAGGATTAACAATAACTGATAAATACAAATCAGACTTTAATATAATTGAGTAGCACTCTTAAGTTAGTCCGCCATCAACTGTAAAGTTTTGTTTTGTACAGCCTGATGAGATATCTGAGGCTAAGTACAACACCATCTTTGATACATCTTGAGGCAATAATTGTCTACTTAAACACTGTTTTTTTAAAATTTCTTTTTTAAATTTTGGATTAAGCCATAATTTAGATTGTCGTTCAGTTGCAATTGATCCTGGTGCAATAGAGTTAATTCTTATGTTGTGTTCTCCCAAATCTCTAGCTAAAGATCTGGTCAACCCATAAATACCTGCTTTTGCAATACTGTAAGCTGGAAACATAACGGCACCTCTAAACCAACTTACTGACCCTAAATTGATTATTGATCCTCCTTTATTTTTAACCATACTTTTTTTAACAGTTTGAATAGCGAATAAATAATGTTTTAAATTTATTGCCATTCTTTCATCCCAATATTTTTCTGTAATTTCCTCTAAACTATGTCTTTGATCATTTGATGCATTATTAACTAAAATATCTATTGGACCTTTTTTTTTAATAATATTTAAAATTGATGTTTTATATTTTTGAATTTTTTTAATATTACATTTTATAAAAGTAGGAATTTTAAATTTTTTCTTTTTAATTCTATATATTGTTTTTTGAGCCTCTTTTTTATCTATATCAAAAAAGTAAACTTCAACACCTTGTTCACAAAGATGCTCAACGATTGATGATCCTATTCCGGAAGCCCCGCCAGAAACTAAGGCACGCTTCCCTTTCAAATCAAAATATTGGGCTTTCATAGTTAATAATTCTCAACCTCTTCAAATGTAGGCATTGAATTTGCAGCACCAACTTTTGTCGTTGATATACCAGCGACTTTATTTGCAAATATTAATGCATCTTTAAATTTTAAATCATTAGCTAGACCAACAACAAATGCTCCATTAAAAGCATCTCCAGCTCCAGTTGTGTCCAAAACTTTATTCTTCAATTTTAAAGCTTCAATAAAATATTCTTGATCTTTATTAGCAAAATAAACTCCTTTTTCTCCTAACGTGATTATAATATTTTTTACACCCTTTTTTAAAAATTCTTTTCCAGCATTTTTAATATCTGTTTCTGTTTCAATTTTTTTATTTAAATAAAATTCTGCCTCTGTCTCATTTGGGGTAAAAAAATCTAACAAAGAAAAATCTTCTTCACTAATATTTCTTGCAGGAGCTGGATTTAAAACAGTAATACAATTATTTTCTTTTGCCTTTTTTAGAGAGTATAAAGTTACTTCTTCAGGTGTTTCCATTTGTGTAAGAAAAATTTTTGATTTTTTAAATATTTCTAAATTTTTATCAACATCATCACTCTTTAAATGTTTAGCTGCCCCTGCAAAAACATTAATTGCATTATTTCCATCTTCATCAATCATTATTCCTGCAACACCTGTTGAAAGGCTAGGGTCTCTAATTATACAATCTACATTAACGCCTGCCTCTTTATATAATGAGAAAGCCATATCTGCATGATTGTCATTACCCACTTTAGTTATAAAGTGAACATTGCCATTTAGTCTTGCAGCAGCAATTGCTTGATTAGAGCCTTTTCCACCTGGTCCAACTATGTGGTTGTTTCCCAAAACTGTTTCACCCTTTACAGGTATTTTATTTCCAAAAAAACAAAGATCAGCAACAAATACCCCAAAAATACAAATTGAGTTCATTACTTTTCAAGAACCCAAACACTACCATCTGGTTTAATTACACCTTTTGTTATTATGAAGCATCCAAATGGTCTAGCGTCTGTAGTGGTAACGATAGCATAAGATTTTTTAGCTTCTTCATAAAAAGATTGTCTTTCAATAGATCCAACTTCCCAATTATTGCCTGAAACTTCTTTAATTGCTTTAATAAATTCTTTATGTGTATCAGTTAATTCATTTGGCTTGTCATCAACTTCCATTCGATTAGCTGCTGTACCTCCTTGAGAAACAATAAAACTATCAAGTGGAAACACAGAAAGAATTGCTCTAGCAGCAGCCTCTATATTAACACCATCTAATCTTACTACATTTTTATTCATAGAGTTTGCTGGAAAATTTGCATCAGCTAAAACAAGCTTATCTCCATGACCCATTGATCTTAAAAGAAATAGTAGATCTGGACTTAGTATTGGATCAATTTTAATAAGCATAAAATTATTATATTACATAAAAAAAAAGGGTGGAATAAAAATTCCACCCTTATGTTTTAATATTTTCTAAAGATTATTTAAAATCGTTAGCGTTTTCTTTAGTTACTAACTGAGTACCTGTATCGATATTTATATCAATACTTCCACCGTTAGCTAACTCAAGTGCATATTTAACACCATAAGCACCCATGTTGTAAGAAAACTGAGCAATTGTAGCTGTCATACCACCTGCTAAAATACTTTTAGCAGCATCTGGAGTAGCATCAAATCCAACTACTACTACATCATTCATGTCAGCATCTTTTAGAGCTTGCATAGCACCTAATCCCATGTTGTCATTTGATGCAAATATAGCTTTTATATTTGGATTTTTTAAAATGATTGACTCAGTTACAGATCTTCCTTTTGCCGTATCCCATTCAGCTGTTTGAGTTGCAACTAAATTTAAACCACAATCTTTTAGTCCTTGAACTGCTCCGTCTCTTCTAAGTAGAGCTGTAGATTGAGACTCAATACCAGTTAAAACTGCAACGTCAGCACCTTTTGGAGTTTTATCACAAATAAACTTAGCGGCTAACGCAGCACCATTTTTATTATTTGTTCCAATAAAAGTTACACCTTCATTAATTCCTTTAGTATCAACAAATACTACTGGAACTCCACTCTTGATAGCATCATCAACGATTGGAGCAAAAGCATTTGGATCCCCTGGGGCTAATGCTATAGCATCAACACCTTTTGCAAGTTGATCTTCAACTTGGTTAATTTGTGCTTGAACATCACCTTCTTGAGGTGGCGCAACCAAAACTAGATCCACACCTAATTTCGCAGCTTCTTCTTTAGCTCCTTTTTCTACTGATGCCCAAAATGGATTTCCTGATCCAGGACCTTTAATACTGAACAATATTCTCTTTCCAGCATTCGCACTTGTAGAAATACTTGCTAAAAGAAATACCGTTGTAATAAATACACTAATTATTTTTGTTAAGTTTTTCATTTATTATTTCCCTATTTAGTTTTTAAAAAATAAATTTAATATAATTTTTGATTAAAATTCAATACTTTATAATTATTCTAAAGATTTGTATTAAATCAACTATAGCGTGTAATTATTTTCTCGTACTTAAATCTCTTCTTAATACATCTATGTAAACTGCTA
>QCGY01000016.1 GCA_003279715.1 Pelagibacteraceae bacterium AG-390-D18
AAACCAACAAATTATTTTTGATATAATTCATAATTCCTCAGAACCCTTAAAAGCATATTCAATTCTTTTTAATGTTCAAAAAAAAGGAATTAAGGCACCATTGCAAGTTTATAGAGCATTAGATAAATTGGTTGAATTAGGAAAAATTCACAAAATAGAAAGTAGAAACGCTTTTATAGCTTGTCAAAATTCTAGTTGCCAAATATCAAAAGCAACTGCATTTTCAATTTGTGAAAGTTGTGAACAAGTTTCTGAAATAAGTAACACTAAACTTTCAAAATATTTATCAAATTTTGCTGATGAGGCTGGAATGAAATACAGCAAATATAATTTAGAATTTTTTGGTTTATGCAAAAAATGTAAATCAAAATAATGAGCACTGTTTCTTTAACACTAGATGAGATTTTTGATTTAGCTAAAAAAACTTTATTATCAAATGGATGTGATGATGAGACAGCATCTATATTATCTGATTTAATTAGAAATGCTGAAAGAGATGGATCTGTGTCTCATGGATTATTTAGATTACCTGCTTATGTAAGTGGTCTTAAAAGTGGAAAGATTAATGGTAAAGGAAAGCCTGAAATTAATAAAGTTTCAGCATCAGTCATTAAAGTTAAAGGTAATAATTGTTTAGCTCCAGTAGTATTAAGTAAAGGTTTGCCAGAATTATCTAAAGCTGCAAAAGAAAATGGTGTTGCAGTTTTAGCAATAAACAATTCTCATCATATGGCTGCTATGTGGCCTGAAACGGAAAAATTAGCTGAAGAGGGTTTAGTTGCTTTTGCTTGTACTTCTTATAAGCCAGCAGTAGCTCCTGCAGGTGCAATCAAACCTTTATTTGGAACAAACCCAATTTCATTTGCTTGGCCTAGACCAGGTAAAACTCCTGTAGTTTATGATATGGCAACAGCTTCTATGGCAATGGGTGAAGTCCAAGTTGCTAAGAGAGAAGGGCACAAAGTTCCACTTGGAACTGGACTTACAAAAGACGGGAAAGAAACAACTGATCCTGGTGAAATAGCTGATGGAGGTGTCTTATTACCTTTTGGAGGCTACAAAGGCTCTGCAATAGCGATGATGGTTGAATTATTAGCTGGTGCTTTAGTTGGTGATAATTTTAGTTACGAAACAGCAGCAAAAGATAACAATGATGGTGGTCCTCCAAGTGGTGGTGAATTTATTCTTGCTATATGTCCTGACAAAACTGCTGGAACTAGTTGGCAAAAACATGCTGAAGAATTTTTTGAAAAAATGAAATCAATGGGTGAAGTAAGATTACCTGGTGAAAGAAGACATAAAAACAGACTAGATACAGGACCAAGACATATCAATGAGGAACTGGTTAATAAAATTAAGTCTTTAAGCTAATTTAATTTCAATAGGTGTGTGATCTGAAGGTTTTTCCCTTCCACGAGGATCTTTATTAATATTTATATCTTTCACTAAATCTATTAAAGAATTTGAAACTAAAAAGTGATCTATACGCATACCATTATTTTTTTGCCAAGCACCTCTCATATAGTCCCAGAATGTATATCCTTCTTTATCTTCATTAAAATGCCTGTAAACATCACTAAAGCCTAGATTTAACATCTCTCGAAACTTTTTTCTAATTTCAAGACGGTATAAGGCATCATCTTCGAAACTTTTAACATTGTACACATCTTCAGCAGCTGGGATAACATTGAAGTCACCTGCAAGTATTATATTAGAATTTTTTTTAGATAATGATTTTAGTTGTTTAATTAACTGATCCATCCAATCTTTTTTATAATCATATTTTTCTGTATAAACAGGGTTTCCGTTAGGAGTATAAATATTTATTAATTGAATATTCTTTTTTTTATATTCAACTTCAGCAGAAATAATTCTAGATTGTTTTAGTTTGTCTTTAATTAAATCTGTTTTAATATTTTTTAATTTTGTTTTTGAAATAATTGCAACACCATTATAACTTTTTTGACCAAAAACATGACTCTCATAATCCATAGCTGAAAAATCATCATAAGGAAAATTAACATCTTCAGTTTTAATCTCTTGCATCATTAAAACATCAGGCTTGTATTTTAGTAAATAGCTTTTGATATTCTCAATTCTAGCTCTTACAGAATTTACATTCCATGAAGATATAATCATTAAAGTGAAAAAGAAACACCACAACCACATGAAGATTTAGTCTGTGGATTGGATATTTTAAAAGACTCGCCAATTAGTTCTGAAACGTAATCAACTTCTGAATCTTTTAATAAATCAGCTGAGGTTTTATCAATTAAAATATTTTTATATGTTAGATCATCTTCATTTTTGGATTGTTCAAATGTAAATTCATATTGAAAACCTGAACAACCGCCACCTTTAATTGCGATTCTAAAAAAAGAACCTTCGTCTTTTTTAGACAACAAATTTTGTATTTGTTTTAGAGCATTATCGGTAAATTTAATTTCTTTAATCATGTCTCAACACTGATATTACTAATATAGTACTTAATTATTTAAATTAAAGGATGAAAAAACACTCACAATTAGGCGTATTTAAAAGCAAGGGCAGGCTTAATAAAGAACCTACTTCAAAATACAGATCACCTTTTCAAAGAGATAGAGATAGAATAATTCATAGTGCGTCATTTAGAAGGCTAAAACATAAAACCCAAGTATTTGTAAATACTGAAGGAGATCATTTTAGAACAAGGATTACTCATTCAATTGAAGTTGCTCAAATTGCAAGATCTATAGCTAAATATCTTAATTTAAATGAGGACTTAACAGAAACATTAAGCCTAGCTCATGATTTAGGACACACCCCATTTGGTCATGCTGGTGAAGATGCTCTAGACGAATGTATGGAAAGTTATGGTGGTTTTGATCATAATTTACAAACATTAAGAATTATTATGTTTTTGGAGAATAAATATTTCAAATTCAAAGGCCTTAATTTATCAATTGAAACTTTAGAAGGACTTTTAAAACATAATGGACCTGTTGAAGATACTGATTTAGTAAATAAATTAATTGGATTAAAAACTTTTAAAAGAAAAATTAATTTTAATACTTATCCGTCTTTGGAAGCTCAAATTTCAGCAATATCAGATGACATTGCTTATAATAATCATGATATCCAGGATGGAATCAACGCTAATTTGTTTAAGCTAGAAGAGCTTATGGAGATAGATTTTTTTAAATCAATCTATCTTAAATATAAAAAAAAAATTAATAAAAAAAATTATAAGATTGCAACATATCAAATTATTAGAGACTCGATTGATTTAATGATTAGAGATCTGTTAGCAAATACTCAAAAGAACTTAAAAAATCTTAAAATAAAATCAATTAAAGACTTAGCAAAGTCTGATCAATTAATAGTTTGTTTTTCAGATAAAATTCAAAATTCAGAAAAAGAAATTAGATTATTTTTACGAACCAAAATGTACGACAACAAACTAGTATTAAGAAAGAATCAAAGAGGAAAAATTATTATTAAAAAGTTATTTAGTGCAATTAAATTAAATCCAAGAAAATTTCTAACAAAAGATCAATTGACTAACGATAAATTTAGAGCTATTTCAGATTTTATTTCAGGTATGACAGATCGTTATGCTATTAACCTATATAATAATTTTAAATGAATATTTTTGAACTATATTTAGATAAGATTAAATCAGCGATAGTTGAGTTAAGTAAGAAGGGTGAGATTATTATTCCAGAGACACTTAATGGAATTAACGCAGAAATACCTCCTTCTAAATTTGATTGTGATATTTCAACTAATGTTGGGATGGTTCTTTCAAAATTGAATAAAAGATCTCCATTAGATCTTGCTGAAAAAATATCTTCATTCTTAAAAGATAGCGACCCATTTATTCAAACTATAGAAGTTGTCAAACCAGGTTTCATCAATATTAAATTTAAACCAACTTTTTGGTCAAATTTTATAGAAAGTGTTATTACTAATTCAAAAACATTTGGTGTTAATCACAAAGAACAAAAACATAACTATTTAGTTGAGTTTGTTTCAGCTAACCCAACTGGTCCTTTGCATGTTGGTCATTGTCGTGGAGCAATTTTAGGTGATGTAATTTCAAATATTTTAATCTTTAACCAACATAAAGTTACTAAAG
Source organism: Pelagibacteraceae bacterium AG-390-D18 (assembly GCA_003279715.1). Lineage (GTDB taxonomy): Bacteria > Pseudomonadota > Alphaproteobacteria > Pelagibacterales > Pelagibacteraceae > Pelagibacter. The sequence continues at coordinate 4,118 of QCGY01000016.1, forward strand.
AATATTATGTTAATGATTATGGGAATCAGATCATTAATTTTACTAAATCTGTTTTTGCTAGAATACGTGAGGTAAAATTTAATGAAAAATTTCCAATTGACAATTCTGATCTTTATCCTGGAGATTATTTAATAGATTTTGCAAATAATATTATTTCATCAAATACTGGGTTGGATTTTGATAATTATGATGATGTCAGTGAAAAATTAACAGAACTTTCAATTGAACAAGCCTTACTATTGATTAAAAAAAATCTAAAAAGTCTTGGTATCAAACATGATAATTTTGTTAGTGAGAAAGGTATTGTTACAAATAAAGAAGTTGAAAATGTAATCCAATTTTTAGAAGATAAAGATTTTGTATATAAGGGTAAAATTAAGGCACCAGCTGGTGAAGATACAAAAGATTGGGTAGAAAGAGAGCAATTGTTATTCAGATCAACAGATTTTGGTGATGATAAGGATAGAGCCTTACAAAAATCTGATGGTACTTGGACTTATTTTGCAAGTGATGTTGCGTACCATAAAAATAAAGTAGATCGTAAATTTGATTATTTAATTAATATACTTGGTGCAGATCATGCTGGTTACATAAAAAGAATTTCTTCTTCTGTTGATGCTTTATCAGGAACAAAAAATAAATTAATTTGTAAAATTAGTCAGCTTGTAAAATTAATTAAAGACAAGAAGCCATTTAAAATGTCTAAAAGAAAAGGGGACTATATTACAGTTGATGATTTAATCGAGGAAGTTGGAAAAGATGCAACCAGATTTATTATGTTAAACAGAAGTAGTGATGTCGAGCTAGATTTTGATTTTGATGCAGTCAAAGAAAAATCAAAAGATAATCCCCTTTATTATGTTCAATATTGTTATGCTAGAATTTCATCTGTATTTAGACATTTAGATAAAGATTTAGCAAAAGATGTTAATATAGATAATTATAATTTTGAATATTCAAATGATGAAATTAAGATTTTAAAGAAGATATCTGAATGGCCAAAATGTATTGATGCTGCTAGTACAAAACTTGAGCCTCACCGTATACCAATTTATTTATATGAGCTAGCCGCAGAATTTCATTCTTATTGGAATCTTGGAAAACAATTTCCTGAAAAAAGATTTATTAATGATCAAAAAAATATTTCTCAAGATAAATTAGTTTTTTTAAAAGCAATAGCTAATGTTATTAAATCAGGAATGGATATAGTTGGCGTCTCGTCTCCAGCTAAAATGTAATGCTAAAAGAGATTAAGTACCTATTTTTCATAGTAATCATTATATTATTTCTTTTTTTTACTGGAAAATATTATTTTTCAAATGAAAATATAAAAAATTCTTATAGATCTTACAAAAATATTGATCAAAAGATTAAAGATTATTCTAAAAATTTACCATTATTAAAAAATGATACAGAAAATATCATCGAATATGTCAAGCAGACTGACACAAAAAAGAAAAAAAAATTTAATTTTTGGAAACTTTTAGAAAATGATTAAAAACAGAAGATCATTTATAGTTGGTATTAAATCATACAAGTTATCAATTAATGAAAAAAAATTTTTGATAAAATATAAGCCTTGGGGTGTAATACTATTTTTAAGAAATATTAAATCTGTTAAACAAACAAAGAATTTAACAGACAGTATAAAAAAAATTTTTAAAGATAAAAATTATCCAATATTAATTGATCAAGAAGGTGGAAGAGTAAATAGATTAAGTAATATTATTTCTTTTGACAATTTAACATCTGAATATTTTGGTAATCTTTATGAAAAAGACAAAATGAAATTAGATATAATTTATAAATTATTTATTGATAAAACATCTCACCTATTAAAATTAATAGGGGTAAACATCAATACGGTACCAGTTTTGGATCTTAGAATTAAAGGATCTAGTAATATAATTGGTGATAGATCTTTTTCTAAAAAAGTAAATACGGTCTCTAAAATGGGAGACTTATGTATAAAATTATTTCATGAAAACTCGATTGGAACAATAATAAAACATATACCTGGACATGGTTTAGCTAAAGTAGATAGTCATAATTTTACACCTATAGTGAATAAATCACTTAAATATCTTAAAAAAAATGATTTTAGTGTATTTAAAAAAAAAGAATGTTTCTTTGCAATGACAGGGCACGTTATCTATAAAAATATAGATAAGTTAAACACCGCAACTCATTCAAAAAAAGTCATTAATCATATTAGAAAAATAATAGGTTTCAAAAATATTATAATTTCAGATGATCTTTCAATGAAAAGTTTAAAAGATTCTATGGGAGAAAATACTGTTAAATCTTTTAAAGCTGGATGTAATATAGTTCTTCATTGTAACAGTAACTTAGCTGAAATGAAGATAGTGGCTGAAAATTCACCCTTGATAAGTAGCTTTATAATTAAAAAAACATCACAATTTTATAAAATTTTAAGTTAATATTTATTTATGTCTGAGTCTGATTCTGTTTTATTTAACGTCGATATTAATAATTATAATGGTCCATTAGATGTCTTGTTAGATCTTGCAAAGGCTCAAAAAGTAGATCTAGAAGAAATATCAATAACCAAATTAGCTGATCAATTTCATGATTATATCACTAAAGAAAAGGACCTAAATTTAGAAATAGCATCTGAATATTTGTTAATGGCTACATGGTTAGCTTACTTAAAATCAAAATTATTACTTCCTGGTACTCCTGAAGAAGAATTCAAAGTTCAAGAAGTTGCTGAAAAATTGAAATTACAGCTTAAAAAATTAGAATTGATTAGATTACTTTCAGAACAAATGCTTAAAAAAAATCGATTAGGAAGAGAAATTAGAACACGTGGAATAAAGGGAAACATTAGATCTATTTATAGTTCCGAATACAATGTAAGTTTATTTGAACTTTTGAAATCATACTCATCTGTAGTAATGACTAAAGATTTTCAAACAATGAATATTCCAAAATTACCCGTATTTACTACTGAGGATGGTATTAAGACTATAAAACAGTTTCTTGGTAAACTTATAGATTGGAAAAACCTTGATGAACTAATTCCACAAAATTTTAAAAGTGGTTCTAAATATAAAAAAACAGGTAAAGCTGGTATTTTTGCTGGATCTTTAGAATTAGTTAAGGAGGGTAATCTTTCGATGAAACAAGATAATTTATTCGATGATATTTATGTAAGGGAAGTTAATGATTAAAAAAGCTAAAGTGACAAAAAAAGACAATGTAGTCAATTTTCCAACTAAGATTAATGATCTTGATAAAGAAATTGAGGCAGTAGTTTTTGCAGCTGCCGAACCTCTTGATGTTGATACAATTGAAAGTAAAATTTCAAAGAAAGCAAATGTTGTTAAATCGTTAGAAAAATTACAACAAGAATATTCTAGCAGAGGTATAAATTTGGTCTGCATTAAAAATAAATGGTCTTTTAGAACATCGCCTAAACTTTCAACTTTAATGACTCAAGAAAAAACTGTTGAAAAAAAATTATCTCGTGCCGCAATAGAAACTTTGGCAATAATTGTCTACCACCAACCTGTTACCAGAGCAGAAATTGAGGAGATACGTGGTGTTGCTTTTGGTACAAATACTTTAGAAATTTTAATGGAATTAGATTGGGTTAAACCTGGTGGTCGAAAAGATGTCCCAGGCAAACCAATCCAATATTTAACTACTGATGGATTTTTAAGTCACTTTAATTTGCAGAAATTATCAGATCTTCCAACTGTAGATGAATTAGGTGCTGCTGGTTTAATTGATAGTTCCAGCGTTGATAATGCAATTTTTGGTACAAGCAAATTTTTTAAAGAAAAACAAGATGAAAAAAAAGAAGATATCTATTCCAATATTGATGAAATGCTAAATAGCACTCTTGATGAAGAAGAAAAAGATACATAAAAAAGTAACTTTAAAATTAATCATAAAAAGGTTATAAGTTTTTATGAGCATAGGAATTTGGCAAATAGCAATTGTTGTAATATTAGTTGTCTTATTATTTGGACGAGGAAAAATATCTAGTCTTATGGGCGACGTTGCTAAAGGTATTAAAAGTTTCAAAAAAGGAATGGCGTCAGACGTTACTGATGAAAGTGAGCCAAAAAATATTTCCGACGAAAATAAAGACTCAGATAACAAAGATTAAATTACATGCCTACTATTGGTTGGTTTGAAATTTTAATCGTTGTTGGTATTGCTATCGTTGTGCTTGGACCTAAAGATTTTCCTGTCATGTTAAAAAAAGCAGGTTCTTGGATTGGTACTGCTAAAAAATATATGCACGATATTCAAAATGAGGTTTCAAATATCGATATAGATGATGAAAAAACAAACGAAATAAAAAAAGATAATAAAAAAGATGAGTAATGAAGAAAATGAAGGTGGCTTTATAAGTCATTTAACTGAATTAAGAAAAAGACTTATCCATAGTTTTTTATTTTTATTCATATTTTTTATTGGCTGTTATTTTTTTGCTGAACATATATATGGATTTTTAGTAGATCCGTTTGCTAAAGCAGTTAAAGATGATGGATCTGAAAGAAGATTAATTTTTACTGCTCTTCAAGAAACTTTTTTAACATATCTAAAAGTTTCATTCTTCACAGCTTTCTTTGTGACATGTCCATTTATTCTTATGCAAATATGGAAATTCATAGCACCCGGTTTATACAAACATGAAAAAATTGCTATTATGCCTTACTTAATTTTAACTCCTATATTATTTCTTCTAGGGGGAATGTTGGTCTATTATTTAATTATGCCCCTTGCGATTAAATTTTTCTTATCTTTTGAAAGCACTGGTCTTTCAACTAACTTACCAATTCAACTTGAAGCAAAAGTGAATGAGTATCTATCACTCGTTATGAAACTTATTTTTGCTTTTGGATTAAGTTTTCAGTTGCCAGTTGTACTTAGCTTATTAGCAAGAGTTGGAATTGTTGATAGTCAGTTTTTAAAAGATAGAAGAAAATATGTTGTTGTAATTATTTTTGCTACAGCTGCTTTACTCACGCCACCAGATCCCATAACTCAAATTGGTTTAGCAATACCATTATTAATTTTATATGAATTATCAATATTTTCTGTAAAATTTATAGAAAACAAAAATTTAGAAAAAACAGATGCATAATTTAAAAGATATAAGAAAAGATTTCACTGTTTTTGCAAAATCTTTAGAAAAAAGATCTATTAATTTAGATATTAAAAATTTACAAAAACTAGATGAGCAAAATAGACAGCTAATTCAGCAAAAAGAGGCTTTAGAAAAAGAAAAAAAAGATATTTCAAAATCTAAAGATGAAAAAATGTTTAAAAAATCTAAAGAAATTTCTTTAGATTTAGAAAAAATTTCAGAGAGTCAAAAAAAAGTTAAAATTGAATTAGATAATATATTATCAAATATTCCAAATATACCTCATCCTGATGTTCCTAATGGTAAAGATGAAAATGATAATATTGAAATTTCTAAATCAGGTAAAATTCCAGATTTTGATTTTAAACCTAAATCTCACTATGAGCTTGGTGAAAAATTAAAGATGTTAGATTTTGATCTTGCAACAAAAACTACAGGTTCAAGATTTGTTTTTGTTAAAAATAAATTAGCTTTATTGGAAAGAGCGTTGTCCAATTTCATGTTAGATACTCATGTAAATCAAAATGAATATCAGGAAATTTCACCACCATTAATTGCTTCTGATAATACTATGTTTGGTACTGGACAACTTCCCAAATTTGAAAACGATCAATTCGAAATTAAATTTGATGAGGGTTCTGATAGAAAATTTTTAATACCAACAGCTGAAGTTATATTAACAAACATTGTTAAAGATAAGATTGTTGAACGTAAAGACCTGCCAATGAGATTTGTAGCATCAACACCTTGTTTTAGAAAAGAAGCTGGAAGTTATGGAAAAGATACTAAAGGAATGATCAGGCAGCATCAGTTCTATAAAGTTGAAATGGTGAGTATTGTTGAGAATGAAAATTGTTTGGATGAGTTAGAAAGAATGACTAACTGTGCCACAGATATTTTAGACAAATTAGAATTACCTTATAGAAAAGTTATTTTATGTTCTGGTGATATGGGTTTTAGTGCTGAAAAAACCTATGATATTGAAGTTTGGTTACCTTCAGAAAATAAATATCGCGAAATTTCATCTTGTTCTTCTTGTGCGACTTTTCAGGGTCAAAGAATGAAAACTAGATACAAAAATGAAAATAAAGAAACTCATTTTGTTGGCACTCTTAATGGAAGTGGACTTGCTGTAGGCAGAACACTTATAGCTGTTTTAGAAAATTATCAGCAAAAAGATGGTTCAATTATAGTGCCGAAAGTTTTAAGACCTTATATGAACAATTTAGAAAGTATTTCAATCAATTAAAGTTGTTTTCATTATTAAGATAGTATAATAATTCAGCTAATTTATAAGGAGATTTATGGAAGGTTCAGGAATAGGACAATTTATACCGCTAATTTTAATTTTTGTTATTTTTTATTTTTTCTTAATAAGACCTCAACAAAAAAAAGTTAAAGAACATAAGGCAATGGTTGAAAGTTTAAAAAGAGGTGACAAAGTTATTACCTCCGGTGGTATTACTGGTACGGTTGAAAGATTAATTGATAACGATAAAGTTGAAGTTGAAATTGCCGATAATGTTAAAGTTGAAATTGTCAAAGCAACAGGTATTCAGGGTCTTTTAAACAATCAAGTTAATAGTCAAGAAGTTAAAAAATAATCAATTAAAGTAAAGTGCTTTATTTTTCAAAGTTAAGAATTATATTTATAACTCTTTTCTCACTTTTATTTATTGCTATAGCTTCATCAAATTTATTTAAATTTGATGATGATTTTTTTGATAAGAAAATAAATCTGGGTTTAGATTTACAAGGTGGTTCTTATCTTTTATTAGAAATTGATAATGCCCCAGTCATTGAGCAAAAACTTCAAAATTTAACCACAACTATTAGAAATTATTTTAAAGAGCAAAATATAAAAATAAATAACATTAAAATTGAAGGTGAAAATATTTTTTTTAACGTTGATAATCAAAGTAAGCAAACAATCATTGATACATTTACTGATGAAAATAGCGATATAAATCCTTATTATCCAAGATTTAAATCACATCAATTAAATATAGAGGACACAGGACTTAATTTAAAAGTAAATTTTTCAAAACAAGGTTTGATTACTCTAAAAACCTCATCTCAAGACCAAGCAATTGAAATTGTTAGACGAAGAATTGACGAAGTAGGAACTAACGAACCAAATATATTAAAAAGAGGAAATAATCGTATTTTAGTTGAGCTTCCTGGATTAGATGATCCTATGAGAGTAAAATCTCTTTTAGGTAAAACAGCAAACTTAACTTTCAGATTTGTTACTAATAATGAAAATGATAGTTTTGGTGTTGAAAAATTAAAATATGAGGATGGAATAGAAGAAGCTACAGTTAGTAAACGTATTATTATAAGTGGTGATAATCTTTTGGATGCACAACCTAAAATGGATACTCAGACAAATCAAACTATTGTCTCTTTTTCATTAGATAGAGTAGGGGCTAAAAGATTTGGTAAAGCTACATCTACCGGTATTGGTAAACAGCTTGCTATCGTACTAGATGGTAAAATAATAAGTGCCCCAGTAATTAGAGATACGATTGCAAGTGGTTCTGGTCAAATTAGCGGAGGATTTACATTCCAAACAGCAACAGACTTGGCTCTATTGCTCAGATCTGGTGCGTTACCGGCTCCTTTAGATATTATAGAGGAACGAACAGTTGGGCCTGATTTAGGTCAAGATTCTATAGATGCAGGTATGATTGCTTTAACTATAGGGTTTCTTTTAGTTATAATTTTTATGTTTGTTAAATACAAAATTTTTGGATTGATCACTAATGTAACATTAATAATTAATTTATTTATTTTATTAGGTATTTTAACTTTATTTGAAGCCACTTTAACATTACCAGGTATAGCTGGTATAATTTTAACTGTTGGTATGGCAGTTGATGCAAATGTTTTGATTTTTGAAAGAATTAAAGAAGAACTAAAAGATGAAAAAAACAATATAGTTGCTTTTGATAGTGGATATATAAAATCTAGAACTGCAATTATTGATGCAAATATAACTACTTTATTAGCAGCAATTATACTTTTTTTTATGGGCTCTGGTCCGATAAAGGGGTTTTCAGTTACACTTGGAATAGGAATTTTTACAACTTTATTTTCTGTTTATTTTATCGCAAGACTATTCACCAGTCTTTATGTGGCCAAAAATAGAAACAAGGAAAAATTAATATAATGATTGCATTTAACAAATACTATAATCACTTTAATTTGATCTCATCAATTTTGATTGTTTGTTCATTAATTTTATTAATCTTTAAGGGGCTAAATTTTGGAATAGACTTTAAAGGTGGAACTTTAATTGAACTAAGGTCTTCAGATTCTAAAATAAATGTTAGCTCATTAAGAGATAAATTTAGTCAAATGAATCTGGGAGATGTTTCAGTTAAAAAATTTGGTAATGATACCGATTATTTAATTAAATTTGAAAATAAAGATAGTAAGAAAAATATAATTGAAGAAATAAAAATAAATCTTGATAAATCTTTTGGAAATAACTTCAATTTTAGAAGAGTTGAAAACGTTGGTCCAAAAGTAAGTGCTGAGTTATTAAGATCTGGTGTAATTGCTATATCATTATCTCTAGCCATAATGTTATTCTATATTTGGATAAGGTTTGAATGGCAATTTAGTTTAGGTGCTATATTAGCCTTATTTCATGATGTAATTGTAACACTGGGTGTATTCTCATTGTTTAGTCTAGAGATTAACCTATCTATTATTGCTGCTGTTTTGACCATAGTAGGATATTCAATGAATGACACAGTTGTAATTTTTGACCGTGTTCGAGAAAATTTAAGAAAATATTCTGATATTAAAATTTTTGAATTAACTAATATTTCTATTAACGAAACATTATCTAGGACTATAATTACTTCAGCCACGACTTTATTAGCTTTATTAGCCATTTATTTATTTGGTGGTGAAATTTTAAAAGGATTTTCATTAGCAATGATTTTGGGAGTTATTTTCGGTACGTATTCATCAATTTATATTGCTAATACTGTTTTAGTTAGACTTAGAGTTTCTCAAAAAACTGTTTTGAGAGAGGATGATCAAAAATAAATAAGAACATTCAACAGCAATATTTTTGCATGAATAAAAAACTTTGGGAACCATCAAAAACATTAAAATTAAATTCAAATTTATTAAAATTTGAAAAATTTATTTCAAATAGATTTAAAAAAAAATTTAATGGAAATTATGAAAAAATTCATAATTGGACGATAAAGAACCCTCAAAGTTTTTGGAATAGTGTTTGGGACTATTCTAAAGTAAAAGGAAATAAAGGTAAAAATAACAATAAAAAATTCTCTAAATTCTATAAAAATACTTTCTTAAATAATTCAAAATTAAATTTTACAGAAAATTTATTATCAAAAAATAATGATGATAAGGCTATCACTTTTATTAGTGAGAATGGTTTTCGAGAAATAAAAAATTGGAAAGAATTAAATATAAATGTAAAGAAAGTTTCTACATTTTTAAGAAATTTAAATATCAAATCAAAAGATCGGGTTGTTGCCTACATGCCCAATATTTCAGAGACAGTAGAAGCTTTTTTGGGAACAGTTGCTATAGGATCGATTTGGTCCTCATGTTCACCTGATTTTGGAATAAACGGTGTTATCGAAAGGTTTTCTCAAATTAAACCCAAAGTTTTATTTGTAACTAATGAGTATTTTTATAATGGAAAAAGAATTAATGTTTTAGAAAGAATACCGGAGATAATTAAAAAAATACCTACTATCAAACATGTTGTTATCTCAAATTATCCAGGTCAGTTTAAAATTAAAAAATTACCCAAATATAAAGGTATCACAACACATAATTGGAAAAATATAATCAAACAAAAAAGTTCAGAATTAGTCTTTAAAAAATTTGATTTTGAACACGAGTTAGCAATTTTGTATTCAAGTGGAACAACAGGTAAACCAAAATGTATTTGTCACAAAACTGGTGGTGTGTTGTTGCAACATTTAAAAGAACATCAGTTACATTGCAATATAAAAGAAAATGATAATGTTTTTTATTTTACTACTTGTGGATGGATGATGTGGAATTGGTTAATTTCTGCTCTAGCTAGTAAAGCTTCAATTGTATTATTTGATGGGTCTCCAATGTATAAAAAAGAAGATCTTCTTTTAAAAATAGCAAATAAAGAAAAAATAACTTTATTTGGAATTAGTGCAAAGTACATTGATGCATTACGTAAAACTGCAAAAAACTTTAAAAAATCTTACAAATTACCTAAGTTAAGAACTATTTGTTCAACTGGTTCTCCTTTATCAGAGGATGGATTTAACTACGTTTATAAAAATATCAAAAAAGATGTTCACCTTGCTTCTATATCAGGTGGCACCGATATTGTTTCTTGTTTTGTTTTGGGAAATTTATACCAACCAGTTTATTCAGGTGAAATACAAAATAAAGCATTGGGTATGGATGTTCGTGTTTTTAATGAAAAAGGTGAATCAGTTTTGAATAAAAAAGGTGAACTTGTTTGTGTCAATCCTTTTCCTTCAATGCCATTAAAATTTTGGAATGATAAAAATAATAAAAAATTTGAAAATGCATATTTTAATAAATTTAAGAATATTTGGTATCATGGAGATTATGCTAAAATAACTAATAAAAATGGTTTTATTATTAGTGGTCGATCAGATACTACTTTAAATCCTGGGGGTGTTCGTCTTGGAACAGCAGAAATTTATTCTGAAATTGAACGATTTGACGAAATTAAAGAGTCTTTAGTTGTAGGCCAATCATGGGATAATGATATTAGAATTATTTTATTTGTAATCTTAAATTTGAAATTTGAACTTACTGAAGATTTGATTGCAAGAATGAAATTACAAATAAGAAAAAATGCATCTCCAAGACATGTCCCAAATAAAATAATTCAAGTAAATGATATTCCAAGAACTAAGAGTGGTAAGATTGTTGAGTTGGCTGTAAAAAATATAATTGAAGGAAATAAAATTAAAAATAAAGAGGCGTTAGCAAATCCACAGGCTCTGAACGAATATATTGGTATTAAAGAGCTTAAATATTAATTTTTTTTGTTTATTAAAAAATTAGTAAAGGTTTTGAGCAGCAACCATTGAAAGTAGCATTGGTAATGATAGCAATGTATTAGTTCTCGAAAACAACATTGCTGTACGAGCTGATTTTGCTTTTACTTCAGGTTCACAATCAACAATACCTAACGCTTTTTTTTGATTAGGCCATATAACGAACCAAACATTAAACGCCATATATAAACCAAGCCACATACCAATACCAATAGCTGTACTTTTTCCACCACCAAAAGTCATAGCGCTATGCAAATAACCATTTAAATGAGCTAAGATTAAACCAGAAATTACCGTTAATAATGCGGCCCATCTAAAATAAAATAATGCAGCTGGTGCAATAACTTTACCTATTGCTGGTTTTTGTTCATCAGGTATTTTTGGCATATTAGGAATTTGAACAAAATTAAAATACCAAAGTAGACCTATCCACATTATTGCAACAACAACATGAATTAATCTAAATAACCAACTCCAAAACAGTCTATCAAAATCAAATCCACCATTACCAACAAATAATCCAATAAAGAGAATTATAGCTAAAGCTAATGAGGCATGAATTGTTTTTGATAGTGATGATAGTAAATTACCCATATAATGAATCACTTATACACTAATTTTAAATTTTATTAACCTTTATTTAATTAATCTTACAGTAATGATTTAAGAAATTCGCCTGTGTAACTTCCTTTTATCTTTACTATTTCTTCTGGTTTTCCTTCGGCAATGATATTTCCACCCTTAACACCACCCTCAGGACCCATATCTACAATGTAATCAGCTGTTTTAATTACATCTAAATTGTGCTCAATAACAACGACTGTGTTTCCAAGTTTTACAAATGTGTGAAGTATTTCCAATAATTTTTTAATATCATGTTGATGAAGACCAGTTGTTGGCTCATCTAAAATATACATAGTTCTACCTGTCGATCTTTTTGAAAGTTCTTTAGCAAGTTTTATTCTTTGAGCTTCACCACCAGAGAGTGTTGTTGCTTGTTGACCAATCTTAATGTACCCCAAACCTACTTTTTTTAGTGTTAAAAGTTTAGTTTTTATATTTGATATATTTTCAAAATACTCACATCCTTCATCTACAGACATATCTAAAACATCAGCAATATTTTTATCTTTAAATTTGATTTCCAATGTTTCTCTATTGTATCTAGTACCTTTGCATTCATCACATTGAATATATACATCTGGTAAAAAGTGCATTTCATAAGTTATTACACCATCTCCTTCACATGCTTCACATCTTCCACCTTTCACATTAAAAGAAAATCTTCCAGGTTTATAACCTCTAGTTTTTGATTCAGGTAAACTTGTAAACCAGTCTCTAATTGGACCAAAGGCTCCAGTATAAGTTGCTGGGTTAGATCTAGGTGTTCTTCCAATAGGTGATTGGTCTATATCTATAATTTTATCTATCAACTCAACACCTTTATAGCTTTTGAAAGCTTTAGGTGCTTTTCTAGCTTTATTATTAAGCGTTAAATTTAAAGCATGATATAATGTTTGTAATATTAAAGTCGACTTACCACTTCCTGAAACACCAGTTATACATGTAAAACTTCCTGTTGGAATTTTCAAATTAACATTATTTAGATTGTTTCCTGTAGCACCATTAATTTCTACAAATCTACCGTTTTTTGCTAAACGTCGAGTTTTAGGAACTTCAATATTTTTTTTATTTGATAAATATTGACCAGTAATACTATTTTTATCTTTTTTAATTTCGTCATATGTTCCTTGAGCGGATATTTCACCACCATTAGATCCAGCCTCAGGACCCATGTCAATAATATGATCAGCATTTTCCATAGTCTCTGTATCATGTTCAACAACAATTACGGTATTACCCAAATCTCTTAATCTTTTAAGAGCATTAATAAGTTTAACATTATCTTTTTGATGCAAGCCAATAGAAGGTTCATCAAGTACGTATAAAACACCTGTTAAACCTGAACCTATTTGAGATGCCAACCTTATTCTTTGAGCCTCACCACCAGATAATGTTCCTGATTCTCTAGACAATGTTAAATAATCAAGGCCAACGTTTAGCAAAAAAGTTAATCTTTCATTAATCTCTTTCAAAACATGTTCTGCAATTTTAAATTGCCTCTTATCTAAATTTTCTTCTAATTCTTTAAACCATTGCGCTGCATCAAGAATTGATTTTTTTGTAACCTCACTAATATTATGATTGTCAATTTTTATACATAGAGCCTCTTCTTTAAGTCTATCCCCATTACAGCCTTCACAAGCTGAGTCAGACTGATATTCTGCTATAGCTTCTCTTTTCCATTCACTATCAGACTCTAAAAATCTTCTCTCTAGATTATTTATTACACCTTCAAAAGTTTTTTTATGCGAATATTTTTCATACCCATCATCATAATTAAACTTAATTTCTTCCTCATCAGACCCATATAAAATTACATCTTTAATTTTTTTTGGTAATTTTTTCCATTTATCATCCAATGAGAAACCATAATGTTTTGCAATAGATGCTAAGGTTTGAGCATAATATAATGTTGTAGATTTTGCCCAAGGTTCAATAGCGCCATCTGCAATACTTTTTCTTTCATCTGGAATTACTAAATTAGGATCAACATTTAATTTAATTCCAATACCTTCACATTCTTCACAAGCTCCATATGGACTATTAAAAGAAAAAAGTCTCGGTTCTATTTCTTCAATAGTGAAACCACTTTCAGGACAAGCAAATTTAGTTGAATAAATTAGTTTTTCTATTTTTCTAAATTTTTGTGGTAACGTCTCATCTTCATATTCAACAAATACCAATCCATTAGACAAATTTACTGCTGTTTCAATACTTTCTGCTAATCTATTTCCTAATTTTGAATTTAATACAATTCTATCAACTAAAACTGAAATATCATGTTTTAGTTTTTTATCTAAATTTGGAGATTTTTCGATGTCGTATAAAACATTATCAATCTTAATTTTTCTAAATCCTCTTCTTTTGTAACTTAAAATATCTTTTCTATATTCACCTTTACGACCTCTAACTACTGGAGCATAAATATATATAGTGCTTTTTTTTGGTAATTTTTTAACCAAATCTACTATTTGAGTTATTGTCTGAGATGTAATTGGTTTACCAGTAAATGGTGAATAGGGTATACCAGCTCTAGCAAACAAAACTCTCATGTAATCATAAATTTCTGTAACAGTAGCTACTGTTGATCTCGGGTTCTTAGATGTATTCTTTTGTTCAATGGCTATTGCTGGACTTAAACCTTCAATGAGATCAACGTTAGGCTTTTTCATTTTATCTAAAAATTGTCTTGCATAAGCAGATAAACTTTCGACATATCGTCTTTGGCCTTCTGCATATATGGTATCGAAAGCTAATGATGATTTTCCTGATCCAGATAGTCCAGTTATTACAACAAATTGATCTTTAGGGATTTCAACAGAAACATTCTTCAAATTATGTTCTTTGGCCCCCTTAATAACTATCTTTTTGATCATATTTTTTGTTGCTTTGAGTTAATAAAATTAATAATGAGAAGAATTGTGATATAGTTCTTATTAATTAATTTAACAAATATTAAATATTATGGCTGGAAGTTTAAATAAAGTATTATTAATTGGTCGTTTGGGCGCAGACCCAGAGATTAAGCAAATGGTTAATGGTAAAAGTGTTGCAAGACTTAGTTTAGCTACAAGTCAATCGTGGAAAGATAAAAATACTGGTGAAAAAAAAGAGAAAACAGAATGGCACCGTATAGTTGTATTTAACGAAGGTCTTGTAAATGTTATTCAACAATACTTAAAAAAAGGTGCTCAAATTTATGTTGAAGGTCAACTTACAACTAGAAAATGGAAAGACGAGCAATCTGGCCAAGATAAATATTCTACTGAAATAGTTCTTCAAGGATACAACACTACGTTAACAATGCTTGGTGGCGGGAACACTGGTGGTGGAATTCAAAATGACACAACTCAGCAAAATAATATTGAGGACTCTTCTCAAGTGTCAAATGATATGGATGACGAAATTCCATTTTAGTACCTATGCAAAAAACTGAAGCTCCAAAAGATAATAATATTAAATTAATCTCAATGCATGATGAGATGAGCTCATCTTATCTGTCTTATGCAATGAGTGTAATTGTAAGTCGAGCTTTACCAGATGTAAGAGATGGATTGAAGCCTGTTCATAGAAGAATTTTATATGCTATGTATAAAGGTGGTTATGATTGGTCTAAACAATTTAGAAAATCTGCAAGAATAGTCGGGGATGTAATTGGTAAATATCACCCGCATGGTGACCAGTCAGTTTATGATGCACTTGTAAGAATGGTTCAAGATTTTTCTATGAGCCTACCATTAGTTCAGGGTCAAGGTAACTTTGGATCTATTGATGGTGATCCCGCTGCTGCTATGAGATATACAGAAACAAGACTTTCAAAAGTTTCTCAATTTTTAATTGATGATATTGAAAAAGATACAGTATCTTACAAAAGTAACTATGATGAAACTGAAAAAGAACCAACTGTTTTACCCGCTCAATATCCAAACCTTTTAGTGAATGGTGCTGGTGGTATAGCTGTAGGAATGGCAACTAGTATTCCACCTCACAATCTTGGTGAGATAATAAATGGAACTTTAGCTTTAATAGATAATAAAGATATTAAAGTTAGAGAATTAATGAAACATATTCCAGGACCTGATTTCCCAACCGGAGGTGTGATAATTGGAAAAGATATTATTAAACAAGGTTATAACAATGGAAGAGGTTCATTTAAGATTAGAGGTGAAGTATCTTCAGAATCTTTAAAAAATGGTAGAGATAGATTGGTTATTACATCTATTCCATATCAAGTAAATAAATCTGTATTAAACGAAAGAATAGCGCAACTTGTCAGAGAAAAAAAAATTGAAGGTATTAAAGATATAAGAGATGAGTCAAATAGAGAAGGGATAAGAGTTGCAATTGATTTAAGAAATGGTGTTGAACCTGAAACTATTAAAAGACAACTTTATAAAAATACTCAAATTGAAAGTTCGTTTGGTTTTAATACATTAGCGATTGTTGATGGAAAACCTAAAACCTGTAACTTAAAAGATTTTTTAACAAACTTTTTATCTTTTAGAGAAGATGTTGTTATAAAAAAAACTAAATTTGATCTGCAAAAAGCTGAAGAAAGAGCACATATTTTATTAGGATTATCAGTATCAGTAGAAAATTTAGATAAAATTATTAAGATTATACGTTCATCAAAAACTCCCGATGAAGCCAAACAATCTATATTAAAAACAAAATGGAAAATAAATAAAACTCAAAAACTTATTTCTTTAGTCGAAGGAAAAAAAAGTAAAAATATTTACTCTTTAACTGACCCTCAAGTTACAGCTATTTTAGAGTTGAGATTACAAAAATTAACAGCTCTTGGAATAAATGAAATAGAAGTTGAGATAAAAAAATTAGCAGAGCTTATAACCAAATTTAAAAAGATTATATCTTCTAAAAAAGAACTTTTAAAAGTTATCAGTGAAGAACTTAAAAACATTAAAGAAAAATTTGCTGTACCAAGAAGAACTAAAATTATAGATGCAGTGTTAAACTATGATATTGAAGAGACTATTCAAAAACAATCTGTAATTATTACTGTTACTCTACAAGGCTATATAAAAAGAGGGTCTTTAGATGGTGTTAAACAACAAAAAAGAGGTGGTAAAGGTAAATCGGGCATTACAACAAGAGATCAAGACTCTGTTATTCAGACACTGTCTGTTAATACACATACATCAGTTCTTTTCTTTTCAACCGAAGGTTTAGTTTATAAAGTTAAAGCATGGAAAATTCCTGAAGGATCAACTACTTCCAAAGGTAAATCATTGTTTAACATTTTACCTTTAAAAAATCATCAATCCATTAGTTCAATAATGCCAATGCCTGAGAATGAAACTGATTCGAAAAATTATCAAATAATTTTTGCAACAGCTAAAGGTAAAGTTAGAAAAAATAGCTTGGAAGATTTCTCATCAATTAATGCATCTGGCAAAATAGCAATGAAATTAGATAACAATGACAAAATAGTTGGTGTGAAAATTTGTCAAGATGATCAAGATGTTATTTTAAGTACTAAATTTGGTAAATGTATAAGGTTTGAAGCAAAAAAATTAAGAGTGTTTAAGGGTCGATCTTCAAAAGGAATTAAAGGTATAGAATTAGCTACTAACGATCAGATAGTTTCTCTATCTGTTATTGATAATGATAAATCAAAAAAAAATGGCAAAAAATCAAAAGATGATAAATCTGAGATTAAAGCTAAAGAGAAGTTTGTCCTGTCAATAAGTGAAAATGGTTATGGTAAGAAAACTTCTCATGTAGATTACAGAGTTACTAATAGAGGTGGTAAAGGTATAATTGGTATAGTTAATTCTCCAAGAAATGGAAATATAACATCATCTTTCCCTGTTTTTGAAGGAGATGAAATACTTATTTCAACTAATAAAGGAAGAGTAATAAGAGTTGCTGTCAAAGAAATAAGATCTGCAGGCAGAAATACTCAAGGTGTAAGAATTATAAAGTTGTCCGGTGAAGAAAAAGTAGTATCTGCAATTAAAATTGATGATAATCTAATCTAATGAATAAGGTAGCTATTTACCCAGGCACATTTGATCCTATTACCTACGGTCATATAGATGTTATTAAGAAAGCATTAAAATTGTTTGATAAAATTATAGTTGGAGTTTCTAATGTTAGTAACAAAAATTATCTTTTTAGCTCTGAAGAAAGAATTAATATTGTTAATAAAGCTCTATTTAAGGATCTAAAATTAAGTAAAAAAAAAATATCTGTTGTTTCATTTAGCTCACTTACGACTGATCTATGTAAAAAATATAGATCTAATATTATTTTAAGAGGTTTAAGAGCTGTTTCAGATTTTGAATATGAGTTTCAATTAGCTGGAATGAACAGAAAGCTTAATAATAATATAGAAACTATTTTTTTAATGTCTGATGTTGAAAATCAAATAATATCTTCACGATTTGTAAAAGAAATTGTTAAATTAAATGGTGACATAAAAAAATTTACTACCAAAAGTACAATTAAATCTTTAAAAGATAAATATGAGTAGAATTTTAATAAATATATTTGTTTTATTTTTTTTATTTACTAATCAATTAATAGCACAGGAGAATATAATGATTTTAAAATTAAAAGATGGAGATGTGAAAATTGAGTTATTTGAAGATGTAGCTCCAAATCATGTTAAAAGAATTAAAGAACTAGCGGATAGCGGACAATACGATAATGTTGTATTCCATAGAGTTATTGATGGATTTATGGCTCAAACTGGAGACGTAAAATTTGGTAATTCAGATTCTAAAGATTTTGATTTAAGAAGGGCTGGTATGGGTGGTTCAGATTTGCCTGATTTAAAACAGGAATTTAGTAGCGCTCCACATGATAGAGGAACTTTGTCAATGGCTAGATCTTCTGATCCTGACAGTGCAAATAGTCAATTTTTTATATGTTTCAAACCAGCACCTTTTCTTGATAGACAATACACAGTATTTGGCAAAGTTTTAGAAGGTATGGAATTTGTTGATAAGATTAAAAGAGGAGACGATAGTAATAACGGATCAGTATCAGATCCAGATAAAATTATTAGTTTTAAATCTCAATAATTTTCTTAAATGGCATTAAAAGATTTTGCCTTTAAAGTTGTAAAAAAAGATAAATTTGCTAGGTGTGGTTTAATTGAAACTCATAGAGGTAATATCAATACACCTGCTTTTATGCCAGTTGGCACCCAAGCTACTGTAAAAGCCTGTACAATTGATGATATTAAAAAAACAGGTTCAGAGATAATATTATCTAACACATATCATTTAATGATCAGGCCTGGTGTTAATAGAATTCAATCTGCTGGGGGTCTTCACAATTTTATGAATTGTGATTTACCCATTCTTACGGACTCAGGTGGATTTCAAGTAATGTCTTTATCTAAACTAAATAAAATTGATAGGGAAAAAGGAGCAATTTTTAATTCACATGTCGATGGTAAAAAATTTTTTTTAAGCCCGGAGGAAAGTATAAGAATTCAGTTAGGACTTAATTCGGACATTGTAATGATTATGGATGAATGTCCTAGAAAATCTGATGATTATAAATTGATCAAAAATTCAATGGATTTATCTTTATATTGGGCTGAGAGATCAAAAAAAGCTTTTGGTAATAACCCACATAAAGCTTTATTTGGAATTGTGCAAGGTGGTTTATTTAAAGATCTTAGGATTAAATCTTTAGTTGAATTGATTAAAATTGGATTTGATGGTTATGCGATGGGAGGTTTAGCGGTAGGGGAGTCTCAAAAAGAAATGTTTAATGTTTTAGATGATGTTAAAGAACACCTTCCAGATGAAAAACCTCACTACTTAATGGGTGTAGGAACACCTTCAGACATAATAGGTGCAGTAAAAAGAGGTATTGATATGTTTGACTGTGTATTACCAACAAGATCTGGAAGAACTGGATTAGCATTTACATGGGATGGTAGATTAAATATAAAAAATAATAAATATCAAAATGACAATACTCCTTTAGACGTTAATTGTAGTAATTTAAGTTTGAACAAATATTCAAAAAATTATTTAAACCATTTATTTAATACTAATGAGATTTTAGCATCCATGCTTTTAACTCTTCATAATATTAATTTTTATCAGGAATTAATGGCTGCAATTAGAAAAAATATCTCCAAAGGTACTTTTGATCAATTTCATGACAAATACATTGATAAGTTGTAGAAGTTGCACAATTTTTAGTTCAATTTGACGTTTGAAATAATAGAATAATTCTGTATATAACAATTATTCAATTTGAATATATGGGGGCCCTTAGCTCAGTTGGTAGAGCAATTCCCTTTTAAGGAATGGGTCGATGGTTCGAGTCCATCAGGGCTCACCACTATTTAAATTAAGTAAGTTTTATTGGTGGATAATCTAAAATTACTTCATTCATTTTTTCATTTAAATCTCGAATTCTATTATCAGATGAAGGGTGCGTGCTCATAAATTCTGGAGGCTCTTTACCTTTGTTGAGTTCTTTCATTCTTTCCCAAATTTTAACTGTTTCTCTAATATCGTAACCGGATAGAGAAGAAAATATCATACCAAGATAATCTGCTTCACTTTCTTGTTTTCTATTAAAGGGATTTAAAATTCCTAGTTGTGCTAATAATCCAACAGTATTTTGTCCTGTTGTTCTATTAATATCTGATAAAACTCCTCCACTTGCTATGTCAATAATTCTAGTTCCAACATTTAATAAAGTTCCTCTACTAGCACGTTCAACAGAATGTTTTGCAACTGCATGAGCAATTTCATGTCCCATAACAGCAGCTAAACCATTAGTATTTTTTGTTGCATCTAAAATACCAGTGTAAACTGCTATCTTACCTCCTGGCATACACCACGCATTACGTACTTTTTTTTTGTCTATTAGAATGTACTCCCAATCAAAATTTTTTGTTGGGTCCTCTAAACCTTCTCTATCAAAATATTCTGAAATCGAATCTTCCATTTTTTTACCAATTTCTTTGATCTCATTTAGTGTTTTTATGTCATCACTCATTTTTTTCTTTTTCTTTTACTTTTTCATAAATTTGGGCTGCTTGAGCATTTAACCTAGCCTCAGAAACAATTTTTAATTGCTTTCTTTCAGTAAT
>QCGY01000017.1 GCA_003279715.1 Pelagibacteraceae bacterium AG-390-D18
AAAATTGGTGACTGGAAATAAAAGAATTTTTAATTAATTTTTTCACCTTAAATCAATTAACCCTTTACAACTGCGACAATATATGCGATTGATAATCATTCGCATTGAGAATAATTCTCACTCCCAATTAACAACAACAATTAAGGGAAATATGAGAAAAATATCGATTTTAGCATTGATAATGACTTTATTTGCTTCAGCATTTGCTGTTGCAGCGGAAGTTAATATTTTTAATGCAAGACACTATAAGGCTGATGCTGAAATGTATGAAAAATTTACAGCAGCTACAGGAATTAAAGTAAATTTAATAAATGGTAAATCAGGAGCCTTAGAAAAAAGAATAGCCGAAGAAGGAGTAGATTCTTCAGCTGATCTTTATATCACTGCTGATGCTGGAAGATGTGGCGCTATGGATGCTAAAGGTTTGCTTCAAGGCGGTTTATCATCTGAAACAATAAGAGCATCTGTACCTAAAAACTTTAGAACTAATAAGTGGGTTGGAGTAGCAAAAAGAGCAAGAATTATTTATTACTCACCTGAAAGAGTCAGTGGTGCTGAACTATCAGGTTTAACTTATGAAGGTCTAGCTGATCCAAAATGGAAAGGTAGATTAGTAATAAGAAAATCAAGCAACATTTATAACAAATCACTAGTAGCTTCATTAATTGAAAATAATGGAAAAAAAGCTACTGCTGAATGGGCAAAAGGTGTTGTTGCTAACATGGCTAGAGACTCTAAAGGAAATGACAGAGCTCAAATTATGGCAGTTGCAGCTGGTGAAGCAGATATTGCAGTAGCTAATACTTACTACTTAGCACTTATGTTATCAGGTAATAAAGGTGCAGAACAACAAGCAGCAGCAAAAAAAGTTAAGGCTTTTTTCCCTAACCAACAAGGCAGAGGAACACATATGAACATCAGTTGTGCTGCTTTAGTTAAAGGAGCGCCTAATAAAGCAAATGCAATTGCACTTGTTGACTTTTTATTATCACCAGAATCTCAGGAACACTTTACGAATAATACGTTTGAGTTTCCAATGATAGGTGGTGTTTCTCCAAGCCCATTAGTAGTAAATAATTTAGGGTTAGACTTTAATCAAGATCTAACTACAAAAGTTTCTAGTTATGGAAAAAATCAAGCAGCTGCATTAGAAGTTATGACAGCAGCAGGTTGGAAATAAATAAAGAGTGAAAAAGAATTTATTTAATTTTGATTTAAGTAATTCTTCTGACGAGAGCGGTTCACAAGTAGGTCAGATAACATGTGAACCATGCTCGTTAGAAGTTGAAAAAATTAAAACTAAAATAAATAATAGAAAATTATCAGATATTAAAGACGACGAGGTTTTAAGTATCCTTACCCCGTTTAAATATTGAAATATTTTTCTTTTTAATGAGTGTGCCCAAGGTCTTTCTCCTAGGATCTTTACCCTTTCCTAATATCGGTTTTGGGCACAAAAAAAATAATAGAATTTATTATGATTAAAGGATTTAAAATACCAAAAGTAATATTTAGAGTAAGGGAAGGTGACACTTCTAATGAGGAAGAGATTTGTGCAATTGGTGGTAAATGGATTGATAAATCTTCAGACGATTACTTTAAAGGTAAAAGAGTAATTTTATTCAGTCTACCAGGTGCGTTTACACCCACATGTTCTTCACAACAGTTACCAGAGTTTGAAAAAAATGCCTCAAAATTGAAAGATTTAGGAATTGATGAAATATACTGTTGTTCAGTCAACGACTCGTATGTGATGAACGCTTGGGCAAAAAAAATGAATATTTCTAATGTAAAAGTTTTACCAGATGGATCGGGGCTATTTACTAAATATATGGGTATGTTAATTTCCAAAGATCATGATGGTTTTGGTCAAAGAAGTTGGAGATATATGGCTATAATTAATGATGGTGTAGTTGAAAAATGGTGGCAAGAACCTGGAATTAATAATTCAGGTTCTGATGATGATCCTTACGTTGAAACAACGCCAGAAAATACAATTACTTATCTTTCAGGAACAAAGTAAATTTATATTAAAAATATAAATTTATATTATAAATCCACCATGCTTAAGAATTTAAATATTTGGTTTGTATCTTCTTTAGTTGTTTCTATAGGAGTATTAATACCAATAATTACAGTTTTTTTCAGTTTCTTTGAAGATACATCAAATTATTACGAAATTTTAAAAAATACTTTTTTAATTGAATATATATTTAATTCTTTTGTTTTATTAATAAGTGTTTTGATTTTAACTTTTTTAATCGGAACTATTTCAGCTTATTTAGTTTCATTTTACAAATTTCCTTTCAGTGAATTTTTTAAATGGGCGTTAATACTTTCTTTTGCAGTTCCTCCATATATTTATGCATATTCTCTAACAGCTTTTTTTGAAAATTATGGGACTGCGTTTACAATTTTAACAAACTTATTTGGAGAAGGAGAATATAATAAAAATATTCCAAAGTTTGATGGTCTTCTTGGTGCCGTACTTTCACTTTCTTTTTCTTTGTTTGCTTATGTATATATTTTATCTAGAGCATCATTTTTATATCAGTCGCAAAATTTGATTGATTTGGGAAGAAGTCTTGGATTTTCAAAATTTAAATCTTTATATAAATTAATATTACCTGCAGCTCGACCTGCTATTGTTGCTGGATTATCTCTTGTAGCAATGGAAACTCTAGCTGAATTTGGTGCTGTCGATTTTTTTTCTATTAATACTTTAACAACTGGTATTTATAACTCATGGATAGCATTCGACGATTTAGCTTTTTCAAACAGATTATCTTTCTTTCTTTTACTTTTTATATTTGCATTATTTATAGTAGAAAATTTATCTAGAAAAAAAGCAAAATATCATTTTAATTCGAAAGGAGGTTTTAAACAAAAAGAAAAAATCATTCTTTCGGGTAAAAAATCTTTTTTAGCATTTGTTTTTTGTTTTATTATTTTCTTTTTAAGTTTTTTATTTCCATTAAGTCAAATGTTGTATTGGACGATTAAATTTCCAGAAAATCTTTTTGATATAGATGTAGTTTCGTTGACATTAAATACTATTTATTTGGTAGTTTTATCTAGCTTTGTGTTAATTATATTTTCTCTTATTTCTAATTATGGAAATAGAGTTTCAAAAAATAAAGTTTTAAATTTTTTATCAACTCTATCTATTTCTGGATATGCCATCCCAGGTGTTATTTTAGCCGTAGCATTTATAACTTTTATTGCTTGGTTTGATGAAAATATTGTTAAAACCTTAGGTTTTTTGTCGATTAAAAAAGTATTCATAGGGTCTGTGCTAGGTTTGGTTTTAGTTTATTTTGTGCGATTTTATTCATTAGCGTTTAATGGAATTAAGTCAGGATATGAAAAAATAAATATTTCAGTTGATGAAAGCTCTTATCTACTTGGGTACTCAAAACGTAAAACTTTTATGAATATTCATGTTCCTTTTTTAAGAAATTCACTACTATTTGTTGTGATATTAATTTCTCTGGAAATTATTAGGGAATTACCTATTACATTAATTTTAAGACCATTTAATTTTGAAACATTTGCAACAACAGCTTATATATCAGCTTCTGAAGATCTGCTAGAAGCTGCTGCAGTACCAGCTTTATTTCTAATTTTAATTGCAACAATATTTATAATGTTTACATCTAAATATATATTAAGAGAAAAATGAGAAACAATTATTTGGAAATAAAAGACGTTGATTTTAAGATAGGTGGAAAAACTAAAGTCAAAAATGTTTCTTTCTCAATTGAAAATGAAGGGGATACTTTATGTATTTTAGGTCCATCTGGAATAGGAAAAACAACAATACTTAGAACAATAGCTGGATTAGAAAAAATAGAAAAGGGATCAATTAAATTAAATAGTAAATTAATCTCATCAAGAGAAAAGAATGTAGAGCCTGAAGATCGAAATATATCTTTAGCATTTCAGGACAACAGCTTATTTCCTCATTATACGGTTGAAGAAAATATAAAGTTAGGTGCTGAAAGAAATAAAGGTAAAAAAAAACAAAAAATTAATTTTAAAGAAATAATAAAGTTACTTGATATATCAAAAATACTGAACAAATATCCTCATGAAATTAGTGCAGGTGAGGCTCAACGTGCTTCTCTTGCAAGATCTTTATTAACACAGCCAGATCTTTTATTACTTGATGAACCGTTGTCAAATGTTGATCAAAGTTTTAAAGAAGAAATTCAAGTAAGATTAAAAAAAATCTTAAGTAAATTAAAAATTACAACAATAATTGTTACACACGACTCATATGAGGCTTTTTATTTAGGAAATAAATGTGCAATTATATTAGATGGTCAGATAAAGCAGTTTGATGATCCTTATAATGTTTATCATTTTCCGAATTCAATTGAAGTTGTTAACTTTTTAAATAGAGGTATTTTAATACCAGCAAAAGTTACAGGAGAAAACAGTTTAGAAAATAAAGACCTTGGAGTTATAAAAGGAAACTTTATAAAACATTATCCAAAAGGTTCTGATGTTCAACTATTATTACAGCCTGAGGATCTTGAGCACGACGATAAAAGCAATCTTAAACTTGAGGTGGTTGATAGAAAATTTAGAGGGACTAACTTTATCTATACTTTAAAAACAGGAAGTGATTTAATGATTCCAGTTTTTGTACATTCTCACCACGTACATCAACATGAAGTTGATGAAAAATTTGGTATTAAGAGACCAATTAATATTGATCACATAGTTTGTTTTTAATAAAAGAAGCAGATGCTTTCAAAGAAACAATTATTTACGAAAGGGATGTTAGATATATCTCCCCATATGCTATCAGTGATTCCATTTGGAATTATTTGTGGAGCAATCGGAGTTGAGCTTGGATTTAATCCATACTTAGTTTACGCAATGTCTATCATTATTTTTGGGGGAGCATCACAAATTGTATTTTTGCAGTTGTTATCAGGAGGTGCCTCTAGTTTAGTTGCTGTTACATCTGTTGGAATTATCAATTCGAGACATTTATTATATGGAGCAGTTTTATCTGAATATCTTGAAAAATTATCATTTATTAAAAAATTATTAATTTCTTATTTTGTAGTAGATCAAGGATTTTCTGAGTCTAATAAATTTTTCAAAAAAAATAAAACTGAGCAACACTTACACTACCATCTGATTGGAACAGGCTGCACGATGTGGGTTTGCTGGCAAATAGCAACATTATCAGGCATAATTTTAGGATCATTTGTACCGGAAGAACTTGGATTAAAATTTGCAATACCGCTTACTTTTATAGCTATTGTTGTTCAAGATTTAAAAAAAATTGACCATGTAATTGTTATGATTACTTGTGGTTTAAGTTCTTTATTATTTTTTGATGCTCCGTTTAAGTCTTATATAATTATATCACCAGTTATTGCTTTATTTGTTGCTTCATTAATATCGAGGTTAAAAAAATGACCTGGATTTCAATTATCATTGCAGGAATATTAACTTATTTCACTAGAATGACTATGATAGCACTAGTTGATAGAGACTTCCTTGGAGATAAAATTAAAGCTGTATTAGAGTATGTTCCTTCAGCAGTATTTCCTGCGATAATATTTCCAGCAATCTTTATAAATGATTATGGAGCATTTATAGAAATGAGTGATCCTAAAATTTTTGGAGCTATTGTTGCAATTATTGTTGGTTATTTTTCAAAAAATATTATTGCAACTATTTTATCTGGATTGATTTCTTACTGGTTTTTAATTTTTGTTATATTTAGTTAGCACCTAATTTAATATTTCTACTAACATTTGTTTCTATCATCTTAGGTTTAGCTAAATTTAGCTTAGACATTATATCTACATATTCATCTACACTTTTTACTTGTAGTCTAGGGTTAAATTTTTTTTCATTCCCAATTGTACTTGAAAACTTACCATTATAATCATGGCCTGGATAAACTAATGTTTCTTCCGGTAACTTTAAAAGATTATTGAATAAAGAGTTATAAGCATCTTTAGAACTTCCATTTTGAAAATCTGTTCTGCCTGTTCCATTTATCAAAAGCGTATCACCAGTAAATAGATAATTGTCTAATAAAAAACTATAACTGTCCGACGTATGTCCCGGTGTATACATTGATTTAATTTTTAAATTGTCAATATTGATAATTTCATCATCTTTAACTTTAATTTCAACAGTATCTGCAGGTGTGTGTTCTCCCATTATAGTAGTGCAATTAGTAACTTGCTTTAATTTTGAGGCACCCGTAATATGATCTGCGTGAATATGGGTATCAATTACTTTTACAAGTTTAAGGTCTAGCTCCTTAAGTATATTAATGTAATCTTCAATATTTTCTAAAACAGGATCTATAATTGCAGCTTCGCGACCTTTTGCCGAAGCAATTATATATGTATAAGTTGAGGTTTTAGTATCGAACTCTTGTTTAAAAATCATTTCAGATTAATATCAAATTTTAAAGATGAGCTCTACAATAGATTGGAAGCACAAAGAAATTTGGAAAGTAAGTGCAAAAAATACCGTTTGGTGTCTCTTAGGATGTGCAATTGGTGATTTCGGTACTATTTTATTTTTTCAATTATCTCAAATACCTTTTCCAATCTTAGGAATAATGACTTTAGCAATTATTAATGGCGTAATAACAAGTATAATTCTTGAAACAATTATTCTAATAAGACAAAATTTTTCTTTCGTTAATGCCCTAAAAACTGCTTCAGGTATGAGTCTAATTTCCATGATTAGCATGGAAATAACGATGAATTTAACTGATTATCTTTTAACTGGAGGAGCCATTCTCAATTGGTGGGTAATACCAATCATGTTAATAGTAGGTTTTTTAACACCTTGGCCTTATAATTATTGGCGACTTAAAAAATTTGGCATTGCTTGTCACTAACAATACAAAATAACTATTAAATTACAAAATGCTCAATAAGAATTTAATTATTTTAACCATTTGCCAAGTTTTTTCTTTTACAGCACCTCCAATTACAGTTTTTATAAGTGGAATTGTTGGTTTAAAAATTTCCCCAATAGCATCATTGGCAACTCTTCCAACATCATTATCAATTGTTGGTACAGCTGTATTTTCTTTTTTCGCAGCTAAGATAATGAGTAAAATTGGAAGAAAAAAAGGATTTATATTATCATCAACGTATTCAAGTATAGCTTCATTGCTTGGAGCTTATTCTATTTATACAGAAAATTTTATTTTGTTCTGTATTTCATGTTTTGTAATTGGCACAGGGATTGCGTTTACTCATCAATATAGATTTGCTGCAGCTGAAACAGTTGAAAAAAATGATAGTTCAAGAGCAATTTCTATATTGTTGCTTGCAACAATTCTATCTGCTCTAATAGGCCCTAATGTTGCAAACTTTACAAAAGATATAATTTCAGACCATCTTTATACCGGATCTTATATTTCTTTAGCAGTATTAACAATTATACCAGTTTTTTTATTAATTTTTTATAGAACAGATAAAAATCCAAAGCCAAAAGAAAACACAAGTGGTAATCAAAGGTCATATTTTGAGTTATTGCAAAACCCTATTATTCTTCAAGCAATTGTTACAGCTGCTTTTGCATACTCAATAATGTCATTCATCATGACTGCGACTCCAATCAGTATGTATAAGATGCACGGATTCACATTAGGTTCGACTAGTATTGTTATTCAATCACACATAATAGGAATGTTTTTGCCATCTTTAATTACAGGAACATTAATAAAAAAATATGGACATTCTAAAATAATTTATTCTGGAGCTTTAATTTATTTAACTTGTATTTTCTTAAGTTTTTATGATCAAACGTTCATAAATTACCTAATTGCATTAGTATTATTGGGCATTGGATGGAACTTTTTATTTATAGGAGGAACGAGCTTATTAGTTCTTTGTTACAAAGAAAGTGAGAAATTTAAAGTACAAGGTTTTAATGATGTTTTAGTTTTCTCAATACAATCTATAGCAAGTCTTGTAGCAGGTTATTCAATTATAAAATTTAGTTGGAATGAAATTAATTTAGCATGCATTCCTTTAATTTTGTTGATTATTTTGGTTTCAATAAGATCAGATATATATCAAAAAAAAATATTAATTTCTAAATTTTAGAATGATTTAAGTATTTCAATGAAATCTCTAAAAAATTGGGACAATAAAACATGGTTATCATCTCAAAAATATATTCAAACTTTTAATAAATTTTTATTAAATCAAGTAAAACTTGATAAAAACTCTAGAATTTTAGATATTGGTTGTGGTAGGGGTAAAATTTTAGCAAATTTATCAAGTAATTTAAGATTATTAAACAAACCTATAGGAATAGATAAAGAAAGCCACAAAGATAAAAGTAAAAAAATAATTTTTAAAAAGATTGATGCATTAACATTTGTATCAAAAACCAAAGTTAATTTTGATTTAATCTTAATAAAACAAACAATTCATCTACTAAAAAGAAATCAGGCTATAAAGCTTTTATCAGTGTGTAAAAATAAACTTAATCCAAATGGAAAAATTATAATTTTAAGTTTAGACCCTAAAAAGAATGAAATTCCAACGTTTTCTTTAATGAAAAAGAAATTACAAATTTCATTAAATAACGATGAAAAATTATTTAAATTAATCTTAAAAAATAAATTCAAAATAATTACAAAAAAATTTATTTATGATGTCCAAATTTTAAAAACAAAGTATCTTCAAATGATTAAAGATAGATATATCTCCACTTTGCTTAATTTTAATAATAAGCAAATATTAAATGGTATGAATGAAATTAAGAATAATTATAAAAAAGTATTAAAATTTAAAGATAGGTTAATTTGTTTTATTATAGAAAAATAATTAGAGAATTCTTTTTAACAGATTGTCATTAAAGAATAATTTATGCACAATAACTGCCACTAAATGAATTGTAATTAAAATTATTAACAAATAGTTTGAAAAAATATGAATATCATAAAATAATTCACCTAATTGGAAATTATCCTGAATTTTAATTTTTTTAAAAATGATCGTTAATGTTTCACCATTAAATAATTTTTTAAAAATTCCCGATATTGTGATTGATAGAATTGTCACATATAGCATTACATGATTAAGCTTTGCTAAAAATCTTTGCCCTTTAAAAATACTTGGCTCTAACTTAGGAGTTGGATTAAACAATTTGTAAAGTAATCTTAAAATTACTAAGTAAAATATAGATAAACCGACTGTTATATGAATATTTTCTAAACTTATTCTTTCTGGCCCAAAATCTAAATCTACCAAATAAAAGCCAAGCGGAATTTGTGCGAAAAGCAACACTGCACTTATCCAATGTAATAATTTTGAAATTAAACCATACTCTGTTAAAGTATTTTTAACATGCATGGCCTACTTAAACATATTGTGAAGAATATTGGTATTAGTTTATTAGTAATAATTACAGTATTTATAAGTACTAATGCAAACTCAGAACAATCACCTGAAGATATTATTAAAAATAGACAAGCTATATTTAGTAAAAATTATAATACAGCTAAAAGAGTTCAGTCTCTTTCATCAAACGGAGATTTTGATGAGGCAAAAAAATTAATGTTAGAAATGAGTGAAAATTACAAAACTTTAAAAGAAATGTTTCCAGATAATACTAAAGAAGGATTTAACACAGAAGTCTTGCCTTTAGTTTGGGAAGAAAAAGATAAATTCAATTCTTTAATGGAAAAAGCATCTAATGACATGGTTGAATTAGCATCAGTTATTGAAAATGCAGATAATATCAGAGGAACACTTAAGAAATTAATGTGGGGTAATTGTAAGGCCTGTCATTCAAAATATCGTGAAGAACATTAAAATTTTAGTATTTTAAATTAATAAAAATAATGATTCCCATAAAAATTAAAGAACACTTAGAGAATTATATTCATCAAGAAGTTTACGTTCAAATAGCTGTAATAAAAGGTAAGGAAAAAGTATCCACTAAAGCTGCAATTAATAGTTATTTTAACTCAAATCATTTTAGAGATTTGTCCGAAGGAAGACCTTATGATCATTTTATAGATGGATTAAATGATAAATGCTTATTCAAGTTAACAAATTCACCTATGAAAGATAGAGAAACCGATGATGAAGTAATTAAAGAACTTCAAAAAAAGTTAAAGGAATTGAGTAATGATGATTTAAAAAATACTTTTTGGGAAATTGAAACTGGAGAATTTGTAAACAATGATCAAATTAAAGAACTTGAAAAAGAAAGAGATCAAATGATTGAAAGTTTAGACCTTAAAAATATAGATAATGTCCACAAGGTTCTAATTAATTTTTGTAAAAAGTATGAAGAACTATGCATTGTGAAATATCCTGATGCACCACTACCTTTAGAGGTATTAAAATCTACTGGTTCCTAATTAACGGATAAACTTTAGGACTTAAGTATTTTAAATTTGTAATCATTATTAAGGCTAAAGTAGCTAATCCAATACTTAATCCTAAGTTAAATAATACTTTAAAATCAAAAGCCCAAACTAATTCAAAAATATTTTCCATAATAAATTTAGATGCAGTTACAGCAAAAAAGGTTGCTATCAATATTACAGAATTAAATATTATTATAAATTCGATTAAAGAAGATAAAATAACTTCTTTTTTTGAAAATCCTAAAATTTTAAATACTAAATTTTGATATTCTTTCACTTTTCCTTGAACCATAATGGCGCTAGAAATTACAATTAAACCAATGATAATAGTGACTGCTGAAATCAACTTTACAGCTAGAAAAACTTTATTCAAAACATTAGTTACTTTATTTAAATAATCTGCGATCTTAATCATTGATAAACTTGGCAATACATCTAGCATTGAAGTTTCATCAAATTTTTCAATGGTTTCAAATTTGGCAGTTGCTAAATATTCGTGAGGAATATTTTTTGCAAATTGAGGATTAAACAACATAGCAAAATTAATACTAAGATCACGGTAATCAACAGCTCTAAAATTAACTACCTTACCATCAATTTCTCTACCATAAATATTAAGTGTGAACACATCACCTAAATTAATATTTAAATTTTTTGCAACTTCAGCATCCAAGGAAATTTGAAGTTGGTCAGGTTTCGTAAGATCCCACCATTTACCCTCTGTTATAGGATTGTCTTCTGGAACTTGATCTACCCATGAAGATCTTCTATCACTTCCAATTACCCAATAGCTATCATTATCAGGTTTAATATAGCTATTTGGATTAATCCCATTAATTTTAATTATTCCAGATGATACCATTGGCACCACTTCAATTTTTGCATTTGAGTCCATGTCCAATATATTTTTTTTAAAAATTTCTTTTTCTCCTTTTTGAATGCCAACAAAAAAATAATCAGGTGCAATATCAGGTATAGATTTTGCAATTTCTCTTTGAAAATTAGTCCCAACTAATGCTAGCGTTAATAGTAATGTCACTCCCAAACCTAAAGACATAATTGTAATAGGAGTAATGCTTTTAGTTTGAGTTATGTTTTTAATTGATACTTTTAAAGATATATTGGATGTAGACTTAAGTTTTCTTAAGAAATAAATAATTATTTTTGAAAGTAAAAAAAATACAATTAAACAAACAAAAAAAGCCACAAAATATCCTATACTATAAATAGGTCTTTCAGATCCAAGACTAAATAGTAAGATTAAAATAGACAATAAGATTAAACTTAAAACCACAGATTTTTTTGAATAATAAAATTCTAAATTTTGAAAGACATTTCTAAATAAATTAGAAGCTTTTACTTGGTCAATTGAACTTATGGTTGGAATTGAAAATATAACAAGAACCAATAATCCAACTAAAAATATCTTTACAAAGTTTATAATTGAAAATACTGGAGAAACATTAAGCCCTAATCCATTAGATAAGTATTGATCTACAACTGGAACAATTAAAAAACTTGAACCATAAGCAAAAGTTGTAATTACTAAAAGCAAGATTAGTAATTGAAGATAATATAATGTTTTGATGTTTCCTGAATAAAATCCAACTGCTTTTCTAACTGCAATAGACATATTGTTTTGATTGATAAAAGATAGAAGGGTATTAGCTATTCCGATTCCTGCAATCAACATTGCACTAATTGAAACTAATGATAAAAATTGTGAAAAGTTATTAATAACTCTCTTTAATCCACTTGCTGAATTTTCAGGATATCTAATTTTAACTTTTTGATCATCTTTAAATATATTTTCAATTTTTTTTTCTATCTTATTAGCGTCATCAGTATCGTTAAATTTTACTTTGTATTCGTAATTTAAAAAACTTCCAATTCCATTTAGTTTTAAAATCTCTAAAGTTTTATCACCTGCAAGCGCCCAATCACCAAATGCAACAAAACCACTTACATCAGGAACAGATTTTACAATTCCAATAATTGTAAATAATTGATCTTGTACTTTAATTTTATCATTAATTTTAATATTTAAGTTTTTTAATAAACTCTCGTTAATCAATAAAGTATTCGGTTCCTCATGCATTCTATCTAATGCACCTGCTGGCTCATAATTAACAGAACCATAAAGAGGATATTTGGCATCTACAGTTTTAATTCTTGTAAAAAGAGATTTATTTTTTTCTTTATTAATTGTTGAGACCATTGTGCTGAACTCAATCATTTGAGAAATAGTTGTAAATTTTTTTACTTTGTTAACCAATTCGATGTTCCCTACATTACGATTATAATCAATTTCTAAATCTCCACCCAATAGTGCTTTAGCATTATCGTTGAGTTCTTTTTTTAAACTATCTTCAATAGTGAAAATTGCACTTAATATAAAAAGACTGATAAAAAGTGTTATTATGATGCTGGATAGTTTTTTATAATTCCTGCTTAAATCTTTTAAAGCATATTTAAAAGCTAGATTCAGATCAGATGGATTATTTAATTTTTCCATCTTTAATTTTAATTTTTCTTTTTGCTTTATTAGCTAGTTTTGAATCATGGGTCACCATAATTAATGAAGAACCCTCTTCTTTTACATATTTAAACAATATATCAGAGATCATTAATGAGTTTTCAGTATCTAGATTTCCAGTAGGTTCGTCTGCCAAGATTAATTCTGGTTTCATTGCAATTGCTCTAGCTATAGCAACTCTTTGTTGTTCACCTCCAGATAGTTGGCTTGGTAAGTTATTAAATCGATGATTAAGTCCAAATCTATCTAATAATAATTTTGCCTCTTTTTCAGGGTTATTAAAATTATTAAGTTCAAGAGTTAACGCCACATTCTCAACTGCTGTATAGTTTGGGATTAAATAAAATGACTGAAATATAATTCCAATATTTTTTCTTCTTATTTCTGAGACGTCATCTTCGCTTAATTTTGTAATTTCATGATTTTGAAAAAATATTTTTCCTGAGCTAGCTTTTTCTAATCCTCCAATTAACATTATAAGACTAGTTTTTCCTGATCCACTTTCTCCAACAATAGAAATTGTCTCTTTTTTCTTGGTAGTTAAGTCAATATCTTTTAAAACTCTTATATTATCTTTACCAGTTTGGTATTTAAGATTTACTTTTTTTAAATTAAGAAGAACACTCATGAATAAAAGTTTTATTATTAAAATAATTGTATTCTGTCTAGTCACCATAAAGGTAAGCGCAATAGAAAAAGTAATATTATTTGGAGATAGCTTGATGGCTGGCTATGGATTGCCAAATGAACAACATTTATCTGTAGTTTTGCAAAATAATTTAAGTTTGGAGGGGCACAATATAGAAGTTATCAATGGTAGCGTTTCAGGCAGCACTACCGCTGGAGGATTAAATATTGCTGAGTGGACTTTATCAGAAAACAATATTGATCTTATGATTTTATGTCTTGGAGCTAACGATATGCTTAGAGGCATTAACCCTAAGGAGACAAAAAATAATTTAATAGAAATAATTAAAATCGCTAAAAGTAAAAATATTAAAGTGATCATAGCAGGAATGATCGCACCAATATCTCATGGTTCTAATTATAAAAAATCTTTTGATAAAATTTTTGAAGATTTGTCAAAAGAATATGAGTTGCAATTGATTCCTTTTCTACTTGAAGGTGTAGCTCAAAAACCTGAATTTAATTTAAGTGATGGTATGCATCCAAATGATAAAGGTACCATTATCATTAGTAAAACTCTTAAAGAAGCCATCTTAAAAAATTTATAAGACTTACTTTAATTTTTTTGTTATAGTTAATTATGATCGAAAAATTTAATGGAATATTTTATCTAATAATTTTCATAATTCATTTTGCAGTTTTTGCTGTTTATGCATATCAAACAGTGTTCGCGACCAAAACTTTTTTAGATAAATTTGGCATTGATGACACGGGTGCTGGAATGACAAGATTTTTTGGCTCTTTATTCATTGGAGCTGTAGCAATGGCTATATGGGTTGGATTTATAAGAGCTGATGGACTTCAAGGAACATGGGCTTTTTTTAATTTAGTATTTTTGCAAAACCTTTCAGCTTTTTTTGTAGGTATCTATAACATTAAAATAAATAAACTGGGTCATACTCCACAAACATCAAACGAAGGAATTATTGCACCTGGAATTTTAACTTTATTAAGTGCAATACTTTGTTTTGGTTTAGCGGATAAAATTTATATCTAAAGCCAATTAGGGAAAGGTAAACCTTTTTCCTCAAGGAATTTTTTATTAAACATTTTTGTAGAATATTTATCACTTCTGTCACAAAGAATTGTAACAATTGTTTTTCCAGGCCCTAGTTCTTTACCCAATCTAATAGCACCCGCTATGTTAATTCCACAGCTAGTACCAAGGCTTAGTCCCTCGTTTTGAATTAAATCATAAAGAATAGGTAATGCTTCATTATCATCAATAGAGTAGGCATCATCTATTTTAGCTTCTCCAAAGTTTTTTGTTATTCTGCTTGAACCTATTCCTTCAGTAATTGAACCACCTTCAGATTTTAATTCTCCACTCTTTATATAGTTATAAAGTGCAGATCCTTTAGGGTCTGATAAATATATTTTTATATCTTTATTCTTTTCTTTAAGAGCATTACTCACACCAGAAATTGTTCCACCAGTTCCTGAAGAACAAACAAATCCATCTACTTTTCCATCTGTTTGTTTCCAGATTTCCTGACCTGTTCCATTATAATGACCTTTGGCATTCGCAGTATTGTCAAATTGATTAGCCCAGATAACACCATTGTTGTTTGAAGGTCTTAATTCATCAGCTAATCTTGCAGCAATTTTTACAAAGTTATTCTCATCCTTATAAGGCTTTGGAGTTACTAATCTTAATTCAGCCCCTAAATTTCTAAGAAGATCTTTTTTTTCTTGTGTTTGATTATCGTTCATTACGATAATAGTTTTATAACCTAAAGAATTTCCTAATAGCCCTAAACCAATTCCAGTGTTCCCTGCAGTACCTTCAACAACAGTCCCACCTTTTGAAATTAATTTTTTTTCTTGAGCATCTTTTATTAATGCTAATGCAGCTCTGTCTTTAACAGATCCGCCTGGATTTAAAAATTCAGCCTTACCGTAAATATTGCATCCAGTAATCTCTGATGCAGCTCTTAATTTTATTAAAGGAGTGTTACCAATTCCTGAAATAAAATCATTTTGAATATTACTCATTAATCTGATTTTGTATCACTATCTGGTGTAATACCATAAGGTTTGAATTCGCTATCTGCTAAACCAACATTTTTAGCTGGTATTCCAACCATCACCGCTTTTTCCGGAACATCTTTTGTGATTACAGCGTTTGCTCCAATCTTTGCACATCTTCCAACTCTAACTGGTCCTAATACTTGTGCTCCTGATCCAATTACAACTTCATCTTCAATTGTTGGATGTCTTTTTATATTACGTTGATCATTTGAATTTATACTAGGTGCAATACCACCTAATGTTGCCATATGATAAATAGTAACATTGTCTCCAATGTCAGATGTTTCTCCAATTACAACACCCATACCATGATCTATGAATAAATTTTTTCCAATTTTTGCCCCTGGGTGAATTTCAATACCAGTTAAGAATCTTGAAAACTGAGAAATGATTCTTGCAATTAAATCAAATTTCGCAATGCTAAAAAAATTAGCAATCCTATGAAAAAACACTGCTTTCACACCCGGGTAAGTTAATATCAAACTTAGCTTAGATTTTGCTGCAGGATCTCTATCAATTATAGATTGTAAGAAATTATTCATGTTATTTTTGTTGTCTTGATAAAAAGTTGATCATCATATAGTTATTAATTTCTGAATTTAAAGGAGAATTATGTACAAAAATACGAATTGTTTTCATTTAGCTGTGCCATGTGGAGATTTAGAGACTGCAAAAAAATTTTATAATGAAGCACTAGGATGTAGATTAGATAATTCTGCTCAAGAATGGGCAGATGTTGATTTTTGGGGAAATGAATTAACTCTTCATGCAAGTGATCATAAATTAGATAGTGAAAGACATGATGTTGATATGGGAAATGTGTCTGTACCTCATTTTGGTGTACACCTTTCAAGAAAAGATTTTGATGCTCTTAAGCAAAGATTAAAAGACAATGGTACCAAATACTATGATGAACCATATCTTAGATTTAAAGGTACCAAATATGAACAAGAAACTTTTTTTGTAAAAGACCCTAACGAAAATATTTTAGAAATTAAAACACTTACAAGTAACCCAGAATGAGTTAAGCTCATTCTGTGAAAAAAAAACTAGAAGCGTATAGTGAAACTTTATATCATTTAATTAATTTTCGAACCGAACAATTCCAACAATCAAAAGCTATGATAGGAGTTGATTACGACTCATTTATGATACTTAATGTAATGGGTTCCCACTATATAAAAAATAATACCAAATTGGGAAAAAATTGGGACGATGTATGGGAGAACATAAGAAAATCTAAAATAGAAGAATTTTACTCTTCAAGGAAATTAACAATTTTTGCTGTAGCATCGATTTTGAATTTACCAAAAGAAACTGTTAGAAGAAAAATTTATATTTTAAAGAAAAAAAAATTGATAAATCATTCATCCAAACTTGGTCTTTTACCAACAAATAAATCTGAAGAAATCATGAAACCTTTTGCATTAAACGAATTAAAATCGCTGTCAAAATTTTTACAATCTCTAAAAAAAAATAAATCTTTAGATGAAATTTTAAACTTTAAAGATTAATTTAAGGTTAAATTATGCTTTATTATTCAATATTGTCAAAATATAGTTCAAGTTAATTTTTTTGAATAGATTTATCAAATTGTTGATTTCTAAAATATTTTCGGTATTCAGAAGGTGTTTTATTATAAATTTTTTTGAACGAATTAATAAATACAGAGTTGTAGTTAAATCCAGCGATGCTTGATATTTCATTAATTTTGCGATCATCATAAAAAAGAAGATTTCTAGCAAATTTTATTCTTAAATTAACATAAAATTTAATTGGAGATATTTTATACAGTTTATAAAATTTACGCTCTAATGTTCTTAAAGATATGTTAAGTTTTTTTGCTATCTCATTTATTTTGATAGGTGTTTCAATATTTTTTTCCATTATTAAAATTGATTTTTGACATATATTATCCATTGATAGATTGTATCGCTCATTTTTTTGCGTTGTTGATTTTTCTCTGGGTCTGTAAATTAAAGCATTTGCAATTTCGTCAGAATAATCTTTACCTTTTATCTTTTTAATGCACTCAAGTATTAAATCTAGGGTGGATATCCCACCCGCAGCAAACATTAGTCCATTAGCGTTTATAGTATAAATATTGTCTACAATTTTGATATCTGGATATCTTTCTATAAAATTACTTTTAGTTTCCCAATGGGTGCAAACAATTGTTTCTTTATTAATTAAGCCAGATTCAGCAATTAAAAAAGCTCCAGTATCTACTGCAATTATTTTAGATGAATTTTTATGAGCTGTTCTTAATGCAGAGAATAATTTTTTTGATTTTTTTTGCACAGGTAAATTCCCACCTATCACAATTATAAAATCTGGATTTTTAATAGCTTCTAATCCACCATCTGTTTTCCACCACTGGCCATTGCTTGATCTAATTTTTTTTGCATTAATTGTTATAAGCTTACTTTTAAAAATTTCATTAATTCTATATTGATTAGTTATTCTTAGTGCTTCCTGTATTAAGACTAGAGAGTTAGATGGAAATTCTGGCTGTAGAATAATATCAAATGAAAATGTTTTTTTTTTCATAATATTAATTAATAAAAAAGTTAATTATTAACGACACAATTTTATTCATTTATGACAATATCATAGAATTAAATAGATATTTAAACAATTTAATTTTTGTCTATAAATTATGATATTTTGTCGTTTTAAATAGTTTATTTTATAAAAATTATTGAGAAACTATTAAAAATAATAACAGATAGGGGACAATATGATTAAACTATTAAATAATATCTGCAAAGTTGCAGTTATATTTTTATTAACAGCTTCGACTTCATTTGCCGCTGATAAGGTTAAATTAAGATTGAACTGGATGTATTACGGATCACATGCAGGTTTTGCATTAGGGTTTGTTGATGGAACATATGCTAAACATGGTATTGATTTAGATATTAGATCAGGGAACGGATCAAGTTCTGCACACAGATTAGTGGCTAATAAAGACAGTCATTTTTCTTATGGTTCATGTGGAGCTATGACAGATCTTGTGTCTAAAGGAGCACCATTAAAGTCAATTGGTGTAATTGATGCTATGGGAACGGAAGCAGTTCTAGTAAGACCTGATGCAGGTGTTAAGACAATTCAAGACTTAAAAGGAAAAAAAATATTAACAACAGCTAATGCTGGGGTAAATACTTTTTTCCCAATTGTTTTAAAAAATGCTGGCCTTAAGGAATCAGATGTTAATATAACAGTTGTTCCAGACGGTGCTCTTGTATCAAGTTACTTACAAGCTAGTGGTGGTTCTGTAGGAATTTTAGGTGGATTAGATGATAAACCAGCTGAAATTAAAGCAAACGGTGGTGCTCAACCGGTAGCTTTTCCTTACTCTGATTTTGGAGTAAATCAGGTTGGATACTGTATAGGTGCTCATAACGATACTATTAAAAATAATGCTGATATAGCAAAAAGATTTATGAAAGCTACTATTGAGTCTTATGCTAAAGCAGAAAAAAATCCAGATGCTGCAGTAGATGCAATCGCTGACATTGTTGGTGGTTCAATGGCTGAAGATGCTGGTAAAGCTCAATCAAGAGAAGTTTTAGATGTAACTTTAGGAATATTATATTCTGGAGCAAACAAGAAAAAAGTTCTTGGTCTAAATGTTCCTTCTGATTGGGATAGTATGGTTAAATTGATGAAAGAATATAATGACTTAGACAAAAACGCTAAGGCATCTGACTTTTATACAAATAAATTCGTAAATTAATCAACTCATTAAATCACTAGCCGAGTATAAATAATATTCGGCTAGTTTTAAATTTATATAAATGAAAAATTTCATAGAAGTAACAGAATTAAAAAAAGTATTTGGAAATGGTGAAGACGAAGTTCATGCTTTTGGACCTGCAACTATAAATATTAATTCTGGAGAGTTTGTTTCAGTTTTAGGGCCATCAGGATGTGGAAAATCAACTCTAATGCTTATGGTTGCTGGATTATTAGATTCAACAAGTGGAAAAGTAGAATTTGAAAACAAAGTTGTAAATGGACCTAAGACAGATATTGGAATAATGTTTCAAGATAATACTCTAGTTCCTTGGCGAACTGTTAGGGGTAATATTGAACTACAACTAGAGTTAAGAGGGCTCAATCTTAAAGATTATCAAGAAAAAATTAATAATATTTTAAAGTCTGTAAATTTAGATGATTTTGCAGATAGATTTCCCAATGAATTATCGGGGGGTATGCAGCAACGAGCTGCTTTTTGTCAAGCAATGATACATGATCCAAAAATAATTTTACTTGATGAGCCCTTAGGTAAGTTAGATGCAATGACTAGAGAAAAAATTAGAGCGGATTTTCAAAAACTATGGATGGTTAAAAAACCAACAGTTATATTTGTTACTCATTCTATTGAGGAAGCAGTACAGCTATCTAATAGGGTTATTTTGATAACACCAAGACCTGGTAAAATTGACAGAGAGATAAAAATAGACCTTCCATACCCAAGAGATTTACAGATTAAAAGATCAGCAAAATTTACTGAATATGTTAATTCAATACAAGAAGTTTTCCACAAATATGGAGTAATTTAGAAAGTAATATTAAAAATGAAAAAATTTATTAAATGGATAGCTAGTGGATGGATGTTAATTTTATTTTTTGTAGGTTTCTTTTTATTTTGGGAATATTCCATACCTTTATTTGATATACCTAGGTATATTTTACCATCTCCATCAGAAATTGTTTTAAAAGGCTCTGCTGATCTAGATAAACTAGTTTATTATACAGGTGTAACTGCTCTCGAGACTGTACTTGGATATATTATTGCTTTAATTTTAGGAGTAGGTTTTGGAATAGCTATTTCTTTTTCATCTATATTAAGAAGAACTTTATATCCTTTTTTTGTTAGTATTGAGATGACAC
The DNA here is from genome assembly GCA_003279715.1 of Pelagibacteraceae bacterium AG-390-D18. GTDB lineage: Bacteria > Pseudomonadota > Alphaproteobacteria > Pelagibacterales > Pelagibacteraceae > Pelagibacter. The sequence continues at coordinate 20,544 of QCGY01000017.1, forward strand.
CCAAAATAGCCTTTGCTCCACTATTTATATCTTGGTTTGGCTTCGGGTTAATGCCTAAAGTAATTATTGTTGTCTTAGTTTGTTTTTTTCCGATAGTATTAAATGCAATTTTAGCATTTAATTCATTAAGCAATGAACTCACTCTATTTTACCAATCTACTGGTGCCAGTAGATTGAAAACATTTTTTTCAATTCGTTTGCCAGCCGCTTTACCTCAATGTTTTGTTGGTTTTAAATATGCGGCAATTAATGCAACAGTGGGAGCAACAATAGCAGAATTTATTGGATCAGATAAAGGACTTGGTTTTTATATCTCTATTGTAACAGGAAATATGAGACCAGATTTAGCTTTTGCAGGAATATTTTTCTTAACAGTTCTAGGCTTAACAATATTTGGTTTTGTTACAATGATGGAAAAAATATTAATACCTTGGCATATATCAATGAAAAGAATTAATAGATAAGGGAAACATTATGGATTATGAAAATTTAAAAAAAAAACTAGAAGGTTGTTATGTAACTGTTCCAACACCCTTCAAAGATATAAAAAATTTACCTCTTAATTTTGATGCACTTAAAGATTATGTAGAGTTTTTATTGGGTAATGGTTTAAATAATGAAAATTGTACATTGCTTTTTGGTGGTGCAGCTGGTGATTTTTCAGCAATGAGCTTTGATGAGAGATTATCTTTAGCCAAAGAAAGTGCAAAAATAGTAAATGGAAGAACTCCAATTGCTTTAGGAGGTCAAACAACCAATACCCAAGAATTAGAAAAACTTGCAAATGTAGCTAAAGATTTTGGGTATGATTTCCTACAAGTCTCCTGTCCTTTTTACTTCAAACACACCGAAGATGATTTTATTGAATATGTAAGAGCCGCATCAATTGCAGCGGAAGGTGGACCGGGTATTATTTTATATAATACCTTTTGGACTTCAACTAGTGTTTCCAACCAACTTATTGAAAAAATAAAAGATCTTCCAAATATCGTTGGATTAAAATGGGCAACACCACGAACTGATGCAATGGAATTTGAAGATGTGACTTCAACTTATTCTAGCAGGTTTACAATAATCGATAATAATTTATTTTTTCCTTACTCAGCAATGAAACCATTAAATGCAAAAGCCTTTGAAGTTCATATGTGTAACTTTTGGCCAGAATGGGGAGCAAAATTAATTAATGAAGTTAAAAAAAAAAACTTTGAAGAAATTGCTAGAATGATGGTTGAAGAAGCTATGCCTTTTTATAAACTTTGGGTAGAAATTGAAACTAACTATACTTCTGGAGACGGATATTTAGATAAACTTTGTATGGAATTAGTCGGGCTTCCATCAAGTAGATGCAGGCCACCAACAAGAGATATGCGTGAAAAATATAGACAAAAAACTCTTGATTATATGAAAAAAATTAAAGTTCCTCATTTAAAGTTTTAATGAGTAAAATTGAAAACATTAGATCAATTTTACTAAGTGCAGAATATGGTGATGAAAAACACCCAGAGATTTTAGAGTGCTTTCCCAATGGTCCAAAAAGAACTATTGGATTAGTTGAGGTGACATTAGAAAATGGAGTAAAAGGTTACGGTGAAGGTTACTTGGGAGTTTTTGCACCGCAAGTTTTTAAATCTATTGTAGAACTTTGTGCACCTTACCTTATTGGAAAAGATGGGTTTAATATTTTAAGAAGATATAAAGATTTATGTAGTGTTTGTGATTATTGGTCATTACAAGGGGCTGCAAGACACACCACGAGCGCAATTGAAATAGCTTTAGTTGATGCAAAATCAAAAACTCAAAAATGTCCTGCTTATAAATTATTTGGAAATAGTAAAAAAGAAAAAATAGAAGTCTATGGAAGTGGAGGAATTTGTGACACAAAAGAACACTTTATTGAGGAGCTAGAACTTTTACAGAAATTAGGAATAAAAAAATATAAAATAAGAGCAGTTCCAAGTGATATAAATAAAACCGCCTGGGTACTTAATGAAGCGAGAAAATATGAAATAGATGTAGGCATTGATATGTGTCAAAATCTTGCAGATCCACCAATAGATGCAGACGAAGTAATAAATTATATTAAATATGTAAAAAATATTACCAAAGAAAAAATCTTATTTTTAGAAGAAGCTGTTGGACCAACTGATATAAAAGGATTTAAAAAATTAAAAGAAACTCTCAATATAGATATTTGTGGTGGTGAAGTTATAACTACACCTCTAGAAATGATAGAAAGGATAAATTTAGATATTTATAATTTTGTTCAACCAGATGCGTCAGTAATTGGCGGAATGCATGCTGTGAAAGAAGTGTTTGATAGTGCAAAAATAAAACCTGTTGTACATGCTTGGGGAGGACCAGTTGCTATTATGGCAAATTATCAAGTTGCATTTGGATGCAATGGAAATTTAGTTGAATTTCCAATGATACCTTACAAGTTAGAGGCAATAATGTTTGGGGATCAAAGAGTTATTAAAGATGGAAATCTTTTAAGGCCCGAAAATCCAGGAATAGGCATTACTATGAATGATAAAATTGAAAAGGACTTTTCATTTGATAAAGAGTCGGTTTATTCATGTGTTGTTGTTGATAGAGGACAACCAAAGGATTCTTTTTGGAAAGAATAAGCATAAAAAGATGATTTTAAAATTAACTAGACCCATCAACAATAATTATCAAATTAAAATTTTATGAACATTTATATTGCATGTGAGTTAGATAATTTAGAAAAAAAAATTATTAAAAATAATTTAAAAAAACATAATTTATATTTTTCCAACCTTAAATTTAAAAAAATCGCTGATAATAATTTCCTTAAATGCGAAATTGTGTTTGGAAATATTCCACCTGATTGGATTAAGCAAAGTAGCAAAATTAAGTGGCTTCAATTGGAGTCAACTGGCTTTGCTGAATACTCTAATGTTAAAAAAAATTTTTTAAATAAAGATATAATTATAACTAATTTAAAAAGTTTTTTTGCACCCCAAGTAGCTCAAACAGTAATGGCTGGAATTTTTTCTTTTTATAGAGGTTTGGATAGTTTTACTTTGTTGAAAAAAAAGAAAAAATGGATTGGAGATCCAATTAGAGCTAAATTAAAAATATTAAATGATAAAAATATTTTATTTTTTGGAAAAGGATCAATAAACCAGGAAATAGCAAAATATATAAAAGTATTTAATTGCAAATATTCATTTATTGACTCAAATTCAAAAAAAAGTTTGTTCATTAAAAAGATAAAAAAAGCAGAAATAGTTATCTGCGCATTACCCGGAACAACAAGCACTAAAATGCTTTTTAATAAAAAAATGATTAATAGTTTATCAAAACAAACTATTTTAATTAATGTTGGT
>QCGY01000018.1 GCA_003279715.1 Pelagibacteraceae bacterium AG-390-D18
AATACCAAAATTTTTAATCTAGATGATGAAACTTTATTAATGGAATTTGATGAAAGAGTATTAAATGGATAAAAAGTTTTATATAACTACACCAATTTATTATCCTTCCGCAAAGCCTCATATGGGACATGCTTATTCAAGTATTATAGCTGATTTTTTTGCGAGATTTAAAAGAATGGATGGGTTTGATGTACAATTTTTAACTGGAACTGATGAGCATGGCTTAAAAATTCAACGTTCAGCTGAAAAACAAAATATTAACCCATTGGAATTTTGCAATCAAATAAGTCAAACTTTTAGAAATTTATCTGAAACTCTTAATCTAACAAATACAGATTTTATTAGAACAACCGAAGATAGGCATAAAAAATCAGTACAACATTTATGGAATCAGCTTGAAAAAAATGATGATATTTATTTATCTAAATATTCTGGGTGGTATTCGGTATCAGATGAAGCATTTTATAATGATGATGAAATAGAGAATATAGATGGTGTCAAAAGATCAATTTCTTCAAAATCTACCGTTGAATGGATAGAAGAGGAGTCTTATTTTTTTCGATTATCTAAATGGGAGAAACCTTTACTTGATTATTATGAGTCACATCCCAATTTTATTGGTCCTGAGTCCAGAAAAAATGAAGTTATAAGTTTTGTTAAAAGTGGATTAAAAGATTTATCTGTTAGTAGAAAAAGTTTTTCCTGGGGTATAAATGTACCCAACAATAAAGATCACGTCATTTATGTTTGGCTTGATGCATTAACAAATTATATTAGTGCATTAAATTATCCTGATACAAATAATCAATTATTTAGAAATTTTTGGCCAGCTTCTATGCATTTAATTGGTAAAGATATTTTAAGATTTCATGCTGTATACTGGCCAGCATTTCTCCTTGCTGCTAAAATAGATTTACCATTAAGAGTTTATGGACATGGCTGGATCCTTTCAGGAGATGAAAAAATGTCAAAATCTAAGGGTAATATTTTAGATCCAATTGAAATAATTAATGAATATGGTTTAGACCCATTAAGATATTATTTAATTAAAGAAGTATCTTTTGGAAATGATGGAAATATATCACAGGAGAGACTTGAGGATTGTATAAATAGTGATCTCGCAAATAATTTTGGTAATTTATGTCAACGTGTTACAGCTTTTGCTATAAAAAATTGTGATGGAAAAATTCCAGAAAAAATTAGATTTGAAAAAGATGATTTGATTATTTTAAATAAATTTAAGGATAATTTAGAAAACATTAGATCTAAAATAGACCAACAAAATTTAAACTTTTATGTTGACTATATACTTAATTCACTTTTTGAAGCTAATAAATATTTTAATGATCAAGAACCATGGAAAAAGAAAGATGACATTATCAGATTAAATACCATCGTTTTTACTGCATTAGAAATTATTAGAAAAATAAGTTTTTTACTCTATCCAATTATCCCAGGTTCAGTATTAAAGGCCTTAAAAATATTCAATCTTAATGAAAATGATATAAAATTTTATGATATATCGGAAAATGAACTTTTAATTAAAGGAAATAGTATAAATAAAATAAATATACTCTTTAAAAAAATAGAAAAAAATAATGATTGATTCACACTGTCATCTTGATCATGAACCATTATTTAGTGATCTAAAAAATGTAATACAAAGATCAAAAGATGTGGGTATTGAAAAACTGCTAACTATATCAACATCATTAGATAGTTTCTCTAAAATCAAACAATTGATACATCAAGATGAAATTATTTATGGCACTGTTGGGATACATCCTCATGAAAGTGACAAAAACATTTTAACCTCAACTCAATTAGTTCAAAATTTAATAGAAAATGAAAAAATTATAGGCATTGGCGAAACTGGATTAGATTTTTATTATAATAATAGTGATCGAGAAAAACAAATATCTAGTTTTAAAGAACACATAGAAGCATCAATTGAGACAAAGTCACCATTAATTGTTCACTCAAGAAATGCAGAAATTGAAACGTATGAAATACTTAATTCATATAAAAATAATGATCTTAAAATTTTAATGCACTGTTTTACTGGTTCTAAAGAATTTTCAAAAAAACTTTTACTATTGGACTCATATTTTTCAGCGAGTGGAATTATTACATTTAAAAACTCTTTAGATTTACAAGATACATTTAAATCCTTACCTTTAGAAAAAATATTGATTGAAACAGACAGTCCATTTTTAGCTCCTATACCAAATAGAGGCAAAAAAAATGAGCCATCATTTATTGATTTTACAGCTGCTAAACTTGCAGAAATTAAAGAAATATCAAAATCAAAAATTGATGAAATAACCACAAATAATTTTAATAAGCTTTTTTTTAATTAAAAATTATGAAATTTATTATATTAGGTTGTGGAAGTTCAATGGGTGTGCCAAGACCTGATGGTTTTTATGGCAATTGTGATCCAAATAATAAAAAAAATTATAGAACAAGATGTTCGGCATTATTTCAAACTTCAGATGAAAATATTTTGATAGACACCTCGCCAGATCTTAGACAGCAGCTATTAAGACATAAAATAAAAAAGATAACTAAAGTACTTTATTCACACATGCATGGTGACCAAACACATGGAATTAATGATTTGAGATCATTTTATATTAACAGTAGAAAACCAATAAATGTTTATGCAGATAAATTCACTTCAAATTATCTTTCTAAAACTTTTTCTTATATCTTTAAAACCTATTCAAAAGAATATCCCGCAACGTTAAAATTGAATAAATTAAAAAATAATTTTTTTACATTAAATAATAATAGAAAAATTAAAATTAAATCTATAGAAGTTGAACATGGTAAAGTTAAATCTAACTGCTTTATTGTAGATAATAAATTAGCTTATATAAGCGATGTTAGTAAAATATATACAAAAGATTATAAATATTTTAAAAATCTAAGATATTTGGTAATTGACTGCTTATGGTATAATCATCATCCTTCTCATTTTAATTTAGAAAACTCATTATCAATGATTAAGAAATTCAAACCTAAAAATGCTATCTTAACTAATTTATCACCCGTATTAGATTATAAAGTTTTAAAAAAACTTTTACCAAAAAATGTAATTCCAGCTCATGATGGATTAACAATAAAATTATAGTAATCCCTCAATTTTTTTTATTAGTTTACTAGACATAGGTTTTGTAAAGGATGCAAAAGTATCTTCTATCTTACCTTCTTTATTAATTAAAATTTTATAAAAGTTCCATTTTGGAACAGCAGATTTTCCATAGTTTTTTTTTGCCCATTTAAATATTTCATGAGCATTATCTCCTTTAACTTCACTAATAGCTGATAAAGGGAAGTTTATATTGAAATTTACCTCACAAAACTTTTTTATATCATTGTTTGTTTTCTTTTCTTGATTAAATGTATTTGAAGGTATGCCAAGAACTACCAGACCTTTTGATTTATAGATATCCCATAGTTCTTGTAATTCTTCATATTGACTTGTGAAACCGCAATAACTAGCTGTATTAACTACTAAAACAACTTTATTTTTATATTCTTTAAAATTTATTATTTCTCCAGTTATACTTTCTATGTTTAAATCAAAAAAAGTTTTTTCATACTCAGCCCTAACTAAATTGTTAAAAAAAAACATAAATATTATTATAACACTTAAAAATATTTTCTTCATTGATTGATATTATTTGTTAGGCCTATTAGGAGTGAGTAATATTAAAAAATATCCAAATAATGTCGATAATAATGAGCCAGTTAAAACACCAATTTTAACTCCATCCATATACTGTATATTTTCAGCAAATGCTAAATTTCCAACAAACAGACTCATTGTAAAACCGATGCCAGTTAATACACCTACGCCATAAAAATTGTACCAACTGGTATTGTTAGGCATTTGTGCGATTTTAGTTTTAATTGCTACATAAGAGAAAATGAATACACCAAGCTGTTTACCAAGAAATAATCCTAATAAAATTCCTAGTGGTACTTTGTTTAACAAAGACCCAAAAGTTAGTCCTTCTAAGGATACACCTGCATTAGCAAAGGCGAATAAGGGCATTATACCAAAAGCAACATATGGACTTATTGCATGTTCAATTTTTATCAATAATGAAAAATCTTTTTCTTTTTTACGGTGAGGTATTGTCATAGCTAACAGAACACCTGCTATGGTCGCGTGAATACCTGAGTTGTGAGTAAAATCCCATAAAAACAATCCTATAACTAAATATGGTAAAAATTTTTTGATATTGAATTTATTAATTAATAATAAAATAATAAATGCTGCTAGCATTAAGATTAAATATTTAATACTTAAGTCCCCTGAATAAAATAGGGCAATAATCACTATAGCTCCAAGATCATCAATAATAGCTAGTGCCGTTAAAAAAACTTTTAAAGATAATGGTACTCTTTTTCCAAGTAGTGATAAAACACCTAAAGAGAAAGCTATATCTGTAGCTGATGGTATTGCCCATCCATTCAAAGTTTCATTATCACCCAAATTTATAACAACATAAAATAGTGCAGGAACTAGCATTCCTCCTACAGCTGCTATGATAGGTAATAAAGCTTGTTTAATATTGGAAAGTTCACCTTGTAAAAATTCTCTTTTAATCTCTAAAGTAACAAAGAAAAAGAAAATTGCCATCAAGGCATCATTAATCCAATGCAATACTGATAATTTTAATCCAAAATTATTAATACCAATAAATAAATATTTATTTAAAGTAGCAAAATAGAAATCTGATAGCCCAGAATTACTTATAAATAATGCTATTATTGCAGCAAACAATAATACAAGTCCACTTGCAGCTTCTAATTTAAAAAACCATCTAAAAGGTTTAGATATATAATTAATCATAAAATTTTAAATCAGGTCTATAATAAATAGTTTTATATCTTGCAATGTTTCAAAAAGGTTAAATAATATTGTTTCTAATCCAGGAAACACATTCATTAACGGTGTTTTTAGAGTATCAAGCAATATAATTAATGCTATAAAAGATACGATTAATACTATTAAATAAGATAGAAACTTACTTCCCTTACTTTCTGTATTTTTAGATATAGTTGTTTTTTTTTGTTTTTCAGATGTTTCTTCTAATTTCTCTTCTTTCTTTTCAGCTTTTGTTTCAATGTCTTCACTGATAATTTCCTCATTTAACTCTAATACTTCATTATTTATTTCTTCAATTTTATAAAACCAAACATGATTACATGAGCCACATTGTAAATCTCTACCTTCATCTGGTATTAAAGAATTATCAATTTTGAATTGCTTGTTACAATTCGGGCAACTAATTATCATGCTTCGTTATATACCAGATTTTAATCAAATTTCTTTTAATTTTGGTGTCTTTATACATTGAAATTATCAATAACTGCTGTATTAGTACTCGGATCGGAGTGTAGCGCAGCCTGGTAGCGCATCTGGTTTGGGACCAGAGGGTCGCAGGTTCGAATCCTGCCACTCCGACCATTAATTATGAACAAAGCACTAATTTATATACCTAACAAAAGTCCTATGCAGTCTGGGACTGCAAAAAAAAATAAATGGATTTTAGAATTTATTACTAAAGATCCAACTCGAAACCCTTTAATGGGCTGGGAAAGTTCTTCTGACACACTAACTGAATTAAAATTAGAATTTTCCTCTAAAGAATTAGCCATTAATTATGCTAAAAAGAAAAAAATTGATTTTGATTTAATTGAACCAAAAAAAAGAAAAACTGTAAAAAAATCGTATGCAGATAATTTTTTAAATTAATAAATGTTTAGATTTTTTAAATTAAAAAAGTGGTTTATGTGGTCTTGGTTAGGGTCTCTAATTATTTTGTCATCATTATGGGTGCAGGTTAAAATTGATGTAAAAATTAATGAGTGGTTTGGTGTTTTTTATGACATGATACAAAAAGCTCTTGCTACACCCAATGCGATAACAATTGAAGAATATTGGTCAAGTTTAGCATCATTTATTACCTTAGCTGGAATGTACATAGCTCTTTATGTAGCTATTAGTTTTTTTACAGCTCACTATTTGTTTAGATGGAGAACGGCTATGGTTGAGTGGTATCATAGCGTTTATGATAAAGCAGCAAAGATTGAAGGTGCATCACAAAGGGTCCAAGAAGATACAATTAAATTTACACGTATTATGGAAGGATTAGGTACTAGTTTTATTGAATCTGTAATGGTTCTTTTTCAATTTGTTCCAATTTTACTTGGATTATCTATTGGTATTCCAATTTTCTTTTTTGGTGATTGGCAATATGGATTAATAACAGGTGCTTTGCTTTGGACACTTGGTGGAACAATATTTTTAATAGGATTGGGTTGGTTATTAAGATTAGTTGGAGTTGAATACGATCTTCAGAAAAAGGAAGCTGCATACAGAAAAATTTTAGTAATAGCTGAAGATGATGAAAATGTAAGGCCAAAAACAATTAATGAATTGTTTTCAGATGTTCGGTCAATTCATTTTTTAAGTTATGTGCGTTACTTATATTTCAATATTGGTAGAATGGCATATTTGCAGGCAAATGTATTGTCAGCATATGTATTTTTAGCACCAGCTATTGTAGCAGGTGTGGTAACTTTAGGTGTTATGCAACAGATTATCAGAGCCTTTGGTAGAGTTGAAGGTTCTATGCAATATCTTTTAAAATCTTGGCCAACTATAATTGAACTGGCTAGTGTTTATAAAAGATTAAGAGAATTTGAGTCTCAAATTAATGAAAGAGATTTATTTGATGAAAAAGTTTGATGTCAATAGATAAAAAATTCATTGATCAATTTACTAATATTACATCAAAAGCAGCTCTTGCAGCTTCATACTTAGTAGGAAAAAAAGACAAAATTGCTGCAGATAAAGCAGCTGTAGACTCCATGAGAACTGAACTAAATAAAATTAATATGAATGGTCAAGTTGTTATAGGAGAGGGAACCCTAGATGAGGCTCCGTTACTTTATACTGGAGAATTTTTAGGTACAAAAAATGGGCCAGTTTTTGATATAGCCGTAGATCCTGTTGAAGGAACTAATTTTGTAGCAAATAATTTACCAGGTGGAATTGTAGTTTTAGCTATTGGAGAAAAAGGTAATTTATTTAATGCACCAGAAACCTATATGAATAAAATAGCGACTGGAAAAATTGATAAAGGTTTGATTGATTTAGATTATCCGTTAGAAAAAAATATTAAAAATTTATCAGAATTCAAAAATAAAGATATTTCTTCATTAAATATATGTATTTTGGATAGACCTAGACATAAGATAATTATTGATAAGCTTAAAGACTTGAATGTAAATATTAAACTTATTACAGATGGTGATGTTCTTGGAGCTTTATATGTTTCTGATCCAAAATATAATGTTGATATGTTTTTAGGTATTGGGGGTGGACCTGAGGGAGTTTTGGCTGCATGCGCACTTGATGCCTATGATTGTAATTTTCAAGGAAGGTTTATTTTTAATAATCAAAAAGATAAAATTGTGGCTAAATCAATGGGTATTACTGATTTAAACAAAAAATATGAATTAAGGGAAATTGTAAAAGGAGACTCTATTTTTTGCGCAACAGGAATAACTAATAGTGAAGTTTTAAAAGGTATCACTATTGAGGAGGATAAATTTATAAGTGAAACATTGGTTACTCACAAAAATTCTAATTTTAAAGAGATTGTTAAAAATATTTGTTCAATAAATAAATGATTTCTGTTTCTGGAAAAAAATGGACGCAGTACAAAGTAAACAAAAATTTAGTTGAAAAAGTTAAACAAGATTATGGTCTTGGGGATATTTTATCTCAATTAATCATTTCAAGAAATTATGATAACTCAGAAATATATGGTGTCCAAAATAATCAGAAATTAACAAATATATTTAATCATGATAATGATTACCAAAAAGCATCTTTAATACTTCTAGAATCTATCAGTAATAATGACAATATTTGTATTTTAGGAGATTATGATGTCGATGGAGCATGCGCAACATCATTATTAATTAGGTATTTTAATCATATTAATCAGAAACATTTTTTTTATATTCCAGATAGAATTATTGATGGCTATGGAGCAAGTAAAAAACTTTTCCAAAAATTGATTTTAAAAAAACCTAAATTAGTAATAATGGTTGATTGTGGCTCAACTTCAAATGAGGCAATTGACTATTTAAATAAAAATAATATTAGATCTATAATAATTGATCATCATGAAATTAATAAACCTTACCCAAAATCAGATGTTATTATAAATCCTAAAAAAAAATTTATTAAGAAAGAAAGTGATCATTTATGTGCTACTACTTTAACATATTTTTTTATAGAAATTTTAATTAAAAAAAACTAGATCTAATTTCAGATTATCTAATTTTCTAATTTATGTATTACTGGCTATAGTTTGTGATGTAATGCCACTTAGGAATATCAATAAGATTATAGCCCGCCACACAATTGAATATTTTAATCTAAGAAATAATATAGCTTTAAACTATATATTTGATCAATTTAATTTAAAAAAGAAAATATCTATTGATGATTTAGGATTTTTAATTGGCCCAATTATTAATGCTGGAGGCAGACTTAATTGTGCCAAATATGGTGTAGAACTTTTATCCTCAGATAATCATGAAATTATTAAAGATAGAGCGAATAAATTGATTAATCTTAATAATAAAAGAAAAAAGATAGAACAAAATATTTTAAATGAAATAGATTTTGAAAAAATAAAAAATGAAAATAAAAAAGTTATAATTTATTATAAAGATAATTTGAATGAAGGATTAATTGGAATTATAGCTTCAAGATTAAAAGATTATTTTAACAAACCTTCAATTGTAATTACAAAATCGAATAATATTCTTAAGGCTTCAGCTAGATCTACTAGTTTTTATAATATAGGAAATCTAATCAAAATATTAATAGATAATAAAATTATTGTTAAAGGTGGTGGGCATAATATGGCTGCAGGATTCACAATAAAAAAAAAAAATATTAAACTTTTAGATAATTTTATTCAAAACGATTATTTAAAAAAAAATTCACAAAGGGATAATACCAATAAATATGATTTGGAACTATCTTCGTCAGCAATTAAAGATGAATTTATAAATGATATTAATCAATTAGGACCGTTTGGTAATTTTAATTTTTTACCAATTTTCTTTATTAAAAATCTTAAAGTAATTAAATTTGATATTATCAATGAGAAACATATATCTGCAATTATTAAACCTGACAGAGGAGCTTCAATTAAAGCAATATGCTTTAATTGCCTAAATACAAAAATTGGTCATTATCTATTAAACTATAAAAAAAAGATTAATATTATCACTCAAATTCATCAAAATATTTGGAATAGTAAAAAAACAATTCAATTAAACATTAAAGATTTAATTCTATAACTTAATAAGTCTTGAATTATATTAACTTTTAAAATAAAAGACCCATCAATGGTCCCTTCGTCTATCGGTTAGGACAGCTGGTTTTCATCCTGCAAAGGGGGGTTCGATTCCCCCAGGGACCGCCATTTATGCCTTATTTTGTTTACATGATAATAACAAAGCATAAGACTAAAAATATTTCTTACGTTGGTTACACAAGTAATTTAGAAAATAGACTAAAACTTCACAACTCTTCAAAAGGAGCAAAATTTACTAAAGGTAAAAAATGGAAAATTATTTATAAGAAACAATATTTAACTAAATCTTGTGCTATGAAAGATGAATATAAACTTAAAAAAGACTATAAGTTAAGAAATAATATTAAAACTAATTTTTTAAAAAATGAAAAAAGACATATTTATCATTCTTCCTTTTAAAGAAAGTTTAAATCCAAATTATGCTGGAGCAGTCTCATTATATGTTAAAGATACAACCAATAATTCAAGATTCAAAAAAAGAATTGCTATATTTTCATCTGATGACTTTAAGAATAAAAGCCAATTATTTAGAAATAGAAACTATATAACTAATTTTTGTGAAAAATATAGGTCATTGAATATTAAGATAATTGAAATACATAATAGACCAGAATATTACACCTATATAAAAAAATATTTTCCGAAAACAAAAATTAAATTAATTTTCCATAATGACCCATTATCTCTAAGAGGTTCAATTTCTTTAAAAGAAAGAGAGGATATCGTTAGTGGTTGTCATAAAGTTATTTTTATAAGCAGATGGATTCAACAAAGATTTTTTTCATCTTTTAAAAATGCAAATTTATCACAGACATTAATAATCCCACATGGTATCAAAAAAAATTATAAGATAAATTTATCAAAAAAAGAAAAAAATATTTTATTTGTAGGTAAATTAAATCATGCAAAAGGGTACCATATTTTTTCTGACGTAGCTTTGAAATTCAAAAAAATTGATCCAAGCTGGAACTTTATTGCAATCGGAAATGAAGCAAGAAAAGAAATATTTCCTGATAAAAACATTATTAAAGAAATTGGATATAAAAAGAATAGTGAAGTTTTGAATTATTATAGCAAATCTGAAATTGCAATAGGTAATTCAGTTTGGGACGAACCTTTGGGAAGGATAGCCATTGAAGCTAGTAGTAGAAAATGTTTACCAATAATTTCTAACAAAGGTGGTCTTGCGGAGTCAAAAAATATTGCCCTAGTTTTAAAAGATAATTCTTCATCAGAATTAGTCAAAATTTTAAAAAAAATTACAAAAAATAAAACTTTGAGAAGACAAAAACAAAAATTATTTCATAAAAACAATAATTTTGATATTAAAGCTATTTCTAAAAAATTAGATGATGCAAGATCTGAGATAATAAATGATCAAAATAATTTGTTCCTTTCTGATAAAAAAAGAATTTTACACATAGCGAATTTTAACGAAAATTCTGATGGAAGACTTTTTTACTCATTTGCAAATAAACTTAATAATGGTTTTATTAAAAACAACCATATAGTAGAAACAATAAGCAATAGATCATTTTTAAAATCTAATAGATCAATAATTCAACCCTTTAGTCCGATAAAAAAATTTAACGATAAAATTTTAAATACAATCAAAAATTTCTCACCACATATCATAATAATTGGTCATGTATTTAATATTACTAATGAGGTTTTTAAATACTGTAATGATAATAATATCAAAATATGCTCTTGGTTTATAGACTCTGTATCACCTGAATTTTTAAAAGATAATACTAAAAATAATTTTTTAAAAAACCTAGAATTTGTTGATTACTGTTTTTTAACATCATCACCAAGTATTTTCAAAAAACATAAACATTACAAGAAACTAAAATTTATTCCAAATCCAGTAGATTCAGCCATTGATAATTATAAAAATTATAAAAATAATTTTAATGAGTATGATATTTTTGTTGCAGTGAGCCACGGTCAAAATAGAGGTATTTTAAAAAAAGGTAAATCTGATGAACGTGAAAAATTTATAAATGATGTTATTTCAGATCTTCCACAATTTAAGTTCGCTCAATTTGGATTAAATAACTTTGAACCTGTTTGGGGAAGTAATTATTACCATTATTTATCAAAAACTAAAATGGCTTTGAACATAAGTAGAGGTAAGTATCAAAATAAATATTCTAGCGACAGAATCTCATCTCTGATTGGTAATGGTCTTTTAGTTTTTATTAACCAAAAAACTAATTTTCAAAAAATTTTAACTAATAAAGATGTTGTTTATTACAAAAATAAAAAAGATTTAGTTAAAAAGATAAGATTTTTCAACGACAACCATAAACAAAGGATAAAAATTGCAAAATCTGGATATAAAAAATATCACAGATATATGAGTAATATAGTTATTTCTAATTATATTCTATCTTGTGTTAAATTAGATAAATCAAAATTGCCATTTTGGCATGATGTAAGGTAATTTGATGTTTTCAATACTAATACCAACATTTAACAATCTTAAATATTTAAAATTTTGCATTAAAAGTTTAAAAAAAAATTCTTTTTTTAAAAATCAGATAATTTGTCATGTAAATATTGGAGAAGATGGCACTACTGAATTTTTAAAAGATAGTGGAATTGATTTTACACACACTGATTACAATTCTGGAATTTGTGAAGGAGTTAATAAAGCATCTAAGCTAGCAAAATATGATTATTATTTATACGCACATGATGATTTTTACTTTTGTCCAGATTGGGATTTAATATTATTAAATGAGATTAAAAAAATAGGGCATAATAATTTTTATTTGTCTGGTACGATGATGAATCAAGGACAAATTAAATTTGATGTCGGAAATACACCTGATAAATTTAATGAAGAAAAATTTTTAAAAGAATATAAAAATTATAATCATTATGATTTTCAAGGATCAACTTGGGCTCCCACATTAGTGCATAAAGAAATTTGGAATAAAGTAGGTGGTTTTAGTGAAGAATTTTTTCCAGGAACAGGATCTGATCCAGACTTTAATATGAAACTATGGAATCTAGGAATAAGAATTTTCAAAGGGATAAATAATTTTAAAGTTTATCATTTTGGATCAATAGTTTTAAGAAAAAAATTAAATAAAATGGATAAGAATTTAAGATACGGAAGTAAAGGTGCTAAAATATTTCTACTAAAATGGGGTATTACAATTAAGTTTTTTAAAAAATTTTACTTACAATCAAATACTGCCTATAATAAACCTTTAAATGAACCAATTGTAAATTTTAATTATATTTTTAAATATTTGGTTTGTAGATTAAATTTTTTTTATTTAAAATTATTTTACAAAAAAAAAATTATGGATAATAAAAATTAGATTTCATTAAATTTACATGAAAATTTTAATCTTAGGTTCAACAGGTGTATTAGGTAGTACCTTAAATTTATTTTTAAAAAATAAAAAATTGAAACTTTTTTTTATTAGTCGTAAAAAGAATTTAAAATCTCATAAATATTTAAAAAATTTTACTAATTATAAACAATTAGAAAAAATTATTACAGATATTAGCCCAGAAATTATTATCAACTGTATAGGTGTAACTAAATTTCATAATGAATATAATAATATTAATAATACAAAATCCATAAATACAAACTTACCTAAATATTTATCTAAATTTTGCTTCAAAAAAAAAATTTATTTTTTACATATAAGTACAGATTGTGTTTTTTTAGGAAGTAAAGGCAATTATTCTGAAAAATCTAAAAAAGATGCAAAAGATTTGTATGGTTTAACAAAAAATAAAGGCGAGGTAAAAAATAAATTTTCTTCAACAATTAGAACGTCTTTTATAGGACCTGAAACTAACTCTAACAAATCTTTATTAAATTGGTTTTTGAGTCAAAAAAAACCAGTTAATGGATTTAGTAAAGCGTTTTTTTCTGGGCTTACATCTGTTGAATTATCTAAAATTATTTATAAATATTTTATTATAAAAAAAGATTTTTATAATCATATTATAAATATTGGTGGCAAAAAAATATCAAAATATGACTTGTTAAAAATTGTTAAGTTAGTTTTTAACAAAAAGATTAACGTTAAAAATTACTCTAGTTTTCAAATTGATAGATCTTTAAATTCTTCTAAATTTAAGAAATTATCAAAATATAGACCTCCAACTTGGAATTATTTAATCAGAGAATTAAAAAATTTTATGAAAAAAAATAATTATAGGTACTAACTTTGATCATATTTTGATCTCTTAAATGATGACAATCCTATCATTGATGATATTAAACCTTCAATTTTAAAATATATGTATTTAGTTTTTTTTGAAAAAATTACTCCTTTTATGAATAATTGAATAATATTAACCAACAAATTTGGTAAACATTTAAAAAAACTATATGTGAATCCATAATATTTTTTTAGATAATAAAATTTAGACCATTGTCCATGCCAACCAGCTATTAAATATGCATAAAATTTTTCCTCGGAGCTTTTAAATATAGCGGATGAAGAATCTCCTTTTTGACTATGATAAAAAAAAGAATTTTTTATCAAATATAATCTTAAATTTAAATTATTACATTTATGATAATAATCATTTTCTTCATAATATAAAAAAATATTATTATCAAAACCTTTTATTTTTCTAAATATTTCTTTATCGAACAACATCGCACCACCATCTAACATTTTTTTCTCTTTTATCTTTTTTTTATATTTTTTATTTTTATTTTTATTTTGAATTTGATCTGGTGATAATGCTCCAAATTTTTTAATCTTTATTGCAGCAGATAATAAATTTTTTATTGTATCTTTATAAATTACAGTATCTGGATTCATTACCAAAAAATATTTAGTTTTAACATAACTAGCTCCAAAGTTAATAGCTCTTCCATAGCCTATGTTATTCTGTAAATATACTTTGCTATTGCTATAATTTTTTTCTATCTTTTTTTTTAATTTTTTATCTTTTGAATTTTCAATAACTATTATTTTAATTTTCCTAGAAATTTTTTCTATATGGGAAATTACTAATTTTTCTGATTTATATGATGGTAAGACAACTGTAATAAGTTTTTCCATAATTTTATATTTTTAATTTATTTAATGCATTATTTTTAAATAAATTTGCTTCTTTAATATATCTTCTTACCATTTCAGTTGATTTATGGCCTGTCATTGCCATTATACTCCTTTCTTCTGCTCCTGATTCAGCAGCAGATGTTGCAAATCCTGATCTTAAACTATGTCCAGAATAGTTTTTGCTTTCTATACCTGCTAATTTTAAATATTCTTTTATAAGTAGAGCAACTGTCTGATCTGTTAATCTGTTTTCTGATAATTTTGATCCTTTAGTAAACCTTCTAAATAACGCTCCAGAACTTATTTTTGATATTTCAATCCATTTGTGGATTGAAACAACTGGGCAATACTGTGAATTACCAAAGTAGGGAAGTGCTTTTACAGAGCCTTCGCCAAATTGATCTGTTTTTGACCTTCTAAGGTTTATCTTAAGACCCTCTTTTAAAAAATCAAGATCTTCATAATTTAGTGAAACTATCTCATTTCTTCTAAAACCACCTGAAAAACCAATTAATATAATTGTCCTGTCCCTAATTTTTTTTATTTCTTCTTTTTTTTGTTTATCAATAACATTAATAATATCTTTTAAATTATTGATTAATAAAGGTTTTTTACCTATTTGAATGCTTCCTTTTCTTCTTTTAATACCCATTATATTTTCAATAATTGAAGGGTGTTTTGCATCTAAATAATGACCTTTAAGTTTATGTATTACACCTATTGATACCAATCTTCTCTTTAAAGTGCTCATTTTAACGTTCTTAGTTGATAAATGAGTCAAATATAATGAAACTATTTTTGGTTCCGATGGAATTGATTTAAACCCATTTTGTGCGCAGAATAAGCTAAAATCATTAAAATCTGATTTATAAGCTCTAACCGTATTATTTGCCTTTGAATTTTTAAGATTTAATAATGTTTCTTCCTGTAATGCTCTTATGTTTGTTTTAATATTATTCATTTTTATTACTATTGATAACCATTAATTATCGATAGTAATATAATAAGTGATTTTTAATGTCAATAGTATAAATATAAAAAATATGGCAGGTTTAGATGGCAGTATTGAGCCGATATATTTCTTAATAACATCAATATCTTTTATATTTTTAAGTGTAGTCCAATATAAAAAATCAGGAAAAACAAAAGAAACAATTTATTTGTCAATTTTATCAATTTTTTTCTTATTTAGTTATTTTGCAATAATTTCAATGGGTTAAATCTATTAATTAATAATTATGATTAGATATTTGGAACATAAAGATAAGGATAAATGGAAAAAATTATATCATGCTTATGCTGATTTCTACAAAGTTCCAATGAATTCTGAGATTTTAGATACTTTGTGGAACTGGATTCTCAATGATAATCATATTGTGAATGATATATGCTACGAATTAGAGGGAAATATTGTTGGAATAACTCATTATAGATCAATTCCAAGGCCGATTAAGGGTCAATACATTGGCTTTTTAGATGATTTGTTCGTAGAGCCAGAATTTAGAGGTCAACAAATAGCTCAAAAGCTTATTAACTATCTGAAATCCTTATCTAAAGCCAATAATTGGAATGGAATTCGTTGGATTACCCACTCTTCCAATGAAAATTCAAAGAAATTATACGATAAAATAGATAATAATACAGGTTTTGAACTCTATGAACTTAAAGGGGACTAAGTTTCAGCTAAAAGTCTGGAATTATTTGAAGAAAATACCAAAAGGTAAAGTTAAAACCTACCTTGAAGTTGCTAAAGCGATTGGAAAACCTAAAGCTTTTAGGGCAGTTGCTAATGCAGTGGGCAAAAACCCCTATCCTCCTAAAATACCCTGTCATAGAGTGATAAGATCTGATGGAAGCCTTGGTGGCTACTCAGGAAAAGGTGGGATTCAGCAAAAAAGGCGATTACTGAGGTTAGAGAAGGTCTTAATAAAATAGAATTTTTTATATACTAAATCCTTAAATTAACCTCTAAAATAAACACTTTTAATCTAATTTAATGCATTTTCCTATAAATGGTATTATGCACCCTTCAGTTGTACTAGATATCGATCTTTGC
>QCGY01000019.1 GCA_003279715.1 Pelagibacteraceae bacterium AG-390-D18
AGTTAATATTTATTTTATCTATTTTTTTTCTAAAATTTTTTGGAGTAAGTAAAAATTTATATACTTTATCCAGATTAGATATATTTATTTCTGAGTTAGCATCTAAAATTAACTTTCCATCTTTAAAGTAGTATCATTTTTTAATGCTGTTTTTGCAATTTTTGCAGCATTATCATAACCAATATGTGGTGCCAATGCTGTTACTAGCATCAAAGAATTATCCAAATGTTCTTGAATTCTTTTCTTGTTGGCTTTTATCCCCTTTACACAATAAAGAGCAAAATTTTTAGTGCTGTCAGCTATTAAATCAATTGATTGTAAAATATTGTGAGCGATTAAAGGTTTGAAAACATTTAATTCAAAATGTCCATGTGATCCTGCAATAGTAATCCCATTATGATTACCAATCACTTTAACACAAACCATAGTAACAGCTTCACATTGTGTTGGGTTAATTTTCCCTGGCATAATTGATGAGCCAGGTTCATTCTCAGGTAAAATTAGTTCACCATATCCAGCTCTAGGACCAGATCCTAAAAATCTAATATCATTGGAAATTTTCATTAAAGCTACAGCGCATGTATTTAACGTTCCTGAAAAATTTACAATAGAGTCATGGGCTGCAAGTTCAGCAAATTTATTTGCTGCTGGTTTAAATGGAATTTTTGTAAATTTAGCAATTTCTTTGACTATTTTTTTATCAAAATTTTTTTTAGAATTAATACCAGTGCCAACAGCTGTCCCACCTTGTGCAAGATATAAAATTTCTTTTAATGCATGTTCTATCCGTTCAACACTTTTTTTAACTTGTACATGATATCCAGAGAATTCTTGTCCAAGAGAAAGTGGAGTTGCATCTTGAAGATGCGTTCTTCCAATTTTTATAATACTTTTAAATTCAATAGATTTTTTTTTTAATTCTTTTTCTAAAATTTTTAAGCTAGGTAATAATTTAGTTATTGTTTCTTTAGCAACAGAAATATGCATCGCAGTTGGAAAGACATCATTAGTTGATTGAGATTTATTCACATGATCATTTGGATGAACTGGTTTTTTCGTTCCTTTTTTTCCACCCAAGATCTCAATAGCTCGATTAGCAATTACCTCATTAACATTCATATTTGTTTGAGTTCCAGAACCAGTTTGCCATACTTTAAGAGGAAAATTTTTATCTAATTTTCCTTTGATAACTTCATCTGAGGCTTTGATAATTGCCTTTGAAATTTTATTTGTAATTAATTTATCTTTAGAGTGAACAATCGCAGCTGATCTTTTTATTATGGCTATAGATTTAATTATTGAAATATTTACAAGTATTTTACCAATATTGAAAAATTTGTTAGATCGTTGTGTAGAAGCTCCCCAATATTTATCATCAGGAACATTAACACTTCCAATACTATCGAATTCTTTTCTTAATTTCATTGATTAATTTGTAAGTAATAAATAGTTATAACATACAATAATTTTAAAAAAACTTACAGGAGCAAAATGTCAAATTTTAACAAAGTTGGAACTTTTATGAAAACTTTTGGCCAAGAAGTTAAAACCAAACCTTCATTTAGTAGTGATAAAATCAATAAATTAAGAATAGATCTAATTAAAGAAGAGTTAGATGAGCTTCAAGTAGCAATGAAAAATAATGATTTATTAGAAGTTGCTGATGCGCTAACAGATATATTATATGTAACTTATGGGGCTGGACATGCTTTTGGTGTAGATTTAGATAAATGTTTTGATGAAGTTCAAAATTCAAATATGAGTAAATTAGGTGAAAATGGTGAGCCTATTTATAATGAGTCAGGAAAAGTGATGAAAGGTCCAAATTATTTTAAACCTGATTTATCTAAATTTGTATCTTAGATTTCTAATTTAAAATCAATAGCTGCAGCACTATGAGTTATACTTCCAACAGAAATTCTATCTACCCCTGTTTTTGCAACTTGATTCACCGTTTTTAAATTAATATTTCCTGAAGCCTCTGTTTCATAATATTTTTTAGCAATCTTAACGCCTACTTTTAGATTTCTAACTGACATATTATCAAATAAAACAGTGTTGAATTTCAGGCCTATTATTTCATTAAGTTGTTTCAATTTATCAATTTCAACTGTTATTTTTCGTCCTTTTTTATTTTTAATTGCTAAAGAAACTAAGTTTTTAATATTCGATGAAGCAACATGATTATCTTTGATTAAAAATTCATCGCTTAGATTAAATCGATGATTGGTACCCCCACCTAATTTGACTGCATATTTTTGAATAACTCTTATGTTTGGAATAGTTTTACGAGTACAGCAAATTTTACATTTATTACCAGCAAGTTTTACAAATTTATTTGTTTTTGTAGCAATACCTGAAATATGAGATAAAAAATTTAAAGCAACTCTTTCAGCAATTAAAATATTTCTAGCATTTCCTTCAATAGTTGCAATTAAGGAACCAATTTTAACTTTTGACCCATCTTTTTTTTTTATTTTAAATTTAATTTTATTATCAACCAAATTAAAAGTTTGTTTTGCAAATAACAAACCACCAATAATTGCATTTTCATTTGAAATAAGTTTAACTTTAATAATCTTATTATTTTTTAATAAACTTGATGTGATATCTCCAGAAGGGTAGAGATCTTCATTCAATGCTCTTTTAACTGTATTCCGGATAAAATCTTTACTAAGTTTTATTTTTGACACTTAATTATCTGCCAATGGCTGCCATTTTTTCAACTGATATTCTTGCTTTTTCAATTGTCTCTTTATCCATAATTATTTCACCAGTTTCATTTTCAAGGCAATCTAATATTTTTGGAAGAGTAATTTTTTTCATGTGAGGGCACATATTACAAGGTTTTATAAAATCAACTTTTGGATTTTCTACTTGAATATTATCACTCATTGAACATTCAGTAACCATCATAACTTTTTTAGGTTGATTATCTTGAACATATTTTATCATACCAGATGTTGAGCCTGCAAAGTCACTTGCTTTAATAACATCAGGAGGACATTCTGGATGTGCGATTATTTTTATACCCGGATTATTTTTTCTAATATCGTGTATTTCTTTTGCATTAAACTGATCATGGACAATACAAATCCCTTTCCAAGATATGATTTCAACATCCGTTTGTGAAGCAACATATTTTGCAAGATAATCATCAGGTAAAAAGATTACTTTTTTAACATCTAAAGATTTTACAATTTTAACTGCATTAGCTGACGTGCAACATACATCAGTTTCAGCTTTAACTTCTGCTGATGTGTTTACATAAGATACCACAGGAACTCCTGGGTATTTTTCTTTTAACAGCCTTACGTCTTTTCCAGTAATAGAAGATGATAATGAGCAACCAGCATCCATATCTGGTAAAATAACTTTTTTATCTGGGCTCATTAGTTTTGCAGTCTCAGCCATAAAATGAACTCCAGCCATTAAAATTATATCTGCGGAAGTTTTTGATGCTTCAATTGCTAAAGCCAGAGAGTCAGCAGCAAAATCAGCAACACCATGATAAATTTCAGGGGTTTGATAATTATGAGCAAGAATTACTGCGTTCTTCTCTTTTTTAAGCATATTAATTTTATGAATATATGGAGCATGCACAGACCATTCAATTTCTGGCATTACCTTAGAAATTTTTTGATAAATAGGGTCTGTAGCTTTTTGCACTTCTTGTGTAAATTCCATGATGTTATTTACCAATTTGAAAGATAGTTGTCATTCATTTATTATGACACATACCGCGGTCGTGCTGAAATTGGTAGACAGGCACGGTTGAGGGCCGTGTGGACCTAGTCCATGAGAGTTCGAGTCTCTCCGACCGCACCAAAATAAAATTATATAGGAGCTTTTAAATGGACAAGTTACTTTCAGTAATATTTATGATTGGAGTTTTGCTTTTAGTTCTTCCAGGTTTTTTAGAATCAAATTCTCAACTGAAGCAATTTCTTAAAAATTTAAGTATTTGGGTAATTGTAGTGCTTATAATTCTAATAATTGTTTATATATTTTAGTAAAAAATTAGTCTTTTATCCATTCAGGTTTTTTAATTTTAATGGAAGCTTCTTTTGTATTAAAATCAGTATTTCCATTAAAATTTTTATCTAGGTATTTAATCAAACCAAATGGGTAATCGTTCTCTATTAACACTTTACCAATTTCATTTTCATTAAAATAAATACTTTCACCTTCAATTAATTTACCTTTAACTAAGTCTATTGGTAGCAACCTTTTTGAAAGCTTATTTTTTAGTTTAATTCTTGCTGTATTTTCTTGTCCAACATAACAACCTTTTTTAAAATCAATTCCATTTAACTCCTCATAATTACATTCAATACCAAATATTTTATTTTGTAATTTGTTTAAGTCTTTTGGAACAATCCCAAATTTATGGCTATATGAATAATATTCACTGAGATCAGCATCATGTAAGTCTAGTTTTTTTAGTGACAAATAAAGTTTTTCTAGATTAATAATTAATCTTGCGCCTAAATGTTTATTTCTTGGATCTAAAAAAATAGGATCCTCTCTATATTTTAGAGTAAAACCAGGACTGTCTTTAGCTTTATCAAAAGTTAGGAATTTTTCGTGGCTAAATGCAGCAACAACAAACTCATTGCTAAGATTAAGGATTTCAACTTTTGATCTTAATTTATAAATGCTTAATTGTTTATATAATCCATCTGCTTGAGTTTTTTCACAATCAATCAGATAACCTGATTTATGTTTGATGATGATAAACTCATATAAAAACTTACCCTGAGGAGATAGTAAAGAAGTAAAACACGTATTATTTTCACTTACTTTATTAATGTCGTTACTTATTAGATTTTGTAGAAACTCTTTTGAGTCTTCACCATTTAGATAAAGGATGGATCTATCTTCTAAAATATAAACATTTTTAATATTCATAATTGATTAGTTATAATTTTTAATATAATAACTTTTCTCTTAAATGTTAGATCTTATAATTAAAAATGGAAAATGTTATATCGATCGTGAATTGAAAGATGTTGATATAGCTGTTAAAGATGGCAAAATTCATCAAATTGGTCAAATTTCTAAAGAAGCAAAAGAAACTTTAAATGCTGAAGGACAGACAGTTTTACCCGGATGCATAGATACTCAAACTCATTTTAGAGAACCAGGTTCAACTGATACAGAGGATTTACACTCAGGAAGCAGAGCTGCAATTGCTGGAGGAATTACCAGTGTATTTGAAATGCCAAATACTAACCCACCAACATCAACCATGGCAGAATTTCAAAGAAAGTTAGATCTCGCTAAAAATAGAATGTATTGCAATTATGCATTTTATTTTGGTGCTACAGCTGACAATGGAAGTGAGTTAGCGGAATTAGAAAATTTAGAAGGTTGTTGTGGAATTAAACTTTTTGCAGGATCATCAACTGGTAATTTATTAGTTGCTGAAGAAGATGATATAGACACAGTATTTAAAAATAGCTCAAAAGTTGTTGCTGTGCATTCAGAAGATGAGGCAATACTGAACATGAATAAAAAATTAATTAAAGATGGAGATGTTCATTCTCATCCAATTTGGAGAAGTGCAGAGTGTGCAATCTCTTCTACTAGAAGAATAGTTAGGATTGCAAATAAATACAATAAGAAAGCTCACGTTCTTCATATAACAACAAAAGAAGAAATTGATTTTTTATCACAACATAAAGGAAACATAACATTTGAGATAACCCCCCAGCATTTAACAATTTATGCACCAGACTGCTATGACAAGCTTGGAACTTATGCTCAAATGAATCCACCTTTAAGAGACAAATCTCACTATGATCGATTATGGTATGCGGTTAGAAATAATTTAAATGATACTATTGGCTCTGATCACGCACCGCATTTAAGAGAGAATAAAGACAAAATTTATCCAAACTCACCATCAGGTATGCCAGGAGTTCAAACATTGATGCCTGTAATGTTAAATCATGTAAATGATGGAAAACTTACTCTAAACCAATTGATGAACCTTATGTGCGAAAACCCGATTAAGATTTTTGGAATTCAAAATAAAGGTTTTATTAAAGAAGGTTTTGATGCCGACTTTACAATTGTTGACATGAATAAAACAATTGAGATTAAAAATGAAAATATTGAGAGTAAATGTGGCTGGACCCCATTTAATGGAGATAAATTTAAGGGAACACCTACTTACACAATTATTGCTGGAAATATAAAAATGCAAGACGGCAAAATATTAGGTGATCCTGATGGAATACCTTTGAAATTTAGCTAAGTTTTACTGTAAAACTATTCACTAAGATTACTCCTATAACAATCAAGAATAACCCTAAAACTGCTTGCCAAGCTAGAGTTTGTTTAAAAAATACATAGCCAAGAATTGCAATAGTAAATATTCCTAAACCACTCCATGTTGCATACATAATAGCGATAGGAATCTTATCTGCTACAAAAGTTAATAAATAGAAAGCACAAAGATAAAAGAATGCAAGAGCAGCTGTGGGAGCAAGTTTTGTAAAATTTTGAGTTACAGGTAATAACATTGTCCCAGCAACTTCAAAAAATACTGCGCCTGCTAGAAATAAATATGTTTTAACCATTATTTAAAATTTTATGATGAATTAAATCTTCCTTAATCTCGGTTAAAATTGCTGGATCATCTATTGTTGGTGGTATTTTATATTCAACATTGTCTGCAATTTTTCTTATTGTTCCTCTTAAAATTTTTCCTGATCTTGTTTTTGGAAGTCTTTTGATAACAATAACCACCTTAAATGCAGCAACTGGGCCAATTTTACTTCTAACCATTTGCACACATTCTTTTGAAATAGTTTCATTATCTTTATCTACACCTGATTTTAAAACTACAAGACCAATAGGAAGTTGTCCTTTTAATTTGTCAGCAACACCAAGGACTGCACATTCAGCAACTGATTGATGTTCGGATAATACTTCTTCAATGGCACCGGTTGATAATCTATGACCTGCAACGTTTATAATGTCATCTGTTCTAGACATAATCCAAATGTAACCATCATCATCAATATGTCCTGCATCATAAGTTTGGTAATATCCTTCATAATTTGTCATATAATTATCTTTATATCTTTGATCTGCATTCCATAATGTTGGAAAAGTTCCTGGAGGAAGGGGAAGCTTCACAACAATATCTCCCATTTCATTTGGTTTTGCTAAAGTTTGGTCTGGTTTAATAATTTTTACGTCATAACCAGGCACTGCTTTACAAGCTGAACCATACTTAGTCTCCATCATTTCAATTCCAGTACAATTTGAACTGATTGCCCAGCTCGTTTCAGTTTGCCACCAGTGGTCAATTACTGGAACTTTTAGTAAATTTTCTGCCCATTTGATAGTATCTGGATCTGCTCTTTCCCCAGCAAGGAATAAGCTCTCAAAACTACTCAAATCATACTTTGAGAAAAACTTACCTTCAGGATCCTCTTTCTTAATTGCCCTAAAAGCAGTAGGTGCGGTAAATAATGATTTAACCTTATAGTCTGATATGATTTTCCAGAAAGTTCCAGCATCTGGAGTACCAACAGGTTTTCCTTCAAATAGAACAGTAGTGCATCCTTTGAATAATGGAGCGTAGACAATATAAGAGTGTCCAACTATCCAACCAATATCACTAGCTGACCACCAAATATCATCAGTATCAATATTGTAAATATTTTTCATAGTCCATTTTAGAGCAACTATGTGACCTCCAATATCTCTAACTATTCCTTTAGGAGTACCTGTTGTGCCAGATGTATAAAGAATATAAGCAAACTCATTTGAATTCATTTCAACACAATCAGCATCTGATGCATTTGAGACAACTTCATCCCAACTAACTTCCATTGGAACATTTAATTTTACTTCATGACCTGGTCGTTGAAATAAAATCATTTTACTAATTTTATGATTAGCTAGTTTAATAGCTTCATCAACAAGCGGTTTATATTCAACAGTTCTTCCAGGTTCAAAACCACATGAGGCTGTAACTAATAGTTTTGCTTTGCTGTCATCTATTCTGCTTGCAAGTTCATTTGAGGCAAAACCACCAAAGACTACCGAGTGAATAGCTCCAATTCTTGCACATGCTAGCATTGCAACTACTGCTTCAGGGATCATTGGCATATAGATGATTACTCTATCTCCTTTAGCAACACTCTGATCTTTAAGAGCTCCAGCAAATTTTGAGACTTTTGATCTAAGTTCTTCAAAACTAAATTGACTTTTGTTACCTGTAATAGGGCTATCGTAAATTAAAGCAGTTTTTTTTCCTCTTCCTTGGTCAATGTGAATATCTAAAGCATTATAACAAGTGTTAGTTACCCCATCTTCGTACCATTTATAAAATGGTGGATTAGATTTATTTAAAATTTTAGTAGGTTTTTTAAACCAAAAAATATCATTAGATGCTTCTTGCCAAAAATTTTCAGGATTATTTAAAGATTGATCATAAATTTCTTGAAATTTTTTATTCATATAATTTGATTCGATTTCTATGTTTTATTTGATTTTTAACTTTAAAATTGTATTTAATTTTAAAAATTAAGTAAAATCAATGAGAATAAGTCGCAATTAAGTCTTCATTTATCTTATTTAATTTGCTATCTAACCCCAATCTTGGCTTAAGGAAACTTAAGTCTAGTTTATATAAACTAATAAATAAAAACTAACTAAAGAGGGAGTTTTTTATGAAAAAACTTAAATTGTTTGCTCTTACAGCTGTTGCACTTCTAGGTGTTACGGGTGTTGCAAACGCAGACGCCACGTTAGCTCAAGATGATTTCGTAGGAATCACGTTTTGGGTTATCTCTATGGGGATGTTAGCAGCTACTGCTTTCTTTTTCATGGAAGCAGGCAATGTAGCATCAGGCTGGAGAACTTCAGTTATTGTTGCTGGTCTAGTAACTGGTATTGCATTCATACACTACATGTACATGAGAGAAGTATGGGTTAGTACTGGAGACTCACCAACAGTTTACAGATACATTGACTGGTTAATTACAGTTCCATTACAAATGGTTGAATTCTATTTAATTCTTGCTGCCATTGGTAAAGCAAATTCTGGAATGTTCTGGAGATTGTTACTTGGTTCAGTTGTAATGCTAGTAGGTGGATACTTAGGAGAAGCAGGATACATCAACGCTACACTTGGTTTCATTATCGGTATGGCAGGTTGGGTATACATTCTTTATGAAGTATTCTCAGGTGAAGCTGGTAAAGCTGCTGCAAAAAGTGGAAACAAAGCACTTGTTACTGCTTTTGGCGCAATGAGAATGATTGTTACAGTAGGTTGGGCAATTTACCCATTAGGTTATGTATTTGGTTACTTAACAGGTGGTGTAGATGCTGAGTCACTTAACATCGTTTACAACTTAGCTGACTTTGTTAACAAAATTGCATTTGGTCTAGTAATTTGGGCTGCTGCAACTAGTTCAAGCGGAAGAAGAGCTAAGTAGTTTTTCTTAAAATTTAAAAAGGGCAGGTACATTTTTGTACTTGCCCTTTTTTTTTTGCCTGCAATAAAATTATGTATAATAACTATACATATTTTAAATTGATGGACGTTAAATTAGATAAATGGCACAAGTGTAAAGTGGATATTGAAGTTCTTAAAGAACTTTCAAAAAAATCGGATTTAAAAGGAATACAGCACGTCTCAGTTTTTTTTGGATTGTTAATTATAACAGGACTGCTAGCTTATATTACATGGGGCACTTGGTGGTCAGTATTTTGGTTTTTAGTTTATGGAAACATATATTCTTTTTCAAACCCATTGTGGCATGAGACAGGTCATAAGACTGCGTTTAAATCAAAATTTTTAAATGAATTTTTCTATTATATCTCTTCTTTTATGGCAAATTTTGAACCTACCAGATGGAGATATAGTCATTTTGTTCACCATGGAAATACTTATTCAATAGAAAATCCTTTTGATCATGAAATAGAATATGGGAATGATTTAAAAGAAACACCAAAAAGATTAATTATAAATATAATTCCATTTTTAGATTTAGTATTTATTAAAAAACATATTTCATTTGAAATATTTCAACATGCTCTTGGAATAAAAACAAAAGTAATGCAAGACTGCATTCCAGAAAATGTACAATCTAAAACAATATCTATCTCTAGAATTTATGTTGCTATATGGTCTTTGGTAGTCTTATGGTCAATATTAATCTCATCTTGGATGCCAATGCTTTATTTTTTACTCCCACAATTTTATGGAAAAACTTTACATAAACTCGTTGCGTTTACTCAACACGCTGGACTTGCAAGAAACATTAAAGATCATAGATATTCATCACGAGAAATGTATTTAAATCCAATACTAAGTTTTTTATATTGGAAAATGGAATACCATTTAACACATCATATGTTTCCAACAGTCCCATCTTATAATCTAGATAAACTTCATCATCATATTAAAGACCAGTTACCAAAACCAAATGATGGATTAATAGATGCCTATAGAGAAATAATTCCAGCTCTAATTAAACAAAGAGAAGATACAAGCTATTTTATAAAAAAAGATATACCTCAATTACAAAATGTCTAAAAATAGACTAAGTATGATTTTACTTACTTGTTCTATTTAAATAAAAACATATATATAGCCCATGGCAAAAGTTACTTATAACACTCACGATAGCAAAACACATACAATTGATATTCAAAATGGATTATCAGTTATGGAGGGTGCCGTTCAAAATGATATCCCTGGAATTGATGCTGATTGTGGAGGTGGGATGGCATGTGCCACTTGCCACGTTTATGTAAATGAAGAATGGTTAGATAAACTTCCAACTAAAGAGGATGGAGAGGAAGATATGCTCGATATGGCATTTGAGCCAAAAAAGAATAGTAGATTAAGTTGTCAGCTAATTGTTTCAGATGAATTAGATGGATTAGTAGTTAACATTCCATCAAAACAAGCTTAGATGAATAAAACAGATGTATTAATAATTGGAGCTGGACCTACGGGTTTATTTTGCGCTCATCAATTAGGAATTATAGGATTAAGTTGTCATATAGTAGATAATCTTGATAAGGCAGGAGGTCAATGTATTGAGCTTTATCCAGATAAACCAATTTATGATATTCCAGCTATACCTGAGTGCACAGGTGAAGAGCTAACTAATAATTTGTTACAACAAATAAAACCTTTTGATGTTAAATTTCATTTAAATGAGAGAGTAGAGGAACTTAAAAAAGTTGAGAATAGATGGCATATTAAGACAAGTGGTAATCAAGAATTTGATGTAGCAAGTATAGTTATTGCTGGTGGTGTTGGATCATTTGAGCCTAGAAAATTCCCATTAAAAGAATGTGAAAAATTTGAAGGAAAATCTTTATTTTATTCAATTAAAGATAAATCAATTTTTAAAGATAAAACAATCTCAATTTTTGGGGGAGGAGACTCAGCATTAGATTGGGCAATTGAATTATCAAATATATCCAAAGTAAGTTTAATTCATAGAAGAGACGGTTTTAGTGGGGCAGAGTCTAGTGTTCAAAAAGTTAAAGAGCTTAACGATCAAGGAAAATTAAATTTATATACAAAATATCAAATAGCCTCATTAACAGGTAATGAAAAAATAGATTCAGTTAGTATTAAACATGATGATGGAGAAGTTAAAGAATTTAAAACAGATTATGTGCTTGGTTTTTTTGGTTTAATTATGCAACTTGGGCCAATATTAGATTGGGGATTAAATATTAATAAAAAAACAGTTGAAGTTAATACAGAAAATTTTGAGACAAATATAAATGGGATTTTTGCAATAGGTGATATTTGTTCGTATCCTGGTAAACTAAAATTAATTTTATCAGGTTTTCATGAAGGTGCATTAGCTGCAAGAGGTTGTTTTAAGTATGCAAAACCAGATGAAAAATTAAGATTTGAATTCACAACTACGTCAAAAGCTGCACAAGAAAGACTTGGTATTAAGAAGTGATAGAGCTTTTTACTGCTGACACCCCAAATGGTAAAAAAATTTCTATCATGCTTGAGGAGATTGGTTACGAATATAAATTAACCAAAGTTGATTTAGGTAACAATGATCAATTTAAACCAGAATTTATAAAAATAAGTCCTTTTAGTAAAATTCCCGTAATTACTGATCATGAAAACAATGAGAGTATCTTCGAGTCTGGTGCAATTTTAATGTACTTAGCTGAGAAAAGTGGAAAGTATTATGATCAGCAAGATAGATTAAAGATTAATCAGTGGCTAATGGCTCAAATGGGAACTGTAGGTCCAATGATAGGTCAGCATCATCAATTTCATCACTATAATCCTGGTAAAAGTGAATTTGGTGAAGAGAGATATTTCAAAATCTCAAAGAGAATATATCAAGAATTAGATAACAGATTAAAAGACTCTAAATTTCTCGCAGGAGAAAAATATACAATTGCTGATATCGCAACATGGCCATGGATTGCAAGACACCCAATTCATGATATTGGATTAAAAAATTATAAGAATTTATCAAGATGGTATTTGGAGATTGCTGAGCGAGATGCTGTGATCAAAGGATATAGTTTTATGAATAAAGACTCTGAAATTCCAGGGATTATTTAATTAGGTAACCAAGAATTATATAGTGGGTTATCTTTTTTTATTGGAAGATAGATATTTTTTCCCTCTCGTGAAGAATTGTAAACTGCCGTAACAAATTCTAGAGACTCTCTTGCATTTAATAATGTGACTTCATCACTAGTATGCCCATCTAATTTTTTTGCTATTTCATCAAACATTCCAGCATACCAAGATTTTGTTAACTCTACTTTAGATAAAATATTATTAACTTGATTTTGCGTTACAGGTTCTCTTGCTAAAAATTTCCACTCATCATCAGCTGGATTATAAGGTTTATCAGGAGAGCCACCCGACTCTACAGTTAGATTATTAAAACAAATTTTAATTCTACTGACATCTTCTGCAGCACCAAGTGTAATAGAACTTGTAACCAATGCACCATTATTCATTTCTATTGAAAGAGCAGCACAATCTTCTACTTCAATATCATTTACTCGAGTTGTTAATTTTGCAAACACATTTGAAACTGGACCAAAAACCATGCTTATAAGATCATGAATATGAATTGAATGACTTAAGATTGCACCTCCTTGTTCGCCTTCCCATGTTCCTCTCCAAGCTTTAGAGTAATATTCTTTTCCTCTGTTCCAGTGTGTTTCTAATGAAGCAACTAAAGGCTTACCAGCTAATCCAGAATTAATAATTGCTTTTAATTTTGAAAATCCAGGGCCATATCTATATTGAAAAACAGGAAATATAGTTTTACCAGTTTCTTTACTTATTTTCTGAAGTTCATCAACTTCCTTAAGGTTTGAAACCAATGGTTTTTCACAAATTACATGTTTGCCTGCTTCAAGTGATTTTTTACAAGCTGAAAAATGTAAATGAGGTGGGAGACAAATATCAATAATATCAATTTCTTTAATTTTTAATACATCTTCAAAATTTAGAGAAACTTTAATATTAGAGTTTGACGGTATTATATTATCAATAGACTCTTTTGTTAGTCCACAAATTGTATGAACATTAAATTTATCTGAAACTTTTTGAAAATCTTCATAATGTTTAGCACCTATGTTGGTCCCTATAATGGCTACTTGATATTTATTCATTTCTTTTCTGCTATTTCTTGAGCTTTAATTGCAAGTTCCATTGTTAAATAGGTAAGTTCTTGAGAACAAGCTGACTCAGTTCTATTTAATACGTCATTAATTAAATTTCTAAAATATGGAAGCTTAACATCACTACAATCTATATGTTTTACTTCTTCATTGTTTGCATAATATAAATGATTTCCAGTGTCAGATTTGGCTAGATCTGTATACTTTCTAATTTCAATAAAACCTTTTTCGCCTAGAATAAATAATCTTCCATCTCCCCAAGTTGGAAGTGCATCTGGTGTAAACCAATCTAATCGAATGTATCCATGTCCACCATTTCCTGTAAGATTTACTTCACCAAAATCTTGAAAACCTGGAAATTGTTCCTTAGTAGTATTTTCTACTAACGCATTTGTGA
Organism: Pelagibacteraceae bacterium AG-390-D18; assembly: GCA_003279715.1. Taxonomy (GTDB): domain Bacteria; phylum Pseudomonadota; class Alphaproteobacteria; order Pelagibacterales; family Pelagibacteraceae; genus Pelagibacter. The sequence goes on from QCGY01000019.1 coordinate 14,066, forward strand.
TATTAGCTTCATTAGAGTTGGTAAATACTAAAAATTGATGAATTTGGTGTGAGCCTATATCAGTAATTATTCCACCATAACTTTCACGTTCATAAAACCAATCAGGTCTTTCATAATTTCCTTGTCTATGAGGACCAGTACCCATCGTTTGTTTTACTTTTCCAATTTTACCTTCAGCAACTAATTCTTCAGCTTTTGCAACAGCAGCCACATGAAATCTTTCTGAAAAATTTACTGACCAAATTTTTCCTGTTTCTTTTACTGTGTGTTTTAAATTCTCAAGCTGATTTAAGGTTGTACATCCTGGCTTATCTACCATTACATCTTTACCTGATTTTAATGCTTCAATAGAAAGAGTTGCTCTATCTTTGGGAATTGAAGAGATCAAAATCATATCTATTTTATTATTTTTTAAAATTTCACTTTTACTTTCTACTCTTTTTATATTTGGATACTTTTTTTTAAATTCATTTAATGTTAATGGCGATCCTTCAGTCCAAAAATGATTGCAATTACAACCTTCTTTGATCATTTCATCTAACATGTCAAATATATGTCCGTGATCAATACCCATAACAGCAAGATTAATAGTGTTTTTCATAATTATTTTTTGAAATTTTTTATTTTAATCTTTTCATAAAGATCGTATTCAACATTTTTCCAATTATTAAATTTTTTTTGCTGAAAAAACTTAAGAGACTTATAAGGGTTGATTAAATTAAATTTACCCCATCTCCACTCCGGTGATATATCAAAGATACCCCATGTCTCTTTATTTAGTGATGCAGATAAATGAAGCATAGATGTGTCAACTGAAATTACTAAATCTAATTTATTAATTATTGAGCACATATCCCCAAAGTTATATTTGCCAAAATCTATTATTTTTGAAGTTTTAAAATAATCCAAATCTCTATCCCAGATTTCATTTTGAAGACAATAATAATTATAATCTAAAGAAAGTAAGTTGCTTAAACATTTTAAAGGGATTGATCTATATGGTTGATTTGACCCAGTGTAAGAGCCCGACCAAACTAATCCGATATTTATTTTATTAGTATCAATTTCTTTTTTCCATTTTTCTAGAGACACCTTATTTTTAACTATAAGATTTTCATTTATTTTTTTTTCATAGAAATACTTTATCAGTGAACCAAGAGCTATCTTGTAATCAAATTTTTTATCATAAATGTTCTCATGATTACAAATAGTTAAATTTGATATATCATTCCTAAATATATCTTGAATTTTTTTTTGTACAATTAACGTTATATGCTCAGACTTTTCTAAAAGAGGAATGATATATTTAGAAAATTGAATAGCATCTCCTAGCCCTTGTTCATTATATATAGCTATTTTTTTAAAATTTAAATCTTCTCCATTCCACTCTTTTACATCCTCTAAAAAATTAATTTTTTTGGAAGATCTAAATTCATAATATTTCCAACCATTATCAAAGTCACCTTCATACAAGTATCTTGTTGCTAAGAAAAAATTAAAATCATTACTTTTTTTAATTTTTTCTTTTGATTCTTCTAATAAAATTTTTGCTTCTTTATATTTTCCACAAATTAAATATACTTTTATTAGTTTAAGTAAAAATTTAGTTTGATT
>QCGY01000020.1 GCA_003279715.1 Pelagibacteraceae bacterium AG-390-D18
CACATCAAAAAATAAAGAAATTTTAAGGTTAAACAATCCTCAAAATAGACATAAAATTTTTTATGATTTATCAAGAGATAAAAAAATAATATCTATAGTTAAAAAGATATTAGGAGGATCTGTAAGATTTCATTTGGGCAAATTAAACTTTAAACTTCCAAATAAAAAAAAAGGAAGTGAAATTGGATGGCATCAGGACTGGGCATTTTATCCTCATACCAACGATGATTTAGTTACCGTTGGTATATATTTAGACGATTGCTATGAGAAAAATGGACCACTTAAAATAATAAAAAATTCACATGAAGGAAAATTATATAGTCATCATAATAATGAAAATTTTTTTGTTGGAAAAATAGATACAAAAAAAAATAAAATTGGAATAAAAAATAGTGTTTCTATAACTGGTACTGCAGGAACAGTAGTTTTTTTTCATTGTAGATCTATACATGGGTCTGGTCACAATCAAATGAATAGTTCGAGGCCTTTAATTTTATTTGGATATAGAGCCTCAGATGCATGGCCATTAATCAATGATGGCAATCCTCATCCAGAGGTAGATTTAGAAAATTATAATAAGAACATTATAATTGGAAATAACTCAGTAAAACCAAGGTTAACAAAAGTCCCTACAATTATACCGTTGCCAAAAAAAAAACACTATGTGTCTATTTACGAACTTCAAAAAAATTAAGATTGAGTAAAAAATAAGAACATAAATTATAATGAATGAAAGATTACAAACTATTGTAGATTTAGAAAATTACCCAATTCATGATTTATCTTCAGAAAAAATTCAAAAATTAATTAAAAAATGTAAAGATGATTTAGATCAATTTAGTTGCTCTACTATCCCAAATTTTATTTTACCTCAATCAATTAAATCAATGAATTTCGAATTAGAAAAAAAAATTGACAAAGTTTTTATGTCAAAAAAAAGTATTAATCCTTATCTTAATTCTAAGGATAACCTATCATTACCTCTAAGCCATCCTAAAAGAACTTTCTTAGAGAGAGATAATGGATATTTAAATTCAGACCTTTTTGATAAAGACTCTGAAATGAAATTTTTATACGAGCAAGAAGAGCTTTTAAAATTTGTGTCAGCTTGCCTAGGTATTTCACCAATATATAGATGGGCAGATCCATTAGCTTGTCATGCATATAATATAATGAAACCAGAAGGAATTTTACCTTGGCATTTTGATAGTTGTGAATTTACACTTAGTATAATGATACAAAAACCTGATGAAGGAGGAATTTTTGAATATTGTCCATTTATTAGAGAGCCAGGAAATGAAAATTTTAATGAAGTTAAGAAAGTATTAGAAGGTGATAGGTCAAAAGTTAGACAATTAAAGTTAGAACCTGGAGATTTACAAATATTTAAAGGTAGATTTACAATGCATAGAGTAACAAAGGTAAAAGGAAATAAACCAAGATATCTTTGTATTCCAGCTTACGTTTTAGATCCTTGGAGAGTTAATACGCCAGAACATTCAGAAGCTATTTATGGAAAAATATTGCCAATTCATATAGAAAGGAATCGAACAAGATCAGATGGTTTAGCAGATTAATATGACAAGCAATATTAAAATAAAAAAAATTAACAATGAAATCGTATCAATTATTATTGACGAGCAAAAAACATATAATTCATTATCATTTAAAAATTTAAAAGATTTACTTAATACTTTAAAAAAACTTGATGCAGATAAGAAAATAAAAGTAATTATTTTAGAGGGTGCTGGCAAAGGATTTAGTGCAGGACACAATTTAAAAGAAGTAAGAGGATTGAATAAAAGAGAAAAATATCAAAAATTATTTAATCTTTGTTCAAAAGTAATGCTTCAAATTGTTGAGGGAAGAAAGCCAGTAATTGCAAAAGTTCATGGAGCTGCGTTTGCTGCTGGATGTCAGTTAGTTGCTAGTTGTGATTTAGCTTACAGTACTAATGATGCATTATTTGCAACACCTGGAGTAAATATAGGATTATTTTGTAGCACTCCTATGGTTGCTGTCAGTAGAAAAATTAATAGAAAACCAATGATGAAAATGTTGCTTACAGGTGAACCAATTAAAGCAAATTATGCAAAAGAAATTGGATTAATTAATGAATGTTATTCAAAATCAAAATTAAACGAGGAAGTATTAAAAGTTGCAAAAACTATTGCTTCAAAATCAAATTTAACAATTAAAATTGGTAAACAAGCTTTTTACAAACAATTAGAAATGCCGTTAAAAAAGGCTTATGCATATACAAGTAAAATGATGACAATAAACATGATGGCAATGGATGCAAAAGAAGGAATATCAGCGTTTTTAGAAAAACGTAAACCAAACTGGAAAAATAAATAGTGTTAAATAAAAAGAATATTTTAATTGTTATTTTTATAGCAATAGCAATGTATTTTGTTTTAAGCTTTAACGATCATAATTTTAAAAGAGCAGTAGATGCTTGTCTTGCAGGAAGTCAAAAATTATCTGAGTCTAAAATTACAGACTTAGAGGAAGCCCGAAAATTTTGTGAAGACCAAATTAAGAAAGATAAATAATGAATGATATAAAAAATATGGATAAATCATGTTGTGGTCCAGGCTATGCTAGTCCATCAGAGGCAATTAAAGCACCTAATGAAAAACTTTTATATACCATAGCTATTTATACTGGCACAGGAATTCAAAAACCTGATTATCTTGCAACTATTGATGTTGATCCAGATAGCCCGACATATTCGCAAGTTATTCACCGTCTTGAAATGCCTGGAATAGGAGATGAGCTTCATCATATGGGATGGAATGCTTGTTCTTCTTGCCATGGAGATGAGGGGATGAGTAGAAAATATCTTTTAGTTCCGGGTGTTAGATCTAATAATATTCATGTAATTGATACTGCGTCAGATCCTTTTGCCCCAAAAATTCACAAAATTATCGAGGGCTCTGAAATAAAATCAAAAACAAATTTGTCAGGTCCTCATACAGTTCATTGTCTTGGTTCTGAAATTATTATTTCTTTTTTAGGTAATGCAAGAGGAGAAGCTCCTGGAGGGTATTTGCATTTAAATAAAGACTTTGAAATAGTTGGTAGGTGGGAAAATTCTATGGGCGATATTCCATTTAGTTACGATTTTTGGTATCAACCTCGACATAATGTGATGGTCAGTTCCGAATGGGCTGCACCAAATACTTTTATGCCTGGTTTTGATCTTGAAGAAGTGGGTCACTTAAAATATGGACGTAGATTACATATTTGGGATTTCAAAAAGAAAGAACCAGTTGAGACAATGTACTTAGGTGAAGATGGTTTAATACCTCTAGAGGTTAAATTTTTACATAATCCTGATAGCAGTCATGGATTTTGTGGAGCAGCTTTAAGTGCAAATGTAATTCATTTTTGGAAATCTAAAGAAGGAAAATGGGAATGGGAAAAAATTATTGATGTTGAAAATGAACCACATCCTGAATGGCCTATCCCCATACCAGGTGTAATGTCTGCTATACTTGTTTCAATGGATGATAAGTATCTTTATCTAAATAATTGGCTTCACGGAGATATGAGGCAATACGACATTTCTGATCCTCATAATCCAAAATTAACTGGTCAAGTATGGATGGGAGGACTTTTAGGCAAAGCACCAATTGTAAATGGAGTAAAAATTGCTGGTGGCCCACAAATGTATCAATTATCTTTAGATGGAAAACGTATGTACGTTACAACTTCATTGTTTTCAACTTGGGATAATCAATTCTATCCAGAAATTCGTACTAAAGGAGGAGCTATGATAATGATTGATTGTGATGTTGAAAATGGAGGAATGAAAATCAATAAGGATTTCATAGTTGATTTTGGGAAAGAGCCTAATGGTCCAAGCAGATGTCATGAAAGCAGATATCCGGGTGGAGATTGTACAAGTGATATTTGGCTGTAATGCAAATTACAATTTCTAATCGTGAGAATAAAGTTTACGAAGTTTCAGGGAAAATGCCTTTACTTCAAGAACTGAGAGAGCAAGGTGTAGATTTACCTTATGGTTGTCAGTATGGAGGATGTATTACTTGTGCAGCAAAATTGATTGAAGGTGAAGTAGATCAGCGGTCACAAGTTGCTCTTAATAACAGACAGATCAATAATGGTTATATAATTTTATGCGTAGCGAGACCAAAAAAAGATTGTACGATTGAGATTGGGGTTGAAAGTCATGATAAATTATACCGCAATCCTTTTCTTGACCCACTTGCACCACATGAGCTAAAAGCTGATATTGCTAGCCAGAAAAATAAAAAAAAATAATATTAATGAATCACAACGAACCTTACAGCGATGAGTATTTAAGAGATATACTTAGCTCAGTTAAAACAATTGCAATGGTTGGAGCAAGTCCAGATAAAACAAAGTTTAGTTATGGTGTGCTTAGAGTGCTACATGAAACAGGTTACGATATGATACCTGTAAATCCTCGTCCTGGTATAACTGAAATTAGAGGTTTAAAAGTTTACCCAAGTTTAAAAGAAATTGACCGACCAGTTGATATGGTGGAAGTTTTTAGAAAACCTGAAGATCTTTATGCTATTGCTGAAGAAGCAATTTCAATTAATGCTAAAGTTTTATGGGGACAAATTGGGGTTATTAATCATGATGCAGCAAAATTAGCAGAAGAAGCAGGTCTAAAGGTAGTAATGAATAAGTGCCCAAAGATTGAACTATTTCGTCCATTTTGGAAACCACGTCTTGATCTTAAAATATAAAATTTAATGATATCAGCAAGTAAAGATCCAAAAAATCCATTAACAATTGCAATGATTGGCGTAAGCGAAAATTTAACAAAACCTTCAACCATTGTAATGAAATATATGAAAAGTTATGGATATAAAGTTATTCCAGTTAACCCAAGAGCAAAAGGTGAAATGATTTTAGGTGAAAAAGTTTTTGGAAAATTAGATGAAATAAAAAAAAAAATTGATATCGTAAATGTATTTAGACCTTCAAAAGAAGCTGCAGGAATAGCTAAAGATACAGTTAAAATTGGTGCCAAAGTTTTATGGTTGCAATTAGGTGTAAGCAGTATTGAAGCTAAAGAGATTGTAGAGTCAAATAATATTGAATATATTGAAAACAGATGTACAAAAATGGAATATCAAAAAAAATTTTTAAAAAAAGCACAATCTTTTCCAGTTTTAGTTAATAGATAATGAAAAAAATATTTTTAGTTTATGGTCATTATAATGACCATTCATTCAATGCCGCAATAAGAGATACTTTTATTAAAACAGCAGAAGATAAAGGTAATAAAGTTGATGCAGTTGATTTGTATAAAGAAAAATTTGATCCAGTTTTTGCAGGTGAAGAACCTGGTGAAGATGTTTTGAATCATCGTAAAAGAATTGAAGAATGTGATACGATTGTTCTAATAGCACCAATCTGGAATTTTAGAATGCCAGCAATAGTTGAGGGCTGGATAGATAAAGTTTTAGCCCCACCTTGGGCTTTTAGATTTAAACAATTATGGGGAAATTATGGATATCCAATTGGGAACTTAAGGAAAAAAAAAGCAATAATTTTTTGTACCTATGGTTCACCACGATTAGCAATTACTACTTTTTTTTTAAACTTACCGATTAGAAGGTTAAAAAGAGGAGTATTTCATATGTGTGGCATATATAACATTGTCTATAGAAGATATTTTGCAGTACCATTTGTAAGTGATGCAAAAAGACAAGAATTTCTAAATGATGTTAAAAACACTGCAAATAACATTTAAAGTTTTAATATTTGTATTAATCTCAATTTCAATTTCTAAAGCAGAACTATTAAAGCCTAATAGTCAAATCAAACCTGCTGAAGTTGTTAAAATCCAATTATCAGGACTTCAAAAAAATGACTTAAGTTTTAAGGATAGCGGCATTGAGCAGACTTGGAACTTTGCTCATCCAAATAATAAAAAGGTGACTGGGCCTTTACCCAACTTTAAAAGGATGATTAAGGGAGACGCTTATCAAATGATGTTAGATCATTTAAGCCACACTATAACTGAGCTTGGAAGCAGCGATAAATGGGCTCAATTTGAAGTAGTTATTTTGGATAAGAATAAAATCTACCATAAGTTCAATTGGCAAGTTGAAAAGTATACACTCGAAGGATTGTTAAAAGATTGTTGGTTGACCACCATGGTCTCAAATCCTATTCCACTTGGCAGTTCAATTTAATTGTCTAGAGATACAATTTTGTTTCGTTATTTCAAAAAATTTAGTAGGAATCGCTGATGAAAACAAAAACAAAAGTTGTTGTAGTTGGTGGAGGAGTAGTAGGAGTAAGTGCACTTTATCATTTAGCTAAAAAAGGTTGGTCAGATGTTGTTCTTGTTGAGAGAAAAGAATTAACATCAGGTTCAACTTGGCATGCAGCTGGATTGTTACCTTTGTTTAATATGAGTTATTCAGTTGGACAACTTCATAAATATGCAGTTGATCTTTATAAAAAATTAGAAGAAGAAACTGGAAAAAATGTTGGCTTTAGCGTTGTATCAAATATTCGTTTAGCAAGTACCAAAGATAGAATGGATGAGTACCATCAGTACGCTGGTGTTGCTCAAACTATTGGTGTTGATGTAAAATTTTTAACACCAGATCAAGTAAAAGAAATTTGGCCTTTATGTCATACAGATGATTTAGTTGGTGCAATCCAACACCCAGAAGATGGCTATATTCAGCCTGCTGACTTAACACAAGCAATGGCAACTGGTGCAAGAAATATGGGTGCAGAAATTTATAGAAACACAAGTGTGCTTTCTATGAAACAAACTAAAGATGGTTGGGTTGTTGAAACAGACAAAGGATCAATTGAATGTGAACATATTATTTCTTGTTCAGGAAATTTTGCAAGACAAACTGGAAAAATGGTTGGATTAGATATACCTGTTATTCCAGTTGAACATCAATACATCGTAACAGAACCACATCCTGAAATTCAAAAAAGAAAAAAAGATGGCTTACCAGAAATGGGAGTTCTTAGAGATAGTGATAGCAGATGGTATATGAGAGAAGAAGCCGGTGGATTAATTTTGGGTCCATATGAAGACGGTGCGCCAGCTTGTTATGTTAATGGGCCATCAAAAGATTCAGAGTATGAATTATTTCAAGAAGATTTGGATAGATTAGCGCCACATATAGAAGGTGCGATACACCGAGTTCCTGCGTTTGGAGAGGTAGGTGTTAAAAAAGTTTATAACGGTGCAATTTGTTATACACCAGACGGTAATCCAATTGTAGGACCTGCATGGGGATTAAAAAACTTTTGGATTAATGAAGGTCATAGTTTTGGAATTACTGCAGCAGGTGGAGCAGGATGGCAGTTAGCTGAATGGATTGTTGATGGAGAGCCAACGATTGATATGCTTGGTGTTGAGCCTAGACGTTATGGCGATTACGCTACAAAATCTTATTTAAAAGCTAAAAACGAAGAAGCTTATAGCCATGTATTTATTACGCATTACCCAGATGAAGAAAGACCAGCTGCAAGACCTTTAAAAACTTCACCTTGTTATGAAAGAATGAAAGATTTAGGTGCAGTATTTGGTCAAAAATTTGGTTGGGAAAGACCTAATTTTTTTGCAACAGATGGTATGGATCAAAAGGATGACTGGTCTTTTAGAAGATCTAAATGGTTTGAGGCTATTAAAAAGGAATGTCAAAATGTAAAAGATAATGTTGGTCTTCTAGACATGACTGCATTTGCAAAATGTAGAATTAAAGGTCCAAAAGCAGAAGAATTTTTAGATCATTTAGTAGCAAACAAACTTCCTAAAAAAATTGGAAGAATTGGACTGTGTCACGCACTAAATACCAAAGGTGGAGTTCATTCAGAATTTACAATTATGAGAGAAGCTGAGGATAGTTTTTATTTAGTTTCAGCTGGAGCTAATTTACGATTAGACCATGATTGGATTAAAAAATGGATGCCGAATGAAGGAGTTACATTTGAAGATCTAACAAATAGCACTGGTGTACTTGTTGTTGCAGGTCCTAAATCAAGAGAATTGTTAGAGAAAATATCAACTGATGACTTTTCAAATGAAAATTTTAAATGGCTGTCAGCTCAAGACGTAAATGTTGGATACGCCCCAGTTAACGCTATGAGAGTGAACTTTGTTGGTGAATTAGGATGGGAACTTCATCATCCAATTGAATATCAAAACCATATCTTTGATAAAATAATGGAAGCAGGAAAAGATTTAGGTATTAAACCTTTTGGCATAAGAGCAATGAATAGCTTAAGACTAGAAAAATCATACAAATTAGTTGGTACAGAACTTTCAATTGAATACTCACCATATGAATCTGGCTTAGATAGATTTGTTCATCCTAACAAAGGAAGTTTCATAGGATTAGAGGCCCTTAATAAATGGAGAGAAAAAGGTTTTGATAACAAACTTATTACTCTGGAAGTCCACAATACTAAAGATGCAGATGTTTTGGGAAATAATCCAATATATAAAGATAACAAAGTTGTTGGAAGAGCTACAGGCGGTGAATTTGGTTTCAGGTTAGATAAATCTATTGCCCTTGCTATGGTTAAACCAGAACATTCTAATGTGGGCGACAAATTACAAGTTGATATTTTAGGTGAAATGTATGAGGCTACAGTATTAGAAGAGAGTCCATATGATTCTGAAAATAATTTATTGAGAGCTTAATGAAAATTTTAGTCGCTGTTAAAAGAGTTATTGATTACAACGTTCAAATAAGAGTTAAAGAAGATGGTACAGGTATTGTTACTGAGAACGTTAAGATGTCAACAAATCCACCAGATGATAATGCAATAGAGGAAGCTGTTAAGATAAAAGAAAGTGGAAAGGCGACAGAAGTAATTGCTGTAACTATTGGTGAAGAAAAAGCTCAGGAAACGGTAAGAAAAGCATTAGCTGTTGGTGCGGATAGAGGAATTCATGTTAAAGCAGAAGGTGTAATTGAGCCTATAGCTGTTTCAAAAATTTTACAAAAAATTGTTGATAAAGAAAAACCAGATTTAGTATTTATGGGCAAACAAGCGATTGATGATGACTGTAATCAAACAGGACAAATGTTAAGTGCATTATTGGATTGGCCTCAAGCAACTTTTGCATCAAAAATTGAAGTTAAAGATGGAAAACTTGAAGTTGT
>QCGY01000021.1 GCA_003279715.1 Pelagibacteraceae bacterium AG-390-D18
GAATGAACGATGTAATTGATATTTGTAAAGTTGAAGGCAATATTGAAATCGATGGTATAGAAGTTAATGATAAAGAACTAGATGTCGTCTCTTTAAGAGAAAGAGTAGGAATGGTATTCCAAAAACCAAACCCATTCCCCAAAAGCATATATGATAATATTTCTTATGGCCCAAAAATTCATGGAAAAGGTGAAACCAAAAGTGAGTTAGATGAAATTGTTGAAAGAAGTTTAAAAAAGGCAGCCCTTTGGGAAGAGGTTAAAGATAGATTGGATGAACCTGGAACAGGATTATCTGGCGGTCAACAGCAAAGACTTTGTATAGCAAGAGCAATATCAGTTAATCCAGAAGTTATTTTGATGGATGAACCATGTTCAGCTCTTGACCCAATTGCCACTGCTAAAATTGAAGAGTTAATTGATGAACTTAAAAAAACCTATACTATCGTAATTGTTACTCATTCTATGGCCCAAGCTGTAAGAGTATCACAAAAAACGGGCTTTTTTCATTTAGGTAAGTTAATTGAAGTAGGTAAAACAGAGAAAATTTTTAAAAACCCTGACAATAAAATGACACAAGATTATATTACAGGTAGATTTGGATAAATTATGAGTAATGAACATACGGTAAAATCATATGAGGAAGAGTTACAGTTTTTAATAGACTCTGTAATTAAAATGGGAAGTTTAACTGAATCTCAATTAATAGATTCAATGGATGCTGTAATTAAAGTAGATAAAGACTCGATTGATAAAATTATTAAAAGTGATGATGAAATTAATAAATTTAGATCAAAAATCGATACTCAGATAATGACTTTATTAGTTAAAAGAGCTCCAATGGCAATTGATCTTAGAGAAACTATAAGTTCGTTAAAAATTTCACAAGACTTAGAAAGAATTGGAGATTTGGCCAAAAGTAATGCAAAAAAAGTTAAACCTTTACCTCTAGATTTACCTGAAGAATTACTAGCAAATCTAAAGAGGTTGGGTGAACTTGTTATTAAACAACTTAGTGATGTATTAGATAGCTATGTTAACAAAAATTTTGATAAGGCTAAAGAGGTATGGGAAAAAGATGAACAAGTTGATGATTTAACATACATAGCAATGGAAAGCGTAATTGATTTTCTTTCTAAAGATAAAAAGAATTTAGATTTTTCTACTCATTTGATTTTTGCTACTAAAAATTTAGAAAGAGCCGGAGATCATATTACCAACATTGCAGAGTCGATTTGTTATTTAATAAAGGGTGAGTACCTCAAGGGTAGTAGGCCTAAGGGAAAAGTTATTCAACAATAACAATGAATGGTAAAATATTTATTATTGAAGATGAGCCTTCAATAATTCAATTAGTTCAACATAATTTAGAAAAAGAAGGTTTTATTGTTTCTTCATCCCTGAATGGCAATGAAGGTTTGAAAGAACTAAAAAAATTTGAACCAAACTTATTGTTATTAGATTGGATGTTACCTGATTTATCTGGGATTGATATCTGTAAGAATATTCGAAAAGATAATAGTTTTAAAGACTTACCAATAATAATGTTGACTGCAAAAGGAGAAGAAGAAGATAAAATCAAAGGTTTAGATAGTGGTGTAGATGATTATCTGACAAAACCATTTAGTTTTAATGAGTTAATGGCAAGAATTAAAGCTGTTCTAAGAAGAACTAATCCTACAAGTGTTTCAGACAAACTTAAATTTGATGATCTTAATTTAGATAGAATTGAAAAAAGAGTTTTTAGAGATAAGAAGGAAATCAAACTTGGACCAACTGAATTTAGATTATTAGAATTTTTTTTATCAAACCCAAAAAGAGTTTATTCTCGAGATCAAATCTTAGAAAATGTATGGCCAAATAATATAAATGTTGAGAGCAGAACTATAGATGTCCACATAAGAAGATTAAGAAAATCAGTTAATATAAAAGATAAAAAAGAGTTAATAAGAACTGTTAGATCTTCTGGTTATTCACTTATATAGGAATATTTTTTTTACAATAAAAATTGCAATTATCATACCTATCAATTCAGCTAATATATAAAATGGAGTGTTTAGATAATTTATACCTGTAAATGATTCTGTGAAGGTTCGTGCCAATGCAACAGCTGGATTTGCAAAAGATGTTGAGGAAGTAAACCAATAACCAGCAGTGATATATAACCCAACTGATGCAGCAACTGCTAATTTACCTGATTTCATTGATCCAAAAATAATAAGAATTAGACCAAATGTAGCAACTATTTCAGAGGTAAAAATATAAATTCCATCTCTAGATTTTGTAGATAGTTCAAAAATCTGATGTTCAAAAAAGAAATTAGCTAAGGCTACACCTAGCAAACATCCTAAAATTTGAGCAGAAATATAGAAGGGTAGAAGTCTTTTTTTTAGTTTTCCAGCTATTGCCATTGCAATACTTACAAATGGATTAAAATGGGCTCCAGATACGTCAGCAAATACTGTTATTAATACAAACAAACCTGCTCCAGTAGCCAATGTATTTGCAATCAGCATCACAGCCGTATCGTTTGTTAAGTTTTCTGCCATTAATCCTGATCCAACTATAATCATTACAAGAAAACAACTTCCTATAAACTCAGATAGAAAATATCTATTTTTATTTTTCATTTAACCAATTGTTAATTTTTGTACTAATATTATTAAAAGTGTTTCTAATAATAATTTGTTTTTCTTCATTATTAGCATCTTTAAGTTTTGAAACTGGATCTTCAATGTCCCAGTGTATAATTTGACTTTTTTCAGGCCATATAGGACATACTTCGTTATTTGCATTATTGCAGACAGTCACAACGTGATCCATTTTAATTTCATTGTTTAAGAAATCTTCAAAATTTTTTGAGTTATATCCAGAAAGATCATAGTTTTTATTTTTTTCTATAAATTCCTTGATGTCTTCATTAATTTTACCTGAGGGATTACTTCCAGCGCTATAAGCTTTAAATTTATCTTTAAACTCGTTATTAATAATGCTTTCAGCTATTATGCTTCTAGCTGAGTTACCCGTACAAACAAATAAGATATTTTTCATTAGAAAATAATTTTATAAATTCCAATTACAAACAATGGTATTTGTAATCCAAAATTAGTTAATATTGCTTTATCTTTTGATATAAAACCAGCTATCGTCCATCCTACAACGCCAAGTCCATGGAAGTAGATATTAATAGGGTAGATATTTAAATTAGTTAACAATATTCCTGTTAAAACAAGAGCTGTACTAATCCATTTTAGATATTTTTTAATAAACATAGTCTCCTCTATATGTAATTTTTGTTACGAATTTATTACAAATATAGAGGAAACTAAATTCTTAATTTAACTTTCCCAATCAAATCTTGGAAAGGAGTCAAAAATCTTAAAGATACCATCAGACCACTTATTACAAACCTTTGAATATTCATCATCTGTAATATTTAGGCATTTGTGGGACGCAATTTGATTTTCATCTTTTTTATAAACAGCTAAATCTATTGGTGGACCGACAGTTAGGTCACTCTTTAGAGTTGAGTCCATTGATATAAGTGCACATCGTGATGCATCTCCAATAGAGACATCTGGTTTTATAACTCTATCTAAAATTGGTTTTCCATATTTAACTTCACCTATAACTAAGTAGGGCTTACTGTCTGCGGGTCTTATATAATTACCTTGAGAATAAACTAGGTATAGCTCAAGTGGTTGACCTCTAATTTGACCCCCAACAATAAATGTAGATCCAAGTAAAACCGTATCTGTGTTAATACCCTTTGGCGAAGAATGTTCTATGTTTAATGATCCAATATATGAAGCTATTTGCTCAAAATCAGAACAGGTATTTAAATTCATAATTCCAGAGGTGCTATCTAAATCTTTTCTTATTGAATTATAAACAGCTTGAGAGGTTCCTAAATTTCCTGACGTAACAATGATAATTGTTCTATCACCAACATCATGAATAAACATTTTTGAGTAGATATTAACGTTATCTAAACCAGCATTTGTTCTAGAGTCAGATGCAAAAACTATGCCATTACTGGCCTTGATCCCCACACAATACGTCATACTCTTATTTATTATATTTAAGTTTTAACTAATAACTAAATTAAAGCATAGTAGATATCCCAAATATGCATTTGATTAATCATTTCAATTAATAAAAAATTAACTGTGAATAAATTATGGAAAAATTATGATGCTAAAGAAGCATACGATGGTTATTTTACTAAAGATAAAAAACTTAGAAAACATGCTTCAGTAATTTCGAGTATACTAGAAAGATACGGAAAAAATAAACTACAAAAGATTGAAAAAAATTGTCAAAGCACCATAAGTGCTAGAGGTATTAATTTTAGAGTATATGCTGCTAATAATAGAGCTGAAGAAAAAAAATGGCCTTTAGATATAATTCCAAGAATAATTCCTAAGACGCAATGGAATAAAGTCTCTAAAGGATTAAAACAAAGAGTTAAAGCATTAAACTTATTCATAGATGACGTTTATAATCAAAAGAAAATCTTTAAAGATAAAATTGTACCTAAAGAGTTAATTTTTAATTCTCCATATTATGTTAAGGAATGTGAGGGCTTTTCACCTAAATATAAAGCTTGGTCAAATATTTCAGGTATTGATTTAATTCGAAATAAAAATGGTGAATATTTAGTCTTAGAAGATAATTTAAGAGTACCTTCTGGAGTTTCTTACATGCTTGAAAACAGAATGGTTATGAGAGATGTTTTTCCTGAGTTATTTACAAGGTATAAAGTTTCTTCCATTCATCAATATACAAATAAACTTTACAATTGCATGCTTGAGTGCATCCCTAAAAAAGCTCAAAATCCTCACATGGTAGTTCTTACACCAGGTATTTATAACTCTGCGTACTTTGAACATTCATTTTTAGCAGAACAAATGGGTGTTGCCTTAGTTGAGGGCAAAGATCTATTTGTTGAAAATGATTACGTTTACATGAAAACTGTTAAGGGGCCATTAAAAGTAGATTGTATCTATAGGAGATTAGATGATAATTTTTTAGATCCTAAAGCTTTTAATAAAGACTCTGTAATAGGTGTCCCAGGTTTATTTAAATCTTGGCTTAAAAAAAATGTTGGTATAATAAATGCTGTTGGCACAGGTGTTGCAGATGACAAAGCTGTTTATTCTTATGTTAATAAGATGATCGTATACTATTTAGGTGAGCAACCAATTTTAAATCAAGTTGAAACTTATCTTTGCCATGAAGATATTCAAAAAAAATATGTGATAGATAATATTTCAAAATTAGTAGTTAAACCTGCAAATGCATCTGGTGGTTACGGTATATTAATTGGTCCAAAAGCAAGCTCAAATGAAAAAGAAGAAACAATTCAAAAAATTAAAAAAAACCCACGTGAATACATTGCTCAACCGTTAGAAATTTTATCTACAGCACCAACTATCACAGACAAAGATATTGAACCAAGACATTTAGATCTTAGACCATTCGTCCTAAGTGGAAAAACTAATTATGTAACAACAGGTGGACTTACAAGGGTAGCCCTTAAAAAAGGCAGTACCGTTGTAAACAGTTCACAAGGTGGTGGTTCTAAAGATACCTTAATAGTAGAATAAGTTAATTCTCAAATCAACTTAAAGCAAATTCTTTAATTTTTTCAAACTTAAAATGATCTGCTATATCTTTCTTTGCATAATAAACTTCTTCGACATTACCTTGCTCATTTATTAAGATATCAGTCACGGCTATGTCTAAATGACCTTTAATTCTAGTTGGAATATAACCCTTTATCATTGCAGGTATGATTTTATGAGGTTTAAATAACATTGCATACAATGTTTTTGCCATAGATCTTTCTATTTCATATTTTTGAAAATATTTAAATTGTTCATCTGCCAGTACTGTAAAAGGAAGATCGTTATGCTTATCCATATAAAATTTTAAATTATCAACAGGAGAGTGAAAAATACCAACGTGTGTGAAATTTTTTCCTAGTTCACCAAATCTATTATTAATTTCATTAAGTCTTAAATTGCAGAAACTACAACCAGCAATTCTATAAAAAGTTAATAGTACTTTCTTACCTAATGTTTGTGATAAATTAAACGTATTACCCTCCTTATCAGGAAGAGTAATTTCATCCAACTTATCACCTTTGTTAATTTTCATATTTCATATTATATCGAAATATGATCTAAAATTAACAACCTTTAAATGACGCAGACATATTTTTTATAAGATCGAAATATAAATCTTTACCTGGATTTAAAGTAGCTCCTAGAGGGTCTACAACACCAGTTTTTATATTCATATCCTTAGCAACTGCCTTGATAATATCAGGATTAAACTGCGGCTCAGAGAATACACAAGCAACTTTATCGTGCTCAATTATTTCTCTAATTTCAGCTAATTGTTCTGCACCAGGCATTACATCAGTATTAACAGTAAAAGCACCTAATATATTTACGTTAAATCTTTTTTCAAAATACTGATAAGCATCATGAAAAACAATAGATGCTACACTTTGATTTAATTCAGCTGTTACATCTTTAGTAAGTTTATCGATTTCTTTGTAAGCTTTACTTAAATTTTCTCTGTATTTAGTTTCATTTTTAGCATCTAACTCAATCAAGTGTTTAGACATTTCAAATAAAATTACTTTTGCATTAATTGGATCTAACCAAATGTGTGGATCGAATTCACCATGTGCATGTCCTTCATGATCGTCATGTCCGTCATGATCGTCGTGATCATCGTGTCCATCTTTCTTTTTAGCATGTCCATCGTGGTCGTGGTCGTCATGATCATCTTTCTTTTTTTTAGCATGTCCATCGTGGTCGTGGTCATCATGATCGTCATGTCCATCTTTTTTCTTTTTAGCATGTCCATCGTGGTCATCATGATCGTCGTGGTCATCATGTTCATCAAAAATATTTCTTTCTCTGAATTTTAATACTTGTAATCCTTTTGTTTCCATTAATTCGATCTTCTCAGCTTTCTTAGCAATTGAACTTAATGGCTTTTCTAAAAAACTTTCTAAATCTTCACCTACCCAAAATATAAGGTCAGCATTTTGTAACATTTTTGCATGAGATGGTTTCATTGCAAATCCATGAGGAGATGCATATCCATCTACTATTAGATCAGGTTTTGCTACTCCATCCATTAAATAACTGGCTAATGAATGTAATGGTTTAATTGATGTAACTACTTTTACTTCAGCATTTACTGGTGTAAAGAAAGTCAAAACTGATAAGATTGATAAAATTAGTGGAATTTTTTTGATATTTTTCATAATAAGTAATTTAATTGGTTGTTATAATATAACGGTATGTAATAATATAACATTTATAAGTCAAGCGATAAAATGAACTCACAAAATATATTAGTTAAATTAAATAATGCAGGTTTTCGTCAAAATGGAAAATGGCTCGTTGAAGGTGTATCTTTAAATGTTGAAAAAGGAAAAATTGTAACTCTTATTGGCCCAAATGGATCTGGAAAAAGTACTACTGCTAAAATTGCTTTAGGTATTTATAAAAATATTGAAGGAAGTGTTGAAAAATACACAAATAAAGTTGGATATGTGCCTCAAAAAATTTCAATAGATTGGACACTACCTTTAAGAGTTAATGATTTTATGGTTTTAACCGAAAGTATTAAAGACAATGAAATCAATGAAGCGTTATCATTAACTGGTGTAATGCATCTTAAAAATAAAAATTTAGGAAATTTGTCTGGTGGAGAATTTCAAAGAGTTTTACTTGCTAGGGCTATTTCTAAAAAACCAGAATTATTAGTATTAGATGAACCTGTACAGGGTGTTGATTATACAGGAGAAATTGCCTTATACGAATTAATCAAAAAGATTTCAGATACTTTAAATTGCGGAATTTTATTAATCTCTCATGATCTTCATACAGTTATGACTGCAACCGATCATGTGGTTTGTTTAAATGGACACGTTTGCTGTTCTGGTTCACCCATTGATGTTGCAAAAAATAATGAATATAAAACATTATTTGGAGAACAGGCTTCTCAAATTCTTTCAGTTTATGAACACAAACATGATCATGAACATTCTCATGAAGGAGATATAAAGAAAAATTAAATGTTTGATGATTTTTTTATAAGAGCACTAGTTGCTGGAATTGGAATTGCATTGGTTACAGGACCACTTGGTTGTTTTGTAGTTTGGAGAAGATTGTCTTATTTTGGTGATACACTTGCCCACTCGGCATTACTTGGTGTCACAATGGCATACAGTTTTGATTTAAATATTGCTCTTTCTGTATTTTTAATTTCATCAGTTATCGCACTAATATTAATTCAACTTCAAAAAAAAACTAATTTACCAGGAGATGCCTTGCTAGGGTTATTAGCACACTCATCTCTTGCTGTTGGGTTAGTAGTAATTGGTTTTTTAACATTTATTAGATTTGATATTATGGGATTATTGTTTGGTGATATACTAGCAGTAAATACTAATGATATTTTTACAATATGGACTGGTGGAGCGATCATATTAATAGTACTTAAATTAATTTGGAAACCTTTATTTGCCTCAACTGTAAATTATGAATTAGCAGAAGCTGAAGGATTAAATCCTGATAGAGCTAAAGCTATATTTACTATTTTAATGGCAGCAGTGATTGCAATATCTATTAAAATGGTAGGATTGTTGTTGATTACTGGAATGTTAATTATACCAGCAGCTATGGCACGAAATATCTCAGACAGTCCTCAAAAAATGGTATTTTA
>QCGY01000022.1 GCA_003279715.1 Pelagibacteraceae bacterium AG-390-D18
TTTAGGTTTAACTTCCTCTTCTTTTGGTCCTTCTTTAGCTAAACGTTTAGCCTTTTTTTCAGCAAGCTTCTTCTCTCTTTTAGCTTGCTTTTCCATAAGCTTATTTCCTTTAGTGGATTTATAATCGTAATGAATTCCCATAAAATTTTCCTCAGGTAGATATAAAGCATAATCATCAAAAAATTAAGGCAATATTTTGAAAAAAATGCTTTATTATCAATAAATACTATTTTGGTAATTAGCTCCTATAGATAAATGGTATATCAAGTCATTGGTAATGACTAATTCCCTGGTCAGTACAGGGTGGGAGCACCATAATTAATTTTTATAGAAAATTTTTCTTAAAAAAATTGATAATAAAATTAACCCAAAAAAAGCTAGAATTGGTAAATAAATATCTGCTGAAAAAATAATATCAGTTATTCCTGGAACTACAGAATTTTGCTCAATAACTTTTTCTAAACCACTACCAATAGAAACAGCTAAAAATATTTGAGGTATAATTCCAATTAAAGTTGCAAAGAAAAAATTATTTACCTTTACATTGAAAAGAGTCGGCAGTAGACAACTTAATTGCCAAGGTATCCCCCCTATAAAACGATATATTAATAAATAAATAAATTCAGATTTTTTAAATTTTTGTTCAAGATTTTTGAATTTATTCAAAAATTTTTCTCTTATTAATTCTTTTAAAAAATAATTGCCAAACAAATAAATAAAAGTTGCACCAATACTTAATCCTAACACTACAAGTAGTGTTCCAATCCATTTTCCAAAAATAAAGCCTCCTAACAATGCAATTGGTGATCCAAATCCTAAAAATGGAAATACCCACAAAATTGTAAGTGCTAAAAAAATTACTGATAATAAAAATAAATTAGAATTTTTAAGTTCAAAAAAATAAGATCTATTTTCTCTGATAAAATCATAAGAGGTCAATTCCTGAAGGCTAAATTTTGAAAAGAAAAAATATAAAAATAAACAAATAGCTGCCAGATAAAATAATCCTATAAATAATTTAATTTTTTTAGCTTTTTCCATTAAATACAATGTTAATTTTATAATGTTCTATTTGCTATTTATATATTTAGTTACTATAAAGAGCGAAAATTAATTAATTTTAACCACATTTTATGAAGCGAACATATCAACCATCTAACATTAAACGAGCCAGAAAACATGGTTTTAGATCAAAAATGAAGACTAAGGGTGGACAAAAACTTTTGGCTAGAAGAAGAGCAAGAGGAAGAAAATCGTTAACCGTATCAGTCTAGATAAATGAAAAGCAAAATACTTGCTCTTTCAAAAAACGAAGAATTCAAAAATCTACTAAAGCAAAACAAAATTTCTAACAAATACGTTACAATTTTTTTTGGCAATCTAACCAACAAAGATAATAGTAAACTAAATATTAGTTTTGTGACTAAAAAGAAAATTGGAAACGCGGTAAAAAGAAATAAAATTAAACGTAGATTAAGAAATATTGTTAATGAAGCAGTAAAAAAAGTAACATTAAAATTTAGCTATTCATATCTTGTTATTGCTAAGTCAACTATGCTAAACAATGAGTACAAAAATATAAAAGAAACCCTATTTCAGGATTTAGAAAAAATTAAGTAATGAACATTTTCACAAATATTTTAATTAGATTTATTAAAGGGTATAAATTTCTTATTAGTCCATTATTTGGACAATCATGTAGATACTTACCAACTTGTTCTGCATACAGTATTGAGGCTTTAAAAGAATTTGGTTTAGTTAAAGGAAGTTTTATGAGCTTAAAGAGAATATTATCATGTCATCCTATAAAATTTTTAGGTGGTGGAGATGGTTTTGATCCGGTTAAAAAAGAAATGAGAGCTAAAAAATAATGGATACTAAAAACGTCATTGCAGCTATTTCCTTATCGGCAGCAGTTATTATTTTATATAGCTTATTTTTTGCACCTCCCCCAATTACAAAAGAAAACCTAGCTGAAAAAAATAAAACTGAACAAAATTCAGATGCGCCTAGTTTGGATCAAAAAGAAAATGTTACTGAAATTACAAGAGAAGAGGCTTTAAACCAAAATAAAAGAATTCAATTCGAAAACCAAAATATAGTTGGCTCGATTTCTTTACAAGGTGCTGCAATTGATGACTTAACTTTTAAAGAATATAATATTGCCTTAGAAAGTAATGAGAAAGTTAAACTTTTATCGCCAAGAAATACCAAAGATGGGTACCTAATAGAAAGCGGATTTATAACTACAGATAAAAATATTGATATTCCAAATTCAAATTCTGTATGGTCTGTGTCAGGAAATAATAAACTAACTAATCAATCCCCCGTTAAACTATCTTGGACTAATGATCAGGGAATTACTTTTGAGAAAGAGATAACTTTAGATGACAAATTTTTATTCACAATTAAACAGAAAGTAATTAATTCTACTAGTAAAGAGTATGATTTTTACTCGTATGGACAAATAATTAGGAAGCAAATTCCTGATATATCAAATTTTTATATCCTTCACGAAGGACTTCTGGCAACATTAGATGATGAGCTAATTGAAGAAGATTATGATGACATCCAAGAAGAAAAGTTTTCAAGAACCTCACAAAAAGGATGGCTTGGAATTTCTGATAAATTTTGGATTACTTCATTAATACCTCCAAAAGGCAAGGAATTTAAAACTACATTTGACTACAAAGATAAATTTAGAGCAAACTTTGTAGGAACAGAACCTCTAGAACTAAAAGAAAACTCTAGCATAGAAGATGAGATGCAAATAATTGTTGCAGCAAAAAGAGTGGATGTAATAGATGGCTATGCAGAGTCTTTAAAGATAGATAAATTTGATTTAGCGATTGATTGGGGTTTTTTATATTTTATCACCAAACCTTTATTTTATGGGATAGATTACTTCTTTAAATTACTTGGAAATTATGGTCTAGCAATTATTGCTATTACAATTTGTATTCGACTAGCATTCTTTCCTCTTGCAAACTTTTCATTTAGAAGCATGGCAAAAATGAAGGCTCTACAGCCTGAAATGGCTAGACTTAAAGATCTTCATAAAGAGGATAAAATGAAATTACAGCAAGAAATGATGGCTCTTTATAAAAAAGAGAAAGTTAACCCTATGTCTGGATGTTTACCTATACTAGTTCAAATTCCAGTATTTTTCGCATTATATAAAGTGTTGTTTGTTACAATTGAAATGAGACAAATGCCATTTTTTGGATGGATACAAGATTTATCAGAAAGAGATCCTACATCACTCTTCAATTTATTTGGTTTATTGCCTTATGATGTTCCTTCATTTTTAATGATTGGTGCTTGGCCTATAGCAATGGGTGTATCAATGTTTATTCAACAAAAACTTAATCCAGCTCCAACAGATCCTATGCAGGCAAAAATATTTATGTTCTTTCCACTTTTGCTAACTGTGATATTGGCACCATTTCCAGCAGGGTTAGTAATATATTGGACTGTTAATAATATATTAACAATGGCTCAACAAGTGTTCATTATGAAAAGAACTACTATAAAAACGACCACTTAATGTTGGAAGTCAAAGAAGAAGAGTTAGAAAAAATTCTACCATTTGATGGTCCTTCAATTGATGAAGTAAAAAGATATCTTGAGAAGTATAACGATGAGTACATTGTTATTAAGTGTGGTGGAAGCGTTTTAGTTGATCAAAACTTATTCAATATTTTTATAAAAGATATTACAACATTAAATAAGTTAGGTTTCATTCCTATAATTGTTCATGGTGGAGGTAAAAGAATAAGCAATAAATTAAATGAATTAGGAATTCAAAGTGAATTTATAAAAGGACTTAGAGTTACCGGTAAAAAAACAATTGAAGTAGTTGAACAAGTTTTAATAGAATTTAATCAAGAAATAGTTGAAGCCCTTAAAAAACAATCTTGCAATAGTGAGACAATTAACTCTAAAGATAATAATATCATTAATGCAGTCAAAGAGAATGATGAATTAGGATTTGTAGGATCACCAACTAAAATTGATAAAACTATTATTGATAGAATTGTTAAAGATAAAAAAGTTCCAGTAATTGCGCCATTAGGCTTAGATGAAAATAACCAAACTTATAATATAAATGCAGATACAGCAGCTGGCTCTATTGCAAAAAAAATTAAAGCAAGACGATTAATTATTATGAGTGATGTTGAGGGTGTTCTAGATAATAACCAAAAACTAATTTCTGAAATTAATTCAAGTTCAGTAAAGGAGTTAATTGAAAATGAAACAATAACTGGAGGCATGATCCCTAAAATTAACAATTGTTTAGATGTTGCAAGTAATGGGGTAAAAGGAGTTGTAATTATTGATGGTAGAAAAAACCATTCTATCCTTTTTGAACTTTTATCTGATAAAGGGTCAGGAACCTTGATAAGACAATGAAAGATTTAATTGATATAAATTATTGGATATTTGACCTTGATAACACTCTCTATAGTGGTCAAACCCAGGTTTTTTCTGAAGTTGATAAAAAAATGTCTTCTTTTATCTCTGAAAAATTTAATGTTGATCTTGTAAAAGCAAAAGAAATTCAAAAAAAATACTTTTATGAATATGGAACAACTCTATCGGGTTTAATGAACCATGATAATATAGATCCACAAGAATTTTTAGAATTTGTTCACGATATTGATATTAGTTGGTTGCCAAAAGATAAGATTTTAAGAGAAGAACTTATTAAATTAAAAGAAAAAAAGATTATTTTTACTAATGGATCTCATGCTCATGTTAAAAATGTTACAAAACAACTTGGTATTGATGGCTTATTTGATGGAGCATTTGACATTACAGATGCAAATTATGTGCCAAAACCACACTTGGATCCATATCAAAAATTGATAAAAAAATTTAATTTAGATCCAAATCAATCAATATTAATCGAAGATATAGCTCACAATTTAGAACAGGCAAAGAATTTAGGAATGAAAACTTGCTGGTTAGAAAATGAAGAGGCCTTTGCAAAAAAAGACTCGGACAAACCATATATAGATTACAAGATTAAGAACTTGCCTTCTTTTCTTCAAGAAATTAATATATTAAAAAACAATTAAATTAACTATCTAAATAAAAAATATGAGTGATATTGAAAAAATAATAAATGAAGCATGGGAAAATAGAGATAACGTAAACCAAGACTCTGAGCAAAGTTTAAAAGATACAATCAATCAAATGATTGCTGATTTAGATAGTGGTAAAGTAAGAGTTGCTGAAAAAATTAATGGGGAATGGGTTACTCATCAACATATTAAAAAAGCTATAATGCTAAGCTTTAGAATTTACCCAATGGAAAATTTAAGTGGTCCTTACAGTAGTTGGTATGACAAAGCACATTTATTAAAAGGTAAAACAGCTGGTTGGACAAAAGAAGATCATGAAAAAGCTGGATTTAGAATGGTACCAAACTCTCCTGTTAGAAAAGGATCATTTGTTGGTAAAAATGCAGTGCTAATGCCATGCTATGTGAATATTGGAGCTTATATTGACGAGGGTACTATGATGGACACCTTCAGTCGTGCTGGTAGTTGTTGCCAAATTGGAAAGAATTGTCATATCTCTGCTGGAAGTGGAATTGGTGGAGTGTTAGAACCTGCTCAAGCATTACCAACTATTATTGAAGATAATTGTTTTATTGGTGCAATGTCAGAAGTTGTTGAAGGTGTTATTGTTGGAGAAGGATCAGTTTTAAGTATGGGAATGTATATTGGACAGTCTACTAAAATAGTAAATAGAAAAACTGGAGAAATCACTTATGGAAAAATTCCTCCCTATTCTGTAGTAGTACCAGGATCATTACCTGATAAAAATAATGCCTCTGCTCCATCACTTTATTGTGCAGTTATCATCAAACAAGTTGATGAAAAAACAAGATCTAAAACTTCTGTTAACGATCTTTTAAGAGAATAGATTTATTATGGCTTCAATTAATGAACTTCAATTAGCTAAGGAGCTAATAAAATTCCCAACGGTTACACCTATTGATGCTGGGATAATGAAGTTCTTAGAAAAAAAACTTAAAACACTTGGGTTTAAAACTAAAATTTTAGAGTTTAAAGAGAAGAATAATAAACCAGTAAAAAATCTTTATGCAAGACTTGGTAATCAAGGTCCTAATTTCTGTTATGCAGGTCATCTAGATGTTGTGCCAGCAGGAAATTTAAAAGAATGGACAGTAAACCCATTTAAACCCTCTGTTAAAAAAGGGCATCTAATTGGAAGGGGTGCTAATGATATGAAAAGTTCAATTGCAGCATTTGTTTCTGCGGTGAGTAATTTTGTTGGAAATAAAAGAAAATTTAATGGCTCTATTAGTCTTTTAATTACAGGGGATGAAGAAGGAGTGGCAATAAATGGAACAAAAAAAGTAGTCAATTATTTAAAAAAGAATAAAGAAAAAATAGATTTTTGTTTAGTGGGTGAACCTACAAATCCTAATAAATTGGGAGAAATGATTAAAATAGGACGAAGGGGAAGCATGACTGGTAGACTTTCAATTATAGGTATTCAGGGCCATGTGGCTTATCCTCAAAGAGCAAATAATCCATCCACAACACTTGTGCAAATTTTAAATGAACTAAAAAAGATTAAATTTGATAATGGTACAAAGGATTTTCAACCAACAAATCTTGAGATTACTAAGATAAATATAGATAATTCTGCGGATAATGTAATCCCAGGTTTAGCTAATGCTAAATTTAATATTCGATTCAATAACAAACACACCTCAAGTTCTATTAAAAAGAAAATTAATAGAATTATAAAAAAAATAAGTAATAAAAATAAATCAAAATATAAAATTGATTATAGTGTTTCTGGAGAAGCATTTCTCACAAAACCAAATAATACTACTTTTATGATAAGAGATATCATAAAAAAAATAACAAAAATTAAACCTCGGCTTTCAACAACTGGTGGTACTTCTGATGCAAGATTTATTAGAAAAATAGCCCCTTGTTTAGAATTTGGTTTAGTGGGTAAAACAATGCATAAAGTAGATGAAGCTGTTTCATTGTCTGATTTAAAAAAACTTACTTTGATTTATTCAAATATTTTACAAAATTATTTTAAGTGAAAACTGGTCTAGTTATATCAGATACTTATCAAAATCATAATACAGGCAAAGGACATCCAGAGAAAATTGATAGAGTTACAGCTGTTATTGATAACTTTAAAAAAATTGATAACAAAGAATTAATTTGGAAAAAACCAGCTAAATTTGATCAATCTTTTTTAATTAGTACACATTCTTATAAATACATTGATCTCGTAAATAAATCATTTCCAAAAAATGGTTTGGCTTTTCTTGATGGAGACACAGTTGTGTCGCCTGGAAGCAAAGAAGCAACAAAAGATGCAGTAGGATCTATAATCACAGCCATCGATGGTGTTCAACAGAAAGAATATAAAAATGCGTTTTGTGCCGTAAGACCACCAGGACATCATGCAGAAAAAGATAAGGCGATGGGATTTTGTATATATAACAATGTTGCTGTTGGTGCTAACTATTTAATTGAAAAATATAAGTATAATAAAGTTGCAATTATTGATTTTGATGTTCATCACGGAAATGGAACCCAAGACATTTTTTATGATAATGAAAAAGTGTTATATATTTCAACACATCAATATCCTTACTATCCTGGATCTGGTTCAGAAAGGGAAATAGGTAAGTTTAATAATATTTTAAATATACCACTTGAAGCTGGTACTACTGCTGAAGAATATCTAAATGCGTATGAAAATGTTTTAAAAAAATTGAAGGAGTTTAAACCTCAATTTTTGTTGTTTTCTGCAGGTTTTGATGCTCATATTGATGATCCTTTGGCACAACTGAGATTGGATTCAGAAGATTTTTACAAATTAACAAAAAGAACATTAGAAATTTTAAAATCAATATGTAATGGAAATGTAGTTTCAA
>QCGY01000023.1 GCA_003279715.1 Pelagibacteraceae bacterium AG-390-D18
CATGTGGTTCTGGCAAAAAATTTAAACATTGCTGTGGTGCTTTATAAATTTTTAAACTAAACTAATTACTGCAATCAGTAAAATTAACCCTAACACTGCTGATCCAATTATTATCTTTTTAGATTTTAAAATTTCAACAACATTGTTATCTTTAATTGTAAGTGTGCTTATATCTTCAGAGTTACTTATAAAGCCTTTATTTCTTCCAATTTTTAAAAACTTATTTTTTCTCTCATTCATTATTTCTTCAGATGATAAATCTTTAAAGTAGTTTAAATTTTTTGATATCGAATTTCTAAGATTGTCTAACATTAAA
Source organism: Pelagibacteraceae bacterium AG-390-D18 (assembly GCA_003279715.1). Lineage (GTDB taxonomy): Bacteria > Pseudomonadota > Alphaproteobacteria > Pelagibacterales > Pelagibacteraceae > Pelagibacter. The sequence goes on from QCGY01000023.1 coordinate 317, forward strand.
TCTCTATCTCTATGAGCTCCACCTAAAGGTTCTGGAATTATTTCATCTATAACTTTTAGCTCTAATAAATCTTTAGCTGATAATTTCATTGCTTTAGCTGCATCAAGCATTTTCTTTGGATCTCTCCATAAAATAGTTGCACATCCTTCTGGAGAAATTACTGAATAAATTGCATTTTCTAACATAATAACTTTATTTGAAGATGCTAATGCAATTGCACCTCCAGAGCCTCCTTCTCCAATAATAATTGCTAGGGTTGGAACACTAAGCTCCATGCAACACTCAATTGATTTAGCTATGGCCTCTGCTTGACCTCTTTCTTCGGCCCCAACACCTGGGTATGCTCCTGGTGTATCTATAAAAGATATAATTGGAATATTAAATTTATTAGCTAAATTCATTAATCGAATTGTTTTACGATAGCCTTCTGGTCTCATCATTCCAAAATTTCTTTCAATTCTACTATCTAAATTTTCACCCTTTTCTTGACCTATTACCAGAACTGAAGTGCCGTTAAATTTAGCAAACCCAGATAAAACAGACTTATCCTCACCATAAAAACGGTCTCCCGACAGAGAAATGAAATCATCAAACAAATTATCAACAAAAAACTTAGATTTTGGTCTATCCTCATGACGGGCAACCATAGTGGTTTGCCAAGGGTCAAGGTTAGAATAGATATCTTTTAATTTTTCATCAAGCTCAGCTTGTGTGCTAGATATTTTTTGAGTGTCTACTTCTGAGAGACCGTCTTGATTATATGGATCTTTTAACTTTTCTATCTCAGACTCAAGATTTTTAATATCTGTTTCAAAATTAAGATAATTTTTCATAAATTATTTATAATAGAAACTTAAATTATAAAAAAGGCAATAAAATGTTAACTAAAAACAATTATTAGGATTATTAATTGACTTAAAATATTTAATATATACAAATTTCTAATCGGGAGAGACTAATAACAATTTAGCGCCGAAGGAGCAACCACCCCGGAAACTCTCAGGCAAAAGGACCGATAAAAGCATAACACTCTGGAAAGAGATTAATTTCCGCCGAAGGAGTAAAACTCTCAGGCAAAAATACAGATGGGGTAACAAAGTGCTATGCCAGATAAATATATTAATATTCATAATCTGAAAATTTCAGAAAGTTTATCAAAATTTGTTGAAGAAGAACTATTAACAGAAACAGACGTGTCCTCTGATAAATTTTGGCTTGGATTTGAGAAAACTGTTAATGAACTTGAGCCAAAAAATAGAGAGTTAATTAGCATTAGAGAAACTTTACAAAAAAAAATTGATGATTGGCATATTAAAAATAAAGGTAATGAAATTAAACTAAATGAATATAAAAATTTTTTACTTGAAATTGGATATTTAAAAAAAGAAGGGCCAGATTTTTCAATTGAAACCGAAAATGTAGATGATGAAATAACAAAAATAGCAGGACCACAACTGGTCGTACCAATTATGAATGCGCGTTATGCACTTAACGCAGCAAATGCAAGATGGATGAGTTTATACGATAGTCTTTATGGGACAGATGTTATAGAGCAATCTGAAGACAGTGTATCTGAAAGATATGATCCTTTAAGAGGAGAAATGGTTATCAAATATGCAAGAGATTTTTTAGATAAATATTTTCCACTTAAAAATCTTAGCTGGAATAAAATTACAAGTATTGCTGTCAAAGAGGGTAAATTAAAACCACTAAAAGGTGCTGATATATTTGATCTAGATGAAGAACAAAAATTTATTGGTCATAGAGGGGAGGCAGATAATCCTTCAGCAATTATATTAAAAAATAATAACTTACATATTGAAATTTTAAGAGACCCAAGAGCTTTTAGTGCTCAACAAGATCATGCAGGAATTAGTGACATAATTTTAGAAGCTGCTGTGTCAACAATATGTGACAATGAAGATAGTGTTGCTGCAGTAGATGCTGAAGATAAAGTTGTTTGTTATAGAAACTGGCTAGGTTTAATGAAGGGAAATCTTAAAACACAGTTTGAAAAAGATGGTAAATTATTTGAAAGAAAATTAAATCCAAACAGAAGTTATATTTCAAAAGATGGTAAAGGACTTAAGTTGCATGGTAGAAGTCTTTTATTAGTTAGAAACGTTGGTCATTTGATGACGAACCCTTCAATAATTTTAAGTAATGGTAATGAAGTACCCGAAGGTATTATGGATGCTTTTATGACTGTAGCTGCTGCTATTCATGATTTAAAAAATAAAACAAATTCAAGAACAGGATCAATCTATATAGTAAAACCTAAAATGCACGGACCGGAAGAAACAGAATTTACAGATTTAATTTTTTCAAAAGTTGAAGAAGTATTGGGTTTAAAAAAATACACTTGCAAAATAGGAATTATGGATGAAGAGAGAAGAACATCATCAAATTTAAAAGAATGTATTAGGACTTTAAAAAATAGGGTTTTCTTTATTAATACTGGGTTTTTAGACCGAACAGGTGATGAAATGCACACTTCTATGGAAGCTGGACCAATGATCAAGAAAGGAGATATGAAATCTTCTAAATGGATTTTAGCATATGAAAATAACAATGTTGATGTTGGATTAAAATGTGGCTTATCAGGAAAGGCTCAAATTGGAAAAGGTATGTGGGCAATGCCAGATAAAATGAAGGATATGATGGAACAAAAAATAGGGCATTTAAAAGCAGGAGCTAATTGTGCTTGGGTTCCCTCTCCTACAGCGGCAGCTTTACATACATTGCACTATCACGAGACCAATATTTTCGATGAACAATCAAAAATAATAAAGAGAGAAAAGGCAAAACTAGATGACCTTTTAACAGTACCTGTTGCAAACAGACCAAATTGGTCGGTAGAAGAAATTAATAGCGAAATATCAAACTCTGCACAAACATTGCTTGGTTATGTAGTAAGATGGATAGACCAAGGTGTTGGTTGCTCTAAAGTTCCAGATATTAACAATGTTGGGTTAATGGAAGATAGGGCTACACTTAGAATATCTTCTCAACATATAGCTAACTGGATACATCATGGAATTACAACCAAAATTCAAGTTACCGAAATAATGAAAGAAATGGCAAAAATTGTGGACAATCAAAATAAAAGTGATCCAAAATACGTTAAAATGAGTGATGACTTTGATCGATCTTTAGCTTTTAAAACAGCATGTGATTTAATTTTTAAAGGTAAAGAACAACCTTCAGGGTACACTGAACCATTATTGCATTTAAACAGATTGAAAAAGAAACTTAATCTGAATTAGAATTTAGGTTAGATCTATTTTTAAAAGCTGAAAATAGTGTTCCATCATCTAGACTTTCGATCTCACCACCTACAGGCAATCCTTGTGCTAATTTAGTTACTTTAGTATTAGTATTTTTTAAGCTGTCTTGAATATAATAAGCAGTAGTTTGTCCTTCAACAGTTGCGCTTGTTGCAAGTATAACTTCTTCTATGTTATCTCTATTTACTCTTTCAACTAAAGAATTAATTAAAAGATCTTCTTTTCTTTGACCTACAGAAGAAATGGTTCCTCCTAAAATATGAAAGTATCCTTGAAAAATATTTGAGTTTTCAATTGACCATTGATCAGCAATATCCTCAACAACACAAATTTTTGTATATTTTTCTTTTAAATTTTCACAATTAACACAACCATTTAAATTAGATTTTAATGACCCACATGAATTACACCTTGTTACATTTTTATAAACTTGAGCCAATGTACTTGCCATAGGTTTTACTAATTCATCACGATTATTAATAAGCTTAAGAACTATTCTTTTAGCTGACTTCGGTCCTAGACCTGGAAGCTTTGAAATTAATTTAATTAATTCTTCAATCTCACTTATATTCTGCATTAATTATAATGGCCATTTAAAACCAGGAATTCCAAAACCTCCTGTGGCTTTCGAAATCTCTTCAGTGGTCTTTGTTTTCAATTGTGATTTTGCACTATTGTGAGCAGCAACTATTAAGTCTTCAATTATTGTTTTATCCTCTTTAATAATTTCATCAGATAATTCAATTTTTTGCATCTCACCTTCACCATCAAGAGTAATTTTAACTGAATTAGAGCCTGAAACTCCCTCAGCTTTAATCCCTTTAATTTTTTCTTGGCTTTCTTTCATTTTAGCCTCTAGCTCCTTAGCTTTATCTAAAATCTTAGTAAAATCAGTCATTTTAATCCTCTTTTTTTTCGTTCAACTTAACATCTATAAGTTCTGCATCAGGAAATTTTTCCATTACTTTCTTATATATTTCCAAATTTTTAACTTCATTCATTAATTCATCTTTTTTATTTTTTTGTTTTTCTTTAACTGACATCTCACCTTTAGATTTACTAAAAGTAATAATCCATCTTTCAGCAGTCCATTCATAGAGTTTGGTAGAAAGATCTTTTACAAAATCTTTATCTAAATTATCGTTAAAAGAAATTTCAATTCTATTTCTTTCAAATTTTACAAGATTTACATTTTTTTCTAACTCATATTTTAATTTAATTTCTTTTTTTGAGGTACAGACGTTTAAAAGATCATCAAATGAATTAATTAAATTTTTATCAATTACTTTCATCTCTGGTTTAACTTCGAGTTTCTGTTTTTCCTCTTGGGCTATATTTTTTATTTGATCAACAGTTCTTGAATTATCCTCAAACTTTTGTTTATTTTCTTCATTTGGTATTTGATTATCCAAATTTTTATTGTTTTCTTCTTGATCTATATTTTTATTTAACTTAATTGAACTTAAATGCATTAATCTTATTAAGAACATTTCAATTGATAGATGCTGGTTAGAGACAATATCCAATTCTTCAAGTGAGGAGATTGCAAACTGCCAAAATAATATTAAAACTTCAGTATCTACTTGATTAGAAATTTCTTTAATTTTTGAAAATTCCTCATCATTAAGAGAGAAATTTGTACTTTCCAGGGATAATGAATTAATATTTTTAAAATAATAAAGTATTTCTAAAAAATCATTCATAAATACTTTTGGCTCAACGCCTTGATCGTAAATTTTTCTATAAATATTAATAACTTTTTCCTCGTCCCCTCTCAATATCAATTTAAATAAATTAATTAATTGAGACTTATCAAAATATCCAAAAATTTTTTGGGCTGCATTAAGATCTAATTCTGTTTTTTCATCTAAGCTTAGCAAGGCTCTATCTAATAAAGATAATGCATCTCTTACAGATCCTTCTGAAATTTTTACTATTAACTTTAAAGCTTCATCTGATACTTTACCGTTTTCTTTTTCTTTTATATTTTTAATGAACTCAAATAATTCTGATGATTTAATTCTAGACAAATCAAATCTTTGACACCTTGAAACTACAGTAATAGGTATTTTTTTAATTTCTGTAGTTGCAAAAATAAATTTTAGATATTCTGGTGGCTCCTCAAGTGTTTTTAACAAAGCATTAAATGCTTGTTTGCTTAACATATGAACTTCATCAATTATAAAAATCTTATATTTTGCTGAAGTCGGACCGTATCTTGAAAATTCAATTAGATCTCTTACGTCATCTACACCTGTTTTGCTGGCCGCATCCATTTCAAGTATATCAATATGATTTGAATTCGTTATGGCATCACAATTTTCACATTTATTTTTACATTTATTTTCAATTCCATTTAAACAATTTAATGACTTTGCTACTATTCTAGCAATTGTTGTTTTTCCTATTCCTCTTATTCCAGTGAATAGATAAGCATTGGGAATTTTGTCTGCTTTGATTGAATTTGTTATAGTTTCAGCCACTACTTCTTGACCAATAAGATCATCGAAAGTTTGTGGTCTATACTTAAGTGCTAATACTTTAGAATTATTATTCATTTTATTTATTTAAGGAGACTAGAACCTGAATAACTGTCTCTACGACTGCTTCCGTTAAGATCTGGTCGGGTTCAAGCAGCATCCACCTCTAGCCTCCAAAACTATTATAGCAGTTATATTTTCTATTCTACAAGAAAAGATTAATTTTTTTTCTCTCTTAACTTATCAGCCTCAAAAACACCTAAGACGTGAAAATCCTCACAATGAAGGCCTAGCTCCTCTAAAGACTTTTGGACTTTTGGGTCTTCAATATGACCATCAAGATCACATAAAAAAAAGAATGAGTCGAATGTATTTTTTTCAGGATAACTTTGTAATTTTGTTAAGTTCACACCATTGATGGCAAATCCACCTAAAGATTGATAAAGAGCAGCGGGCTTGCTTTTAAGTTTAAATAAAAAAGATGTGATATATTTATTATTACCAAATTCAGGTTGAGAAATATTTTTACCCATTACTAAAAATCTTGTTAAATTACCACTTTCATTTTCAATATTTTTTTTAACAATATCTAGGCCATAAATTTTGGCACTCAAAGAAGACGCTATAGCAGATTGCTTAACATCTTTTGTTTTTGAAATCATCTCTGCAGAGCCAGCAGTATCTGCTCTGATATGTTCTGCTATATTATTTTCTTTTATAAATTTAGAACACTGAGACAAACCTTGCGCATGAGAATATACATCTTTTATATCACTAAGCTTCGCGCCAGGCTGGCCCAATAAATTATGTTCTATTTTTTGAAAATGTTCTTTATATATATTTAGTCTGTGCTTAAAGATTAAATATTCAATACCAATATTGCCAGTAATTCTATTAGACTCAGGAATAATTATTTTACAATCTGGCTCTAAAATTGCTTTATTAAAACAATCATCAAAAGTTTTACACGGTATTATTTCTGCATCTGGATCAACTGACAATGCAGCTAAATGAGAATAAGCTCCAAAAGTGCCTTGAAAATAAATTTTTGCCATTAAGGTTTATATTCCATAATTTTTTTTAAGGCTAGATAATCTTCTTCTGTATCAACTCCTATGGGAGAAGAATTTGCGAGAGCAACA
>QCGY01000024.1 GCA_003279715.1 Pelagibacteraceae bacterium AG-390-D18
AACTTAATGTAGACTCAGCAATAATAGCAAGTGCAAGACCAATAGTTCCTATCACCAATACTGGTCTTAAAATATTTGGCAAAATGTGTTTAAACATAATAACTAAATTTGAAACTCCAATTATTGTTGATGCTGAAACATAATCTTTATTTTTTTCAACCAAGGTTGCCGCTCTAGATACTCTTGCAAATTGTGGCCACTCTGAAATACCAATTGCAAATATCAAAACATAAATTGCCATTTCATCATGCATCTCTCTAGAAATTAATCCTCTTGCAATACCATCAACTAACAAAGCCATTAAAATACTTGGAACAGTTAATTGGACATCGGTCAATCTCATTACAATCATTTCATATTTTCCCCCAAAATATCCAGCAGTTAATCCAAGTCCAACTCCTAATATCAAGCTGAATATAATTGCAGAAAAACCTACTATTAATGAAATTCGTGATCCATACAAAATTGTAGATAACATATCTCTGCCTTGACCATCTGTACCTAAAATAAATTTTGATAATCCATCGTCTGTCCAAGATGGTGGTGTAAATGCTTCCATTAAAGATAACGAAGAAGGATCAAATGGATTATAAGGAGTAATTAGTTCCACAAAAAAAGAGCAGAAGAAAATTATAAATAAAATAAACGATGAAATTATAGCCATTGGGGATTTTTTAAAACTAAAAAAAATATCACTATCTTTAATTCTTGACCAAGTGGTATTAATATTATTATCCACTGACACTATCCCCTTTAACTCGAATTCTTGGATCTATAAAATAGTACAAAATATCAACTATAAAATTTATCATTACAAAAACAAAAGCTATAAATACTAAATAAGCAGACATAATTGGAATATCAACAAACTGAACTGCCTGAATAAATAGAAATCCCATACCTGGCCACTGAAAAACTGTTTCAGTAATAATTGAAAAAGCGATTAATGTTCCAATGTTTATTCCAGCAATTGTAATTACTGGGATTAATCCATTTTTTAATGCGTGTTTATATTTTATACTCTCTTCACTGATGCCTCTTGCTCTTGCAAATTTAATATAATCTGTCTGTAAAATTTCCATCATTTCTGCTCGAACAAGCCTAATTATATAAGTCATTTGAAAAAGACTTAGTGTAACTGAAGGAAGAATAATTGCTTTCCATCCTGATATTGAAAGAAATCCAGTAGTCCAAAATCCTAGATCAACTACTTCGCCTCTTCCAAAGGAAGGTAATATTCCCAAAATAACTGCAAATAAATAAATAAATAATATACCGATAACAAAAGTTGGAAGCGAAACCCCAAGAAGAGATATAGCTAAGATAATATCACTTATAAAACTTTTCCTATTTATTCCTGTATAAACTCCAAGAAGAGTTCCGCTTATTAGAGCAATTAAAGCTGATATTACAACAAGCTCGATAGTTGCGGGCAATCTTTCAGCTATTAACTCAGAAACAGGTCTTCTTAATTGATAAGAAATACCAAATTCACCTTTGGAGGCATTAACTACAAATCTAGAAAATTGAACATGAATAGGGTCCATTAATCCTAATGTTTCTCTAAGCTCAGACCTTTCTTCATCTGAAGTCTCTTCTCCAACCATATTATTGATTGGGTCTCCTACAAAATTAAATAATGAAAAGGATACAAAGGCAACAACAAGCATCACCAAAGCAGACTGAAACAGTCGTTTAAAGAAATATTTTATCAATTTAAGAAGATATTATTATTTTGATACTAGCCCTTTATAATTTTAAAGGGCTAGTAAAAATATTATTTAGTTAAAGCTAGCAGACTTAAACAACGGTTCGTTATTTGGTCTGATAGGCACGTTAACATTAGTTTTTGCTGCCCAAGAAATTACTTGGTGATGTAATGGAAGATAAGAAATATCATCTTTTACAATTTTCCAAGCATTAGCTATTGCAGCATTCCTTTTATCTAAATCAACTTCCCCTTCCATAACTCTTATAGCAGCATCTACCTCTGAGTTGCTAAAGTTAACTTTATTCCAGCTAGCACCACTTTCATATAAATAATGAAACACGTAGTGACTATCTAGAGTAGGAACACCCCAACCAAGCATATAAAAATCACCTTGATTATCTTTTAGCTCTTTAAAGTGTTTGCTTTTAGTTTGTGCAAATAAGTTTACATTAACACCAATTTTACCAAACATTCCAACAACAGCAGTACAAATTGCTTCATCATTTACATATCTGTCATTTGGACATCTTAGCTCAACATCAAAACCATTTGGATAACCTGCATCCGCTAATAGTTTTTTAGCAGCGTCTACATCATAAGGTAATCTTTTATCAAGATCTGTAGTATAGCCATTTACACCTGGGAAGGTTATGATTCCTGCAGGTTCACTTAAACCTCTCATAACTTTTTTCTTGATCGCTTCTATATCAATTGCTTGATAAAGAGCTTGTCTTACCTCTTTTTTCTTAAATGGGTTATCACCAGTATTACCAGTTCTTAACTGATCTACTGCTTGATCCATTCCTAGGAAAATCGTCCGCATTTGTGCTGTACTTTCAACTTTGTGTGTAGATGAAGATCCGATACGAGCCAAATCTTGAACTGGTGCATCAGTAACTAAATCAATTTCTCCAGATAATAATGCTGCAACTCTAGTGGCTGCATTTTTAATAGGAAGTAATTCGATTTGAGTTACATCTTTATCTTTCATCTCGCCCCACCAATGCATATTTCGTTTAAAAACCGTTTTAGTATTTGGTTCTCTCAAAGTAATTTTAAAAGGTCCAGTACCTAGTGCATTAGTTGCAGAAAAAGTTTCTTGTCCAGCATCCCAATTTTGTGGTGACATAGCAAAATTTTTTTCAGACCATTTTTTTGACATTATAAAAATATTAGATAATTGATTTAAAAGAATTGGATTTGGTTTACTTGTTGTAATCTTAACTGAGTAATCACCTACTGCCTCAACTCCTGAAATTGTACTAATATATTCTTTAAAATCAGATGTTCTTTGCTTGGCTCTAAGAATACTGAACGCAACATCTTCGGAAGTCATTTTAGAACCATTAGAAAATTTAACATCTTCTCTCAATTTAAAAACCCATGTATTGGGATCAGTTGTTTTCCACTCAGTAGCCAAAGCTGGTTGAATTTTCATATCTACAGCTCTTTCAACTAAAGCTTCGTATATTTGTCTTGAGACTTGAGTTGTCGGACCCTCGTTTTGTGCGTGTGGATCTAGTGTAAGACTATCTCCTTGCATTGACCATTTAATAGTTTTGGCCCACGCTGAAGAAAATCCAAATACTAGAACTATAGATAGTAGAGCTCTTATAAAATTTTTGATTTTCATTTTTTCCTCTTTTTTAAATTTATATAAAAAAGTATAGGTGAAATAATAAAATTATTACAGATATAATTTTATACCAAAAAATTAACTTTTATCGCTATCAACCAACTTTTTCTTACCAATCCATGGCATCATAGCTCTTAGTTCTGCACCTACTTTTTCTACTGAGTGCTCAGCTAGTTTTGCTCTTGTTGCAAGAAAATTCTTTTGACCATTTTTACATTCATCCATCCACTCTTTAGTGAATTTTCCAGATTGAATATCAGACAAAACTTCTTTCATTCTTTTTTTAGTTTCCTCTTTATTTACAATTCTAGGTCCTGAAACATATTCACCATACTCAGCAGTATTAGAAATAGAATAATTCATATTTGCAATTCCACCTTCATAAATTAAATCAACAATCAATTTAACTTCATGAACCGTTTCAAAGTAAGCCATCTCTGGTTCATATCCAGCTTCAGTTAAAGTTTCATACCCATTTTTAATCAACTCAACTAATCCACCACATAAAACAGTCTGCTCTCCAAATAAATCTGTCTCAACTTCATCTTTAAATGTAGTTTCAATTATTCCAGATCTTCCACCACCTACTGCTGATGCATAAGACAATGCAAGATCTCTTGCTTTACCTGATCCATCTTGATGAACAGCAAACAAACATGGAACTCCACCACCTTTTTCATATTCACTTCTAACTAGGTGACCTGGTCCTTTTGGCGCAACCATAAATACATCTAGATCTTTTCTTGCTTTAATTAAATCGTAGTGAACATTTAATCCATGTGCGAACGCAATACTTGTTCCCTCTCTTACTCTTTGTTCAATATGATTTTTATAAATTTCAGCTTGTAATTCATCTGGTGTTAAAATCATTACAACATCTGCCCAAGCTGCAGCATCAGATAAATTCATAACCTTTAAACCTTTAGACTCAGCTTTTGCTGCACTTGAAGATCCTTCTCTTAAGGCAACAACTATTTCTTTTACACCACTATCTTTTAAGTTTAAAGCATGAGCATGTCCTTGGCTTCCATAACCAAAAATTGCAATTTTTTTTCCTTTAATTAATTCAACATCTGCATCTTTTTCATAAAACATTTTCATTTTTTTTCTCCTTAATTAATTAGTTAAATATTTCAGCGCCTCTAGTCATTGCAACCGCTCCAGTTCTTGAGACACTTATAAGACCGTGCGATTTTAAATTTTTTGCCATTTTATCAATTTCTCTTCTGAGTGCCGTAATTTGAATTACAGCAGATTTTTTTGTTTGATCTAATATAACTGGATTATAATTTTTACAAGCATTTAAAGCTTTATTTATTTTTATTGAATTTCCAACTACTTTAAATAGCGCCATTTCTTTAAAAATTACATTTTTATCATCCCTTTTAAAGTTACCAACTTTGTGAACAGGCACTAACTTTTTTAATTGAAGAACTATTTGTTCTATTACCTCAGGAGTTCCTGTTGTTACAATTGTAATTCTTGAAAGATTATTTTTTTGATCAACCTCTGCTACTGCAAGTGACTCTATATTATATCCTCTGCCAGAAAAAAGACCCACCACTCTTGATAAAACGCTTGCTTCATTGGCTACCCAAACAACAATTATATGAGTTTCTAATTTACTAACTTTTGTTGGAGTACTATATGCTGATTTAGATTTAGGCATTTAAACTAACGCTTTTCCCTTGCCTGTAATTTTATTTTCTTCTTGGTCTTTTGGGCCTAACAACATTTGATTATGAGGCTTTCCAGATGGGATCATTGGAAAACAGTTCTCTGCTTGATCCACAAGACAATCAAAGATAACTGGCTTATCAACACTGATCATTTCCTCTATTTTTTCATCTAATTCGCCTGGATTTTCAGCTCTAATACCAACACATCCATAAGCCTCAGCTAATTTTACAAAATCAGGTAATGCCTCAGAGTAACTTTCTGAGTAATTTTTTTCATGTAGTAATTCCTGCCACTGTCTTACCATTCCCATATATTGATTATTTAAAATAAAAATCTTTATTGGTAAATTATATTGAATAGCAGTTGAGATTTCTTGCATTGTCATTAAAATCGACGCTTCACCAGCTACATCAACCACCAATTTGTTTGGATTTGCGACCTGAACTCCTATCGCAGCTGGTAAACCATAACCCATAGTACCAAGACCTCCAGAGGTCATCCATCTATTTGGTTTATTAAATTTATAGTGTTGTGCGGCCCACATTTGATGTTGACCAACCTCTGTCGTAATAAAAGTATCTTGATTTTTAGTTAATTCATAAAGTCTTTGGACTGCATGTTGAGGCTTAATAATTTTATCACTATTAATAAAGTTTAAAGATTGTTTTGTTCTCCATTTTTGTATTTGTTGCCACCATTTTGAAATTTTTTGTTTATTTGATTTTTCTAAATTTAAATTTTTCCTCTTTAATGTTTTAGTCGCTGACTTAATAACATCAGTCACATCTCCAACAATTGCTAAATCTACTTTTATGATTTTATTAATTGATGAAGGATCAATATCGATATGTACTTTTTTTGATTTAGGGGAAAATTCATCAATTTTACCAGTAATACGATCATCAAATCTTGCGCCAATATTAATTAGTAAGTCACAATCGTGCATAGCATTATTAGCTTCAAATGTTCCATGCATTCCAAGCATTCCTAAAAATTGATTTTCATCACCAGGGTACGAACCTAAACCTTGAAGAGTTGAGGTAATTGGGAATCCAGTTAATGCAACTAATTCTCTCAAAAGTTCACTTGCTTTAGGCCCTGAGTTTATAACACCACCACCAGTATAAAAAATTGGTTTTGAAGCCTTGTTCATTAGCTCAATTAATTGATCAATATCTTTTTGATTAAATCTATTTTTATTTTTAATTTCTATTTTCTTTTCTCTTTTAAGAGAAACATATTTAGTTTTTGCAAATTGAATATCCTTTGGAATATCAACTAATACTGGTCCAGGTCTGCCTGTTGTTGCAACTTCAAATGCTTCATACATAACTTTTTGAAGATCTTTAATATCTTTCACTAACCAATTATGTTTTGTACATGGTCTGGTAATTCCAGTCGTATCACATTCCTGAAAAGCATCTGTTCCAATTAAATGAGTTGGTACCTGTCCTGAAATACAAACTAGTGGAATTGAATCCATATATGCATCAGTTAGTGCAGTAACAACATTTGTTGCACCTGGTCCAGAGGTAACTAAAACAACTCCAGGCTTACCTGAAGATCTTGCGTAACCTTCAGCTGCATGACCAGCTCCTTGCTCATGTCTTACTAAAATATGTTTAATTGATGTATGATTTTTTAATTCATCATAAATTGGAAGAACTGCTCCTCCAGGATAACCAAAAATATGATTTACCTTTTGTTCTTCAAGGCATTTAAAAACAATTTCTGCTCCAGTATATAATTTTGGCATTTCGCAATCTAGCTGAAGTTGTACTGATTGGTCAAGTTTTAGAATGAATTATTTAATTTTTTTTATAAATTTATTTAAGTCTTGTGGTGGTAACTTCATCCAACTCATCATGTTGCCTCTAGCCCAAGTACTTTGTCTTTTTGCATATTGTCTAGTCTTTATTGATATTTTTTC
>QCGY01000025.1 GCA_003279715.1 Pelagibacteraceae bacterium AG-390-D18
ATTTTTTAAAGATAATATTGATCTTATCTTTGATAATAATAAGTTGGTTTGTTTACTCTAATTATTTTAAAAAAGATAAAATCATATTGTCTAAACCAGTTAATCCAACAGCTGAAATTAAGGAAGAAACTATCTATAACTCTAATATCATAAAAGATATAAATTACACCTCAAGAGACTTAAAGGGCAACGAATATATTCTTATCGCAAAAGAAGGAGAAATTGACTTAAATAATAATGATATAATTTTTCTCACTGATGTTACAGCCTATATAAAATTAGTTAAAAATTCTGAATTAATCGTCATTACCTCAAATTATGGCAAATATAACACCATAAATTATGACACTATTTTTTCAAAAAATGTAAAAATAGAATATGTTGACAATATAATAACAGGTGATTATTTAGATTTCTCCATGATAAAGAATTTACTTATTATTTCTCAAAATGTTGTTTACAAAAACCTTGGAAATACCATAAAGGCAGATGTAATACAGCTTGATACAACAACCAAAGATACAAAAATTTTTATGTATAATTCAAAAGAACAAGTTAATGTTACAAATATAGAATAAAATGGGATTAATTAAACAATTTAGAATTAAATCTCACAAGACACCAAATTCAATTATTTCTTTTGAAAATATAAACCTCTCTTACGGAAGTAGATTAATTTTAGATAATATAAATTTTAAAATCAATGAAGGTCAAATTTTTGGAATGCTTGGTCCAAATGGAGTTGGAAAAAGTACAATTTTTAATTTAATAACTGGCCTTATTCAGCCAAATAGTGGAAAAATTAAATTAAATGATACAGACGTTTTAGATTACCCAATTTATTTGAGGACAAAAAAATTTCATATAGGCTATGTTCCTCAACATGGTGGTTATTTTAATGATTTAACTTTATATCAAAATTTAAAAGCAATCGCTGAAATTGTAATTAATGATAAAAGTAAAGAAGATTATAAAATCAATTCCTTAATTTCAAAATTTGAATTAGAAAATATAAAAAATGTTAAAGCTAAATTTTTATCTGGAGGTCAAAAGAAAAAGTTGGTTATTGCTTTATCACTACTTAGTGACCCTAAAGTTCTTCTGCTGGATGAATGTTTTGCAGCCCTTGATGTTTTAACAATTAAAATGTTACAAGAAATAATCGTAAATTTACAAAAAGAGACAAATATAACAATATGTATATGTGATCACCAAGCAAGAGACTTGCTAGTATGTGTTGATAAAGCAATGATACTGAGCAACTGCAAAATTGTTGCAAAAGGTTCGCCTCAGGAATTGGTAAATAACATAGATGCTAAAAGCGCATATTTTGGTGACTCTTTTAATTTTAAATAAATTTAATGGCCAATCAAATCAACGTAAAAAAAAAGATTGAAGATTTCAATAAAAGTTTAACTGTTTCTGGAGATAAAAGCTTAAGTATTAGATGGGTTTTATTTTCTTCAATAGCAAAGGGTAAATCAAAAGCTTATAATTTACTTTTATCAGAAGATGTTCAGACTGCAATCAATGCAGTTAAAAAGTTAGGAGTAAAAGTAAACTTAAATAAAAATTATTGCACAATTATTGGTAATGGACCAAGTGGCTACAAATACAAAAAAAATATAACAATTAATTCAGAAAATTCAGGAACTTTAGGAAGATTAATTATGGGTCTATTGATTGATACACCTCATAAAATAAGAATTGTTGGTGACAAAAGTTTATCTAAAAGAGATTTTAATAGAATTGCAGAGCCATTAAAAAAATTTGGTGCAAATATCAAGCTAACAAATAAAGGATTACCCTTAACAATAAAAGGAAGTGAAAATCCTTTGCCAATTAATTATTTAGAGAATAAAGGTTCGGCTCAGGTAAAAAGCAGTATTATTTTAGCAGGTTTAAAAACGGAAGGTAAAACTTTTATCAAAGCCAGACCAAGCAGAAATCATACCGAACTTTTATGCAAATATCTAAAGCTACCTTTAAAAGTAATAAACAAAAAAAACTACGATTTAATAGAAGTTGAAAAAGTTAATAGAATAAAACCTTTAAATTACAAAATACCATCAGATATCAGCTCAGCTGCCTTTTTTATCGTTTTAACTGCTTTATTGAATAATTCAAAATTATTGATTAAAAATGTAAATATTAACCCATCTAGAATCGGTATAATAACTATTTTAAAAAAAATGGGTGTTAGTATTCAATTTAAAAATAAAAAAAATTATAAAGGAGAAGTTGTAGCTGATATTTCAATTACTAGCACAAAAAAGCTTAAAGCAATTAATTGTCCGCCCAAATTAAATAGTGGGGCTATTGATGAATTTTTAATAATTTTTTTAGTTGCTGCTAAAGCAAGTGGAGTCTCTTACTTTAAAGATATTGGTGAGCTTGACCAGAAGGAAAGCCCCAGATTGAAATGGGGTGCAAAAATTTTGAGCAAAATGGGAATTAAAACAATAACAACCGATAACTCAATAAAGATATTTGGTAACCCTAACTTAAAAATTAATAAAAAAATTGTTATTAAAAATTATCTAAAAGATCATCGAGTTTTCATGACAAGTATAATCGCAGCCTCAGTTTTTGGTGGAACATGGAATATTCATGATAAAGACTCTATTAAAACTTCCTTTCCTAATTTTTTAAATTTAATTAATGATTTAAAAAAATAATGATTAAAAGAAAAAATATTATTAAAATTGCAATCGACTCACCAGCTGCTGCTGGAGCTGGGACATTAGCAAAAGCAATATCTAAACATTATAATCTTTTCTATTTAGATACTGGAAAAATTTATAGAATGATTGCTTATCTGAAAATTAAATTTCCCAAAAAATTTAACCAAAGCTTTATCAAATCTAAAATCAAAACTCTAAAAGTAAAAGATTTAACCAATAAAGCTCTACTTTCAGATGAGGTTGGAACGGAGGCATCAATCGTAGCAAAAGTAAAAAACATAAGAAAACTTGTCCATTCTTTCCAGTTAAATTTTGCTTATAATCCACCAAAAAACTATAAAGGATCATGTCTTGATGGAAGAGACATTACATATAATATCGTTCCAGATGCTGATTTTAAATTTTTTATTACAGCAAATGTAAAAACAAGAGCGCTTAGAAGATATGAAGAGCTAAAAAGCTTAAAAAAGGAAATTTCGTTCCAAGAAGTATTAAAAAGTATCCAAAAACGTGATAAAAGTGACTATAATCGAAAAATATCACCCTTAAAGAAAACTAAAGATTCAGTGTTGCTAAATACATCGAAACTTACTAAAAGAGCGTGTTTTTTAAAATTAAAAAAAATTATAGACAGGAAAATTAATACTTAATGGAAATATACAAAGACCTCTCAAATCCAGCGTCACAAGAATTCGAAAAATTACTTAATAGCCAACTCTCTAAAATCCAAATTGAAGAAGGTAAAATTATAGAAGGTAAAATTAACAAAATTACTGAAAAATTTGTTTTTTTATTTGTTGAAGGCTTAAAAAGTGAACCAGTGCTTGATGTTAATGAATTAAAAAGTATGGGTCTTGGAGAAAAAATAAAAGTTGGTGAAACTATTCCGGTATTATTAGAAAAAATTGAAGATAAACATGGTGAAGTGCTAGTTTCAGCTAGCAAAGCTCAAAAAATTAAAGGTTGGGACAAGCTTGTTGAAGCTTATGAAAAGAATGAACCAATCATGGGTAAAATTACATCAAAATGTAAAGGAGGATGTATCGTTGAACATATTGATACTGGTTCTCTAATGTTTTTACCTGGATCACAAATTAGTGATAAACCATTAAAAGATATTAGTCATTTAATGAACGAACCTCAAAAATTCGCTTTAATCAAATTAGATAAAGTTAGAGGGAATGCTTGTGTTTCTCGAAGAGAAATAATCTCATCATTTAAAAAAGAGGACAAGGCAAAGATTATCGAAAAATATAAAGTTGGAGATATCATCAAGGATGCTGAAGTTAAAGGTTATAGTTCTTTTGGATGTTTCTTTAATGTTAATGGTGAGTTAGATGTTTTAGTTCACTTACAAGAAATTTCTTATTCAAGAGTCAATCATCCGGATGAAGTATTTAACATTGGTGAAAAACATGATTTAAAAGTAATCACTGTGGATAAAGAAAAACTACAAGTTGGTTGTTCTGTTAAACAACTATCTCCAGACCCTTTTGAACATATCGAAAACTATGAATTAAATAAAATTTATAAAGTTAAAGTTGTTAAACTAATGGATTTTGGTGCATTCTGCGAATTAGAACCAGGTCTTACAACATTACTTCACTCAAGTGAGTTAAGTTGGACTAAGAAAAATATTTCAGCTAAAAAAATGTTTAAAGTTGGAGATGAAATTGATTGTATTATTACTGAAATTGACAAAGATAAAAGACGTGTTGCTATTTCACATAGATTGACCCAAGATAATCCATTTGAAATATTTGAAAAAAAATATCCAGTTGGAACAATTGTTGAAGGTGAAGTCGTAAATAAAAATGAATATTCATTATTTGTTAAAGTTGAGGACTTAGATGTAGATGCTTTTTTACACTGTAATGATTTAACCTATCTTAACAATGGAGAGGAAGAATTAGAGAAGTACAAAAAGGGTGATAAAATTAAAGTTAAAGTACTTGAAGTAAAAACTTCAGAACAAAAGATTAGAGTTGGTTTAAGACAAACTCAAGCAGATCCTTTTGACTGGTTTAAAGATAAAACTAAAAACCAAACAATAACTGTTAAAGTAATATCTACCGACAACAAAGGTTTAACAGTTAGACCAGAGGGTTGTGAAATGGATTTTCAAATAAAAAAATCAGCAATTGCAATCAATGCGGCCGACGCACGTCCAAGTAGATGGACCGGGTCTGAGAAATTGGATTGCGCAATAGCTGACCTTGACCTAGATAAGAGAAAAGTAGTTTTAAGTATCAAACTATTAGAAGAAATTGAGAAAAAAGAAGCTTTAGATAAATATGGATCTGAAGGTTCTGGTAAAAACTTACCATTCTCATCACTTTCGGAAGATTTAAAAAAAAAAGAAGAAGATAAAGAGTAAACAGAAGATTTAAATTGGCTATTGTAAAATCAAAGCTTTTAAAACAACTCTCCGAGAACTATCCCAATTTTCTAAAAAAAGACCTCGACAAATTTACAAATATAATTTTAAGTGAAATTAAACGTGCTCTTAAAAGAGGCGATAGAGTTGAACTAAGAGGTTTTGGTATATTTTCAACAAATATTCAAAAAGCTCGTATCTCAAGAAACCCTAAAACAGGTGAAAAAGTAAACACACCAGAAAAAAAAACAATTCACTTTAAAATGTCAAAAGACTTGTTTAAAAAATTAAACGATGAAACATAAAAATATTTTTGTTGCTTGTGATACTTCTAATTTAAGTGAAATAAAAAAAATTATAAAACAAACACAGACAAACAAATTTAAAGTTGTACCAAAATTTGGATTACAATTTTTTTACTCAAAAAATGGAAGAAAATTTTTAGAAAATTTTAAAAAAGATTTTTGGTTAGATTTAAAAATTAACGATATTCCTCAAACAGCACTATCTGCATTAGATAGTTTAAAGGACCTAAAAAAATGTAAATATATAACTGTCCATGCAAATGGTGGTCTTGAGATGTTAAGGGCTATTAAAAAGAAAGCGAAATCAACTAATAAAGATTTAAAATTACTTGGTATTACAATTCTAACAAGTCTTGATAATAAATCTCTTAAAGAAATAGGACACACAAAATCTGTTGAAAAACTAGTATTAAAACAAGCTAGTCTAATAAAAAAATCGGGATGTGATGGTATTGTTTGCTCTGCTCAAGAAGCCAAAATAGTTAGAAAAAAATTTAAAAAATTATTTATCGTAACTCCCGGAATAAGATTACCTGGAGATAATGCTAACGATCAATCACGAGTAATGACCCCTAATGATGCCTTTAAAAATAAAGTATCAGGAATTGTAATGGGAAGATCATTAATTAAAGGAAATATTAAAAATAATATTCAAAGATTAATTGACCACTTAAATAAATGATTAAGGGGTCTAAAATCTGTGGGATCTCAGATCTTGATACTCTTAATTTTATAATCAATCATCCTTATCCACCCCAATTTATTGGCTTCATTTGTAATTATAAAAAAAGCTCAAGATATATAGAAGTTGAAAAGCTAAATGAGTTACTGCAATTAGATAAAAAGAAATCTAATTTTGTTGCAGTGCTTGTAAAACCGGATCAGACTATTTTAGAAGAAATTAAACATCTACCTTTTGATTATTACCAAATTTATAACTGTACACCTGAAGAAATAAAAGAAATTAAGCAAAAATAT
>QCGY01000026.1 GCA_003279715.1 Pelagibacteraceae bacterium AG-390-D18
TAAATGGGATGATGAAATTCTTAAAAAATTGAATATTCCAAAGTCAATTTTACCATCGGTTAAAAATTCTGCAGATGATTTTGGAACAACATCAAAAGAAATAATTGGTGAAGAAATCTCAATTAATGCTGTATTAGGCGATCAACAAGCTGCTGCAGTAGGTCAGGCTTGTTTCAATAAAGGATCTGTTAAATGTACTTATGGAACAGGAGCATTTGCAATAATGAATACAGGAAACAGTAAAATTTTATCTAAGAATAAATTATTAACAACAATTTGTTACAGATTAAAAAATAAAAATACATACGCACTAGAGGGATCAATTTTTATTGCTGGAGCAGGTGTTCAATGGTTAAGAGATAAATTAAAATTAATTAATAATGCGAAAGAAACAGAAAAAATTGCAAATTCTCAAAAAAATAATGATGGAATTTATATTGTACCAGCTTTTACTGGTTTGGGAGCTCCATATTGGAGTCCTGACTCAAGAGGAATAATTACAGGATTAACTAGAAATACAAACTGGAAAAATTTAGTAAGAGCTGTGATCGAGTCAGTTGCCTATCAAAGTTATGACTTATTTGAGTCCATGAGAAAAGATGGTTCTAAGCCAAAAATAATTAAAGTTGATGGAGGTATGATTGCCAATAATTGGTTTGCACAATTTTTATCTAACATTCTAGATACAAATGTATTAAGACCAAAAATTCAAGAAACTACAGCTCTAGGTGTTGCTTTTTTTGCAGCTTACCAAGTTGGTGAATTTAAATCTCTTGATGAAATAAGTAGAAAATGGAAAAAAGATGCAATGTTTAAGCCTAAATTTAGTAAAAAATTGAGAGTTAACTTATTGAAGGGATGGCAACAAGCAATTAGAAAAACTCTAGCCTAGTATTAAGCTATGAAAAAAATAATAATTATAGGAGCTGGTGCTATGGGATCTGCTTTTGGTGTGCCATGTGTTGAGAATAAAAATGATGTCACTATAGTTGGCACACATTTAGAGCAAGAATTAATAGATGAAATTAAATCAAAAAGTCAAATTCATCCCACTTTAAAAACACAATTACCAAAAGAAATAAAATTTGAAAGATTTGATAAATTACAAAGCTTATTGTCTAAAAGTCCAGATATCATAATCTGTGGAGTAAGTTCGATTGGGATTGAGTGGTTTGTAGAACAAATTTCAAAAACTTATAAAAAAAAATTGCCAATAGTGTTATTAACAAAAGGCTTATCAATTTTTGATGGTGATCTTATAACTCTTTCAGATAAGATAAAAAATCTTTTAAAAAATAATGGTCACTCAGAAATAAATATTTCAGCTATTAAAGGACCTTGCCTTGCTGTAGGTTTAGCAAATAAAATGAGAACAGGAACTGTTATCGCTAATCAAGATATAAAAGAATCTCAATCTTTGAAAAAAATTATTTCTACAAATTATTATTCTGCTGAAATATCTGAAGATATAAGTGGAGTTGAACTCTCAGGTGCAATTAAAAATATTTATTCTATGTTGATTGGTGCATCAGAAGGATTAAGTAATTCTAAAGCAACAAAGGAAATTCAATCTAAATATTTCTTAAACACAGCAGCATCTTTAATTCATAGATCTATTTCAGAAATGGTTGAATTTGTTTCTCATTACGGAGGTAAACCCGAAACTGTTTATGGTTTAGCAGGTCTTGGTGATTTATACGTTAGCGCAATTGGTGGAAGAAATAGTTTAATGGGAAAATATTTAGGAGAAGGATATTTGTATAATGAAGCTAAAGAAAAGTTTATGAAAAATATAACTGTAGAAGGTGCACAATTAGCTTTAGAGATAGGTCCAAAAATTTTACAAGATTTAAATCCAAAACATTTTCCACTAATGTTTAGTATGTTACAAACTATTTGTGAAAATAAGAAATTAGAAATTAGCTGGTAAATGAAATCAAATTGGAATTACCCAACTACAGTTTGGACAGGTGAAGACAGATCTTTAGATATTATAGAGGCTTGTTCGTTTGCTAAAATTAGTTCACCTTTATTTGTTACCGATAAAGATTTAATTACATTACCAATGACCTCAAAAGTTTTAGATAATTTAAAAAAAAGATTTAAAAGTATTGAAGTTTTTTCAAATTTTTCAGGTAACCCATTTGGAAAAAATATAACTGAAGGAGTAGAATTATATAATAAAAGTAAATGTGATGGAGTTATTGCCTTTGGCGGAGGAAGTGCTCTTGATGTAGGAAAAGGAATTGCTTTCATGAATGGCCAAACTAGACCTATATGGGATTTTGAAGATATTGGTGATTATTGGAAAAGAGCTGATGATAGTAAAATTTCACCAATTATTGCTATTCCAACAACTGCAGGAACTGGCTCTGAAACTGGCAGAGCATCAGCTATAGTTAATGAAGAAACAGGAGTAAAAAAAATTATTTTTCATCCAAAATTTATGCCAACTGTTGTTATTTTAGATCCAAAACTGACAATAGATTTACCTCCTAGAATTACTGCCGCAACAGGAATGGATGCACTAGCACATAATCTTGAAGCATTTTGTGCACCAGGATTTCATCCAATGGCAGATGGAATAGCTCTAGAAGGTATGAAATTAATTAAAAATTCATTAAGCGAGGCAGTAAAAAATGGAAATAATCTTAAGGCAAGATCTGAAATGTTGGCAGCAGCCAGTATGGGTTCAACAGCATTTCAAAAAGGTTTAGGAGCGATCCATTCTCTTAGTCATCCTGTAAATGCACAATTTAATATTCACCATGGTTTATCTAATGCAATATTTATGCCTTATGTTTTAACTTTTAATAAAAGTGAAATATCAAATAAGATTATTTCAATATGTGACTATCTTGGATTAGAAAAATCATTTGAAAGTTTTGTTAACTGGACAATGGATTTAAGAGAAGAATTTAAAATCCCACATAAGATATCTGATGTTATTGATCAAGATAAAATGGATTTAGATAAATTATCAGATATGGCTTTTGAGGATCCATCCACTGGAGGAAATCCAAAAAAACTTACAAAAAAAGATATGAAAAATATGTATGAGCATAGTATTTCAGGGGATTTGTTTTAAATGAGAGATCTAAATATTCTAATTTGTGAAGGGAATACGCCAGAAGAAGGTAAAGTATTTACTGATGTAGGAATACCAACTCACACAGAAAGTTTAAAAGAAAGTTTGGCCAATTTTAATACAAATCTAAAAATAGATGTTTTGAATCCTTGCTTGGAATTAGATTTAAATCAAATAGTACCTAATTTAAATAAATATGATGGTTTAATTTGGGGTGGAAGTAGTTTGAATATTTATAATGATACACCAGAAATTAGAAGGCAAATTTCTTTTATGAAAGAATGTTTTAAAAATATAAATAAGATCTTAGCAATTTGTTGGGGAATGCAAGTTGCTGTTACAGCAGCAGGTGGGGAGGTAAAAAAAGGAGTTAATGGTTCGCATATTGGAATTGCTAATGAGGTTCAACTTACAGAAAATGGTATTAACAATTCTTTTTATAAAGATAAAAGTAAAAAATTTAACACTCCAGCTTTTAATTTTGATGAGGTGGTGACTGTTCCTCAAAATTCAGTGCATCTAGCTTTTAACAAGATAAACAATATTCAAGGTCTAAACTTTAAATCTGGGGTGAGTGAAATTTGGGGATTACAGTATCATCCAGAAATAACTTATGAAAAAATGATTGATATAATTAAGTTTAGAAAAAAAGCATTAATTGAAAATAGAAAAAGATTTCAAAATGAAGATGAAATTAACAATCATATAAATTTTATTAAAGACGAAATTAAAATATCTGAAAAAAATTCTAGAATGGTTGAATTAAAAAATTGGTTAAATATTATTAGTTAGTATTTAAAATAAACCTTCTATTTCACCGTTTTTATTTAGCTTGATAGAGTCTGCAGCTGGAACTCTTGGTAATCCTGGCATTGTCATAATAGCTCCACATACAACAACGATAAATTCTGCTCCAGAAGAAAGTCTGATTTCTCTAATTGGTAACGCATGTCCGCTTGGTGCACCTTTTAGATTTGGATCCGTTGAAAAACTATACTGAGTTTTAGCAACACAAATAGGCAATTCTCCAAAACCAGCTTCTTCAAAACCTTTTAATTGGTCTCTAATTTTTGTGTCAGCAATAACTTCATCAGCTCTATATATTTCTTTAGCTATAGTCTCTATCTTTTTAAATAATGGAATTTTACTTTCATATAAAAATTGAAATTTAGCTTCATCTTTTTCACATAACTCAGAAACGTGAGCTGCAAGTTCTTTTGTACCTTCTCCACCATTAGCCCAATGAGTACACAGACTTGCTTTAACTCCCAGTCCGTCACAAAATTCTATTAATGCTTTTACTTCATTATCTGTATCTTTAATGAAATGGTTAACAGCAACTGCAACAGGGAGGCCAAACTTTTGAACATTTTGAATATGTCTTTCAAGATTTATAAGTCCTTTTTTAAGAGCATCTACGTTTTCATTTTTAAGATCATCTTTTGCAACACCACCATGCATTTTTAATGCTCTGATAGTTGCCACAATTACTACGCAACTTGGTTTTAAATTTGATTTTCTACATTTTATATCAAGAAATTTTTCAGCCCCTAAGTCAGCACCAAATCCTGCTTCTGTTACGACATAATCTGCAAGTTTTAATCCTGTCTTTGTTGCAATTACAGAGTTACATCCGTGAGCAATATTTGCAAACGGACCACCATGAATAATTGCAGGGTTGTTTTCCAATGTTTGAGTTACGTTTGGTCTAATAGCATCTTTTAACAAAACAGTCATAGGACCTTGAGCTTTTAAATCTTTTGCAAATACAGGTTTTTTATCTCTAGTGTATGCAATTGTTATATTTCCAATTCTTTTTTCTAAATCTTCTAGATCATTTGATAAACAAAAGATTGCCATGATTTCAGATGCAAC
>QCGY01000027.1 GCA_003279715.1 Pelagibacteraceae bacterium AG-390-D18
CTTTACCAAGCTCAACACATTTTTGGTCATCTTTTTCATCACAAATTTGTTTAAAAAAATTAAATATTACATCGTCAGTCTTAATAGCAGTATTCATGCCTACTTATTGCATGAACCTATAGATCCTGGACCACAAGTTTCACCACCAGTCCATGTTGCACCAATCAAATTGGCACCATCAAAATTAGCATTTGTGATATTAGATGAAGTGAAATTAGCTTCCATTAAATTTGAATTTTGAAAATTCGCTTCAATTAAAGTAGCTCCCATAAAATCAACTCTTGTAAGGTTAGAACCAGTAAAATTAGTTTTTTCAAAATTTGCACCTATTGAGATAGTCTCATAAAGATTTGCTCTAACAAATGTAGATTCTGGAAAAGTTCCAAATGACAAATTTGAATTCATCATTATGCTTTTATCAAAATTTACTTGTATAAAACTTGCAAAAGACAGATTTGAATTTGGAAGATAACTTCCTTGTAAATCCTGAGCGTCAGAAAATCTGCAATTTGAATAATCAACACTATCTGTTAAAGGATCATCACATGCAGCATTACTATTTGTGAAAAAAAACAAACTAAAAATTATAAAAAGAATTATTTTCATTACTTATGTTAACAAATAAAAATTAATTAAACAAATATTAGAAAAAAAATATCTATCAATTTAGGCTAAATTATGAATTTGCTGTTCAGCATCTTTGATTGATTTTTCATAGTCTAAGGCCATTTGATCAGCACTAATCACATCAACTTTTTCTATACCAAAAAAGTTTAATATATATTTTAACCAAGGTGTTAAAAAATCTTCTTTACTATTTAATTTTGTTCCTCCTGATGTAATAACTAAATAGGCACGTTTATTTTTTAACATTCCTACTCTTCTTCCATCG
Organism: Pelagibacteraceae bacterium AG-390-D18; assembly: GCA_003279715.1. Classification (GTDB taxonomy): domain Bacteria; phylum Pseudomonadota; class Alphaproteobacteria; order Pelagibacterales; family Pelagibacteraceae; genus Pelagibacter. The sequence goes on from QCGY01000027.1 coordinate 893, forward strand.
GGTTTAAATTTAAATGTCTCTCCAATTCTAGCAGCCAAATCAGACCAAGCTTTAAGAGTTGCTGGAGGTCCATAATTATATATTGGAGCTGAAATAATAATTGTATCACTCTCTTTTAGCTCTTTAACTAATTTATCAGATAGTTTGAACATCTTTTTATGATCTTCCGTTTGATCTTTTTCATCAATTTTCATACCAGATTCAGTTAAACCACTCACAAAAAGCATTTCATCATCTAAGTCTCTATAGATAACTTCATCACCAGGCTTTTTAATTTTATCAAGTACTTTTTTAGCTAATGCTCTTGAAGTAGAACCTTTTTTTCTAGCGCTTGAATCTATTTGATAAATTTTCATTAAATACTTTTTAACCGAAATTTTGCATAAAAGGAAAAACTTTAATTATATAAAAACCAATAGCTTGCAATTGGTTGGTTAAAATTAATATACCTGTAAATAAAAGAATAATTCCTCCTATTTTTGAAATTAAATTTATATTTTTTTTGAAATTTTTAGAAAAAGCCAAAAACCTTTGGATTAAATATCCTGATAAAACAAAAGGTATGGCAAGACCTATAGAATAAAAAGTTAATAGAATAATTGCCTTTGATAATGTTTCTTCAATAGATGCTAAAGCTAAAATAGAGCCTAAAATTGGACCTATACATGGTGTCCATCCAAATCCAAATGCTAATCCTATCACATATGGAAATAAAATATTTTGAGATTTTTTTGCTTCTATCCTTTTTTCAAAATTTAGATAACTAATATTTATTAATCCTATTAATTGTAGTGAAAAAATTATTATAACAATTCCTGCTATTACTCTTAAAGTTTCTGAATTTTGTAAAAGTGTTTGACCTAAAAAAGATGCAGATGCTCCTAAAATAATAAATACCGTTGAAAATCCAAAGCAAAATAAAACTAAAGGTATAATATCTATTTTTTGTGATTTCAAAATTTCTTGCAATGATTGACCAGAAATAAAAGATACATATCCGGGTATTAAAGGTAAAACGCAAGGAGACAAAAAACTAATAAGTCCAGCTCCAAAAGCTATTAAAAATTCTATCATTTAACCAGTATTTTTCATAGCAGCAGATATACCTGCTATGGATGTCATCAATGCATCATCAAGAAATTTTTTATCTAATTTTTTATATCTTTTATTATTTAATTTATTCATAATACTAGCTTGTAATAAATTTAACATTTCTGTGTAGTTATTTCTTATAAATAATGCTTTTCTAAATTCTTTTCTTTCTTTTGTTACTTCTTTTGGTGTAATTTTGTTATGTAATTTTACTAATGCGTCAAATTGAAATCTCAATTTCTTACCAATCCTTTTTAATGCTACATCAGCTAAATTATTTTCATAAATAATTGAAATTTCTGTATCAACTTTTGAAATTACCATATCTAAAATATCCATTGTAGATACAAAATATGGCCAGTTTCTTTCCATATCGGTTAATGTTTTTGAAAACTTTTTAATTGATCCATACCTTAATGCTTCTGTGGTTCCCAGCCAAGCTGGTAACATTAATCTAATTTGCGTCCATGCAAAAACCCACGGAATAGCTCTTAAGCCTTGAATGTTATCAACATTTTTTCTTTTAGTAGGCCTTGATCCAATAGCAAGTTTACCAAGTGATTTATGTGGAGTAACAGTTTTAAAGTATCTAATAAAATCCTCACTTTGATTAAGATTTTTTCTGTAAGCAGATGTTGAAATTTCTGACATTTTTTCAATTAATTCTCTCCATTTTTTTTTAGACTTTGGTGGAGGATTTAATGAAGCATCCATTACAGCCCCTATATAACTACAAAGATTATATTCTGCCAAAGGTTTATATCCATATTTTTGTTGAATAACTTCTCCTTGATCAGTAATTCTAATTTTTCCGTTAACAGTATTTGAAGGTTGTGATTTTAATGTGGCTTGAATTGGTCCACCTCCTCTTCCTGCAGAACCACCTCTACCATGAAAAAATACTAAATTTATTTTATATTTTTTTGCAAGATTTCTTAGCTCTTCTTGAAGTTTATATTGGTGCCAACTTGCAGATAATTTTCCAGCATCCTTACTTGAGTCTGAATATCCAATCATTACTTCCTGGTGATTATTTATTAATTTTCGGTACCATGATAATTTAAATAAATTTTCCATTACATCTTTAGCATTTTTTAAATCATCTAAGGTTTCAAAAAGCGGTACTACTCTTAATAAATTATTAGTTTGAGCTTGTTTTTGCAAAAGATAGACAGATAAAATATCAGAAGCTTTTGAAGTCATTGATATTACATAAGCACCAAGGCATTGTGGAGGTTCTATTGATATTTGCTTAAATGTATCCCAAACTTCTTTATTTTCTTTATCTCTAATATTTTTTTTATCTAAAAAATATTTTTTTTGTTTAATTAAAGAATTTAGTAAATTAATTTTTTTTATTTCACTTAGATTGGTATAATTTATTTTATATTTATTTTTAATAACTTCATTTACTAATTTCTCATGTCTTGAAGATTCTTGTCTTATATCTAATTTTGCAAGATTAATCCCAAAACATCTAACTCTTCTAATTAAATCTAATAGATCTGAATTACCTATATGTTGTCCACGATTTAAGTTTAATGAATCTCTTATTTCTCTTAAAGGTTTTAAAATTTCATTTCTATCTTGCAGTAATTTTTTTTCATCAAGAGGGGTATTTTTATTCAAATGAATTTCGATTAATTGATGAGTTTTTCTTATTTTATCCCTAATTGGTCTTAAATATACTCTATAGGGTTCAAATGTTTTTCCAACTACCCTTCTAATTTTTTTAGAACATTCTTCCATAGATAGGTCTTGAATTAACTTCGTTAATTCTTTTTCATACAATTTTGCTGCTTGCCATCTAGAAAATAAAATTACTTTTTTTGTAACTTCTGCTGTAACATTTGGGTTTCCATCTCTATCACCACCCATCCAAGATCCAAATTGAATTGGGTTAAAAGTTCGGGGCAAATCTTTATTTAAATTTTTTCTAAAAATATCATTTAATCTTTTATAAACTTTTGGAATTGTGTCCCATAAACTATCTTCAATTATTGCTAATCCCCATCTTGCTTCATCCAACGGTGATGGTTTAGACCTTTTTAATTCATCTGTTTTCCATATTATTGTAATTTCAGAATAAATATCCCTATCTATTTCAATAATTTTAGATGGATATTTTTTATATAAATGTCTTTTTTCCATCAAATCAATTAAATTGGCATATTTTTGAATTAAGGTTCTTCTTTTAACTTCTGTTGGGTGAGCAGTAAGAACAATTCCGATATCTAAATTTTTAGCTTGTTCGTATATTTTGTTATTAGAAATACTCTTATTTTTAAAAAGTCCATTAATTATATCTTCAATGAATATATTTTGATTTTTATCTTTAAAATAAGGATTATCATATTCATTAAGTTTTCGAGATGCATCTAAGGACTCAGCAAGATTCATTAAATTTAAAATATGTGAAAATGCTCTAGTAATTTTATATGTATGTTTTGGTGGAAGTTTTTTAATTTCTTTAGATATTTTTGAAAAAACTTTTCTCTTATTTTTATCTGATAAAGTATTCTTTGATAATAACCTTAATTTTTCAACTATTTTATAAAAAGTTAATCCT
>QCGY01000028.1 GCA_003279715.1 Pelagibacteraceae bacterium AG-390-D18
ATAAATTATTATCCATAAGTTTCTTTATAAATTTTGTTTGATCTGTTTGAAGCTGTATTCCAATCAATAAACCTTTACCTCTTATTTCTTTAATAATATAAGGATATTCATTTTGAATCTTATTAAGATTGGATAAAAAATATTCTGAAATAATTTTAACATTTTTTAAGAATTTCTTATTTGAAATTATATCCATTACTGAATTACCAACAGTCATTGCTAATGGATTGCCTCCAAAAGTAGAACCATGGGTTCCGGCTGTCATTCCTGAGGCAACTTTTTTATTCATTAAAACTGCTCCAATTGGAAATCCTCCACCTATACCTTTTGCAATAGGAACAATATCTGGTTTTACCTTAGATTTTTCAAAAGCAAAGAAATCACCTGATCTTCCAATTCCACATTGAACTTCATCTAATATTAATAATATATTTTTTTTAACACAAATCTTTTTAAGCTCTTTTAAGCACCAATCAGGAATTACTTTAATTCCTCCCTCACCCATAATAGTTTCGACCATTATAGCAGCAGTATTTTTTGTTATTTTATTTTTTAAAGATTTATGATCACCAAAATCAAAATGATCAAAACCAGTTACTTTTGGTCCAAAACCTTCAGTCATTTTTTTTGAACCACTCGCATATATTGCTGCTAGTGTTCTGCCATGAAAACTATTTTTAACGCATAAAATTCTATTTTTTTTAGGTTTTCCAATTGAATAAAAATATCTTCTAGCAGCTTTTATTGCTGCTTCTGTTGCCTCTGCGCCACTATTTTGAAACATAACATAGTCAGCAAAAGTTTTTTTGGCTAGTTTCTTTGCTAACATTTCTCCTTCTGGAATTTGAAATGCATTTGAAACATGCCAAAGTTTTTTTGATTGTTTGTTTACAGCATTTACTAATTTAGGATGTGCGTGTCCTAAAGAATTCACAGCTATACCTTGAACAAAATCTAAATATTTTTTTCCATTAGTTGAATATAAAAAACTTCCCTTTCCATATTTAAATGAAATTTTTTTTCTATTATAATTTTTTGCTAAATAGCTCATAATTTTAAACAGTTTTTATAAATTTTAATTATTAGATACAAGTTATGATAGAAAATACCTATAAACCAATTTTAGTTTATTTTTGTTGATAACTTTAAGATTTTGCTTGTTTAATTTCTTAAGGTATCAGTATATTGTTGTTTATATAAATTGTAATACAACATATAGATATGAGCTGGAACGAAGAAAAAGTTAATAAATTAAAAGAACTTTGGGGCAAAGGTAGTACAGCAAGCCAAATTGCTGAAATTATTGGTGGTATTAGCAGAAATGCAGTAATTGGTAAGGCTCACAGATTAAACCTATCAGCAAAGATTAAAACAAGAGCAGCAACTTCAAATCAAAATTTTGAAAATTCTTTAGAGGAAAAAAATAATAAAATTAAAAGAGGAAGAAAAAGTAAATTTAAATCATTAATTATTGAAAAAGACTTTGAGCCAGAAAATCCAAAACAATTAGAGGAACTAGATGAAAGTTCATGTAAATGGCCAATTGGGCATCCAGATGAAAAATCATTTTATTTTTGTGGTAGATCTTCATTAAAGGACTTTTCTTATTGTAAGTTACACCTTTTATATGCTTACCAACCTAAAGGTAAAAAAGAAGAAGTTACAGATAAAGAAGAAGTGCCAGAATTTATTGAAAAAAAAATAAAGTCAGCCTAAAAACTATTTATTAATATTTTTCTCTAAATCTTTATTTGATAGATATTTTTCTGTAGAAAATTGACCACCATCTCTCCACATATAGCAATACTTTTTAACTTCTTGATCAAAGAATCTAACACTAGGAACTCCTATATCTGAATTAGTTTTATATTTTCCAGATGAAACATTGTCATATTTTAGTAATCTCAATTGATCTCTTGTAAGTAATGGAGTCGGCAAAATTTCAAAAAATCTTGCTGTCAGCTCAGCGATTGGTAAAGGGAAAGGTAGCAAAATTCTTTTTTTACCAATTAATATCTGTAATTTTTCTAGAATCTCCTTGAAGGTTATGATTTCTGGGCCAGTGCATTCAATTATTTTTGAATAAATATTTTTAGAGATAACGTGATAAATTGTATCTGTTAAATCTGAACAATGGATTGGTGTAAATTTAGTTTTACCTTCATAATAAATTGGAAAAGCTGGCAATCTATTTAATAAGGTCATAAAGTTTGTAGTAAAGTTATCGTCTACAGAATATACTACCGATGGTCTTAAGATTGTTGCTAACGGGAAATTTTTTAGCACATTACCTTCTCCCTCTAATTTACTTTTTGCATAATCTGAATCTACTGCATCATTTATTCCTAAAGCTGATAAATGAATAAAATGCTTAAGATTATACTCTTTACAGAGTTTAGCTAACAATGAGGGTAAAACTGAGTGAATATTTTTAAATGTATTACCTTGTTTTTTTTCAAATAAAATTCCAATTAAATTTATACAAATATCTGCTTTTTTAAAAAGACTTCTAATTTTATTTTCATCAAAAATATTAGCCTCTACTACATCAATATATCCAGCATTAGCCTGGGTTTTAATTATGTAACTCTTTTGATGAATATTTCTTGTTACAACTGTTACTATGTAGTTATTTTTAGTCAGCTTCCTAATTAAGTTTCGACCAATTTGACCACTGCCACCAAAAATTAGACAATTTTTTGCTTTCATTTGAATTCCATTATATATGTTTAGAAATGACTAATAATATTCAACTTCACAAAAATGATTTACCAGATGATTTAAATTTAGGCAATCTAATAGCTGTTGATGGTGAGTTTATGGGTCTTAACGTCAGACGAGATCCTCTTTGCTTAATTCAGATATCTTCTGGAAATTCTGATGCCCATATAATACAATTTGATAGAAGGAATTACAACGCTCCAAATTTAATAAAATTACTTGCTGATGAAAGCACTACAAAAATATTTCATTATGGAAGAGCAGACATAGCTCATATTAAATACTATTTAAAAACAGACACCAATAATATACTTGACACAAAAATTGCTTCAAAATTAGCAAGATCTTATTCTGATAGCCATTCATTAAAAACATTAATAAAAGAATTTGTGAATATTGATATCAGCAAACAATTTCAAAGCTCTGATTTTGGTGGCGAACTATCTCAAGCTCAATTAAAATACTGTGCTAATGATGTAATGTACTTACATAAGATTCATGAAGAACTAAATAAAATACTAGAAAGAGAGAATAGAATAGATCTTTATAAAGATTGCTTAAAATTTTTGAAAACTCGAGTAAACTTAGACTTGGCTTTGTTTAAAGATGATATCTGGTCCCACTAATGACTAAAAAATTTATACCCTTAGCAAAAAAAGTAATTGATCTTGAGATACAGGCATTACAAAAATTAAAAAAAAAGATTAATGATTCATTTAATAAAGCTGTAGTCGAAATTGCAAAATGTAAATCTAAAGTAGTTTTATGTGGTGTCGGTAAAAGTGGATTGATAGCAGCTAAAATATCAGCAACTTTATCCTCAGTTGGTACTCCTTCATTTAGTTTATCAGCAAGCGACTCCTCTCATGGTGATTTGGGAAGTATTTCAAAGAAAGATATTTTAATTTTGATAAGCTACTCAGGTAAAACTATTGAGCTTAAAAATATAATTCAATATGCAAATAGAAATAAAATTATGCTAATTGGAATTATGTCAAAAAGAGACTCTATTTTATACAAAGCATCAGACATAAAACTTGTAATTCCTGAGGTAAAAGAGTCTGGTGGTATTGTACCTACCTCAAGCACAACAGCCCAACTAGCTTTAGGAGATGCATTAGCAATATCAGCTATGCATATTAAAAAATTTGGTAAATTCGATTTCAAAAAGATACATCCTGCTGGTAATCTTGGAGCTCAATTGAAAACTGTTGAAGATATAATGTTAACAGGAAACAAAATTCCTTTCGTAAAAGAAAATTTAAATATGAATAAAGCTATAAAAATTTTAAGTAATAAAAAACTAGGAGTTTTAATTGTGCAAAATAAACAAAAAAAAACTATTGGTATAATTACTGATGGTCAAATTAGACGTTATAGTGAAAAAAAACAAAATTTAAATG
>QCGY01000029.1 GCA_003279715.1 Pelagibacteraceae bacterium AG-390-D18
ATTTTAATTTTCCTTCTTCTCTCATCTTAGCTCTAATTTTAGTAGCAGAAATTTCTTGAATTTCTTTTGAAAGTTCAATTTCTTCAATTTTGTATCCTACACCACGTCCATAACAAATATTTGTAATATTTGGCACAAGCATTACTTTAAATTGACCTTCAAACTCTGGATTTAATCTATCTTCAATATTTTTCTTAACTGTATCAAAGTCAAATGGATTATCATCAACCCCTTGGACATCTCTTATTTGAATACAAACCTGACCAGTTTTTTTTATTATCTCTTTAAATAAAGTATAATGGCCATCATGAAATGGTTGCCATCTTCCTAACATTTGTGCGGTTGGTTTTTTATTGTCCCATTCGTAAGCCATTATTTTATCTCCTTTATTATTTTTGGTGCCCAGTTTTTAGCATCTTGTGTAGTTACATGAAAGTTAAAGTTATCCGGCTTAACGAACATCTTGTTAGTATCATCAAACCTTCCTTCTTTAATTGTATCAACCCAAATAATAAAATCTGCGGGAAATAAAGCTCTTGCTTCAGGTGTTGGACAAATAAAATCTGCTACAACAAAATTTCCATCTTCTTTCAATTTTAAAGCAAAGTCTGCCATTCTTTTTGCTTGTCTTTTTCTTCCTTCTTTAGAAAAATCCCAGTCATTTGCTTTTTTTCTAACCTCATCAGCATTTAGTCTTTTTGCATTTATCAATGGTGCTAATTCGTTAGCTAGTGTTGTTTTACCAGAGCCTGGAAGACCCATTATTAAAATAATTTTCATATTTATATCAAGCTATTTGCAACCCATTTATGAAATTGATGTGTTGGTGTATCCATAACTGGTGAAAAGTTTCCTCCATTATAAACAGGAGAACCTCTTCCTGCTTGCATTCCCTCTATTGCTTTTATGTCTTCTAGCATTACATCTTTCCAAAACCTTGCATTTTCTTTTCTTAATTCTTTCAACTTATCTCCATTAGCGCTTTGTTCTCCTATATAATAAATATGCATGTGTTCTTTTGTTTTATCTGTTGCAAGCGGCTCTAGCCAAAATACATAAAAAAGATCCAGGTGCAAACCGATCATTACATTCGGAAATAAAGCAATATATTCAGAATTTTTTAATGAATTTTTTTCCCAATTCTTAAATGTATCAAATTTATTATTACCTTTTACTGGTTGTTCATATTTTTCACTTCCTTGTCCTGCAAATCGATTTGGTAAACCCTGAATATGATAATGATCATTAATATTAGATACTTTGTTTAATTCTGGATGAATAGTTGGTAGATGATAGCTTTCACAGTAATTTTCAATTGCAAACTTCCAATTACATTTAACCTCTAAATCAAAAGAGCCGTAATCTTTAGAATGAACTAATAATTTTTGATCTTCGTGATTAATAAATTTAGACCATCTTTGTTCAAGTGGCTTGATGTACTCTTCAAATTCAATTTCATTTGAATTAATATTAACAAAAATAATGTCCATCCATATTTTAGATCTGACCTTTTTTAGATTGCTCCAATTCTTTTCAAATTGATCTGAGCTATGAACATTTAAACCTCCTATATGAGGTGTGGCCACCAAATTTCCTTTCAAATCATATGACCAGGAGTGATAAGGGCATCGAATTACGTTTTTTAAAGTACATGGTTTGTCTATTAATTTGAAGCCTCTGTGACTACAAACATTGTGGAACACTCTAATTTTAAGTTCCTTGTCTCTGACAATTATTAAAGGAATCCCGAGTAGATTGTATGGCTTCGTATCTCCAGCATTGGGTATTGAGCTACCAACTCCTATAACTGTCCATTTATCACAAAAAATCTTATTTTTTTCATATTCCAAATATTCTTCGCTAGTGTAACACTCGTTTGGAAGTCCATTTGCATTTTCAATAGGTCTATCCACATTCATCAACTTCTTGATATCTAAAATTTCTGAAAGAGACTTATTTTTATGATTTTGATCCACAAAAAAAATTACCATGGCCATAATTTTTGGCAACAAATTTCCAATTTTTAGACATGTTGAATTTCTTTGACAGCTTTTTTAAAAAGGATAATGATCTGGAAAAAATGAATTTTTCACTCGAAATTGGTCCTCATACTGACCTTGAAACTTTGCCTCCTGTAAAGGATGTATACGTTACAATGTTGCCTGGTGGTGATTACAAGGAGACTGCTGATAAATCAGGAGACCTTGTTAAAAAAGGTTTTAATCCAGTTCCACACTTTCCAGCTAGATCAATAAATAATGATGAAGAATTAAAAGATTATGTTTCAAGATGTAAAGATCAAGGTGTTAAACAAGCTTTGGTAATTGGTGGAAGCAGAGAACCAATTGGTAAGTTTGATAGCTCATATCAAATTCTAGAAACAGGTTTTTTTGAAGGAATTAAAATTGGTATCGCAGGTCATCCTGAAGGAAGCCCAGATATACCAGAACAAAATTTAGAAAAAGCAATGATAGATAAAAAGCCTTATGCTGATTACATAGTAACCCAATGGTTGTTAGATAGTCAGCCTATTGTTGATTTTGTTTCTAAACAAAGCATACCAGTGCATGTTGGAATTACTGGGCCAATGAAAATATCTAGCTTAATAAAGTTTGCTAATATTGTCGGAGCAAAAAATTCCATTAACTTTCTTAAATCTAATTTTACTAAGGCGTTAGATTTATTGAAACCTAAAGACCCTAATGAACTAATTGGGAAAGTTAAATCGCATACTAATAACTTCCACATTTATACATTCGGCGGCTTGAAGGAAACAAACAAGTGGTTGAAGGAGAATGGTTATGTCTAATGAATTTGACTATACTAAACTAAAACAGGCAACTTCAGTTGATCAATCAGATCGTGCAGTGCCTTATAACTTAAGACAAAGTGGTCCAACAAAAGTTGAAATGCTTATCTCAACAAGAGTAAGAAAATCTCCTTATTGGCACCTATCAATGCAAGCAGGTTGTTGGAGAGCAACTGTTTATAATCGTATTTATCACCCAAGAGGTTATGTAAAACCAGAAGATGGTGGAGCTATGGTTGAATACGATGCAATTGTAAATCATGTTACTATGTGGAACGTTGCTGTTGAAAGACAAATCAGAGTTAAAGGTCCGGATGCAGAAAAATTCACTGACTACGTAATAACAAGAGATGCTACAAAAATTTCTCCTATGAGAGCGAGATATGTAATCTTATGTAATGCTTATGGTGGGGTTTTAAATGATCCAATTCTTCTTAGAATTTCTGAAGATGAATTTTGGTTTTCATTATCTGACTCTGATATTGGTATGTACCTTCAAGGTGTAAATGCAGACGGTAGATTTGATTGTACAATTGAAGAAATTGATGTCAGTCCAGTTCAAATACAAGGACCAAAAGCTAAAGCACTAATGAAAGATTTATGTGGAGATCAAGTTGATTTTGATAATATGCCTTTCTATGGTTTAGCTGAAGTTAAGGTAGGTGGAAGAAGTTGTGTAATTTCTCAGTCTGGTTTCTCAGGAGAAGCTGGTTACGAGATATATTTAAGAGACTCTATGTTATACGCTGATGATATGTGGAACGCTGTTCTAGAAGCTGGAAAAAAACATAGCCTTATGGTTATAGCTCCAGCTCACCATAGAAGAATTCAAGCTGGAATTCTTTCATGGGGTCAAGATATGGATCAACAGCATAATCCTTTCCAGTGTAACTTAGGTTATCAAGTTTCATTATCTGGAAAAGGTGAATGGGCAAAAAAAGCTGACTATGTTGGTAAAGCTGCTTTAGAAAAAATGGGTGCAGAACTTAAAGAAGGTAAAAAACCTTATAAGCTTCAATTAGTTGGACTTGAGTTGGGTGGAAAACCGATTGAAGAGTATGCTCCTGATTTTTGGCTTGTATCACCTGAGAGTGGTGGAGATCCAGTAGGATTTATTACTTCTCCTTGGTATCACCCAGAGAAAAAACAAAACATTGCAATGGGATATGTGCCATTTGATGGAACATTAAATGCTAA
>QCGY01000030.1 GCA_003279715.1 Pelagibacteraceae bacterium AG-390-D18
TTTTTTAACGTTATGTTGGTTTATTTCTTCAATTGTTTTCATGTCAGTATTTATCAAGTTAATTTTTCTTATATTTTTGCCATAAATCTGGTCTTCGGACGCGTGTTATAGCCTCAGATTGAGATAAACGCCAGTCTTTAATTTTACTGTGATCACCGGATAATAGTACCTCTGGAACAGCTTTTTCCTCCCAAATTTGAGGTTTTGTGTATTGTGGATACTCTAGTAACCCATTTTCAAAACTTTCGTCGACCCTAGAGTTTTCATTACCTAAAACTCCAGGTAAAAGTCTTAATATACTATCAATCACAACAAATGCTGCTGTTTCACCTCCTGATAAAATATAATCTCCAATACTTATCTCTTCTATATTTCGAGTAGATAATACTCTTTCATCAACACCTTCAAAATGACCACATATGAAAGATACAGATTTCTCATTTGATAATTCTCGAGCATAATTTTGGTCAAATTTTTTACCTTTTGGAGATAAATAAATTACTTTTTCACCTTCAGTTTTATTTTGATCTAAAGATTTTGCTAAGACATCTGCTTTTAAAAGCATTCCAGAACCTCCCCCATAAGGAGTATCGTCAACCGTTTTATGTTTATCTTCAGCTGCGTCTCTTATGTTTACAATATTTAAGTTCCATAAATTTTTAGATAAAGCTTTTCCATATAGGCCTTTTGATAAAGGCCCAGGAAAAAATTCTGGATAAAGTGTAAACACTTGAGCTTGCCACATAAATAATCTTTAAATTATTTTTGTTCCTCTTTAGGAGCTTCTGCTGGTGCTGCTTCTGCTGCTGGAGCTTCTTCTTTAGGAGCTTCTGCTGGTGCTGCTTCTGCTGCTTTAGTAGCTGCTGCTGGAGCTTCTTCACCTTCTTTTTTTCTTTCCTTTTTGGGAACAGCTTTTTGTGGATTATTTCCATTTGCTGGCATTGGCATTATCTCGTTTTCACCTAAAATTCTAGCAACTCTTGTTGTGGGTTGGGCACCTTGACCTAACCAATATTTAATTCTTTCAGCTTCAAGACCAACTCTTTCTTTTTTATCTTTAGGTAAAAGAGGATTAAAAAATCCTACTTTCTCAATAAATCTTCCATCTCTTGCAAAACGACTATCTGCTACAACAACTTTGTAAACAGGTCTTTTTTTTGTTCCGCCTCTTGATAATCTTAGTTTTAACATGTTTTCTCCTTTTTATTATTTTAATTGATTAAATAGCTCTGGCGGTATTCCTTTATCAGACATACCTTTCAGATTTCCTTTTGACATCTTCTTCATCATTTCAGACATCATTTTAAATTGCTTTAGCAATTTATTGATAGTGGCTGGATCTGTGCCAGAGCCATTAGCAATTCTTTTTTTTCTAGAACCATCAATAAGTTTTGGGTTCTCTCTTTCTTTTTTAGTCATCGACAAAATAATAGCTTCATTTTTAGTTATAATACTTTCATCAATTCCAGCTGAGTCCATTTGAGATTTCATTTTTGAAACACCTGGCATAAAAGACATGATGCCCTCTATGCCTCCCATTTTTTTCATTTGTCTCAACTGAGTTAGATAATCTTGCATTGAAAATTGACCTTTTTTTAAATTTTCCTCTGCTTTTTTTATATTCTCTTCACCTAAATCTTGTGCAGCTTTTTCTACAAGAGATACTATGTCTCCCATTCCAAGAATTCTGTTTGCTATTCTGTCAGGATGGAATACTTCAAGATTTTCAATTTTTTCACCAATACCTAAAAATTTAATTGGGACATCAGAAACATATTTCATACTAACCGCAGCACCACCTCTCGCATCTCCGTCTGCTCTAGTTAGAATTATTCCTGATAAATTGACAGTATTTTTAAATTCTTTAGCAACTGATGCAGCGACTTGTCCTGTTAGGGAATCCGCAACTAAAAAAGTTTCTGTAGGATTTATTACACTTTCAATTTGCTTAATTTCACTCATCATTTGTAAGTCAATTTGAGTTCTACCAGCAGTATCAAATAAAATAATCTCAGCTCCATTTAAATTTGCTGCACTAATTGCTCTTTGACAAATATCTGTTGGTTGCTGGCCTTCAATAATGGGTAGAGTTAAGATGTTATTTTGTTCTCCAAGTGATTTAAGTTGTTCTTGTGCAGCAGGTCTATAAATATCAAGACTAACCATCATTACTTTTTTCTTTTTATTGGCCTCTAAATATTTAGCTAATTTTGCAGTGGTTGTTGTTTTTCCTGAACCTTGCAATCCAACAAGCATCATTGGAACTGGTGGCACAGCACTAAGATTTATCTCATTATTTGATCCACCTAACAAATTAACTAATTCGTCGTAAACTATTTTTACGACCATATCTCCAGGTGAGGTTGATCTAATAATTTCTTGGCCCAAAACTTTTGGTTTTACATTTTCTATAAAATCTTTGGCTACTTCTAAAGTAACGTCGGCTTCTAACAAAGCCTGCCTGATACCTCTTAAGCCTTCATCTACTTGAGCTTCATCAAGTGAAGGGGCTTTTTTTAAAGAAGAAAAAATTTCTTCGAATTTACTTGTTAAATTTTCAAACATAATTATTACGCACAGCAGTAATCGCACTAGTGGGCGAAGCCTCGCTGACTAGTGTCGATCTCTTTGTTTCCAAAGACACCGCAAAGTTAATGTTTTTGCGGAAACGGGGACAACCTATAATAGAGGTTCAAAAAGTCAATAAATAAGTTAAATATCTATATATGGATATTAAAGCTTTTAAAATGGATGGTTTGGGCAATGATTTTGTAATTATTGATCAAAGAAGTCAAAATTATAATCTAACCAAAGATCAAATTATTAAAATTTGTGATCGTAATTTTATTGGATGTGATCAGTTAATCTTTATCCAAAAAAGTAATGAAAAAGATGCTGGATTAGAGTTCTATAATTCAGATGGAAGCATTTCTGGTGCTTGCGGAAATGGTACTAGGTGTGTAGCTGATCTTTTATCAAAAGAAAATAATGATAAAGAAATTATACTTTGGACCAATTCTGGTGCATTAAAATCACAAATTTTAGGTAATAATTTAGTAGAAACTGAAATTGGAATTGCAAAAACAAATTGGAATGAAATTCCATTAAACAAAAATTTGGATACAAAAAACTTGAACATCAAAATTGTTAATAAAAATAACATTGAGCATATAGGTGGAACTTCTGTAAATGTAGGAAATCCTCATATTGTTTTTTTTGTAGATAATATTGAAGACTATGATTTAAAAAAGATAGGACCTGAAATAGAAAATCACAATTATTTTCCAGAAAAATGCAATGTTACTCTTGCAAAAGTTATAAGTAAAAAATTAATTAAAGTTAAGGTTTGGGAAAGAGGTGCTGGACTTACAAAAGCATGTGGGACAGCAGCATGTGCTACAGCTGTTGCAGCAAATATTAATGGACTAATAGACAAAAAAACTGATATTGAGTTTGCATTAGGAAAACTGTCAATAACAATTGATCAGGGTAATAGTATTCACATGAAAGGACCTGTCTCAGATATTACAAATATTGAGATTAATATTTAATGGGAATTTTTGATAAATTTAGATCTGGTTTCAAAAAGAGTGCTTCTGCTTTTACATCTGGCTTAAGAGATATAGTTGTAAAAAAAGAAATAGATGACAAAACTTTAGATAGAATTGAAGAATATTTAATTCAGTCTGACGTTGGAGTTGTTGCTGCATCTGAAATTAAAGAAATAATCTCAGATAGTAAAATTGATCCAAAGAAAGATATTGCTGAGGAAATAAGTTCAATTTTAAAAGAATATATTATTTCTTTAATGAAACCTCTTGAAAATAA
>QCGY01000031.1 GCA_003279715.1 Pelagibacteraceae bacterium AG-390-D18
AAAAACAATAACAAATAACCAACCTGTTATTTTATTAATAATATTAATTTTTGATGAAATAAAATTTTCTGCAAAACCTCTGATTATCATTCCAATAACAACTGGCACTGTAACAACTAATGCCATTTTTAAAGCAATTCCAGTCATTGAAATATCAGATGATATAGATACTCCTAAAATATCAGCGGATGTAATTACTACAAATGGAACTGATATAATGCTAATTAAGCTAATAACTGCAGTTAAAGAGATAGATAAAGCAACATCTCCATTTGCAAATTTTGTTAAAACATTTGATGTTACACCTCCTGGAGCAGCCGCTATGATCATTAAACCTATAGCTAATGTTTCAGGTAAATTTAATATTAAAGCTATTCCTAAAGCAATGATTGGTAAAATTACTAATTGTGAAAAAAATCCAACAAAAAAATCTTTTGGGGTTCTCAAAATTCTAGTGAAATCTTTTACTGAAAGGCCAAGACCTAGTCCTAGCATAATCAGTGCCAAACAAATTGGTGCAATCTTAGTTACTATTTCCATAGTGTGTATCGTTATCTACTTTTAACTATATTACCTAGTGTGAAAATATCAAACTGAATTAAACCTAGAATTGTATAAAGTTTTATAATTACTAAAAAACTAGTGACAAATATAACCAATTCATAATAACATTTGAAAATAATAACTAGAGAGAGAGAGGACATAATGAAAAATATAATGAAACTCGCTTCGATTGCTTTAGTTCTTTTATTTACATTGTTCGGATTAACAAACAAGGCTTCTGCTGCAAAGCTTACTTTGTACTGTAGTGTTGAAATTGATGTTTGTGAAATGCTTGAACAAGCTTATGAAAAAGAAACTGGAACAAAAGTTGCAATGACAAGAGCAAGTAGTGGTGAAACATTTGCAAAAATAAAAGCTGAATCATCAAATCCTAAAGGAGATGTTTGGTTTGGTGGAACAGGTGACCCACACCTTACAGCTGCTCAAGAAAATCTGACTGCAGAATATAAATCATCACATTTTAATGATTTATTGCCAGCAGCTCAAAATCAAGCAGTAAATGCAAACTATAAATCTGTAGGTATTTATGTTGGTGCATTAGGTTTTGGATACAATAAAGAACTTTTAGCAAAAAAAGGTTTACCAGCTCCTAAATCATGGATGGATTTAACTAAACCTATTTATAAAGGTGAAATCCAAATAGCTAATCCAAATTCATCTGGAACTGCTTACACAACTTTAGCAACAATTATTCAGATTTTTGGTGAAGATAAAGGTTGGGATTATATGAAAGCACTTCATTTGAATGTGAATACATATACTAAATCTGGTTCTGCTCCAATTAAAGCAACTGGTAGAGGTGAAAACTTAATAGGTATCTGTTTCCAACACGATGGTGTGAAACAAACTAAAAAAGGTTTACCTGTTGTAACTGTTTCTCCTGCTGAAGGAACTGGTTACGAAGTTGGATCTATGAGTATTATTGCAGGTGCAAGAAATATGAAGGAAGCTAAAAAGTTTTATGACTGGGCTTTAAGTCCTGCCATTCAAACTATGGTTTTCACTTCAGGAAAATCTTTGCAGGTGCCATCTAATACAAAAGCACAAGCTGATCCTGATGCTCCAGATTTATCTACTATAAACTTGATTGATTATAACTTTAAAGTTTATGGAGATAAGAGTACTAGAGCAGGACTGTTATCTAAGTGGGATAACGACGTATCTGTAATTCCTAGATAATATCAGGAATTAATGAGAGGACTCGTTATTTGTTGGATGCTCATAGGAGGATTGGGTTTCCTGATCTTTCCATGGTATGTAACGGGTGACGGGTTTTTCTCAATTAACTGGATTAGAGAATATTCTTTAGAAGATTATGGTTCAGTACTACCTCAAGTATTTATCAATAACAAATATTGGTTGTTACCTTTAACTATTCCCCTATTTTTTCCTCTAACCACACTAAAATTAAATCAAAATAATCCTCTCTATTCAAAGATATTTTTATATTCAGGATTAATTGGTTTTTTTTATTTTTTTTTCTTCAGGGATTTTCAATTGGTATTAGAGGATGGAATTTTGAAATATTTCAATCAATATTTGGTGATGTAGAAAATCAGTTTGGAGTAGGTTCAGGTGCAGTCTTAACTTGCTGTACTTTTATCTTTTATATTACTCATGGCTTATCTTCACGAGGATGGTTAAATGGAGATAATTTTATTGTAGGTAGTATTGGAAGTATTGTTATTTTAGTTTCTACCTTTGTATTTTTCCCAATTTTTAGGATGTTTGGAGTTGCTTTTAAAGGAACTGAAGGTGGTTATGAAATTAGTAATTTTTCAGACAAAATATTTAATAAAGGAATATGGGGACTAGATTGTACTTATAGTGATTATGCTTGTGGAGTTTTTTGGAACACAGTTACCATGGGAACTCTTACTGCATTTTCATCGACAGTTTTAGGTTTAGCTTTTGCGCTTTTAATAGCAAGAACAAGTTTCAAA
Organism: Pelagibacteraceae bacterium AG-390-D18; assembly: GCA_003279715.1. Taxonomy (GTDB): domain Bacteria; phylum Pseudomonadota; class Alphaproteobacteria; order Pelagibacterales; family Pelagibacteraceae; genus Pelagibacter. Next base: position 2,508 of record QCGY01000031.1, read on the forward strand.
TTTAAAAAAACAATAAGAATATTATCTGTCTTGCCAATAATCACTCCACCATTTGTAATTGGTTTAGCAATAATAATTTTATTTGGAAGAACAGGTGTAGTAAGTACTTTTCTTGAGTGGGCATTTGATATTGAACCTTCTAGATGGATTTATGGTTTACCTGGAATATGGTTTGCGCAAACTCTTGCATTCACCCCTATTGCATTCTTAGTTTTAATTGGTGTTGTTGAAAGTGTTAGTCCATCAATGGAAGAAGCTTCACAAACATTGAGAGCTTCTAAGTGGCAAGTTTTTAAAACTGTTACTTTACCATTAATGAGACCAGGAATAGCTAATGCATTTTTACTTGGCTTTATTGAAAGCTTGGCAGACTTTGGTAACCCGTTAGTACTTGGAGCAGAGTACGATGTCTTATCTACTGAAATATTTTTTGCAATTGTAGGTGCACAATATGATGAAACAAAAGCAGCTATACTTGCAATGATTTTGTTATCTGTTGTTCTTGTTGTGTTTTATCTTCAAAACCAATGGCTAGGAAAAAAATCCTATATTTCAATTTCTGGTAAAGGTGATAGCGGAGTTCACCCTGAACTGCCAAATAAAACTAAATGGGTTATTTATTCAACCGTGCTTCCTTGGGCATTCATGACATTTATTATTTATGTGATGATTATGTTTGGAGGTTTTGTTGAAATGTGGGGGGTTGATCATAGCTTTACATTAAAACATTATATCGAAGCATTTAGTATTGATTGGGTCAAAGAAAGAGGATTGTTATGGACTGGTACTGCATGGAATTCATTTAACACAACATTTACGATAGCGATAATTTCTGCTTTACCAACTGCTGCAATAGGAATTTTAACTGCTTATTTACTTACAAGGCATAAATTTAGAGGTAAAAATGCTTTTGAATTTGGCACAATGTTAAGTTTTGCAATTCCTGGAAGTGTTATTGGAGTAAGTTATGTTTTTGCTTTTAATGTTCCTCCACTTGAATTAACTGGAACAGGAATAATTTTAGTAATTGCTTTTGTATTTAGGAATATGCCTGTTGGTGTGAGAGCAGGAATTGCTGCAATGAACCAATTGGATCCTCATTTAGATGAAGCATCATCAACATTAAATGCTTCAAGCTCTCAAACTTTTAGAAATATAATTCTTCCATTATTAAAGCCTGCTACCCTTTGTTGTTGTCCTCCAGATAACTCAGACGGCATTCTATTCTCATATCCCTCTAAGTTTACTAATTTTAAAGTTTCTAAAGCTTTCTCAATATATTCTTCTTTATTTACATTGATCATTTTTAATCCATAT
>QCGY01000032.1 GCA_003279715.1 Pelagibacteraceae bacterium AG-390-D18
CCTGAATCTGCTCTGCCAGCTAAAATTAATGCTCCAATCCCAGATAAAAAACCACATAAAGAATAAACAATTATTAAAATTTTATTAACATTTATACCTGAGGCTCTAGCTGCATTAGGATTTCCTCCAATTGCATATATCCATTTTCCTGTACGACTATGGTTCATAAAAATCCAAAAAATAAAATACACAACTGCAATTAAAACTAAACTTACCGGAAGATATTGTGATTTTTCTAACCCTAACCAAGTGAGATCAATTCTACCATGACCTAAATATCTTACTTCATCTGTAAAACCACTAATTGGAGTTCCACCTGAAATTAGATTTCCTGTTCCTCTAAAAATATATAAAGTACCTAGTGTCATAATAAATGGATGGGGCATTCTTAAAAATGTGATTCCAGCTCCATTAATTAATCCACATAAAAAACCAGCAATTAAAGGAGTAATTACAACTATAAACCAGGGCGCTCCTGCTTTAGCAACTATTGCTAAAATCATTAAAGATAACATCATGATTGATCCTACTGAAAGATCTATACCTGCAGTTACAATGACCATGAACACTCCTAAAGCTAGCATTGATTGCCATGATATTTGCTTAAAAACGTTTGTAACATTTCGCCAAGATAAAAAAACATCTGGTTGCAAAATATGCATCACCAATATCATTAATAATAATAAGAGCAAAATTCCATATTTATCAAAATATGGAATTAATTTTAAATATAGACTTTCAGATTTCTTATCTTTTTCTTCAACCATTATTTCTTACCCATAATCCATCCAATAACTTCATCTCTTGAAGTTTTTGATAATTCTGCTTCAGCAAAATTAGTACCTTGAAATAAAGCCATCACCCTATCGCAAACAGTAAATATATCATCCATCCTATGGCTTATGACAATTACACCAACTCCTGTTTTTTTTAAGCTATTTATGAGATCAAGAACTTTACCAACTTCTTTAATGGCAAGTGCTGCCGTTGGCTCATCCATAATAACTACTTTTGCATCAAAAGCTGTTGATCTTGCAATTGCAACTGCTTGTCTTTGTCCACCAGAAAGTTCTTCAACTTTTTGATCTGCACTTTTTACATTAATTTTTAATTTTCCTAAATGCGCATCAGTTAATTCTTTTATCTTTTTGAAATCCAAAAATTTTAAAAGTCCTAAATTTTTAGTTGGCTCTCTACCTAAAAATATATTTTCTCCAATTGGAAGATTTCCTGCTAAAGCAAGATCTTGATAAACCATTTCTAATCCTAAATTTTGAGAGTCTCTTGGACTTTCTAATACTTCTTCCTTACCTTGAAAATGTAATGATCCAGCACTAGGCTTGTAGAGACCAGAAAGAACTTTCATTAATGTAGATTTGCCTGCGCCATTGTCTCCTACTACTCCAAGGCATTCTCCTGCACGTACTTTTAAATTTACATTTTCAAGCGCTGTGATAGTTCCAAAATATTTTGTAATTCCTTTAGCTTCGAGAAGTAAGTTATTAGATGAAGACATAAATAATGAAATTATAAAAAAATCAGTTAATTGCAACTGGTTTTGATGCTAACAGGCTTACAGTTTTAGGTTGTGCAATTTTACAAAATTTTGGTTGTAAATTTTTTGAAATTAAATTCATATCTTTTAAGACAATATTTCCCATATTAAAGAAGGCTGATTCCAAGGCTCCAGCTCGATGTGCAGAAAATAAAATATTTTTTATTTTTCTAATCGGATCATTTTTTGTCACAGGTTCTTCAGGAAATACATCGGTTGCAACAAATATATCTCCTTTTTTTACACGTTTAATTAGATCTTTAAAATTTACTACTGCAGCTCTACTCATTAATATAACCAATGAATTAGGCTTCAATTTATTTAATAATTTTTTATCTATCAGATTTTTATTTTTTGTAGTGACAGCTGCAAGAACATAAATAATCTCACAGCTTTTAAACATTTGGTTTAAGCCCATAGAATTAAATCCTAACTTTTTAATTTTTGACTGAGGTATCCATGGATCATATACATTTAAGTCTTTGGTAAATGGTAATAGCAAAGGGTATAAAGATTTAGCTAAATCACCAAAACCTAACAGTCCTATTTTCTTTTCTGATAATAATGAGGCTTTAAGATTGCTCTCCAAACCATATTTTTCTTTTCCTTCAATAAAATCTGAATGAGCAGCATGAATATTTCTCAACAAAGATAAAGTCATACCTAAAGCAAGTTCTGCTACAGGTTTTGAAAATACTGGAGATGTTGCTATTACATGTATACCTTTTTTAAAACAATAATCATAATCCATGTTATCCATAAAATTACTTTCAACATTAATAATTGCTTTTAATTTTTTTGCTTTAGATAAAAGTTTTTTATCTAAATTTGGCTGACCCATTATAAATGTAGCCTTGTGTATATTATTTTCATAAAATTTTTTTGGATTATTTTTTGAAACTGTTAAAACTTTATATTTTGATTTTAACTCTTTAAGTTTTTTTTTTTGTAAAAATTAGTTCCAGTGT
>QCGY01000033.1 GCA_003279715.1 Pelagibacteraceae bacterium AG-390-D18
TAAAATATTGGTCTAAATCATGGATATTAAGTTTTGAAATATATGAATATTTTTTTTTAAAATCATATTTCAAAACTTCTTTAATATCTTTTTTTTTTGCATATTTTTGAACCAGACAATCCATAACAAATTCCATATCATTCAAAATAGGCTTTAGATCTCTTTTAAAGTTAAGCACATTTTTAACTTTTAAAAAACCTTGTTCATAAAGTTTCTTTTGAAGACTATTTTGCATAATAAAATTTTATTTTATCATAAAGATAATATCAATGCTTAGGTACAGTAGTTAAATAATTTGCATCATGAAAAGAAGTCAACATTCTTTTTTTTGTGCTTATTATATGTGGATAATACAATGTGTTTTTATAATTCCATATGACTGGTTTATTTAAAGCATAGCTTCCGTAAAGAAAAAATCTTTTAGGGCAATTTTTTTCAATAAATCTTTTGACCCCATGATAAGAATTAGGTGTTGATTGAAAAAAAACTACAGTACCTTGTTTTGGAGTAAATTCTTTAACAATCTCTAGCTCATTAATCTTAGGAAATCTTCGAAAGCTTTTTCTAATGTTTTTTTTTGTTTTTTTTCTATAAATTGTAAGTGAGCCACCATTTTTTTTTGGAATATCAGTTAAATAAATCAAAAAATTATATAACCTGGTAATATCATCTCGATGTGGTCTTAATCTGTACCCACCTCTTGAAACAGAAAAATCAATATCTAAGTTTACTTTTGGATTTTTGTAGTTATTTCCAAGTATTTTTTTTAGTTCACTAGAATTTAGTTTCTTCTTGATAGTAAATTTACTTTTATTAAAAATATTTGGAAGATTTTCATTTTTCCAAGAAGTATTTTCAAATTTATTTTTAAAAATTTTCTCAATTTTTTTATAAAAAGATTTACTATTAAAAAGTTTAAAAATTTTTTGCGAAATTTTAGAGTTTTTTATATAAATATTAAAATTTTTTGAACCTTTATTTATACGACTTCTTCCACCCATGATCATATCGTCAAAGGATTTAGAATTGCTTATTTCATTTATTAACACTTTACAAATACTTTTAGAGAGAACTTTATCACCTACTAAAACTGGAAAATTACTTTTGATAATCTTTAATCTTTCGATTTTAAGCATTTAGCTATACATTCCCTCCTTAACTTTAATCATTTTGTACATTAGGTCGTTTAAAGGAGTCTTTATTCCATGTTTTTTTCCAAGATTTGAAACAACACCACTAATAAAATCAATCTCCGTTTTTCTTTTATATTGAACATCAAAAGCCATTGAGGATTTATTTGTTTGGTTTGAATCTACAATTTTATTAAACATAAAAAGACACTCATCTTCAGATACTTCAACTCCATCTGCTAAAGCAACCTGTCTAGTCTCTAGTATAATTTCTTTACCCAGCGATCTTGAAACATTACTGGCATTATTGTTAATGTATAGATCTGTATGATGAAGATCAAAAATTGCTGATAATGGGCCAATAGCTGTTAATGCAAAAAGTTTCATCCATTTTCTTTTTTTTACATCGTCTGCTGCAATGGTTTCTAAATTATAGGCAGTAAATGTATCGGCTACATTATTAACCCTTTCACTCATTCCACCTTCGTATTCACCTATCCAAGATGGCAAAGCAGCATGATTCATTATATGACCAGGTCCTAATATATTTGATGCCTGAGTTGTTGTTCCACCTAAAACTTTTTCCACACCAACAATTTTTTGCATAATAGCTTCGTGGCCAAAACCATTTTGAAAAGACATGAAAACAGTTTTTTCACCAATAATATTTTTGATACTATTAAGAGCTGGTTCTAATGCGGTTGCTTTACACATTACAATCACTGCATCAACAACATCTACAGTTGATGGATCAGTTGTTGCTTTAACTTTAATAAATCTATCCCCACCGTGACCATCCATTTTAAGACCATTTTTATTGATAGCTTCGACGTGTTCTTTCCAAACATCTATAAGAATTACATTTAATCCTTTTTCTGCTAACAAACCTCCAAATAAACAGCCCATTGCTCCTGCGCCCAAAACTGCAACTTTTAAATCTTTATTTATCATTATCCCTTTTTTAAATTAATTTATGTATAGATATTATATATATTATCTATAGACATTATGCAAAATAATATATAGCTTAACTATAGATGCAATTAAAAATAGAAAAATCAAAATTTAAAGAATATTCACTAGATAAAATCTCTCAAGCTTTACAAAATGGATTATCAAGTAATTACAAAGTAGTTGAAGTATCAATAGTTGATTGTCCAAATTTAAGAGATTGGGGTTGTCCATCAGAAGGAATTAGTGGTAATCAAAAAATCATCGATGTAGGAGGCGAACCATACATGCACGATCCTAAATTCATTGGTGCTGAATTTGATTATGAAGAAATTTCAAAAATGATTGGTTCAGAGAAATCTTATGCTTTAGGTGCTGGTTCAGGAGCTATGTCATGTT